>DATMRF010000142.1:0-42584 GCA_035566435.1 Candidatus Acidiferrum sp.
GGCGGGGAGTTATCACGGGGGTTTGTGGTTGAGTGACGCGGTGGATTCGCCGTTGATTGATGCTGGGGACCTGGCTTCGCCCTACAACCTGGAGCCGGCGGCCAACGGCAATCGCATCAACCTCGGCTTCGAAGGCGATACCGCCCAGGCCTCCAAATCGCACACCATCGTGGTCCAGTTGCTGACCTTTATCGGGGGCGAAAAAGTCCGTCAGGGCCAGGCTTCGTTGATCCTCTGGCGCTCGGTTGGGTTCGCGAGCGGGGACCTGCTGACCATAGAGTTCTCCAGCGACAACGGCGCTACGTTTACGACGCTGGCGACGGGGCGCGTCAATGACGGCGGGTATGCTTGGAATCCGACGGTGCCAACCCTCCACGGGCTTATCCGCATCAGTAGCCCGAGCCATACCGGCGTTCAGGATGTGTCACGCAGCACATTCGTGGTCGGCAATGCGACGAACAGCTTCTACGTCAACGATGGCTCGCGAACCGGTGACCAGTACACAACCGCGATCGGCAACAATGCCAACAGCGGCACCACGCCGGGCGACCCCATGTCTTCGCTGAATGCACTGCTGGGAGCCTACACCCTGGGACCCGGAGACACAGTCTATGTGGACACCGGCGTGTACAATCTCCCGACGAACGTGAAGATTTCGGCCGCGGACTCCGGCGTGACCATTGTTGGCCCCACCACCAACGCGAATCTTGGCCCGGGGTATCAACAAGTAGTGCTGGGTGATTCGCCGACGGCCTATTATCGGTTAGGGGATGCTTCCGGTGCCACGGCCACCGACGGTTCGGGCAATCTCCTCAATGGCACTTACGTCAACAATCCCACGCTGGGTTCACCAGGGGCCATCGGCGGCGACTCAAACACGGCGATTACGCTCTCGGGCGGGACCAACGGCAGCTACGTCAGCCTGCCTTCGGGCTTTGCGAACTTCACGGGCGGGATCACGCTGGAGGCCTGGATCTTTCCCACCGCGCTGACGACTTCGATGCGGTTCTTCGATCTGGGCACAGGGCAGGCTAGCGACAACATCCTGTTCTGCCGGAACGGCAACAGCAACGAGCTGTTCTTGCAGGTCTACAATGGGTCGTCGGCCGGTGGTTCGGTGAGTACGAGTGGGGGTGCGCTGGAGCTCAACAAGTGGCAGTATATCGCGGCAACGGTCGGACCGAATGGTTCGGCGGTGATTTATAAGAATGGACGGCCGATTGCCAGCGGGACGGTCAACGTGCCCAACAATGTTCTGCGCACAAGCAACTTCATCGGCAAGAGCAACTGGACCGGGGAGATTCCTTTCACCGGCAGCGTCGATGAAGCTGCGATCTATAACTACGTGCTGTCGCCTGACCGGATTGCGACGCACTATCTCAATGCGGTGTCACAGGGGGCGGTGCTTAGCCGCGGCAACCCCGGCAGCGGGCGTTATGCCATCGAGTTAACGGGGGCGACGGGTGTTACGATCCAGAACCTCCAGTTTACCGGCGCGGAACAGGGATTCGTCGCTTCCGGCGCGGTTGGACTCACGCTGATAGGGAATGTTTCGTTCAACAACGCGTCGTGCGGCTTTTACGTTAACACTGACGTCCAGAATGCGGTGGTCCGCGGCAACACGGCCTACGGCACTGCTGGTAACTCGAGCACCGATGAAAACACGGGCTTCTACCTGCGCGGCTACCACATGACGGTTGACGGGAACGTGGCCTACAAACTCGGCGCGCAGTTCGGCGATGGCATCGATATCGATTCGGCGGACGCCCTCACCTTCACCAACAACCTTACCTATAATAACACGAACGGGATGACCATCACGTTGACGCAGGGTGTCATCCATGGCAATGAGGCCCGGAACAACAGCCGCGGCCTGTTCGTCAACGACAACAATGCCGCGGCACGCACTCTGGCTTATCAAAACAATCTGCATGACAACAGCACCGGCCTGCAATTGGAAGGCAATGTCGAGGCCTATGGAAATACGGCTACCGCCAACCTAGGCTCGGGTATTTATGCCGACAACAGCGCTGGCGATAATACCTGGGTCTACGACAACTATTCGGTAAGAAACTCGATCGGCATCGAGGCTGGCCTGGGCCGCATCTACAATAATCGCGTGGCGGGCAACACCACCCGGGGTCTCCTGTTCGACAACAACGTTGTTTTCGCGAATGGCAACATCGTTTACGGCAACGGGGTGGGTATCGAGGTGGACGGGAGCTCCAGCGGCGGCACTCAGTTGCTCAACAACCTGGTTTATCAGAACGCCAACTATGGAATCTACGTCCATGGCGTTCAGTACAACGGCGCTGTTCGTATCGTCAATAACACCATCTACCACGATACCGGCAGCGCCATCCGCTGGGAAAGCAACAACCAGCCGCTGAACCTTTACAACAACATCATTGTGATCAATGGCGGCTTTGGGGTCGAGTTGATCGGGAGCCTCACCGGGTTCGATAGCGATTACAACGACATCTTCCCGACGCGGCCAGGCGCCAATGTCGGCAAATACCTCACCCAGCCTAACTCCGCCACGCTGGCCGCCTGGCAGACGGTGTCCGGAAAGGATGCCCACAGCCTCTCGGTCGACCCGGGTTTCATTGACATCAACGGCGCCGATAATTTGCTGGGCTGGACCCAACCGGATCCTCAGAGCCAGTTCGCTGACTTTGGGCGGGACGACAATTTCCATCTCAAGGCCCATTCACCCGTGATCGACGCCGCTAATAGCGACGTCGCGCCTACCCTGGACGCCGAAGGCAACGCGCGCGTCGACGACCCTGGCACCCCGAACACCGGCGCCGGAGTTTACCGCTTCTACGACATGGGAGCCTTTGAGTTCCTGGGCTCCAGCTCGGATATCGTCCCGCCGACTGTGGTCAGCATTCTTCCTTTCGGCGCAAGCGGCAACCCGCTCAGCGACGCGCGCTTCAGCACCTTCACAATTCACTTCAGTAAGCCGCTCCAACCCCTCAGCGCGCAAAGCCTCTCCCTCTATTCGCTCGTCGAGGCCGGTCCGGATGGTCTCCTGGGTACAACCGATGACGTCCCCATACAAATCAGCAGCATCAGCTACACGCCCGGCTCACAGGACGTTTCCGTGAATCTGAACGGGCAACTCCCTCAGGGGATTTATCGGCTGACGTTGATCAGCGGCGCCAACGGAGCCATTGTCGACCAGTCGGGAAATGCGCTCGATGGCGACGGCAACGGCATCGCCGGCGGAAACTTTGTGCGTGACTTCCGCCTGGACCTGACTGCCCCGATCGTCGGTTCCGTCACTCCGAACGGTCCGGTTGGCACTGGTCCGACGCGCTTTACGGTGGTCTTCCAGGAGAATCTGCAAATGGACGCTACCACAATCACCAACGTGGCAAATTACAGCCTGTTCTCGACGATCCTCGAAACGTTTGGCACGCCAAGCGACGTCGATGAATCCGTCCGTATCACTGGGGTAACCTACGACGCGACGACGAAGACGGCGACCATCAATCTCTCCGGGCCCTTGGCGTCGCGGCGCTACGAGCTGATCGTTCGTTCCACCATTACCGATCAGGCCGGTAACGCCATCGCCGGCGGCGTGAACTACTTGAGTTTCCTCCAGGTCGGTGTGCCCGTGCTGACGCCCATTGCCGATAAATCGGTCTATGACGGGAGCTTACTGACCTTCACAGCAACGGCCGCCGATCCCGACAACGTCGGCACTCTCAGCTTCAATCTTGGGCCGGGCGCGCCTGCCGGCGCCGCGATTACCAGCAACGGCGTGTTCACCTGGACGCCCACCGCGGCGCAGGCTGGTTCCGTGTATAACATCCGTGTAATCGTGACGGACCAGGACGTCCCGCCGCTCACCGCCTCCCAAACGTTCGCCGTCACGGTGCTGCCCAACCTGCCGCCGGTCGTCGTGTCCACGACGATCAACAACAGCGCGGCGCAGCGCTCCTGGATCGGCAGCCTCACTTTCCAATTCAGCGACAATGTCTCTGGCACTTTAACTACCGGCAACACGCTCCTGACCAACGTGACCACGGGCGCGACCATTCCAACGGCGAGTATCGCGCTGACATACAATACGGCCACCAACCAGGCCGTGATTACCTTCCCGGGCCTCGCCGGCCAGTCACTGCCCGATGGCAATTACCTTCTCACTCTGCTGGCCGCGGGCATTACCGGCTCGCACGGCAAGCCCATGGCCGCCAACTACACCTTCTCCTTCTTCGCCCTGGCGGGCGATGCCAACGGTGACCGGGTTGTGAATGACGCGGACCTCTACGCGGTCTGGCGGGAGCTGCAAAAACCCGCGGCCTCCCGCAACCTGGCCGATGACCTCAATGGCGATGGCCAGGTGACCCAGGCCGATCTCGACCTCGTACGCGCCCATTATCTGGCCACGCTGGCGCCACCGCCGGTCTCCGTGGTTAGCGCCAGCGTCAACGACGGTCAGGCGCAGCGGTCCCGTGTGTTCGATGTCGTCCTTCAGTTCAGCGGCGCCGCGAATCTCAACGCCGCCAGCGTGACGCTGTGGGACGTCAATTCCGGCACCGCGGTAAGCGGACTGGCATTGACTTTCGACCCTGCTACCAACCGTGCCCGGCTGACCTTCCCCGGCCTGGCGAACCAGCAACTCCCCGACGGCAATTACGAGTTGGTGGTGCTAGCTTCGCGCGTGACCGACGCGCTGGGCCGGCCTCTGGCCGTCGATTTCCACTTCACTTTCTTCGCCCTGACGGGGGATGTGAATGGTGACCGGGCAGTGAATGATGCCGACATTTATTCCGTCTGGCAGGAGCTGCTCAAACCGGCGGCGTCACGAAATTTGAACTATGACCTGAATGGAGACGGACAGGTCACCCAGGCCGACCTCGGCATTGTGAGCGCGCATTATTTGGCCACTCTGACCATCCCGCAAGTCACGGTGGTCAGCGCGAGCGTCAACGACGGGCTCGCGCAACGGTCGCGCGTGTTTGACGTCGTCTTGCAGTTCAGCGCCCCGGTGACGCTCACTGCCTCGAGCGTGGTGCTCTGGAACGTCGATACGGGCGTATCGGTCAGCGGTTTGGCGCTGAGCTTCGATCCGACCACCGATCGCGCGAAGGTGACCTTCCCCGGCCTGCCAAACCAACAACTTCCCGACGGCAACTACGAGATGGTCGTGCTGGCGTCGCGCGTCACCGACACTCAGGGCCGGCCTATGGCCACCGATTTCCACTTTGCCTTCTTTGCCCTGAGCGGGGATGTCAATGGTGACCGGGTGGTGAATGACGCTGACGTTTACGCCGTCTACCAGCAGCTACTCCTGCCGGCCGCCTCCCGGAACCTGAACTTCGATCTCAATGGTGACGGGCAGGTCACCCAGGCCGATCTCGACATCGTCCGTGCCCACTACCTGACAACACTCCCCGCGCCCGCCCTGACGGTAGTCACTTCGACCGTCAACAGCGGTCAGGCACAACGCTCCCGGGTGTTCAACGTGCTGCTTCAGTTCAACGGCAATGTCTCCGCCAGTCTTTCTGCCGCCGACCTTACTCTCACGAACCTGGATACGCGCGCGACTGTTACCGGTTTCGCCGTCGCCTTCGACGCAAGCTTGTACTTGGCCACAGTGACATTCCCGGGGCTGGCCAACCAACAACTGCCCGATGGTAACTACGAACTGGTCGTTCTTGGTGCCGGTGTTACCGACGCCTCGAACAGCCCCATGGCTGCGGATTTCCATTTCCGTTTCTTTGCCCTCACAGGCGATGCCAACGGCGACCGAGTCGTCAATGATCTGGACCTTTACCAGGTCTGGCAGGAACTGCTTAAGCCGGCAGGCACCCAGAACCTCAACAGCGACCTGAACGGCGATGGGCAGGTCACGTCGGCCGACGTAGCTATTGTGAAGAGCCACTACCTTGCTACTCTGGCCGCCCCCGCCGCCGCGTTCTCGTCGCCGATGCGCTCACCTGTTGGTGCTCTCGCCGTTCAAACCTCCGTGTTTACTCCAATCAATTCATCCGCGCAGCTTACCGGCCCCTCGCCGGCGTTCTCTCAGGCGCTGGCGGCGACACCTCAAACCACCCCGCTCGGCTCGGGCTTCGCCCCGCCAAACCTCTGGTCCGCCGCCCGCGATCAGGGCGATTATCCTTTCGCTCAGCGATCTCAGTTCCAGAGTGCCGATGACGGCACTCCAACCTGGGAACATCTTTTTGGCCGGAAACTGTGGCTCAAGTGGACACGCAAATCAGGACACATGTTATGAAAGCATCTAGCATTCGGATCTACGCAATTCTTGTCTTGGCGCTCATCCAGTGGCTCGGGAGTTCGCCCCGTGCCAGCGCCCAGGCCGTCGCCGTCACCATGCGCCTGGATACCAACCTGGTGACAGTAGGGCAGGGCACCACCTTGCACATATCCGCGCAAGTCGTGCCAGGCCTTCGCCCCACCTCCGACCGTATCTTCTCGTGGTACGTCAATGTCCTCAATACCAATGGCGCTGCCGTCGGCGCGAATTACAATGCCATGCTCAAGACCGCTTCCGACAATGACCCGTCGCTTTCGTCCAAAGGCACCAACAGTGGTGCCAACCGCTTCGCGATTTATGATACCTTCCTCAACCTGCCCGGCGCTGGCGTCGCCAATCCGGTCGAGTTGATGTCCATACCCGTTACCGGTCTGGCGGGTGGCAAGACCCGGTTTCTCGTCCAGGCCGGTTCCGGTGCGTCTCTCAGCTCCGATTTCCAGGTGGCGCCGACAGGCGGTGGAGCAGCCTACGTCGGCGGCGACTACAGCGCTGCTTTCGCCGATCTCAGCGTCACGAGTTCCATCCCCTGCGCGCTGAATCTCTTGGTGACCCCTCTGGCCGCGGGCGGTCGGCCCGGCGGCACGTTCCAGCTGAGCTTCAGCCCATGTCCGAACTACACCCACACTGTCGAGTCCAGGGCTGCGCTTGGCGACGTGATTGGCTGGCAGGCCCTCCCCGGCGCGCCCCACAACTCCGGCGTCGTGATCATCACCAACACCGGGCCCGCGCGATTTTATCGCGTCCACGCAACTTCTCCCTAGGCCGCTCAGATACCCGCCCAATCGATCGGCTGCCGGATATCCAGCCTCGGGAGTTTTTCGTGCACAACCTCAGGGTACTTCTGAGCGGCGCCCGTATTAAACACCAGGATGCGCTCCTGGGGTCGGATGGTTCCACGTTTGAGCAGAATCTCCAGCGCGCCCAGGCAAACCGCCGTTTCCGGGCAGAGGGCGATTCCCTCCCGCGCGGCGGCCAGTTGCATCCACTTGGGAATGTCTCCTTCCGGTGCTGCCAGCGCCAACCCGCCGCTCTCGCGCACCGCGTCGAGGATCATGAAGTCCCCCACCGCGGCCGGCACTCTCAGGCCGCTGGCAATCGTCGCCGCGTTTTCGAATTTTTTGGCAAAACGCTCCCCTTTTTCGAACGCCACCGCGATCGGCGCGCACCCATCGCTTTGGCACGAAATCATCCGCGGTCGTTTTGACGACTTGAGCCAGCCGAGGGCCGCCAGTTCCTTGAATGCCTTCCACATTCCGATCAGGCCCGTTCCCCCGCCGGTCGGATACAGAATCACGTCGGGCAGCTCCCAGTCAAACTGCTCGGCCAGTTCTAAGCCCATGGTCTTTTTGCCCTCGATTCGGTACGGTTCCTTGAGCGTCGAAACGTCAAACCAGCCCTTGGCCTTCTTCCCCTCGCCGACGATGCGCCCGCAATCGGTGATCAGCCCGTTAACCAGGAACGTTTTCGCACCCAAGAGGAAGCATTCCTTTTGGTTGATCGTCGGCGTGTCCTCCGGCATGAAGACATATGCTTTCATTCCGGCCAGCGCGGCGTAGGCCGCCATCGCCCCGCCGGCGTTGCCAGCCGTGGGCACCGCGACATTGGTGATCCCGAGTTCTTTCGCCTTGGAAATCGCCATCGCCATTCCACGCGCCTTGAAGCTGCCCGTGGGCAGCCGGCTTTCGTCTTTGATATAGAGGTTTTCGACCCCAAAGTCAGATCCCAGGCGTTTCGTGCTCAGAATCGGGGTTACCGTCTCCACCAGCGACACGATGTTACCGGGGTCACGCACCGGCAGCATCTCCTGGTAACGCCAGAGCGTCGGCGGGCGCCCCGCCAGCGCCGCCTTCGGGAATTGTTGCCTCAACCTCGGCAAGTCGTAACGCACCCAGAGCGGGCGCTGGCAGGATGTGCACAGGTTTTGGATTTGGGCATGGTCGTAGCGCTGGCCGCATTGGGCGCACTCCAGGTGCGTGACGAAATCATTCGAGAGGTTGGCTGACATTTATGAACCATTAGAAGCCAGACTGAACTCCTTCGACAACCCTAATGTGCAGGTCAATACTGGGTCGGTTCTGGTGGACTTGAGCTAGTGGCTTAGGATGTTAAACAGCGGATTGTTCATTGCCAAGAGCGGGCTTTGTCCCGCAGACTTTCCGCCTGGTATGGACACATATCGGAAAGTCAGATTGGCTCCATGGCTCGCAGGTTTCTGTTTGGGGATGATGAGTTCTGTCACGTTCGCGGTCGCGCGGGCGGAACAGCCGGTTTCCCTCGCCGGCCAGTGGCGGTTCGAAATCGCCGGTACCAATGCCCAGGGCTTCAACCGCGAACTGCCGGGAACCATTCACTTGCCCGGAACCATTGACGATGCGGGACTTGGCCCCAGAAACACCAAACCTCCGACACTCGAAGGGCCGTACCGCCTCTACGACTATGCCGGTCCAGCCTGGTACCAACGGGACATCGAAATCCCGGCGTCCTGGCAGGGGCAGCGGGTAACCCTTTTTCTGGAGCGTGTGCGCTGGGTCACGCAAGTATGGCTCGATAGTAAATTCATCGGTCACCAAGACAGCCTCATTGCTCCTCATTGTTACGATTTCGGGACCGGCGTCTCGCCGGGCAAACATCGCCTGACCATTTGCGTCGATAACACCGTCAAGCTCGACCTGGGCCGGTTCGTCTCCGCCCTCTTTGGGGGCACCTGGGGCAACATGAACGGCATCATTGGGCGCATCGAACTCGGCGCCACCCCGCCGGTTTGGCTCGACGACCTGCAGGTCTATCCGTATCTGGCCACAAAGACGGTCACCGTGAACGGCCGAATTGGGAATGCCACCGGCAAGCCGGGCCACGGCGTGCTCGCAATAAGTCTTTCCCATCGTTATGACGCGCGGCCCACGCCGGCGCACGAGCTACAGGTCTCCTGGGACCCGGCCGGCGGCACGTTCGCCGCGGACCTGCCCATCGCCGACGCCGGCCCGGTGCATGAGTGGGACGAATTCGCGCCCGAACTCTACGAAGCCCGTGCCATTCTGAACCGCGGTGCACATACGAAATCCACGACGTTTGGATTCCGCGATTTCGCGGCCCAAGGCACGCAATTCGTCATGAACGGCCGGCCATTGTTTCTCCGCGGCACCCTCGAGTGCTCGGTTTTCCCTTTGACGGGTTATCCCCCCACGGATGCTGCGGGCTGGCACAGGATCTACCGGATCATCAAATCCTATGGTTTGAATTTCATGCGGTTTCACTCGTGGTGTCCGCCCGAAGCGGCCTTTGAGGCGGCGGACGCGGAGGGAATCATGCTCCAGGTCGAAGGGCCGCAGGCCAACGTCCCTGCCGGCGCCGACCCTGCCCGCGACGCGTTCATCGAGGCGGAGTTCAAACGGATCGTCGATACCTACGGCAATCACCCCTCGTTTTGCACTATGACCCTGGGCAACGAGTATGGGGGCAGAGCGGCCCTGCTGACGCGGTGGGTCGATCTGTTGATGAAGCGTGATCCTCGGCACCTTTATTCGTCGGCTTCGGCGGCGCAGACCACGCCCAACCGGCAGTGGACGGAAAGCGATACCGGCCGCGGCATTCAGGGCCCGGGCACCCGGCACAATTTGCGAGGGGTGGTTGCTGGCGATCCCCGGCCCATCATTGGCCATGAGATCGGCCAATGGATGTTTTTCCCGGATTTTAACGAGATGATGAAATACACCGGTGTCATGGCGCCGAAAAATTTCGAGCTGATCTGCGAGGCCATGCAAAAGAAGCGCTTGCTGGAGCTGGCGCCGAAGTTCGTGCAGGCCTCGGGTCGTTTCGCCGTACGGCTCTACAAGGAGGAAATCGAGGTGCTGCTTCGCACGCCGGGATACGCCGGGTTTTCGCTGCTCGACCTGCACGATTATCCCACGCAGGGCACCGCGCTGATCGGGCCGCTGGACCCGTTCTGGGACTCAAAAGGGTTTATTGCGCCGGAAGCTTTTCGCCGATTCTGCGGCCCAACCGTGCCGCTGCTGCGTTTGCCCAAGCGAACCTACACGGCGGATGAACCGTTCGAGGCCACGGCAGACCTGGCGAACTATGGGGCCGCCGCCATCACAAATACCCAGCCGCTCTGGACGATCAAGGACGCCCAGGGCCGCGAGGTTGCTGCCGGTGAACTGCCGACGACCAGCGCGCCGACCGGCCGATTGACCGCGCTCGGAGCCCTCCGCGCCTCCCTGGCTAACGCGCCCGCGCCGTGCAGGTTGAATGTGAGCGTCGCCCTGGAGGGCACGCCGGTCGCCAATGACTGGGATATTTGGGTGTATCCCGCTGACACCACCGCCAAGCCGCCGCCCAATGTAGTGGTCTGCGGAAAATGGGAGTTGGCGAAAGCCGCACTGGCCGAGGGAAAGAAAGTGTTGTTTTTCGCGCAGTCGGTTAATACCGAAGAATCCATACGCGGCAGGTTTTTGCCGGTGTTCTGGAGCCCGGTGTGGTTTCCAAACCAAAAGCCCAACACCATGGGACTCTTGTGCGACCCCGCTCACCCGCTGTTCGCGCAATTCCCCACCGACTTTCACAGCGACTGGCAATGGTACGATTTAATGCAGCATTCCCGCGTGTTCGTCCTCGACGGCACTCCGCCCGCGTACCGCCCTGTTCTCCAGGTCATTGACAATTTTGCACGGAACCACAAGCTCGGCGTGATTTTCGAAGGCCGCGCCGAACGCGGACAGTTACTGGCCTGCGGATTCGAGCTGCCGGCTTCTTCCAAAGACCCCGCCGCGCGGCAGTTGCTGGCCGGCCTCTACGCTTACGCAGGTTCCCCCGCATTCAATCCGGCACAGGAACTCAGTGATGCCTGGTTGGAAAAGCTTTTCGTACCGAGATTCGCGAACAAGCTCCAGGCTTTAGGCGCGAAGATCAGCGGGGACAGTGCCGAAGAGGACTATCCCGCCGAAAACGCCATCGACGGCGACCCGAACACTTTGTGGCACACTCCTTGGGGAGAATCGGCCACCCAATTCCCGCATCAACTTATTATCGAACTTCCGAAACCGGCGCGGATTACCGGCCTTAGCTTTCTCCCCCGTCAGGATAATAATCACAATGGTTGGATAAAGGATTACGCCGTCCACATCAGCGCGGACGGAAAGGACTGGGGTTCGCCCGTGGCGCAGGGTGCCTTTAAGAAGAACGACGGCCTGCAAACGATCAAGCTCGCCAAACCTGTGGAAACGAAGTTCCTCAAGTTTATTGCCCTGAGCAGTTTTGCTCCCGCAGAACCCTTCGCGTCCCTGGCGGAATTCTCGGTGACCACAGAATGAGGCGGCACAGATCATGCCTGGCATTTCAAAGCGCCGCGCGTGCTCGGGCACTGAAGAAAACGTTATGAACCGCAGAGCGGCCATTGCCATCGGTGCCCATCCGGACGATATCGAATTCTACATGGGCGGTACGCTGCTCCTGCTCCAGCAAGCCGGTTATCAAACTCATTGCCTGAATGTTGCCTGCGGCAATTGCGGTAGCGCCCAACACAACGCTGCCACCACCCGAAAAATCCGCACCCGCGAGGCCCGAGCCGCTGCCCGGACCCTCGGAGCCACTTTTCATCCGCCCCTCGCCAACGACCTGGAAATCGTTTACAGCGTCGAACTGTTGCGCGCCATCGCCGCAGTCATCCGGGACGTCCGGCCCTCCATCGTCCTTACGCACTCCCCGCAGGACTATATGGAAGACCACATGATCACCTGCCGGCTGGCAGTCACCGCGGCCTTCACTCGCGGGATGCCGAACTTTCGAACCGTTCCGCGCCGGTCCGCTTCGGAATATGCGGTCACAGTCTATCACGCGATGCCGCACGGGTTGCGGGATGGGCTGCGAAGGAGGGTCGTGCCTGGTATCTTCGTGAACACGACTACCGTCCACAAAACAAAGCTCGACGCCTTGGCCCGGCACCGCAGCCAGCAATCCTGGCTGCACACCAGCCAGGGGATGAACTCTTACCTCCGTGCGATGGAACACGCCGCGCTGGAGTTGGGCCGCCTGTCGAAGAAATTCCGCCTCGCCGAAGGCTGGCGACGGCATCTGCACCTGGGCTTCTGCGCCGAGAGCGCCGATCCGTTGAGAGATGCACTCGGCGGCAATTGCCTTGTGAATCGATCCTACGAACGCGGCCTGGACCGCTGATCAAGAACCAGCTTGATTGCTCCCGCTCGCAAGCTTAATTGTCCCTCACTATGCCGCGCAAACTTAGTTCCATCGCGCCGGATTGGTGGGATTACACCACGCTCGATTCTGACATCATCCACGACGCCGCGGCGCTGACCCCCGAGGACATGGCGCAACTGTCGCGCCCAGGATTCAAGGTGATCTTGTACGACACCCTCGAAGAGTTCTACCTTGCTGAAGCCCTAGAATACGTCACCGCCTGGAAGGCATCCACACCCGACAATCCGGTCGGCATTTGCGGTCCGATCGGCCCCACCGAGCAACTGCCACTCGTAGCCCGCCTGGTCAACGCTCTCAAGTTGAACGTGCGCTCGGCTCACTTCTGGGGCATGGACGAATGGTTTCTGGATGGCAAGGAAGCTTCTCCCCAACACCCGCTCTCCTTCGAGAAGGCCGACCGTGAACTGTGCTTCAGCCGCATTAACAAAACGCTCGTCATGCCGGATGCAAATCTCCATTTCCCCAAGGCCGATACCGCCCCCTATCGCCGGAGCTGGGAATCAGGCATCCGCTGCGCCATCATGCAGGGAGGGCAGGGGGACGTTAAGCACTGGGCCTTTAACGACCCGCCCCGGCGCCAGGGCAAATACCAGCAGAACCCGCCCTCACCGAATGAATATCGCAAACTGACTACCCGTGTTGTCGATTTGCATCCGTTGACCATCGCTCAAAACGCCCGCACCTCGGGCGGCGGCAACATCTCCTTGGTGCCAACCCAGGCGATTTCGGTCGGGCCCGCCGAAACCTGGAAAGCCGACAAAGTGTCTATCTGGCAGGCAGGAAACCACGACAATCCCTTCGGCCAGCGGCTCACCACGTTGATGATCGCAAAGCGGGTCCCCGACACCGCCGTCCCGATGTCGTTGCTGGCCGACCACCCCAACGTCCAGTTCAACTTCTTTCGCCAGGGCATCGGTGGTTGCGCCGTCGAAATGCACTGACCCGAGAGGTTGTCTCTCGAGCCAGGAATCCCCATGCCACGCCATCGATAATTCACCTTCACCCGCGCGCAGCGAGGGCCGCCTGGCGCCTGCCGACCTGAAAACCTGAAAACCTGAAAACCTGATAACTCAGCCAGCCCTCCCCGACGCGGACACCACCAGCGACCCCCTCCTCACGGCGCGGCCTGCATGGTCGCAAAAAACTTCAAGCACTCCCTGGCCGTCCTGTCCAGGTTCTGAATCGAACCTCCGCCCTCGAGCACTTCGCACATTTCATAAACGATATACCCGCGGTAACCCACCTCCTTCAAATCGGCAATGAAACTCCTGTAATCGATGATCCCTTCCGGGTCGGTCATGGAAGTCGCGCGCAGCATATCCTCCTCGGGCCGGTAATTGGTCAGCTCGTTCATGTACCGAAACCGCCGCTGGCGCTTGTACTGCGCCGCAATCGTGTTCACGATGTAAGGTTTCATCTTCAAAACCGATGCCCGGATCTCCTCGCGCGTCAACCCTTCCAGCGTCGGCGACCACGCGTCCCACCCCACCTTGACGTTGGGCAGGCTCACCTCCTCCATCAGCCAGCGCATCGCGTCGTGGTGCAGCCCAATGTCATGATGGTTCTGCACCGCCAGCGTGATGCCGTAATTGGCCGCCTCCTTGCCCGCCAGCTTTAAGCCCTCGACCACGGTCGCATATTGCCGGTCGTAAGGAATGCCCGGCCGTTCGTAGCCGGTAAAGATCCGAACCATCGGGCAGCCCAGGTCCCGCGCCAGCCTCGCCACTTCCCCCACGTAAACCGCCTGGATTTCCGCGTTCGGAATGCCCCCCTTGTCGATCCCGGCAGTGAAGTCGGAATAACCCGCCAACCCCACGAGCGTGAGGCCCAGCTCATTCAAACGCCCTTTGAGCTTCTTGCGCGCCGCTTCGTCGTAGTCCAACGGCGAAAGGTGC
The DNA here is from genome assembly GCA_035566435.1 of Candidatus Acidiferrum sp. Taxonomy (GTDB): domain Bacteria; phylum Verrucomicrobiota; class Verrucomicrobiia; order Limisphaerales; family UBA8199; genus DATMRF01. Next base: position 14,398 of record DATMRF010000142.1, read on the forward strand.
GGCCGCTTGGCCATGATCATCACTGAGTCAAAGCCCAGCTGCTTGGCCTTGACCAGAAACTCATCCACCGTGAGTTGTGCCTGGCCTCTCCAGACCCCCGCGTAACCGATGGAATGCAGGCAGGGCTTGATCCGGAAATCCTCTGGGTCTCCGGAAGGCGCGGCCGGCGCAACCTGTGCCCGGAGCGACACCCCCGCCATCATCAGCACACCCAGGACCAGCAGCACAGTCCCCAGCATCGAAGCGGCCGGCAGCAAATGGAATGACGAAAGATTCAGTTTCATGTGGAGATCCAGCAGGGCTTGGTACATTGGAGTGCTTGCCTGAAACCAGATCTATCGCCTCGAACCTCCGTGTCAAGCCCAAGCCGCCCTCTCATGACACCAAACCCGTTTGGAAATCCCCTTTTTGTGCTGGAGACGACTGTAGGAGACGACGTAAGGAGTCTCTGATCCGCATTCAGCACCGGCATGACGGGAACGGAACGGTAGGGACGCGTTCCACCGCGTCCCCGATCCCTGCCGGAAATAATGGGGAGGCCGTGGAACGCGTCCCTACCGTTCATTGGCAGTCTCTGATCCGCATTCGGCAGCGGCATGAAGCCAACGGCCTGCGCTGGCGTTTCTCCCTCGCCTCCCTCGGACTTGTCATCACCCACATCTTCCGGACGCCTGAATCAGTCCCGCTTTGGAAATCCCCTTTTTCTGTAGGAGACGACGTAAGGAGTCTCTGATAAAAAAGCTCTGGGTAATCACAAACGCTCCAGCGTTGGGTGCCAGTGCGCCGGGACCGAAGTCCCGAACGTACGGCTCAACCTCCCGCCGATCCCTCCAATTTACTTTGCTCTCAACCGTAATGCTCTGTGGTGCGCTCGCGGAGCGCCGCTGTCCCAAACATTTACAGCCGAGCGCCCGCAGCGTGGACGCCCCGCGCTCCCAACCTCGTGTTTCCTTGCCGGCCATACCTTCAGCCGGAACCTATCGAATGAAACCGCCGACACCTGCTCAGGGCTGTCGAAGGCTAGAATCACATCCAGGTCGCAAAGACCGGTTTTGTGGGCGAATCTAACCGCCCTGGCAATCGGTCCAAAGTCGTGCGCTTCCTCCCGGTCGAGTGTCCAGGTTTCCAGAGATTGAAAATACTGGTGGGTCACAGTGTGTTGCAAGAGCGTTCGCATAATGATGGTAGGGGTTTTACCTAACGCTCCCCTTTCAGCATGGCCCGTGCCACCAGACCGAGTGGTGCCGATTATCAGCGCGCGATCCCAACTTATGTTATGTTCAGCGAACACCTATGTTCCACCGTGCTCCACAGGGTGCCGCCCCGCGATCCCCGGCCGCGGCTTCAACTCACAAACCTCTGCCCGGATGCTCGATTCGAGCCCACGTGTTCCCGGCGCACAACTGGTTCCTGGGGGCCGCTCTGACCGCGAGCCTTTTCCAGGCCCCGCATTCCCCGGGCGCAGTCAGTGTGCTCACCTTTCACAACGACAACGCCCGCACCGGCGCCAATACCAACGAGACGGTCCTCACCCTCGCCAATGTCAACACCAACACCTTCAGCCGGATGTTCGTTTATCCCGTGGACGGCTACATCTACGCCCAACCGCTCGTCCTGGCCGGGGTCGCCATCCCCGGCAAAGGCACGCATAACGTCGTCTTCGTCGCCACCGAGCACGACAGCGTTTACGCCTTTGATGCCGATAATGGCGCGGGCGCAAACTCCGCTCCCCTCTGGCAGGTTAACTTCCTCAACCCGGCCGCCGGTGTCACCACCATTCCCAACGGCGAAGTCCTTTCTACCGATATCGTCCCCGAAATCGGCATCACCAGCACCCCGGTCATCGACGCCGTCAACGGAACCATCTTCGTCGAAGCCAAGACCAAAGAAGTCTCCGGCGGCGTCACCAGCTATGTCCACCGCCTCCACGCCTTGGATGTCGCCACCGGTGCCGAAAAAAACGGCGGCCCCATCGTCATCGCCAAAACCGCCTTTAACGGTTCGGCCTACACCTACCTCTCCGGGCCGTCCGTCCCCGGCACCGGCGATGGCAGCGTCGGCGGTACCCTCACCTTTAACGCCTTGCGCGAGATGAATCGGCCGGGCCTGGTCCTCCTGGGCACCAACATTTACATCGCCTGCGCGTCCCATGGTGACAACGGTCCGTACCATGGCTGGGTCCTCTCTTATAACTCCCAAACCCTCGCCTTCGCCTCCGCCTATAATGCCACCGCCAACGGTGGCCTCGGCGGCATCTGGCAAAGCGGCGGCGCTCCCGCGCTCGACTCCAGCAACTACATGTACTTCGAAACCGGCAACGGCACCTTTAACAACACCGGCGCCAACCTCAACACCTACAGCCTCGGCGACAGTTTCATCAAGCTTTCCACCGCCGCCGCCCTCAATGTCGTGGACTACTTCACCCCCTTCAACCAGGCCGCCCTCAGCAGCGCAGACCAGGACCTCGGCTCCGGCGGCGCCATGGTCCTCCCCGATTCCGTCGGCAGCCCCGCCCACCCCCATCTGCTCGTCGGCTGCGGCAAGGAAGGCAAAATCTACCTCCTGGACCGCGACAACCTCGGTCATTTTAATTCCGCCAATGATAATCAGATCGTCCAGGAAATCCCCGGCGCGGTCGGCGGCACCTGGAGCTGCCCCGCCTACTTCGGCGGCCACATCTTTTACCAGGGCTCCGGCGACGTCCTTAAGTCCTTCTCCGTCGCGAACGCCTCGATCACTGCCACACCGAGCTCCAGCTCCGCGACCGCCTTCGGCTTCCCGGGCGCGACTCCAAGCATCTCCGCCAACGGTCCCAACAATGCCATCGCCTGGGTTCTGCAGAATGACGCCTTCCGCACCTCCGGCCCCGCCGTCCTCCACGCCTATAACGCCGCCAACCTCGCCACCGAACTCTACAACACCAGCCAGGCCGGCTCCCGCGACCAGCTCTCCGGCGCCGTCAAATTCACCGTCCCCACCGTCGCCAACGGCAAAGTTTACGTCGGCGGCGAAACCGCCCTCTCCATTCTCGGCGCCAGCTCCGGCGTCAATGCCTTCTTCGTCTCATTCTCCCCTTTGCTCAACGGCCTCTCTTTCGTCCTCTCCGATCGCGGCGCCGCCACCGTCACCAATATCGCCAATGTCCAACTCGACGGAACCAACGATGTCAGTTCCCAGGTTACCCGCATCTACACCCCTCCATTCTCCACCGTCGTCTATACCCAGCCCGCCCGCTTCGCCCCCAATTCCCAGCACACCGCCGCCATCTCCTGGGTCGATTCCTTCAACGCCACCAACTCCTGGTCCACCGTCTTCACCGTCCCCAATTACGTCGCTTTCCCCACCAACTTCGCCCTCCCGCTCTCCGCCGTCGATACCTCCCAGCCCGGTTTCCTCGTCAACAGCTACCAGTCCCTCCAGGTCAACCCCAACCAGGCCTGGTGGACCGATGAACAGGTCGAGGGCCTCCGCGGCCCCAATATCTCCGGCCCTGGCTCCGCCTTCACCCAGGCCGGACTTTTCGTCTTCGACGGACCCCTCGACTTCGAAAACGTCGGCGGCAAACAAACCGCCCCGGGCCTCTTCGGCACCAACTTTAACCTCGCCATCTTCGGCCTCGGCGCCAATGCCCCCGTCGACAAATTCCACGACCTCTGCGACAACTCCGCCCTCGAGTTCTACGGTTACATCTACTTCCCCACCAGCGGTGTCTATAACACCGTCATCGGCAGTGACGACGGTTTCCAGCTCAGCGTTTCCCAAAATCCCATGGACCGCATGGGCACCGTCATCGCCTCCTTGAACGGCGACCGCCTCCCCTCCTCGGCCAGCCCACCCACCATCGCTGACATCCGTCCCCTCGCCGTCGATCAGCCGGGCATTTATCCCATCCGCCTCCTCTACCAGGCCGGCGTCGGCGCCGCTGGCTTCGAATGGTACACCGTTCCCCAGCCGGGTACCACCCCCAACCCGGGCGTCAATGCCTTCCTGATAAATGACACCAATCACATCGGCACCCCAAACGCTCTCGTCCTCCTCACTTACCGCGCCCTCTCCGGTACCCTCGACGTCGGGCCCTACGTCAAACGCGCCGTTCCCGGCCGCAATACCATGGATGCCCTCTACGCCCAGCCAGTCGTCGTGGACCTCGCGGATGGCACCGGCCCAAAAACCGTCAACACCAATTTTCTTGCCCTCAGCGTCGATGGCAGTCCCCGCACCATAACCGTCACCAGGTCCGGCGCCACCACCCACTTGCTCGAAATCCTCCCCTCCAACCGCGCCCCCGGCCCTCACACCAACTTGCTCACTTTCCAGGATAGCCTCGGAACCAATTACTCCTGCTCCTGGGCCTTCACCGTCTTGGGCGGTGTCAGCGGCGTTCCCCAGGCCGATCCCACCAATTCCCCCGTCAACCTTCCCCTCGCCGCTATGGTCTCTCCCGCCGCTCTCACCGCTCCCGGCTTCCTCATCCACTCCCACCAAATGCTCTTTAAACAACCCAATGTCAGCGGCACCGCCGAGGAACAACTCCAGAATCTCCACGGGCCCAACGTCGCCACTCTCGTCGGCTCAAATACTTTCTCCTTCAACGGACCATTCGATTTCCGTTTTCCGTCCGGCACTGCCGCCTACCCCGCCAGCAACGCCGGCGGCGAGTGGGCCTACGACATTTCCCTCGTCCAGTTCGGCTTCCGGCCCGAAGTCCTCAACAGCCTGAACGCCGGAGTCCCCAACAATATCGATAATTCCACCCTCGAAATCGGTTGCTACCTCGTCTTCCCACAAGCCGGAACTTACCTCATGCACTTTAACAGCGACGACGGCTTCAAACTCGAGTGCCCCGCCTCCACTTACCTCTTCGATAAGCTTGGACTCACCCTCGGCTTCGCCGATGCCGGACGCGGCATCGCCAATCCCCCCGCCGGCGTCCAGACCGGCGGTACCTACATCCCCATACGCGTTCCCGCCGCCGGCGCCTACCCCATGCGCGCCGTCTGGGAAAATGGCGGCGGCGATGCCGCCATCGAGTGGTCAGCCTATGTGCCCCAGCCGGACGGCACCTACATCAAAGAACTCATCAACGACACCAACGCACCCGTGCCGCTCCTCGCCTTCCAGGCCAGTTCGGCCCCCTTTGGCCCGTTTGCCAGCTACGTCAATCCAGCTCCCAACGCCCAGGGCGTCCCCTGGTTCGCACCTACGGTCGCCAAAATCACCGACAGCCCCACCCTCTCCACCGGCCCGCTCTTGCTCGACTCTCTTAGCGAGGACGGCGTCGCCCAAAGCTTTAGCGCCACAAAATCAGGTAACGTCACCACCCTTATTCAGCAGCTCAACGCTCCTCATGTTTACGGCCGCCTCCATACCAACGTGCTGGCCTACCATGACAGCGCGAGCAACCGTTACACCAACTCCTGGTTCTACTCCGTCTTTGCCACCGCCCAGGCCAATGATGCCTCAACCCCAAGTGCCCTCGCCGCCTTCGGGTCCGTCACCGTTCCCGCCAGCCTCTCCGTGCCCGTCAGTTCCCTCGACCTCTCCCAACCGGGCTTCCGCATCCGGTCCTGTCAAACGATCGCCGGCAACAACAACACCGTCGCCTTTACCGAACAGCAATTCGCCGGCCTCCAGGGACCCAACATCGCCACCAATCGCCTCGCTCCCTTGCCCGCCGGCGGCTATTACACCTGGACCAACGTGATTGACTTCACCATCAACCCCACCGGTGGTCAAAACGCCGGGGCAGGGGAGTGGAATTACGATTTCCCCTTCACCAACCCCCCTTCCAACTTCGGGTTCGTCACCAACGGCGGCGTGGTCAACACCTACAACAACGCCTCCCTGATGGTCGGCGCTTATCTCGTCTTCAGCCAGCCCGGCACTTACATCATGGCCGTCTCCTCCGATGACTGCTTCAAACTCACCATCCCCTACGGCGACCCATTCAATATCTCCGGCTTGCTCGTCGGCGATTGTAACGCCGGACGCGGCACCGCCGGCGCCGGCTTCGGCCCCCGCGGCGGCATCACCTTATGCCCCTTCGTCATCACTAATGCCGGCGCGTACCCGTTCCGCCTCCTCTATGAAAATGGCGGCGGCGGCGCCGGCGTCGAGTGGAGCATTTACCAGGTCCTGCCCGATGGCTCCGTCGCCTATGTCCTTATCAACGACCCCAACACTCCCGGCTCCATCCAGGCCTTCCAGGTCACCACCAATCAGCCTCCCTATGCCGCCTATCTGAACCCCCTCCCGGCCTTGCTCTACGGCCCGAGCCGCCCGACCATCAGCCTCTCGGGCAACGCTCTCAATGCCAACCCGAGCCCCGTCCAGCAGGATCTCCAATTCTCTATCGCGAATTCCCAAACCCGCATCGACACCAACCAGCCAATGTCCCTCGTCTATCGAGGCGTCCCCCAACCATTCACCCTTTCCCTCTCCAATGGTTTGCTCATGGTGACCCGGCCTGCCAATTCGCCCCAATTCTGGCCTTCCGGCTCCCTCGACGACCTCATCTTCAACTTCCACGATAATACCGGCCAGGCCGGATCCATCGACCTCGGATCTGTCCAAACTCCCTTCTGGGGCACGCTGACCAATCCACTCAACGCCAGCGTCGATTCCAATAGCCCCGGCTTCAAAATGCGCCTGTATGCCCTCGACGATAAAGGCGGTCAGGACCTGAACAACCGCGTCCATAATGCCGAGCAGGCTCTCGCCGGAATCTGGGGCCCGAACGTCATCAACCCGGCCGCCTTTCCCACCAACCCGCTGGTCGGCGGTTACTTCATCTATCCTGGCTCCACTTCCGCTGCCACCAATGGCGGCGTCATCAACTTCGACTTCACCTCAGCCACCAAAGATGGTGACTTCGATACTCCGGTTTTCCCCGACAGCCCATGGCCCGGCATTCCGAGTCTAGCCACTGCCAACAACCAAAATAGTTTCGCGGTTGAATTCCTCGCTTACGTGACCTTCCCGAGCAATGGCGTCTATACCCTGGGCGTATCGAGCGACGACGGTTTCCGGCTCGTCAACGGTTGGACTCCGCCGGCGAATAATGGCGCGGTGCTCGTTAACTCCCCGGCCTCGCTGGCCGGCCCGAAAGCGGGCGCTTTTGATTCCAGTTACAACTCCTACATCATCACCGCTCCGGTCACTGCTCCTCTCGCGGTCGCCAAAGGCCCCGTCGCGCCCTTGAATGAATACGGCAGCACGAACTTCCTCTCCTCGGGCTTCAGCGAAGACGGCTGTGTCATCAGCAACCCCGGCGAACTCCTTGGTAAGCTCGCCCTGGTATTCCGGAGCCCCTTCTGCCCCACACAACAAAAAGTTTACGATGCCCAGGCCGCTGGTGCTGTCGGCGTATTGTTCGTCAACCAGCCGCTGGCCTTCACCAATGGCGCGGCCTCACCCAACCAGTTCCCGCTCGAACCGGATATCAACCTCCCGCCACTGAACATCCCTGCGGTCGGCATCGAGTGGGCCGACGGCATCAGGCTGCTGGCCGCCATGGCGACCAACCCGCCGAACGTCACCATCACACCCATGGATTACTCCGTAAACCCACCCGCCAACAATCCGGTGCTTGGCGAAGCCGACGCGCCCAAGGGTGCCAGCGACGTCCTGTTCCCGGTTGTCGTCCAACAGGCCGGCACCTACCCGTTGCGCCTGACTCACTTTCAGGGTAGCGGCGGCGCCAACTGCGAATTCTTCCAGGTGATTGTTACCGGCAGCAGCACCAATCGCATCCTGGTCAACGACCTCGCCAACGGCTCGCCGCTCAGCGCCTATTACAATTTGGCGGCGCCTGCGCTCGCCATCCTTCCCAACGCGAACGACACTCTGACCATCAACTTCCAAGGCATCTTGCAGAGCGAAACAGACATCACCTCGCACACCTGGGCGGACATTGCCGTAACATCCCCCTACACATTCGTACCCACCGCCGCCCCCCAATTCTTCCGCTCGCGCTTCTAACCCTGTATCCTTTATCCATTCCTCACCGACCTTTGCCCCGTTGCGCCTTTGCTCTAATCTCGGGTTTTATCCTTGCTCCTTCCTTTCCTATTGCTATGTCTTGTTTTGAGACACAAACCCACCAACTCCACTGCTCGCCTCAATCCCCCAAGCCACTAATAATCCCGTCCACCGGCGTTCTGCCCGATTCTAATCCGTGCGGGGCACACCGCTTGCTCCTGATCGGACCATGACGCGCGGTCCCAACAGTGGAGTTGCCTTCTTTCCCAAGTGGATCGAGGGCAGGTAAGGTGCTCATGGATTCAACAACCTGTGACCACACCGAGTTCGTGGAGCGGCCAAAGCCCTCCTGGAAAACGAGTTTCAGCACCAAAGTGCTGGTCCCCGTCGTTTCTATCATGGTGCTCCTGGTGGTGCTTACTGGCTGGTCGGTGAATCGCCGTCTCACGAAGCAGTTCCGGTTGGACGCAGCACGTAGCTTGGAAACCGCTGACTCGGTCTTTCGCAGCTCTGAGAACCTCCATGCGAAAAACCTCCTGTTGCGCTTTCGCAACCTGCCCAACGAGCCACCCTATAAAGGAGCCTTTCAAAGCAAAAACCTGCAGACTCTGCGGGATGCAATTAAGGATCTGCCTACTGACCAGGGTGTCGATGTGGCGTTGTTCACCTCCAGCAAGGCGGATTTGCAAGCCAGCGCACAACGCGACCCGCGGCTCCCGCTTGGAGACTTCCAAGTCAACAGCGCTGCCGCTTCCAAAAAGGCCCTAACTGGCGAGCTTAAAGCCGATACTATCCGCGTCGGTGACCGGCTATTTGATCTCGTATCGATCCCGGTTTTTGGCAGCAGTGGCATTCCGATTTTTGGTGGCGGCGGCAGCAGCGTCCCGATTGGCGTGCTAACGGTCGGCTCGGAAATCGGCGACTCGTTGGCGCGGGAGCTTAGCCTGGTCACTCACAGCCAAATCGTCCTGCTCGCCAACGGACATGTCGTCGCTTCGACCATTCCGGGAATGGAGCTGCGCGATCAGTTCGCCCGCCTGTTCAGTGAAAACATCGCGGAGCGCTCTCGCCGCGGCGGTCCCAGGGAAGTGCTGCTGGGCGACGACCATTATTTTTGTGCCGCGGGCAATTTCTCCTCTCTGAACGGCGATGCCGGGCTCGGCTACCTGCTGCTGTCCTCTTACGAAGAGCCGCTGCGGGCCTTGCGGAGCACGCAGCAAATGCTGGTGCTCGTCAGTCTGGTGGGGATCCTGCTCGGCACTCTCATCGTCGGCTTGCTGGTGCGCAAGGTCACTGAGCCGCTCCGTCAGTTGCAAGCCAGCGCCGAAGCGGTCGGGCGCGGCGATTACTCGCACCATGTCGAGGTGAGCTCCAATGACGAGTGTGGCGAGTTGGCGCGCGTCTTCAACCGGATGACCGATCGTGTGAAGCGCTCGCGAGGAGAGCTCGAGCGGACGGTCACCACCCTCAAGGCCACGCAGGCCCAATTGGTCCAGAGCGAAAAGCTCTCCGGGATCGGTGAATTCGTCGCCGGGGTGGCCCACGAGTTGAACAATCCGCTCACCTCCGTCATGGGATTCTCGGAGCTGCTCGCGCAGGCGCCCGGCCACCCTAACCAGGGCCGGTACCTCGAACTGGTTTTCAAAAGCGCCCAGCGCTGCCAGAAGATTGTCCAAAACCTCCTCCACTTCGCCCGGCTCCATCCGCCGGAACGGAGGCTCGCCAATGTCAACACCCTCGTCGAAGGCGCGGTGGAGTTCATGCAATACCAGTTGCGCACCAGCAACATCCAGATCATTACCCGCCTGGACCCGAAGTTGCCCGACGCGATGCTCGACAGCCATCAGATGCAGCAGGTGTTTTTGAATATCATCAACAACGCGCGGCAGGCCATTGAAGCCAAGGGCAATAAAGGACGCGTCCTCATCACCACTGAAAGCCTGCCGCCCCGCATGCGCATTACCTTCGAGGATGATGGCCCCGGCATTCCCGCCGAAAATCTGCCAAAACTTTTCGACCCGTTCTTCACGACCAAAGAAATCGGAAAAGGAACCGGCCTCGGCCTGAGTTTGTGCTACGGAGTGATCTCCGAGCATGGCGGCACCATTCAGGTGCGCAGCAAACCCGGCGAGGGCGCAGCCTTTGTGCTCGACCTGCCGCTGGTAACCGGAGCCGACGGCAAGCCGCTCCATCCCCTGGCGCCGGCCCCACAGCTCGCTGACGCGAAAATGGGGCTCGGAAAGAAAGTGCTCGTGATCGACGACGAGGAACCGATCCTCGAAATGGTTCGCAGCGAACTCACCCAGCACGGCTACCAGGTCGATGTCGTGCAGGACGGCGAGGCGGCCCTGCGCTGCCTGGATCAAACTCAGTACGATTTGGCGCTGTGCGACTGGAAAATGCCCGGCCTTAATGGCGGCGATGTCTATGAACGCCTGCAGGCTTCCCACCCCGCCTTGTGCGAGCGGTTCGTCTTCATCACCGGCGATGTCATCAGCGATAAGGTCCAAAGGTTCTTGAAGGAACGCAGAAAATCGTGCCTGACCAAACCTTTCTCGCTCGCCGAATTTCGCGTCGCAGTCGAGCAGGCGCTCCGCATAGAATGAGGTCGTCATTATTCCTCCCGCCCCCGACCTCCAGCCACCTTGAGGGTGCCTCTTAGTCTTCACTGGTCTGACACGATAAACCGAATGTAATCAATGTCCGCTCCCGCCGCCTCGACGCACAGTTTCAGTTGTTGAGGACCAGCAGCTAATCGAACCTTGCGGACCACGATGTCCGTCCACGTTTTTCGCCCGCCGGCGGTGACCGCCACCGGACCGGTCACGTTGACACCGTTGGCCTCCAGGTGAAATGCGCCCTCGCCCCGAGCCGATGCGAGGTGGACGGTTACTTCATAGCTACCGGGTTGCGTAACATGCACGCTGTACTTCAGCCAATCACCTGCCGCCAGGTTGCACACCACGCGCCCACGGCCCACGGCGCGCGCATCGACGGCGTCCGTTCGGAAGGGGTCCGGCCGCGGCGTCCCGTTGGTCTTGCGGTGGTACGCTCCGTCCTCACCACGAGTGTTGTAGCGCTCCGCCTGGATAGTGCCTGGGATCGTGGGAACGGGCTTCGAGAGGGCGCTCGAAGCGCCCAGGTCGGTAACGTAGAACCCCGCGCCATCCGTGCCTAAGATGAGTTGCCCGCTCTTGTCAGGGTTGAACGCTATGGTTGTCCCACGCAACATTCGCAGGTTGTCATTGCACTGCTCCCAGTTGCCCCCGCCGTCCATGCTCACCCAAACGCCGTCAGCCTCGCTGACATCACGTGCCGGCCACCACTTTGTGACGACCGCCATCCGTTGCGGGTTTCCCGGGTCCACCGCCAGTGCCCGGACCTGGGCTTTCTTGAAAACCCGCGTCCAGCTGCCACCGTACCTGTAAACACCACCTAAGGAGCCCGAGTTGAAACTGACCGCATAAACTACACCTGTCGTCACCGGGTCCACATAAACATATTCAAAATTCGAGGAGGTCGGTGAACCGCGCATTAACGAGAAGTTCGTTCCGTCGGTAGTCTTGAAGACGCCATGCTGCGCGCCGACGTATATCGCGTTGGTATCCCTCGGGTCGGCAGCGAGATTCCAGAGGTTGCCGGAATCGTTCAGCATCAACGGCGTCCAAGTGCCAGCCCCGTCCCTGCTTTGATAGAGAACGTTGCCCATGATGGCCCATAGCCGGCGGCTGTCGTTGGGGTCCACCCAAACCGCCTTGTTGTCGCCCTTGGCGCCGCTCGGTCGCACGGTATAGGCCCAAGTCGCACCCCAGTTCGTGCTCTTGATAATGGGCTCGTTCAGGTAGGCACCCGCTATGTTGCCGAACTGTCCGCTGGCTACGTAGACCGTTCCGTCGGCGGCGAACGCAACATCATTGGCGCCGTTGAAGGGACCGAAGAGTCCCGCGTCTGCCAGCTTCCAGCTCCACAGGCCATCGTCACTGCGCAACAGCTTGCCGCCATCCATCCCCAAAGTGAACACCTGCCCCGGCTTGTAAGGATTCCACGCGATTGCGGTGCAGCACAATCCCCCATACCCGTTGCCGCGCCAACCGCTGCCGGCAGCAAAGCCTGTGATATCTTTCCAGGTCGCTCCTGCGTCGAACGACTGCACCACCTTGCCCTCACAGGCGCCGGCCGCATGGCTGGGATGGTTCGGGTCCACGCTGAGCCACTGGAAAGCGAAGATGCTTGGATCGCCCGTGCCTCCGACAAGTGTGCTCTTGCTGCCGTTATCGACGATTTTTGCCCAGGTGGTTCCTCCGTCGATGGAGCGGTAGGCGCTCGCCGGCCGGTTCCAAGCCGCGCAGTAAAGGTAATTGGGGTTGCTCCGAGCTACCGCAACGGTCCGGAATTCTGTCGGTTTCGCCGCGTTCGTGGCGATGCCCAGGGAGGAATTCCGCCAGGTTCTTGCGCCGTCAGTGCTCTTGTAGATCGCACCGCTGCCACCCAGGCTCACCCACAGCGTATCGGGCTCGGTCGGGTGCAGCGCCAGGGCCCACGCCTCCGTGTTGGGCAAGCCGTCGTTGGCTTTGCCGAAGCTGGCGCCCGCATCGGTGCTCTTATAGACCCCGCCCTTGTCCGAGCAGGCATACACGGTTTTGGAGGAACCGGCCGCGAACCCGGCATCGTTAATCAAAACGCCGGTACCGTCGCCGGCAGCGCCGACCGCGGCATCGTCGATCGTCGTCAGCCTGGTCCAATTCTCCCCGGCATCCGTGCTCTTCCAGACCCCACCCCAGCACGTCGTGCCATTGACCCCATAACCCATGTGCCGATGGTTGCCGGCGATTGCCAGCAGCGTATTGGAATCGTTGGGGTCAAACAGCACCTTCTGAATCGGGGCCGTGATCGTGGTGCGGCTCATTGGCGGCATGCCGGCCCGTTTTAGCGTCCAGGTCTTCCCGCCGTCAGTGCTCCGGTAGGGTCCGCTCAGCGTGCCCACCCAAACAATGTTGGAACGGCTCGGATCGAAAGTGAAGTCGTTGATCTCCGAGCATTGAGTAATGCCGATGGTCTGTTCCCAGGACACGCCCCCGTTGGTGCTGAGTCCGACACCCAAAATATCCCCGCCGGCGAGGATGACATTAGGGTTGTAGGGGCTGACGGCGACGGCCTCCACTCGGCCCATGTTGCCCGGCTCGTTAAGCGCATCCCACCGAGGATTGAGCCGCGCCTCTGCGCGGGTGCTTTCACTCCGCGATGAATTAATACAAAGCGCCACTGCCAACAGGAACTTCAGTTCTTTCACAGGCATGGTTCGACCAGCCGTGAATACAATACCGAACCACACCAACTCCGTGAAACGTGAATCTGACGCTTCCGGACTCGCTTTCCGTAATTCTTCCGAACAAATCTTACGTAATGCATGGAGTATGCTGAAAGAATCGGCCTGATGCATAATCGCGTCGAATGTGAGTTCAGAAAATGGGACCTCAACAAACAAAATGTTTCGACTACGCGGTGATCGGTGGAGGCATCGTTGGCCTCGCCGTGGCCTGGACGCTCCAGCAGCGAAAGCCGGGCCTGAGTGTCCTCGTGGTTGAAAAAGAGCAGGATTGGGCTCGGCACCAGACCGGGCGAAACAGCGGAGTCATCCATTCCGGGATTTACTACAAACCCGGGAGTCTCAAGGCCAGGATGTGTCGCGAAGGCAACCGCCGGATGCTCGAGTTCTGCAGGACGTACAGCATCCCGCATGAAGTGTGCGGAAAAGTGATCGTCGCCACTGAGGAAGCCGAACTGCCGCGACTCCAGGCGCTGTACGAACGAGGCGTCGGAAACGGCTTGCCGGTCCGCAAGCTTCGGCTGGAAGAGGTCAAAGAGATAGAGCCAAACGTGCGCTGTCAGGCTGGGCTTCACGTGCCATCTACAGGGATCGTCGATTATGCCGCCGTCTGCCGCAAACTGGCCAAGTTGATTGAGTCGCAAGGAGGCGATTTGCGATTGGGCGTCCGTCTGACAGGTGTGCGCGTCGCCGGCGGGATCACGGTTCTGGAAACCTCCGCCGGGGACTTTGAGACCCGCTGCCTGCTCAACTGCGCCGGGCTGCACAGCGACCGCGTTGCGAAGCTGGCGGGAGCAACCCCCGATGCCAGGATCGTTCCTTTCCGGGGCGAGTACTACGAGGTAAAACCCGAGAGACGCTCCCTGGTGCGCAACTTGATTTACCCGGTGCCTAACCCGGAATTCCCTTTCCTCGGAGTTCACTTTACACGGATGATCGACGGCAGCATCCACGCTGGACCAAACGCGGTGTTGAGCCTCAAGCGCGAGGGTTACCACAGGACCGCCTTCAACCTCCGCGACTTCGCCGAGACCATGTTCTTTCCTGGCTTCTGGCGGTTGGCGGCCAAACATGCAAAGGACGGGTTGGAGGAAATGCATCGTTCTTTCAGCAAAGCTGCGTTCGTGCGCAGCCTGCAGCGACTCATTCCAGAGATCACGGCGGACGACCTGGTGCCCGGTTCAGCGGGGGTTCGGGCCCAGGCCTTGCAGCGCGACGGAGGCTTGGTAGATGACTTCCTGATCATCAAGGACGAGCACGCTGTCCACGTGTGCAACGCGCCGTCACCCGCGGCAACAGCGTCACTTGAAATCGGCAGAGCGGTTGTGGCCCAGGTGCCACAGTCTTAACCGATTCCCTTGCAAGAGTTTGGATTCATACTGTTTCGGGAATGAGATTTGTCGGAAACACTTACACTCGAGCTCTTTGGCTCCGTTAGTCATTGGAATGCCTGTTTTTACGTCTGTTTTTCGCTTTCACGACCACTCATCCCGTTCGAGATCACCAGAAACCGTCGGAAGGGTTTACAGTACAAGCGAGCGGGCAACGTGGACATTGGATCGCTTAAACATACATAACATACTATCAATGAGCAATTTACTATGCTGATTCGCTATTCATTTTCCGAGTGGCACTCGCTGTGCTTAACGTCCATGTAGAAGTACCATGAAGAATCTAAGAATCAGCACACTGACAGGAGCTCTCGCAATCATGTTGTTGGCGGCGGTGAACGCAAGTGCGATCACGGTTCAGGAAATCGGAGTTAATCCCTTCGAAACGCCCATCGTTTCTATCACAGGCATCGGCACCGTGTGTGTTTATGCCGGTGTGAACAAGCTCAATGTGGATGGCGTGGCTACGGATGGTTTCTGCATCGATCCTTTTCATTGGAGCCTGGCGTCCAGCTCAAGCTATTCTTACGAAGCGCTCGCGAGCGGTCCGAAAGGTGCCGCGATGGGTTCAACCATCGCGCTGGATGTTGAGAGACTATGGGGCAGCTATTACTCACAGGCATTGACTTCTCCTACCGTCGCGGCCGGTCTGCAAATCGCGATTTGGAAGCTTGTAGGCGGTTCGGCTGTTACTGTGGTTTCCGGAAACGATTACGGCGCTGCCGGCTATATCAACAATGTCGAGAGCTTGACCTATAGCGGCCCCGTCGCAAACCTCGTCGCGCTGACCGGCCCCGGCCAGGATTACACGGTCCCGGCGCCTATCGGGAACGGCGGAGGCGTCCCTGACGGCGGGACGACGGCGATACTTTTGGGAGCAGCCCTTTGCGGAGTGGCTGCTATGGGAAGGAAACTCCGTAGTACCTAGCCGCAGCTTTCGGCTCGGTTTGGGAACGATCCCTCTGGTCTCCTGGAGGGATCTTTCGTTTTTTGGAAGGAGCATTCTTACACAAACTCCGGGCCGGCGAAGGAGAGGCTTTCATCGAGCCAGTTGTCCGAGAGCAGCACCGCCTGGCGTTGCTTGAATGCCTGGGCCTGGGCGCGGCGTTGCGCCAGGGCAAACGCGGCGTGAGCGATTCGTTGCCAGCCGGCGAGCCTGGCCTGGAGCGCCCGTTGCACAGGCTGGCGAACCGCAGCCGGCAGGTGGCGGCGAACGAGTTCATCTTCGAGGCTGACGAACGCCTGCGCGCTCCCCGCGTCGCCCTGGCGGGCGGCGCGTCCGAAAAGCTGCCGGTCCACGCGGCTGGATTCGTGGCGTTCGGTCGCCAGCACATGGAGTCCGCCCGCCCGGGCCACCCCAGGACGCAGTTTGATGTCGGTGCCCCGGCCGGCCATGTTGGTGGCGATGGTGACGCGGCCAGCTTCACCGGCCAGTTCGATGATGGCGGCCTCATCCTTGTTCCGAACGGCGTTCAACACCCGGAACTCCAAGCCCATGGCCTCGAGCAGCGATGCCAGTTTCTCGCTGGCATGCACACTCCGGGTCCCCACCAGGACGGGGCGACCCGTGAGGTGGACGCGCTGCACTTCGTCGGCCACGGCCTGCCATTTGTCGTCGTCGTGGAGGAACACGGCGTCCGGCAAATGCTCGCGGATGCAGGGCCGGTTGGTTGGAATGGCGATGACGGGCAGGTCGTAGATTTGCCAGAACTCAGCCGCGGCTTCGCGCGCGGTACCGGTCATTCCCGCCAAATGCCGGAAACAGCGAAAAAACCTCTGGAAGCTGAGCCGAGCGATAGTCCTGGCAGGCTCGGAGAGATCGAGATCTTCCTTGGCCTCGATGGCCTGGTGCAGCCCTTGGCGCCAGGTGCGCTGGGGCATCTGGCGTCCGGTGGACTCGTCCACGATGATCACTTTCCCATCCAGGACGATGTATTGCTTGTCCCGCAGGAAATATTCGCGCGCGGTCAATGCCTGTCGGATCAGCTCCTCCCGGCGCTCGGACCCGCGCCAAATTCCCGGCAGGTCGGTGCAGAGAGCGTCGAGCTTTGCTCGTCCGACGGAGGTGAGCTCGATTTCGCGGTAACGAAGATTGAGTTGATAATCGGCGCCAGCGTCCAGGGAATCGGCGACACGCCGGGCGACGACGACGGCCTCCGCCAGCAGCGCGTCCTTCTGCGTGGTGGAGATGATCAGCGGGGTCACGGCCTCGTCAATCAGCACGCTGTCGGCCTCGTCCACGATGGCGGCGTGCAGGCCGCGCATAACCAGGCCGTCGTCGCCCGCGGCGGAGCGAGGGTAATGGAGTTTCCGCACGAGGCGGCGCGATGGGTTGGTGAGCGAACCGAGACGAAGGCGGTCGCGAAGGAAATCCGCGAGCAACTCCTTGCTCGTAACGTAAGTGACATCGGCGTCATAACCCTTGCGACGAGCGCCAGCGTCCATTTGGGCGGTGACCCACCCGGCGCGGACACCGCAAAAAGTGTACAGCGGCCGTATCCAATCCGCGTCCCGTTCGACCAGGTAATCGTTGACCGTAACGATATGGCACGGCCGCCTGGTCCAGCCGGCCAATACTGCGGCCAGCCCCGCGGTGAGGGTCTTGCCCTCGCCGGTGGCCATTTCGGCCAGGAAACCACGCTGGAGAGCCAGTGCACCCATCAGTTGAACGTTGAACGGCCGCAGGCCGAGCTTGCGGTCGGCGGCTTCGCGAATGGCAGCCAACGCCGGGACGAGCAGCGTTTCCAGATCCTTGCCGCCCCGGCGGAACCGGTCGCGGAATTCCATCAAGCGTTCGTGAAGGTGGTAGTCATCGAGCGACACCCAATCCGCAGCCTGGGCATCGATTTGATCGGCCTGCTCGCGAAGCCGGCTCAGGATGCCGCCCCGCCGCTCAAACAGGCCGAACACGGCGTTGACCCTGGCGTCGATTCCTTTAAGCAGGCGCGGGGGCGGCCGGAATTCGAGGCGGCGATAGGATTGGGTGGGGGTGTTCAATTGGAGTTCATAGCTGGTACCGTTTTTGCAGGAGCTGAGCGAGGCGCCGATACCAGCGGGGGAGGAGCGGCTCAGGTTGGAGCTTGAAGCGGATGGTGCCGGAGCGTCCGTGCAGTAACGCGACCTCGGCCGCCGGCAGCAAGTGGGCGTGGATCTCGAAAAACGGCTCCTTGGCTTTCTCGGGTTCGCTGGGTGCGACGGGCACTTCGCCGCCGGCGGCCCAGCCGAGCGCCGGGGAAGGCAGCGTCTGTTTTCCGCCCGGCACAACCTTCCACGCGGACACCTCCACGACCGAGCCGGCCTGCCCGCGCAGGCGAACCTGGCCCTGGTGCGGCTGCTGTGCAAAGGCCGCATCGGCATCGGTCTGGGCGACGGTGGCGACGAATTCGAACGAGCCGGGGTTGACGACCAGGCCCAAGAGCATGCCCCGCTCGAGGCGTCGGCCAACGGAATCCCGGGCGCGCGGAGCAACCCAAACCCCGTCGTGGCGCGCGCGGACCGTCAGCGCCGCCTCGTCGGCCTTGAGCTTCGCCAGACGTTCGCCCACCGACTCGAGGCGGCTGGCCAGCGGCTTCAAATCGGCGTTGGTCTTGCTGAGCGCCTCGCGGAAGCGCGCCTCCGCCTCGCTAAAGAGGCCCTGGGCATCCGCGAGATTCAGCTCGAGCTCGCGATTGGTGAGCTGGAGGAGCGGCTGGCCGCTCGAGACCCGGTTGCCTGATTCCACCAGCAGTTTCTGCACGACGCCCGCCACATCATTGATGACATCTGTGCGTTCCTCAGCTTGAACGATTCCCGGGGCCCGGAAGTGATTGGGAAAGGGGATGAGCGCGAGCAGGAGCAACAGAACAGCCGCGAGGGCGGCCGTGATTCCGCAGGCGCGAGGGCGGACTCGTTGCAGCCGCGGACTGGTGGTGAGGTAACGCACGAATTTGACGGTCGGCACCGTGACCCAGGAAACCGCGCAAACCGCGGCCATGATGAGGCCCAGGATGAGAAAGCGGTCCGCGACGAGCAGCAGGACACCGGTAAAAACGATCACGCGGTAAATGCCGCTGGCGATGCCGTACACGACCAGCCAGGCAGCCTCGCGCCGCGTCAGGGCAGGGCTCGAGGAGTCCTTGACGCCAAAGACATAATGCTCCCAGAGGTGGCGCAATTGCTGGCTGGCGCGCTGGGACAAATTGGGGATCTCCAACAGATCGGAGAGGATGTAGAAGCCGTCAAAGCGCAGGAGCGGGTTGAGGTTGAAGACGAGCGTGGAGACGGACGCGATGAACATCATGTTGTACGCCAGGCTATGGACCGTGCCGGGCCCGGTCTTGGCCCAAACAAAGGCGGCCAGCGCCGCCACGAACAGCTCGACGATCATGCCGGCCGCGCCCACCAGCGCGCGCTGCCAGCGGCTGCGCAGGCCCCAGCTCGACGACGCATCCACGTACGGAACGGGGGTGAAGATCATGAGCATGATGCCCATGACGTGCACCTCGCCGCCAAACTTGCGGCAGAAAAAGGCATGGCCGAATTCGTGGATGGATTTAATGAGGACCAGGCCGGCGTAGAGCAGGGGAAGGTTTCCCGGGGCCAACACACCCTGGCCCTGGAGGCGCAACGCCGGCCAATTATCGATGGCCACCTTCACCCCCAGGCCCACGACCACCAGCCACAGCACCGCGCCCACGCGGCTGATCAGCCAGCCGACGGCGGGCAAGGTCCGCACCAGGAACCGGTCGGGGTCCAGCAGGGGGAACCGCATGAACATGAGGTTGAGGAGCCGCGCGGAGACTTCGCGCTGTCGCCGCTGCTGGTATCGCTCGAACAACTGCGCGCTGTCGCGGGCCTCCTCGTATTGGAGCAGGTTGGCAAAATAGAGCTGAGAGAGCAGGCGCAGGACTGCTTCCTGGCCCGGTGCCTCGTCAGGGAACCGGTTGACGCATTCCTGCCAGACTTCCTGGACGGTGCGTTCGGGCCGGAGGCGGCCGACGAACTCGTACGCAGCCTGCTGCATGCGGAAGTATTGGTTGCTGAAGGGATTCTGGAGAACGAACCAGCGTTCACCGCGGAAGCGCTGGCGCTGCACGATGACCCCCGGGCGCAAATAAACCCGCTGGCCGGCGATGCGGTACCAGGACTCGCTGAAGGTGCCGAGAGGCTCAGGCATATCGTTCGCTCACCACCAGAGCTTGAGCCGCAGGAAATCGACGGTTCGATGGGTCAGGATCCAGAAAAGGGTGCGCCTCTCGACGTTGAATTTGCACACGCCGCTCATGCCCGGGCGCCACCAGGGCTGCGGATGCTGGTCCACGGCGCAGCGAACGATAAACACGTTGGCTTCGTTCTTGGGCATGGCGGCCTGCTCGACGCTGATGATCCGGAAGGGAAATTTGTTCTTGGGCCGGCTGACAAACGCGAGCTGGCCGGAGGACTTCCCCAGGATTTCATGCACGTCGCGTTCGTTGACCTCGGCCTCAGCATAGAGGTTGTCGATGCGGGCGACTTTGAACAGGACATCCGCGGTCTTGACGGGCGCGCCGAGGCGTTCGCGCAAGTCGCCTTCGACCACGACCCCGGCGAAGGGGCTGGTGACGGAGGCATGGGCCAGCCGGTAGCGGACCATCTCGAGACGGGCCTGGGCCTGCTCGGCGAGCGCTTCGGCGATCCGCATTTCGGCGAGGCTTTTGGCCGAGCGCGCCTTCTCGGCCTCGCGCTCGCAGCGCTTGAGCTCGGCGACGGCGTAAGCCTCCTCGAGGCGAATTTCGGAGGTCTTGAGTTGGAGCAGCGGGGCGCCCGCGGCCACGGCATCTCCCGGCCGGACGAATACCTGGTCGATATAGCCTTCGAACGGAGCGGCGATGAAGCCGAGCTCATCGCTGCGCAGGACGAAGTTGCCCTCGACGCGATAAGGGACGCGGAGGAAGAACAGGGTAGCCAATAGCAGCACGATAAGAATGGCCAGGAGCTTGGCCCAGGTATGCTCGGGGCCGAGGATTTTGGCGCTGTGTTCGCGCAGCCAGGTGGCCCAGCGCGCGCCGAACCAGCGGTCCTGCTCCTGCAGGTCGGCCAGGCGCACCGCGGTCAAGTCGCAGCCCAGCCGCATTTGCTGCAGTTCGGCTTCGGAGAAAGGCGTGGCTTCGCGCTCGCAGGTGACGACCGCGACCGGCAGTTTGTCCGAGCGCAAGGGCAGGGAACAGACGTGGGCGATGTTGTGGCCTTTGGCGAAGCGTTCGTGGTCGCGGGTGATTACCGACGTATTCTCCGGCGGCGGCCAAACCACTTCTTCATCCTGGTCAAGGGCCTCATCCATGGCGGTCTCGAGGGCCTGCGCGGCGGCCATCTGGCGGTCGAATTTTTCGGTGCGGCTGACGGCGCGCAAGCGGACGTAGCCGCGTTCCTGCCAGCCGAGGCTGACGCGGTCGCACTTGAACCGGGTCGCGAGCGCGTTGCAAAAGGCCATGGCGGTGGCGAGAAAACGTTTTTCGGCGGTGACGCTGACGGTCAAATCGAGCACGGAGGCGAGCTTTTCGAGGTCCGCTTTGGCCTGCCGGGCGACGAGGTTGGTTTGGTAGCCTTCGGGGCATTGGCCGGCGAGGCGCAAGCCGACCCAGGCGGCGCGGGCGCTGGGTTCGCTGACTTCGGAGAGGAGGCCGGCGACGAGGCATTCCTCGGCTTCCTGGAGCAGCTCAAGCCTGGTGGCGATGAGAAAATTGCCGGCAGCCGGCCGGGCTTTGGCTTCGAGCGGCTCGATGAGCCCGCCGCTCTCGCTGGCGCGGTTGGCGAACTCTTCCAATTGGGCGAGGAAGGCCGCAAGCATGCGCGAAGGGGGCGAATCGACGGGCCACTCCATGAGGCGGCGCCAGGGCTGGCCGGGTTTGCGGGCCAGAAAAACGAGCTTGTCGGCTGAAGTCAGTTGCTGAAGGGCCGCCATGAAGCGCGGCCAGAAATCGCTGGGCGGGCCGTCGAAATGACGCAGCTGGGCCAGCTCGGCCAGGGAGCGTTCGAGACTGGAACCCGCCTTTTGGGGTTCGTTGATCATGGGCGCACCCGTGGCAGCACCACCACGCCCGCCAAACCGGGCCGCACCTTGCCGTCGGTGTTGTCGAAGACGGCTTTGATGCGCTGCAGCCCGCTGGCGGAATCGACCACGGGCGAGATAAAGATAATCTGCCCCTCGACCTTGATGGGGGCCGCGCCGTTCTCGATTTCGAGCTGGAGCTTCTGCCCGGTCTTGAGGCCGACGGCGGCGCCGGACTCGATGTTGCTGACGAAGTAGCAGTGCCGGGTATCGACGACGCGCAAGACCGGCTCATACGCCGCGCACGCCTCGCCGACGTGCAGCTTAATGTCGCAAATGACGCCCGCGCCCGGAGCGACGAGCTGGCGCCGCCGCAACTGCTCGCCCGCTTCGTCGAATTCCGCCAGCGACACTTTGTAGTCGGCTTCTTTCTTGAGCAGTTCATCCCGGCTCACCGACGAGCTCTTGTCGAACACGGTCCGCGTGGTCTCCCAATCGGTTTTGTGGTTTTCCATGATGAGCTTGCGGCGGGCCACCTCAAGCTCTTCGAGGCCCTTGTCCAGTTCGAGGATGACGTCGTTGGTCTGGACGAAGTCGCCTTCTTTGAATTTGAGCGAGGAGATGATGCCAGGCACCGGCAGGCTCAAAGTGACATCGAAAACCGGCTCGGTGATTCCCTGAAATACGCCCGGGTCGCCTGCCAGCGCCGGTGCCAGCGACAACGCCAGCGCCGCCATGCCGCCAGCCAACCCAGCCATCCAGCCAAACAAACGCTCGAGAATTTTCATAAGGGTTTCAACCACGGATGGACGCGGCTAAACACAGCGCAGCGGAGCCGATACCAAAGGATTTGGAGTGCGGCGGGAAGCGAAGCGCCACGCCGCTTTGGCTGGCAGGGCTGCGCCCGAAAAGCGGTGTCGCCGCTGCGCTTCCCGCCGCGCTCCAAATCCCGTGATCGCGGCCCAAACACGACCGCCTTCTGGTGAGCGAAGCACTCCAGCGAAACACCAGGCCATGCCGCTGCTCAATCCGTGTTCATCCGTGTTCATCTGTGGTAGGCCCCTGTGCCGGAGGAGGCGCTTCTCATTAACACCCCGCTTCAGCGGGGTGGCAAGGCGCGCGGAACTTCTGGAAACCGTTTCAACGGTTTTCACGATGGGCGAGAAACCGTTGAAACGGTTTGCCGCGTCTCGTAGCCGGCGCGCACCCCACTGAAGCGGGGTCTTAATGGGAGGAGATTGTTTTGCCCGATTCATCGGTGTTCACCTATGGTTTCCTCTACGGCCCCTTTGCCGGAGGAGGCGCTTCTCATTAACACCCCGCTTTAGCGGGGTGGCAAGGGCCGTCGAACCTTTGGAAACCGTTTCAACGGTTTTCACGATGTGCGAGAAACCGTTGAAACGGTTTGCCGCGTTTCGTAGCCGGCGGGCACCCCGCTGAAGCGGGGTGTTAATGGGAGGAGATTGTTTTGCCCGATTCATCGGTGTTCATCTATGGTTTCCGCTACGGCCCTTTTGCCGGGGCGGGGGGTGCGGGGGGCGGTTTCGCGAAGCGGGTGTCATTCGGATCGAGCGCCGGGTTGGTCGAGCGCGGCGCAAGCTCCGGCCGATCGATGAACCCGCTTTGGACCTCATTTTTCATCCCGGTCTGTTTTTGCCAATCGATCATTTGCTGGCTGAGGGCCCGCTGGCGCGAGGATTGGGCGGCGTCCGGCGGAGCCTGGGATTCCTGGCGCAGGCGCTGGAATTCGTTGAGGCCCTCCTGGTAGGACGCATCGCGGATGTTGCGGCTCTGGCCGATGTGCTGGGTGGCGAGCGCCAATTCGTGCTGGGTCAGCTCGAGGTGCCGACGCTGCAGAAACACGCCCTGAGTCAACTCCAGCTCCAGGCAGGCCAGTTCGTAATGGACCAGGGCCTCGACGAGCGAAACCCTGGCTTCGAGGAGGTCGGCTTCGATTTCGAGCACCTTGCGGCTTTCGATTTTGCCCGCGTCCAGGCGGGTGAGCGCGGCTTCGAGGACGCTCTGGTTATACTGGACCGCCGTCTGGTAATTGCCGACGCTGCCGCGCGTGCTCTGCATCTTGCGCCATGCGGTGTTGATGGCGTTGAGCAGCTCGGTCTCCAGCCCGCGCAACGAGGTTTCGGAGGATTGCAGGTCCAGGCGGGTGGCGATGAGTTCATTGCGCGTTTTCACGCCGCCCGCCAGGGGAATATGAAATTCGGCGCCGATGTACCAGGAGGGCTCGGTTTGATGCTCGATGTCGTTCCAGGACGCCCCCGGGTTGTCGCCCAGGCCGTTCAAGCCGTAGCTGCCTTTGATGTCAACCTCCGGCAAACGCTGGTTGCGCGCGTAGCCCAGCTTCACCAGCCCCTCCTGCACGCGCTCCACCGCGATCAGGTAATCCGGGTTCGAATCGAACACCTCTCGCCGCAGCGTGCTGTAATCGGGGATTTGGCCCGTCAGTTCGGGGACGTCCGCCGCGTGCACCGCCAGGTCCCCGGGCGGCGCTTCCGCCGCGATCAGCGTGATGACCCGGTTGATGACTTCCACCACTTTCTGCTGCGCCTCCCCCAGCTTCGCCCGCCGCAGCCCCAGGCCCGCTTCGGCCTCCAGCACCTCCAGCTCGGAGCCTTTGCCCGCCTGCAGCCGCGTCCGGTTGTCCCGCAGGATCGTCTCCGCAGTCTTCACCGACTCCTGGAAAAAATGCACCTGCTCCTGCGCCAGATACAAATTCCAGTAAGTCGCCTCCGCCCCGGAGAGCACGCTCATCAGGTCGCGGCGATAGGCTTGGAAGGCCATCTTGTTGGAGATCGCGGCCATGCGCAGGCCCGCCAACGTGGCGGCCGTGCCAAAATTCTTCAGCAAGGGCTGGACGACCGTGAGCCCGAAAAAGGTTTGGTATTCTCCGTTGGTGACGGAGCGCGCCGGCTGCAGGCTGTTCTGCAAATCCCTCAGCGTATACCCCAGCTTCACCTGCGCTCCCGATGGTACGAAACTCTCTATCCCGCTCTCGTAATTGTTGTTCGTCTCCGTGAACGTCGGCGCCCCCAGCAGCGTCGTTGCCTGCTCCGCCGTGTTCTTCCGGTTATTGATCTCGTGCGTGTACGAGCCGTAAATCTGCGGCTCGAAGAGGCCGTACTCGCCGCGGGCCCGCCGGCGTTGCGACTCGAAGTTCAGCAGCCGCTCCTGCAGGGTCTCGTTGCGCTGCAGGACCCACAGCCGCAAGTCCGACAGCCGCAGTTCTACTTTCGGTTCCGCCGCCGGGGCAGGGGTATCCGCCCGGACTTCGGCACTCGGGCAAACGCACGCGGCCACCATCCAGGCGAAGGCCGAGCCTCGCGCTGCCGCTCGAACGGCTGAACCTCGCCGGCGTAGAGACGCTAACGCACCGCCTTGCACACCCCGGAACCCACAAACTCTGGCGAACATGCAAATAGTCTTCGTTCCCGGCGCGGTGATTTCCGGCACCCCACGAAAAATCCCGGCAACATGCCGTATCAGCGCGCGTAATCCAGGAGCTTAACAGCCACAATAAATTAGCGCCGGAGTCCTGTCTAATGATTTTTTTCGATGTCAAAGAGTCCAGCGCTGATGTTTGGTAAGAACGGCTTGGACGGAGAGGAGGAGGTCCTGGGCGGCGAACTGCGGGTAGGTGCCGCCCGAGGGCCAGGAGATTCTGAGGCCGATGTTGCTCTTGTTCTGGAATGAGCAGGGGACTTGCTGGACCAGGCCTTGCGCCCCGGCTGGCTCGATGCTCGACACTCGCTTGGGTAGTGCTGGTGGAGGCGCTCACAATGGCGCGGACTGCGGATACTGCGGCTTGACTGCTGCTACGGTGACGCCAGGGCATCCGCGTGCGGAAGATTATCGCGGTTCCAATGCTTGAGCACCTCCGGATCGTGATGGTCCGTAAAGGCCTGGGTCGTCAGGGTCTCGACGTGCCCGTCGCAGTAATCGACGACCCAGTGACCCCCATGCCGTCTCCGGATCGTGCGCGGAATGAGCTGATGTGGATAAGCGGAAACAAGCTGGTGGGCCCCGAGCGCGGTGCCGAGATCGGCCTTTCCCTGCACGAAAACCTCGGGATTAGGATCTGAGTGGTTCACTCTTCCGTACGAGAACCCCGCGTCCCCCAACGCGAACATGCGGCTGGGGCTGAGCACTTCCCACTCCTTGATCGCGTGGTAGTCGCGCGTGTTTCGCGGGATTGGCTTGGACTCGCCGCCCAGCCCGAAATTCGGCATCTCATTATCGGCATCCGGCAAGCCGGGTACGCTCTCGGGATCCCGTCCTGACCCGAAGCCGTTGTATCCGTAGGTGCCCTCAAAAATCCCATTATGGTGAGGGCGGGCCGCACGGGCGTAGCTCGGACACAGGAACACGCCGTAGGCGGGCATTACCGGGCCACTCTCGTTATTGGTGCACGTCATTCCCACGTAGGGCGCAAGCTGCTGGTACCACGTCCACACCTGCCCGGATAGAAGGGGCGGTTGCGACGGGTCCGGCACGTCCGGGTGCAGCGTGGCGTAAATGGGGTACGCGCCGTAGTCGCCCACGTAGGTGCGGAGCCCAAGTCCCAACTGCCTGAGATTGTTTCGGCAAACGGTCGTATAACCCGATTCCCTCGCCCGGGACAACACCGGCAACAAAATCGCCGCCAGGATCACCACCACCGCAATCACCACCAGCAACTCAATCAACGTGAACGCTGCACCTCCACCAGCCCTCGTGCCAAATCCGGGGCCTTGTCTTGCCAACCGTGGGGAACGTCCCTCGTTCATACTCCCGTCGATGCACCCTGAGGCTACCATATCCACCTTTGCGAATCCACAACTATAACTGCTTCCGCTACAACGCAGAACCTTATAGTGACCAGCGCTTGTGGGTGTCCAGTACGGCCTGGACGGAGGGGAGGAGGTCCTGGGCGGCGAACTGCTGGTAGGTGCCGCCGGAAGGCCACGAGATTCTGAGGCCGATGTTGCTTTTGTTCTGGAACCAGAAGGCGACCTGCTCGACCGCGGCCCGCTCGATGTCGTCGGGGAGCGGCGTTTGGCCTGCGCCTGCCGTGGTGCCGGGGAGGACGTAGCCGCCAGTGTAGGTCAAACGGCAAGTGGATAGCGGAGAGTTGATAGTTGATAGAGGGAAACGGAGGGAAACGACGCAGGACTGGCGGATGAGGTAATCGGGGGCGGGCTGTTCGAGCCAGCCTTCGGACTCGGAGGTTTTGGTTTCCCATTTCGTGACTGCCTCGATGGGGTAGCACGTGGCCAGGAGCTCGGTGTCTCCGGGATCGAACTCCTGCTGGAAGCCGACTGTTCGGGTGAGGGTGCGGTTGGTTTCTTTGTCGAAACGGGCGCTCACGGCTTTGAAGGCGGCGGTGAGCAGGGCGTCGCTGGTAGTGTCGGCGTCGGGGATGGCGAGGCGGGATTTGACGGTCGCTAATTGAGTTATCAGGTTGTCAGGTTGTCAGGTTGTCAGGTTATCAGGTTTTCAGGTTATCAGGTTTTCAGGTTGTCCGGTTGTCCGGTTGTCCGGTTGTCCGGTTGTCAAGTAGGGGGGACCTGGCTGGGCCCGGGCAGCGTACGGGAGGGAAGGCGAGGGTGGAGAATTACGACTTACGACTTACGACCTGTGCAGACGGGCAGGGATTCTGCAGTAACGAAAGGCGCAGCCACGCTAGGCCACTGCTGCCCGGTGCGCCGCGAGACGAACTCCCGGCGCCGGCTGTCGCGACGGGTTAAGCGCGTTTTCGTTCATGATACGAGAGGTTGATTACTGACAGAACCTCCAAGCCATAGCCGGCTTGGAAGACTTCACCAATTAATCGTGCCGCCTCAGAAGCTTCTACTGGCAGTGCGTATTTCAGTTCGTCCTTGGTTTTCCATGTGCCGACGGGCCCGGTGATCGCAGGAATGCCGGCCTCCTCAAACACAGAGCGAACGGCTTGGGCTTGTGTTGCACGATGCCATAACGCGGAGATAATTGGCGTAGGCAAACCCGGATCCGATATGACCATGATCTGTCCCTGGTTTTGATAGCGAGAAACGATCACCAGTTTAGACTTGCCAACTGACTCAAGCAGCCGAGCCAGTGGGCCTGCTATATATGCGAGTCGGTCGGTCGTCTGCCGCGGGTGGTCTCGGTGGGGAACCGGCTCCCACTCGCGTACCTCCTCAACGTCGATGAGGTCTTTGCCGCCCGATGGCAATTCCACGCTGCGTTTCGGCATTTGGGGAAAGTCGCTCATACAAGTGCGTACCGCTTAACAACGCTGCTCAGTGGCGCGCCGCCCCAAGCGCAACCAACGCAAACTGACACGCGTCGGCGCGTCCACTGAAGCAGCCGGGTGTGCGCCTGACATGGGCGTGAACTGATGGGGTGAAAGTCCCCTGTGCAGGAATGCAGTCAGGCTGGCTCTCATAACGGGAGTCAGTTTGGCCCAAGTACTAGACCGAAGCAACTGCGGGATCGCGAGGTCTCGTGG
>DATMRF010000143.1:0-71603 GCA_035566435.1 Candidatus Acidiferrum sp.
CGCCCGGAAAAAGCAAAGCTGGCCCTGGTCGCCTGGAAGAGTTGGCTTTCCTGGACTCATTTCAATTTCCTTTGGCTGCACTCTGAACCCCCCATAGTTCGCCACTCCCCATGACGTCTCAAAACCTTTTGAGACAGTCTCGGGACAGCGTCCCTACCAAGGGTCCCTACCAGCACCCAAGCGGCGCGTTGAGGACAACGCGCCCTACCTTGGCGCTACCGCGCGATGACAGGCGGCACTGCGGTGGGAGGTGGGAGGGACACTGGAATGGCGGCCTGGTATTGTTGAGCTACCAACCGACGCAGGTCCTGCTGACACCGGCCCGCACCCCAAGCGATGAGCAATAAGTCAGCAAGCGTATCGGCCCAACAAAGGGCCGAGGGGAGGATGAGCACAAACAGAATCGTGAGGGCGGGCGCGAGCGCGGGCCGTTTCATGGTGAGGGCCAGCCCCATGCCTACCCAGCAAATCGCCAACAGGTCCAGCGCCATCCGAACGCTATACACGCCGCTGATGAATGAGTACGGCAGGGCGGCCCTCAGCGGCTGAAGATCCCTGCTGACAACGGCGGACGTCACTCGCAGCGCCACCGGAGTCAACAACAGGGCGAGAAACGTGAGCAGCGGTCCCAGAAAGCTCCGCCACAAAGCCAGCAGCTGGCCTCGGATGATCTCGCGGTGCGTCAACGGCGTGCAGAGGAGCAGTTCCAGCGTTCCGTTCTTGCGGCCTTCGGCAAAGAATCGACAAGCCTCGAAGGCGAAGAGCAATTTGAGCACAAAACCGAGCGTGATCACGGCATAGCCGCTCAGGACCGACAGGGCCGTCTCCCCACTCCACACAAAATCGGTCAAGAGCACCACGGCCACCGCGATAGCCCAGAGGGCCACGATTCCCCACGCCCGCCACTGGATGCCGAGTTCGTTGCGTCTTAGCCAGAGAACAGGGTTCGCCGATAACAACTCGGCCCGAGCCCTGGGTTGAGGCGAGGCTTTTCGGTGATTCCAATGCCCTGCCTTCGGCCCCGCCAGGTTCACGCCAACCTGCCAGGTGCGCGGCAGCACGGCGCTGGCGAGCGCCAACCAGGCCCAACCGACCGCATGCGATACGGATAAACTCGCCCAGTAGGTGGTGCGGTACGCCGGGAACAGCGCGGCGGTCGAATACACAAAAGGGCTGACTGGGCTCATCCAGGCCAAGGCCGCACCGGTGCGCGGCCAATTGTGTTGCGCGCCCCAATGCGCCAGCGCCGGCAAGGCCGCCGCCGCGAGAATGAGCACACCCAGCGTGTTGCCCATGGCTCGTTGCGAATCGCGCATGCAAGCCGAAAGGCAGAGCCCGACGGCCAGCGAAAAGAACAACGCGTTGGCCAGCGCGAGAGCCATCCGCCAAAACTCCTCCCCGGTCACACCGCCCAGCAGCAACGGAAGCGCGGTCATGGGCAGCAACGCCAACAGCGCGTAAAAGGCATTCAAGGAAACGGCGGCGAACTTACCCAGCACGACATCATATCCCTTTAAATCGGTCAGGAAGAGCAGCCCGAGCGTGCCTTCACGTTTTTCCTCCGTAAACAAATGCGCGGTGAAAAACACCCCGGCCAACAGGCATAGCCCGAAGGCGTAGAAGGTCAGGACCGAGAACATCGGGGCGCCCGCGCTGCGGCGTCCGCCCAGCGAAATGAACGCCAGTGACACGAAGCTCATGCCCATGGCAATGACCGTCGTCCACCAGCGCACGCGGAAGGTGCTCCGCCGCCGCGCCGCGGCCCGGAGTTCACGGTGCACTATGAGCAGGAAGGTCATGCGTTTCGGGCGGCTGGTTCGTAACGATTCAAACCAAATCCTTAACGCAAAGGCGCAAAGAGGCAAAGACGCAAAGGGTCCAAGGAATCAGGGTCTAGAGAGCAGGTTCGTCGAGGCCTCACTGGGAGCTGAGCCTATTGTCTGAGGTAAAGCCCGGTTTCTGCCTTTGCGACTCTGCTTCTTTGCGTCTTTGCGTCTTTGCGTTAAAGTCCCATTGCTCAGACACGGCAAAGCGCAATCGAGAGAGGCTTCGAATTTCCGAGGCCTGGACGCGGCCTTATCTTGCAGCACCCAGCAGCCGTTTCCAGAAACCTGAGGCGGGAGAATAACGCTGCTGGGCAACGACCCGAAACTGCGTGAGCAACTTGTGCCGGGCCCAAGCTCCGAACCCAACATCCGCGGCCAGGCCCAGAAAAAACCATAAGCCGACGAAGAATCCCCAGCCGGGGTTCGGTGACGGCCGCGGGTTGATGGAAACCAGCACCACGAGCAACAGGACCAAGGCGAAGACGCCCCAAGGGAGGAAGAGGATTGCGGCCAAACTGCTGCCGGCGGCGCGCGCCGGGTTCCTCGCGTTAAGCGCTTGCCATTGGCAAAGCCAGTAGAGGGCAACCAGGTCGGCCACCAGCATTGACATTCCGCCTGTCCACAGACAAAACCAAAGGGCGCGATCCTCGTTCAGGGCCGAGGACAGGATCGCGAACATGAGCACGCATTCGAGCGCCAGGACGACCAGGACGGGTCCCAGGAACTGGCGCACCAGCGCGAGCAATTGGCCCCGCAAAATATCGCGGACTCCGAGCGGTGTGCACAGGAGCAACTCCAGCGTGCCTGCCCGGCGCTCTTCCGCCAACTGTCGAGTTGCTTCATTCGCGAACCAGAACCGCAACAGGCCGTTCAAGAACAGCGCCGTCCCCACATACATGGCTTCGTTCAGCCAGTCGCGTTTGAACTTCGCCAGGCCCCATACCCAGACCGCGGCGAGGATACCCAGGACGGCCCACACCAACGCCGGCTTCAACCGAGCCCGCGAGGCCAGCCAGAAAAAAGGGTTGACGGCCAGCAATCGGCGGCGAAAGACGGCCCGATCGTTCGCGTTGCCGAAGGTCCAGGAGCGCCAGCGTTCGCGCCACCGGGGTATCCGAACGCCGCCGGCCTTGTCCTGCCAGGCCCGCGGTGTGGTCACGCTCGCCACCCCGAGAGCCAGGCAACCCAAGCCCAGCACAACCGCCTGCGAATACCAAAAAAGCGAGCCCACGGCCCGGTAGGAGCTGTCGAAGGCGAGATAATAGCCAAAGCCCGGGCTAGGCAGGAGGAAGCATGTCTCGACCCGCTTCGTTTTGCCAAGCGAAGCCAGAATGGCGCCCAAGCCTGGCAACAGCGCGGTAAGGAATAAGATCGTCAGCAGAGTGATGCCGGCGGAGTTGGTCGCCGAGCGGCACAGAGACGAGACCATGAGGCCCAGCGCCAGTGAAAAGAACAGGGTGTTGACGGCCACCAGCGCCATGCGCCCGAATTCACCAGGCGTGATGCCACCCATCAGCAGCGGCAGCGCCAGCACCGGCACCACGGCCACCACGGCGTAGAATGCGTTAAGGGAGTTCGCCGCCAGTTTGCCGAACACCACATCGTAGCCCTTAAGGTCCGTCAGAAAGAGCAATCCGAGGGTGCCTTCGCGCTTCTCGCCGCTCACACAATCGGAGGTCGCACGCACCCCGCTGACCAGCGCATACAGCACGGCCGCGCCCGTCAGGACTCCGAACAGTGTTGTCGCTATCACCTGCTGCGAGGCATTCTGCACCATGAGGAACATCCACGTGCCGACAACGATCACCGCCAGGGCGGCGGCGCTGCGAACCCAGTAGGTGCTGCGGCGTCGTGACGCCACCCGCAATTCCCGCACGACGATCGGCAGAAATGTCATGAAACATCCGGGCGAGAACGCTGGTGATTAGGGCTCGCGGGGACGCTCGCCCTCCCGGGAGATGGGGTCGCGGACGGGTCAGTGGTCACGAACCAGATCTCCCACAGCCGCCTCGCCGGCCACCACATCGCCAACGATATTGTCATCCAACTGCGGCCCGGTCACCCGCACCTCGCCAACCTTTAACCCCAGCCGATACACGCTCAGATGCTGGTCCAACGCGGGCAAGTGTCCGATGGGAAAGTTGAGGACAACGAATCTTCCGCCGGAATTGGTCCTCACCACCTTGCCCTGTAAACCGGCTTCAGGCGTCACAGTGATTTTGGGAGCTGAGGGCACCGTGTTGGTTCCGGATGGAAGACTACCCAAAGGCGTAAAGCCCGCTTCGGGAACAGCGGCATGCTTATGCCCGCAACCGGTGGCGACCAGCGCCCCTAGAAAAACCATGACAGCCAAATCGCGCATGCCGCCAGTAAATGCGCCTCGGCTGTGCCGGTCAACCCGCAATTCGCGCCAGGAAGAAATCGGGATCGGCTCAGGGGCCGACCAGCACCCGATAAAACCGCGAGCCGTTCGTCGCAGTTGCATCGACGATAGGAATCGGGCTCGTGAGGCTGTTGGTGATGACCAGGGTGTTCCAAATCCCTACAGTTAGATTCGTCTTGTACTGGACGGTGTAGTTAAGTCCGGGAGGGGCATTAAGCTGGAACTCGTAACGCTGGCCGGTCAACCGTGAGGCCCCAGTCAGGCTCGGGTTGCTTTCGGAAAAAGCGACAAAATATAGGTTGGTCATGTCGTCATAATAATCCACCCGGACAATACTGAGGCTCGACCAGTTGTACGTATTGGTGGCGGGATAAGCGTAGGAAGACGCGGCCGGGAAAATCTCCGAGTCCGCGAAATTCCCGTTTTGATCGATCAAGTCGATGCGATTAGTTCGGACGAAGGATGGCGTGCCGGCGACGGGATTGCCGAACTGGTCTTTATAGGCCCACGAGAGTCCGCGCAGCAGGTCGCTGCTTACGTTGACGGTCGGCACTGGGACGAGCAGGCGTGAGTACGCCTGCGGATCGGGCACGTTCAGGTTATTCGCGTTCGTGCGGTACGACACCGTCCAATTTCCGCCGCTGGCGCTCGAGGGATTCCGCACTGGCGGAGAGAAGTAATACACGTTCGTGCCGTCCTGAACCGCGCCGAACGAGGGGTCGGCGGGCGTATTGGTCAGACCGGAACCGGGAGGGCCGGTAAACAAGACGGTGTCCGAGCTGGGTGGGTTCGTGTCGTTGAGCACGTGGAAAATTGCGCGGTAATTCTTGAAGGAAACCGGGTAAGCGACGGTGGGGGTGGCGCTGTTGCCGAACTCGCCCACCACGCCGAGCATGTGCCGGAAAAACAGAGTGCCGACCGCTGGAGGGCCGACGACAAAGTTCAACGTTTGATTCCCGGTTGAGGTATCGGCGTTTTGACCGAACACGATGCCATAGCCCCGCTGCGCCAGCCCCTGCGAATCGACATCCACATTCCAAACCCCGGGAAGGACCGGCATGGAGTAGTTCCCGCTCCCGTCCGTGGTAGCGCTCGCGTTGTAGTTTGTGCCGTTGATGAACGCGCCGCTGAATACGTTAAGCCCGCTGATCGGCGTACTCACGGCCGTCCTGACCCAGCCGGAAATCGTACGCGTCGCGATGGGGGCGACGTAGTTGATGTTAGAAATACTGACCCCGTCAGTGACGTTTAAGTTAAGCTGCGGACCGACCACGTTAAACGAAGCGGCAGTCTGATTCTCGAGGGCAATGGTCCAAGCCCCTCCCCAAACCGCCAGCGCGAAACTGCCGTCGCTGGCGAGTGGCGCGCTGATGTTTTGATTACCATTATTGGCAAAGGCGAAGATCGTGCCGCTGCCGAGTGGGTTGTTATTGCTGTTCTTCGCCACGCCCGCCAGGTAAGCGGTAGCTCGTCGCGCGACGAGGTTGGTGAGGACCGCCTGGCCATTGGCGATGGTCACCTGCGCCTGTTGCAAAATGAGACCGTTAGGGAGGCCCGAGCCCTTGTTCCCGACCCCGACATACCAGGTGCCATTCGCGACCGCCAAAAAATAATTCCCGCTCGCGTCGGTGTAACCCGTGCTCTGAAAGAGGTTGCCGCTGTCGCTGCCTGAGAGCTGCACTCCGCCGATTGGATTGTTCAGGTCATCCTTGAGGGTGCCATAAATGAGCGCCGTGCCAGGGATCGCCGGGATATTTACGCTGCTGACGTTGGCCCCGGAAACGGTCACCTGCACCTTATTCTGGTTACGCAGCCAACCGCCCAGCGCCAGCGAGTAGTCCGACGAGTCAAGTTTCCATTGACCGTTGATGACTCCTCCGCTGAAGTTGCCCGGCGCGTCACTGAAGACCGCGAAGTAATCGTTATTGCCCGACGTAATGAAAAACTGGGCTCCCGGCACCCCTACCCCGGTGCTTGTGTCCGCCACGGTCCCCGAAAGCGTGAAGGTGGCCGTCGAGAGCGGAACCCCCACGTTGGTGTTCGCGCCCGCGACCGTGACTTGAGGCGAAGTCATGAAATTCCCAACGTAGCCGGGCGTAAACCCGATCACCGAATAAGTGCCGTTGGAAACCCCGAGCGAAAAATGGCCGGCCCCGTCGGCTGCCGTACCCGCCACGAATTGATTGTCACTCCCGATTTGGACCAAAACGGCCGCCATCGCGAACGGAAGCGGCGCGCCCAGGCTGTTGGAAACCGTTCCTGTGATTTGCTGTGGGTGGGTGGCTTGGGTGACAGTAAGGATCCCTTGCACTGCGGCAAAGTGCCCGACGGGACTCGAAAGTCTGAAAATCTGGCCTACACTGGCGCGCGAGAACTCCGGGGCATTGGCAAAATACAAGGTAGCGGTGATCTGGCCGTTTGCCGTCAGATCATTGTCACCCGGAATGTTTCCATTACGCACGCCGCCAATCGAGGTGACCTGGCCATCGGTCAGGCGGAAGCTCTGCACCAGCGGCTCGCCGGCATCGATGGCGCCGTTGGCATTCAGGTCCAGGAACCGCTCGACCAGCACCGTCTCGCCGTTGGTCAACCCGGTAATTTGCAGCGTGATGTTCCCGGTATAGAGGTTGGATATCGTGCCCGGAGTCACCGACAGCGTCGCTGCCGTGGCTCGGCCGGGAACGCCGGCTAACACGGCGAGCGCCAGGCCCAACAGCGCACCGGCCTTGCAAAACGCGCTCCGCCGCGCGGGTCCCGTCGCCCAAAAACCAAATGTTGTAAGAAGGTTCATAATGTCACTTAATATTCCAGAAACGATGCACGCTGGATACGAGCACCCGGTGTGCCATACCACAAGTGCAAATTCTCGTTTGACCGGGGTCCCGCGTGAACTAACTTTCTGGCATGCAACACTCTGCGGGATTTCTGAAGCTCGTGGACCAGGAGCGGCCCCACGTGAAAGAGGTCACCGTTGAGCAGGCCCGGGAGCGCCTCGCCCGAAACCCTCAGGCTGTCCTGCTGGACGTCCGCGAGGACTCCGAATGGGCAAAGGGCCGCGCCAAACAGGCGCTCCACCTCGGCAAAGGCATTTTGGAGCGCGACCTAGAGATGACAGTGCCGGACCACGACCGGGAAATCATCATGTACTGTGGCGGTGGTTACCGGTCAGTGCTGACTGCGTCTGCGGCGCAGAAGATGGGTTATAGGAACGTTTATTCGCTGATCGGCGGCTACAAAGCACTTCTTCAAGCGCAATGGCCGTTAACGTTCTAACGTGGCACAACCCCCGCCTCCGCTGGGCTCCATGGGCACGCGCGCCTCATGGCGTTCAACAAAGAAACCAGTTTCTCACGCCGGCACTCCCCCATCAGGCATACCTGAATCCAATTCCGCTTCTTTAAGTACTCGCTGTTGTAACTCACCAAGTACCCTGACTCCTGGATAAGGTCGCCAGTCTTTACAGAGTTCATGGTCTGGGGCAGGGCGAGCGTCACCACCGCAGGCGAGGCAACCTCGTCGGGGCCAACCAACTCAAACCCAAGCTCGCGCAGTCGCGGCCGAAGCCAATCCCGGAGTTGCTCCAGTTCAGCAAAGCGGTCATCCCATCGAACGCGCTTGACCGCAGCGTGCAACGCATGCAAGAGGTTCGACGAGAAGGTAAACGGAATTCCCGCCTGCGCCGCGTAATGCCCCAGATCGAGATACCGCGGCAAGCGCGGCGCCGACCACGGGAGTTCATGGTGGTAGAAAACCATCGAAACCCCCGGGTAGGAACGCAGTCCCTTGCCGCTGGAAGCGGACGCCAGATAAACTCCCTTCAAGTCAAGCGGCACGGTGCCGATCGAGCTCATGCAATCCACGCACAGCTTCAGGCGGAACTTCGCGCAAAGCGCTTTCAAGGCGTCGAGTTCGCTCAGCACGCCCGTCGAGGTTTCGCAATGCGTACACCAAAGCCAACCGAGGCCTGGTCGCTTCGCGACTGCTGCCCGCACCGCGGCCAGATCGAAAGGAGCCTCCCAGGGAAATTCGAGGCCCTCGAAGTCCAATCCCATCCGGCGCGCGTGGTCCAGCAGCCGCTCGCCGAACTCGCCGTTGCTCAACACCAGCCCGGGCTTTCCCTCGAGCAAAAGCTGGCCCGCGATCACGTCGTTGGCCAGCGTGCCGGACCCGAGCAGCAGTTCGACCCGCCCCGCGCTGACGAGGTCGCAAAGAATTCGCTTTGTGGCCTGGAATTCCTTCACAAAACCTTCGCTGCGATGCGACTCCGGCGCCAACTCGAACGCGCGCCGGACTTCGCGGCGCACCGTGACCGGACCGGGCAGGAAATTGACCGCGCTGGACTGGAAGAAGTGCGAGGGAGAAGTGCGAAGAAACTCGCGCGCCGTCGTCTCGAACGTCTCCAACGTGATGTACATGGGCTGGAACTGGGCTTCACCGGCGCCGACAAGCGGCCCAAAAGGCACGAACCCCAGGTGATGGTAGAGTTTAAACTGGCGCGTCGTGCCCGAGATGATCGCAAGGTCATAGCCTTTTTCGACGCCGTGCTGCCACAGCAGCGCCAGGATGCCCTGCAACACCTGCGCGCCGCGGAATTGTTTTTCGACGGCCAGCAAACGGATCTCACAGATTTTGCGACCGGCAGGCAGGAAGGATTCGAGGCCGGCCAGCTTTTGGTCCAGTGAAAATGGCCGGTTGCCGCGCACCGCCAGCATGCCGGCGAGCTTTTGCCCGCTGAGACAAATCAAGTAGGTGTTTTCGGAGTGAAACTTGTCCACCAGCCGGTGTGTCGGCGATTGTTGATGCTGGGGAATCTCCTCGACGAACGTTTTGTAGTTGAGCCGGTGGATTTGCTCTAACTCCCAATCTTCAGCGGCGAATTTAAAAACGAGTGACGATTTTGAGGTCATGGGTCAGGGGGATGATGTTTTGGCAGGCCGCGCCGCTCGAGTAGATGTGAAAACTCTTCGACGAAATTCCTGCGATGGGCGACGACTACCAGCGCAGCCAGGATGGACACGCAGGCCACTTTGGACGCGTCATAGGCCAGACTCGCCGGCTCCCCCTCCCAAGATACACGCTCACGAACGGCAGGCAGGCAAACGCAAGCAGACCCGCCAACATGGTTCTCCGCACGAGGGGGCACAGGACGGCAAATGAAAGCGCGACGGCCAATGCCAGGCGAAAATCGTACACCACCAGCCCGCCCAATGAGGTAGCTATCCCCTTCCCTCCGTGAAAACGCAACTGCACAGGCCAAATGTGACCTGCGACGACCGACACCATGGCGAGTCCCACCAGCCGCTGATCGCGGGTAAGGTATTGCACCGCCGCAACGGCTAACATCCCCTTGACCACGTCCCCTACCATCGTTAACAAAAAACCGGCCCAGCCCAACGCTCGTCCCGCGTTCCTGGCCCCAACATTTCCACTCCCCAATTCGCGCAGGTCCGGGCCAGTTCGCCAACGCACCAGGTAATACCCGGTCGTGAAACAGCCCAGAACGTAGGCGCCTAAAGCCGTGCCACCTGCCTGGTCCCAACGAACCGATTGCATTTGTTCAACCCAATGCATGGCCCTGTTCAGGTCCTGCCCCAAGAATGCACAGAGGCGTCACGAGCGAACTCTAGCGGTTAAACGGACAGACTGTGAATCAAAAATTTCGCGCAAACATCGTTTCTTTCGATTTCGGCTTGCATGCGACCAAACGAGCGGCTTTTCTCTGTCGTGAAGGGACCACTTATGAAACAGCTCAATATCGGACTCATCGGCTATGGCTTCATGGGACGCGCCCACTCCAACGCCTTCCGCAAAGCAGGCAACTTCTTCGATTTGAAATATCAGCCTGTGCTCAAAGCGGTGTGCGGCCGGGACGCCGCGAAAGCGCAGGCGTTTGCTGCGAAATGGGGCTATGAATCCGTTGAAACCGATTGGCGGAAACTGGTCGCCCGCGGGGACATTGACTTGCTCGACATCGCCTGCCCCAACGACGTGCACAAGGACATCGCCATCGCTGCCGCCAAAGCTGGAAAGATGATCCTGTGCGAAAAACCTCTGGCCATGACTGGCCCTCAGGGTTTGAAGATGGTGCAGGCGGTCGAGAAGGTCGGCGTTCCCAACATGGTATGGTATAATTACCGGCGCATCCCCGCGGTCACGCTCGCGAAACAGCTCATCGACGAAGGTCGCCTCGGCCGCATCTTCCATTACCGCGCGAAGTTTCTGCAGGACTGGACCATTTCCAAAGACCTGCCCCAGGGTGGCGCGGGCCTTTGGCGCCTGGATGTGAGAGTCGCCGGCAGCGGTGTCACTGGCGACCTCCTCGCACATTGCATCGATACGGCTCTGTGGCTTAACGGCCCGCTCGAAAAGGTTAATGCCATGACGGAAACCTTCATCAAAGAGCGCAAACATAACCTCACCGGCAAAGTCGAAAAAGTTGGTATTGATGACGCCTGCGCGTTTCTAGCACGGTTCAAGAACGGCTCGCTGGCCACCTTTGAATCCACCCGTTACGCCCGTGGGCACAAGGCTTTGTACACCTTCGAGATCAACGGCGAACACGCCTCGATTTCCTGGGACCTGCACGACCTGCACCGCCTTGAGTACTTCGAACATCGCGACGAAGGCCGCCTCCGGGGCTGGCGCACCATCCATGTAACTGACGGAGACCACCCCTACATGGGCAAATGGTGGGTGCCGGGCCTGCAAATCGGCTACGAGCACAGTTTCGTGCACCAATTTGCTGATTTCCTCGAGGGCATGGCTACCCGGAAACCCGCCAGCCCGACCTTCCGGGATGCGCTGGAAACTCAATACGTCTGCGATGCCGTGTTGAAGTCGGGAAAGAACGGGCGTTGGGAAAAGGTCGAAACGGCCAGGTGAACGAGCCGGGAAGCTAGCCGGAGGATTGCAAACAACGTTCGAGCAATTGGTTACGGCCGTGAATATTTAACGATACAGGATCCGCTCATGTAATCCTAAGTCACTCTGCTGCAATAGCCTAATCGACTCGATTCGCCAGCTGGTACAGGCCTGACGCAAAAGTGAAAAAAGCCCCATTTCCTGCTTGCAAGTCGCTAGGGAACGTGGCGTAGTTCTCCAAGGCACAGGTTAGCGTTATCACGCGGGCAACGAGCACAATCCAAGCTGCCTTGATAATTCGGGCCAGGTGGAGAATAATATATTGTGCGTGCGTGTCTGTCTTCCGTTGTTGGCGGTCTCCAAGAGTCTGGTGTGGCCGGCAGTACCGATCAAAGACCCAAGTTACGAACCGTTGTGGCTGATTGGTTTACACGATTTGTGAACCAAAGCGGACCCTGTGCGTCTGATTATCTATGCTGAATAGGAAAGAGAGCAAACTAACGGGCAGCCCCGCCAAGCAAGGCCGAAGCAGCCAGCGTACCCCGACGACCAAGCCGAGCCAGCCTCGGCGGCGTTTTATCATTTCCGCTAAAGCCGCCGGTCGTCCCGAGGTTCGTCCTCAGGAAAGCCCCAATGGCTCCTCCAAGTTCCACGCCCACCCTCCCCATCCGAAAGTTGGTCCCGGCGGTCAGCCCAAAGTGCCCGGTTCACCCCCTTCTCCCGTCGATTTGGCCGAGACCATTAAGACGCTTCTCCACCTGGCTCACGAGAATGGCCATGTTACTTACGACGACATCAACGACGTCCTGCCGGAGGGGATGTCGCCCGACGATTTAGATGAACTCTATACCAAGCTTCGCGGGCTGGATGTAGAGATTGTCGATCATGCAGAGGTCGAACGCGCGAAACCGGCCGAACCCGAAGAGGAAGAAGATGCGCGGCTGGAAGTCCTGGACGACCCGGTCCGGATGTACATGAACCAGATGGGTAAAGTGCCGCTGTTGACGCGCGAGCAGGAAGTCGAGATTTGCAAACGCATCGAAGAAGCAGAAGCGGAAATGAAACGGCTGGTTTACAGCCTCGGTTTCACGGCGAAGGAACACATCGCAATTGCCGAGAAGCTGTTGTCCGAGCCGCCCAAGGAACGTTTTGACCGGGTGGTGGTCGATAAGAAAGTCGCCAACCGTGAGGGCCACCTCAAAGAGCTGCGCAATCTCATCAAGAAGATTCGCGGTCTCGATGGGAACGTGGACGAGAAATACCTCAGCTGGCAAAAGGCCGCGCAAAAGCATCGCGAGAAGGTCCTGACCAGTTTTCGAAAACTCGACAAAAGGCTGCAGGACACCTTTCCGAAGTTTTTCTACAAGCAGAAGGTCCTTGAGGACATGATCGTGGTTGCGGGCAACGTTCACGAGAAATTTCAGGCCAGCCTGCGCCGCATTCAGGAATTGGAATCGCACCGCAAATCGGGCGAGCAGCAATCCGCGCTCCATGGGGAGCGCACCAAGATCCAGGCCCTCGAATTGTTCGTGCGGATGCCCCGCGAGGACTTTTTCAAGGTGTTCGGCCAGCTGAAACGAGCCGCCGACCGCGCTCATCAGGCCAAGACCCACATGGCCGAAGCCAACCTCCGCCTCGTCGTGTCCGTCGCCAAAAAGTACACCAACCGCGGCCAATCCTTCCTCGATCTCATCCAGGAAGGAAATATTGGCCTGATGAAAGGCGTCGAAAAGTTCGAATACCGGCGCGGCTACAAATTCTCGACCTACGCCATCTGGTGGATTCGGCAGGCGATCACCCGCTCGATTGCCGACCAGGCCCGGACCATCCGCATCCCGGTGCACATGATCGAAATCATGAACAAACTCTGGCGCGCGCAGAAGCAGCTCACCCAGGAGCTCGGCCGGGAGCCGACTCCGGAGGAGATCGCCGACGAGATGCACATGCCGGTGGCCCGCATCAATTCGCTGCTCAAGATGGCCCAGCAGCCAATTTCCCTCCATGCCCCCGTCGGCGATGACGGCGATGTGAGCGTTGGCGATTTCATTGAGGACAAGAGCGCCGAGAATCCTTCGGATGTCACCAGCTACAGCCTGCTGAAAGAGAAGCTGGGCGACGTGCTCACCAGCCTGACCGAGCGCGAGCGCAAAATCCTCGAGATGCGTTTCGGTCTGGTTGATGGCTACGAGCGGACGTTGGAAGAAATCGGCAAGATGTACAACGTCACGCGCGAGCGCATCCGGCAAATTGAGGCCAAGGCGCTGCGTAAGCTGCGCCACCCCACGCGCGTCCGCCATCTGCAAGGCTTCCTCGACACGGAGGAGGAAGCGGCCTAGCCTGAGTAGTTCAGCCCCCTGAATGTGGCGCAGGCCTCTCCCGCCGTGGCGGGACCCGATCGCAGGTTTCCAAACGTGCTGACGCTTCGCGGGATTCTACACTGCGCCGACTTGGAAGTCGGCGATACAGC
The DNA here is from genome assembly GCA_035566435.1 of Candidatus Acidiferrum sp. Lineage (GTDB taxonomy): Bacteria > Verrucomicrobiota > Verrucomicrobiia > Limisphaerales > UBA8199 > DATMRF01. Next base: position 13,538 of record DATMRF010000143.1, read on the forward strand.
AGGCTTGGAAGCCTGCGCTACGGGACGCGTTCAATGCGCCGGGTCGAGCTTCACGTAATCCAGCGCGAACATGTAGCGCTTAACCGCCTGGACGTTCGCGCCAACGATTTCCACGGTTAGTTTGTGGTTGCCGGCCGCCAGGTCGCGAGTGCCCATCGGCAAGGGGCCGGTGGGAACAACCGAAGCGTGGTAAAGGTCCAAGGAGCCGCCGAGTTTCAGCCCATCGACATAAAGCTGCACGATGCCGTAGTCGGGAGCCTTGGTGAATTGCATATTCAGCGTGTACGTGCCCGTCCTGGTCACCGGCAGCGCAAGATCCAACTTGTCGCCGGGTTTCGCGTCGATCCACCAAAGGTGGGCGTCGTTGCTCCATTGACCCGAGAACCCGCTCATGTCCTGCTCCTGCGGGTTGCCGCCAGTCTTGAAAAGGATTTTCATGCTTTCGCCTTCAATCGCACCTGGGACTTTAAAGTTCTGAACCGGGGCCCAGTACCCGACCCTTTCGCGGAGCGGCACCGGGCGATACGGGTCCTTCCCGCCAGGTGCCAGGTACCAATAGGCCGTGGCGGCGTATAGCGTGGGCCGCTGGTTGGAGAAATACTTTTCGATGCAGCCTTCGAAGGAGCGTTGGAAGGGCACATTGTCCGGGATATGCCACCGGTTGACGGCGACGTGGCCTTTGTTGTTGCCGTCGTTGTGGGTCTGGTCGTGGTACGCGTTCTGGAACAAATGGGGGTCGCACCAGGCGTAGCCGAAGTAATCCTCCGAGCCGGTGCCGAAGGTCGATGGGAACTTTTCGCCATCGACGAAGAATTTCTCGTCCCCCTCACCCCACCACCCACCGCGCGGATTCCAAACGTGGAGCAGGACACCGGCGAACCGGCCCGCGCCTTCGGTCTTCAGAATAGGCCAGTCGATTCGGCGTTCCGGCTGCTCCGGCAAGAAGGCATCGCGATGCCATTTGGCGTGAAAGCGTCCTAACTGCTCAATCGGCCGCGACAGCGGATCGGAAGTCACCTCGAACGCGACTTGCCTTGTCACCTCTCCACCGTTTACCAACCGGATTTCGGCCGCAGCGTCGAAAGGCATGTACCAATTGCAGTACCACCAGCCGTCCTCATCCAAACCGAGCGGCAGGGAATGATATTTGTTCGCGCCCGCGGCGGTCCCGAAGAAGTCGCCCAGAGGCGCCCATACGCTGGGTTCCTTTTCATCATCCCATTTGATCTGCAGGATCAGTTCACGCAGCAGGTCGAGGTCGGCCGGGGCAGCCGGGAGGTCCAGTTTCACGCGCAGACTGGTAATCGCTTGCGGTCCCAGGATTTTCGCAACTGTCGTGCTCCCGCCGCCGGCGACGGTCACCATTTTCTTAAGGATCAGCTCGCCTGAGCCGTTCCCAGGGGGGATGGGTCCGCAGCGTTGCAGTGCGGCGTCCGCGTTGTCGAGCGCGGCATTCTCTTCAGGGCTTAAGTCCCTCTTGAAGGTCGGGACCTGCGTGCCTTTTGGAAAAGTTGAATACGTAAAATGGTAGTACGAACCCCAGCCGGGATCAGCGACGATCTTGCACGACTTTTGATACGGGATCGGAGTGTAATTGTTCCAACCGCGCGCGACGGTATGAACGAGGGCGCCGCGCGTGAACGGCGGGTTTTTGTGGTCGAAATAACCGACGAACGGAAGGTCCACCGCCGGCTCGCTCGCACCGTCAAGGTAGATGCGAACGTGCCCTTCCCTGGGCATCGCCGACCAGGTGCGCCAGATGCAGCCTGGGCCTTCCATCTCTGCCAGCACCAACTTATCGCCTTCTTTGCGGATGATGCCGTTACCGTCGCCGTTGGCATCCCAGGCGACGTATTTGCCCGACACGGCATCATACCGGCTCTTCCGATCGTAACTGGACCACTGGGCGCACTGCTCTCCAGTCGCGGGAAGGACGGCGAGCTGCTCCAGGTCGGTGAGCCGGCCGACCAGGTCCACGTAGGAAAGCGTTTGCTCGGCTGCAACGCGCGAACCGCATGCCGACAGCGTCAGGAGGACGCAAAAGACAAAACAGACTCGCCTCGCCTGGGGACGCGAGAGCCGCGGTTTGATTGGGGTGCAGTCCTGATTAGTTTGGAGTGGCTTCGGCTTCATAAATCGCCTCCGAGTCAGTCGTCGCCTGCCTCATTTCAGCTCGATCCCGCCCTGCCCCATCGATTCCTTGTCGAAGACTCTCGAACCCAGTGTGATTTCCTTCGGCACTTTCTCGCCCACCAGGATTTTTAGAGCCGTCTCGATCGCCTCGCCGCCACCTGTGGGATACTGAAAAGTCGCATCAAGAATTCCCTGTTTTACATAGATGACTCCCTCCTGCGGGAGCGCGTCGATGCCGACAAACAGCATTTCCTTTTCGCGCCCGGCGGCTTTGGCCGCCAGATAGGCTCCATGCGCACCGGGGTCGTTATGCCCATACACGCAGTCAATCTTGTTGAAACGCGCGAGTGCCGACTCCATTTCCTGGCGGGCATTCGGCTCCAGCCATTTCATGTCCGCGTCGAAAATGATCTCGATTCCCGTCCCGGCGAGCGCCTCCCGAAACCCGGCGTCGCGATCCTGGCCGGGCGTCGAGGTCATCAGCCCTTTCAACTCGACCAGCTTGCCCTTACCACCGAGCTTCTTGACGATCCATTCGCCCGCGGCGTGGCCTATTTTCTTGTTATCCGCGCCAATGAAACAGGTGTAATTGGTACCGAGCAGGCGCCGATCCAGCACAATGACCGGTATGCCGGCGTCCATGGCGCGGGCCACCGGGTCCGTGAGCGGCTGCGCTTCTTTTGGGCTGATGATGATCAGGTCCACGCCGGCGCTGACAAATTCCTCGATGTGCGACCGCTGCTTGAGCGTGTCGTTTTGCGCATCCTTGAAAATGACCGTCAGGTTCGAATGCATGTCTGCAGCCGCCTTGATTTGGGCATTCATTTCCACGCGCCATGGCTCACCCAGGTTGCATTGGCTCATCCCGATGGTGTAGCTCGATTTCGCCCTCTTCGGGCCACTTGGCTGCGAAGGCTGGGCCTGGTCGGTCTTGCTACAGCCCGCCATCAAGAGAATATTCAAGGCGAGGCCTAGAATCAGAGGAAAGATGCTGCTTTTCGCGTTTTGGCGCATAATCGATTTCTTGATAACGGGTTGTGAAGGGCTTGGAAAGAGCATATTACTTGCGTCTTTTCTGGGCGAGAACGGCGACCACGATAATCACGCCGGTGAGCATCAGCCGGCTCGCCTCGGGTACCGCATTGATGCTTAGAATCTTTTCCAGGTAGCCAATCGTCAGCGTGCCGAGCAGAGTCAAGCCGATGCCACCGCGCCCGCCGGCCAACGTGGTGCCGCCGATCACGACAATGGCAATCGCGGTCAGTTCGTAGCCGATGCCTGCCTCCGGGTCGCCCTGCTGTTCCTGCGCCGCCTGGCAAATCCCCGCCACCGCGGCCATCAGGCCACAGGAGGAATACGCGAGGACCTTCATCAGCTTCACCGGCACACCCGACAGCCGAGCCGCCTCCTCATTGCCGCCGATCGCATACAATTGCCGTCCCCAATAGTGCCGCGACAACGCCACCCAGGCCACCACGGCGCAAACCAGGCAAATGACCGTCACCACTGCCACCTCTCCTCCAAGAATGCGGCTGTCGATAAACTTGAAAACGCCGGGGACATCGACATACCGGTAACTGCCGTCCGGGTTCTTAACCGCGGTCGAAACTTTCATCCCGCCGGAGATGGTCTTGGCAAGCCCGCGCGCAAAGACCATCATCGCGAGTGTCGCGATGAACGGCTGAATGCCGAACCACGCCGTCACGCCGCCGGACACAGCTCCGCAGGCGAGCCCCAGCAGCAGGCAGGCGGGGATGGCGACCGACGGCGCCCAACCCCAATGAATGCTCATCAACGAAAAGCTCACAGCGATGAAGGCCAGCATGCTCCCAACGGCCAAATCGATGCCGCCGCTGATGATCACCAATGTCATCCCGCAAGCGAGGATGCCGAAGACGGAGGCCTGTCGCAGCGCATCGCGGTGAGTGCCCCATTTGAAAAACGCGCCGTTGGCGTTGAAGCAGCACCCGATCATGAAGACCAGCAGCAGGGCCACCAGGGCGCGTGTCGCCGGAATACTCCAGAGCCGGGCCAGCGCATTAGAACGCGGTTCGCCCGGGCCGGGCAAACGCGCTCCGAGCGCGGCCTGTGATTTTGGCTGGGAGACCGAGGTATCGCTCATCGTGAACAGGGCGTTTTCCGGATTTGTTGGCACATAGATAACAACCGCGCGTGCCGGGTCGAGATAAATTCCTTGGTTCCGAAGTTGCGCTTCAACGAAATTCGCGCTATGGAATTTGCATGTTCACCGTTACCGCTAACACCATTCTTCCTTGCACCATCACGGGCTCCTGGCCGCGGCCACGCTGGTTCGATATGAGCATGTGGGGCCGGCCCATCGACACTTGCATGATGGATGTGCGCTTTCGGGAAAAATTCCAGGATGCGCTGGCCGTCGTGCTCAGTGACCAGGAACGCGCCGGGCTAGACATTCTGACGCACGGCGACCTGCACTGCGACGACGACATGGCCGGCCGCTCGTGGCACCACTATCCCTTGCAGCGCTGGGCCGGGTTTGAGGGGGATTACCTGCAATCCGAAGCCACCGTCTCGCCCTGGTTGAAATATCCGACCGGAACGATTTTGAGCGAGATTTACACCGGGTGGCGCTGGCCGCGCGTAGTGGACAAGATCGAGCACCGGCCGTTGGATTACGCGAAAATCTGGCGGCTGGCCCAGGGGAAGACCTCCCGGCCAGTCAAATTCGGCACGTGCTGCTCGCAAGTCATGGGCTTGTTCCTCGATATCCACACTAAGAAATACAAGGACAACCGGGAAGTCGTCTGGGACATGGCCGTGGCGATGAACAAGGAACTGCTCGCCCTGCGCGATGCCGGCTGCAAATGCATCCAGATCGAGGAACCCACGCTTCATTTCTGGTCCAACACCTATGGCCGCAAGCACGACAACGTGAAGTTCATGGTCGAGGCCTACAACCGTGAAGTGCAAGGCCTGGACGACGTGGAGATTTGGATTCACACCTGCTGGGGCAACCCCAACATGCAGCGCGTGATCGACAACGACAGCTACCGCGAATCGTTCGAGCTTTACCTCGAAGAGTGCCGCGGCGATGTTTGGACGATTGAAACGAAGGACCGGAATTTTCGCGAGATCGAGCTGTTCGCGCCCCTGAAAGGCAAGCTGAAGAAAAAGATTTCCATCGGCGTCGTGAGCCACCGCACGCTGCAGGTTGAGCAACCGGAGGCTGTCGCCGCCTCGATCCGCCAGGTCTTGAAGCATATTGCTCCGGAGCAGTTGATCGTCTCGAGCGACTGCGGATTCGGGCGCCAGGGCTGCAACCGGGACATCGCTTTCTTCAAGACGGCGGCGATCGCGCAGGGCACGAACATTGTGCGCCGCGAGTTGGGCCTGCCGGAGACGCGGGTGCGAGCGGCCGACCCGAAGCTGCAGACGGATATTGTCCCGAAGGCGCCGGATCGGTGAGCCCGGAACGGCAGGCGGGCAGGAAAATCAATGGCAAGAGAATTGTTCTGCGATTAGTCTTCCTACCTGAAACTGTGAGGAGGCCTTAAGAGTCGCTCTCGAACCTATAGTGGCCCGAACCTACCTCGAACACGGCGCGCCCATTCTCCATACTCAAGAATTTAACCCCGCGCGCGCGGCTGGCTGGTCGGCCGCTTTCTTTCACTGCCTCTGCGGATCTGGCCGGCACATAGACGGTCGCCGTTGTGTTCAGCGGCACAACGATGTTCCAGCGGAACCTTTTCGGATCTTTTTTCCATTCACTGGCGATGAGGCCGTAAGGCGAATGGTGGGTGGCTCGGACGAAGCGCAGATTGCCCACCGGCTCGGGGCGCATGACGATATGCTTGAAACCAGGCTGGGCGGGGTCGGGCTTGATGCCAGCCAGGTTTTCGAACAGCCAGATGCCAAGGTCGCCGACCAGCATTACGTGGTTGCCGGAATTCATCGCCGGGTCAGCGGTGTCGCCGTTCCAAAGCTCCCAAATGGTGGTGGCACCCTTTTCGACCATGTAGCCCCAGCTCGGATAAGTGTGCTGACTCGCGATTTGATACGCCACATCCGGCCGGCCGTTGTCAGAGAGCGCGCGCATGAGCCACTGCCCGCCAATCAGGCCGGTCCCGATGTGACCCTTGCTCTCGTTCTCGATCTTGGCGAGCAAATGCTGGAGAATGCGCTCCCGCTCGGCTTCGGGCGCGAGGTCGAACGCGAGCGGGAGGACACAGGAGGTTTGGGAGCCGTTGTCGTATTGGCCATCCTGGGCGTTCAGAAATCTGTCGTTGAAAGCGGCCTTGAGCGTCTCGGCCAATTGAGTGAAGTGTTGGGCTTCGTCGCTCTTGCGGAGATGCGTGGCGTAGCCTGCCATCAGCCGGGCATCTTCGTAGAAATAGGCCGTCGCCAACAGTGCTTTGTCGGTCTTGCGTTTGGGATCGTTGGAGTGAATCAGGGCGGGGTCCTCTGGTGGGACGCACCAGTCGCCGTATGAATCGCGCTCGATGATGCCGTTGGTCACAAAGCCTTCCATGTAGTCCATCCATCGCTTTGCACTGTCGTAATGCCCCGCAACGACTCCAGAGTCACCGTACTGGTCGCTCAATGCCTTCGGAATGATCACCGTGCTGCTGGGCCAGGTGACGTTGTCCGAGTAGATTGGCCAGTAAGCCGGGCAAACGTCGGGCACGCTCCCCGTGTCCTTTTGAGCATCGGCCATGTCCTGAAGCCATTTGGAGTAAAGCGCGGCAGTGTTGAACAGGTAAGTCTCGCCCTTGGACTCAGCCGAGCGGTCTCCGAGCCAGCCCTGCCGCTCGTCGCGCTGGGGGCAATCAGTGGGAATGCTGCGGTAGTTGCCGAGCACGCCCCAACGGATATTGTCGTAGATCCGATTCACCAATAAGTCCGCACAGACGAAACCCCCGGCGCTCTCGAGGTCATCGTGCACGACGCGCCCTTCGAGGGTGGAAAGGGATGGCTTGCCGGGGTAGCCGTTGAGTTCGACATAGCGGAATCCATGGTACGTAAGGCGGGGCTCGTACACTTCCCTGCCCTGCCCTTTGAGAGTGTATGTGTCGGTAACCTTCGCCCCGCGCAGATTAGCGACGTAGAGCGTTCCGTCGGGCTTGATGGTTTCCGCGTGGCGAAGCGAAACCACCGTGCCGCGCGGTCCGGAAACATGCAGACGACACCAGCCGACCATGTTCTGGCCCATATCGAAAACATAAACGCCCGGTTTCGGCTGCGTGAGAGCGACCGGCGCCAGGGTTTGAGTGACCCGGATGGGCTCGATCATTTGCGCGGCCAGGTTGGCGCACATGAACAACGGGCCGGTTTTGGCAATATCCGTGGCGACCAGTGACTGAGCGGGTGTCCCGCTCCCGGAACCGACGAGCTGAGCTGGCTGCCATTTCGAGTCATCAAACCCCGGTTCGCTCCAGCCGGGCATTTCGAGCCGGGCATCGTATTCCTCGCCATCGTATTCGTTGTTGGCGCGGATGGGCCCCTCGGTCGTGACCTTCCACGATTCATCGCTGACAACCATGGCTGTTGAACCGTCTTGGTATTCGACTCGCATCTGGAATATCAGCTTGGGGAAGCCGAAGCTCCGCGTATCAGTCGGCGCCTTCGAACGCGGGGCGAAAAAGCGGCCATTTCCGAGAACCACGCCCAGAGCGTTACGGCCCCGTTTGAGTTGCGACGTGACATCGCGCGTCACGTAAAAGGTGCGTTTGGAGTACTCGGTCAAGCCCGGTGACAGCGCCTCGTCACTCACTCTGCGCCCATTGAGATAAAGTTCGGACAGCCCCAAACCCGAAAAGTAAGCAGTAGCCCGCCGGACTTTTTTCTCGATTGCAAATTCCTTGCGCAACCAGCGCGCGGGAAGGCGCCGGTCTTCGGGACCTGACACCTCGCCCCATGGCTCCATTCCCACCGGGCCCAGGTTGCGGGCCGGGAGCCAGGTCGAGTCGTCGTAGTCCTGGTTCAGCCAGCCTGACAATTCCTCCGCGGAGGTCAGCCAGTTTTCATCCGTCGCCAGTACCAGCAGCCCGCCGATCCAGAACTCGACGCGCAAAAGGCCGACAAATCCGGCAGGATTTGGAGCATCGCCGCTGTTGCGGACGGTGGCCGCCAGAAAGTTTCTACCGGAGCGCAATTCCCGGGCGACATCGAGAGCAGCCGCCGTTTTGAAGTTGTTTCCCAGCCCAACCATCTTCCCATTCACAAAAGCAGCAAACTCGTTGTCGCCGCTCACCAGCCAGCGCGCGGATTTAACGATGCGGCCGGGAGGCAGTACGAAGGAACGCCGAAAATACCGCGTCCCGACAGGCGCGGATTCTTCGGGATGTCCCTCAGGAAACCAAATCCACGAAGTGTTAGTCAGGGTGGATTGCAGCTCGACACCATCCACGCCGATCCAGTAGGCCTGCCAATCTGTCGGCGAGAGCAGGCCCATGCTCCATTGGGCGGGTGCGCTCCAACCCGACGGGTGGCCGCTCTGGTCCCAGACACGAACCTTCCAAAAGCATTCCTGCTGGGAAACCAACGGTTTGCCGGCATAACCGAGTTGGATTGACTGATCCGAATCGACGCGGCCAGTGTCCCACAAATCGCCCTGGTTAGCGGCGAGCTTTTGCCGGCTGCCGGCGACCAGCACTTCGTAGGCGGTTTGGCGCTCGCCCCGTGCAGATTTACTGTCTGACTCCAGCGCCCAGCTTAGTCGCGGCTGTGGAACGTCGATGCCCAGCGGGTTATTCAGGTATTCGCACCGCAAATCCTGGACCGTCAGCGTGGAGGCGGACAACCGGAGCACGCCAAGCAAGGCGACGAGAGGGGTAAAGGCACCTGGCACCCGGGACGCTCTAATCATGTAATTTCCTTTCGGACTCGCATCAATTGCTCCGACAAGCTGACACAGCGAGACCGGCAAGGGGAATAAAAAATATTACCTTTAGCAGGCTTCCGCAGGTTACCACAGGTTACCACAGGTTACCGAGCGGTTATCGCAGGTGGCGGTCCGAAGGTTGGGGCTGGGTGTCTCACTCTCGATTTTGGGGTTCTGGAGCAATGGAATGAGGGAGTGATAAAGCGCCGGAAAGGCGCAATCATGAGCGGAACGAGGAATTGACAGCCGCCGGAAGCGGCGTACCTTCACCTCAACCCCATGTGGCGCCGTGTGCAAATCGGCCTGGTTTTGCTCGGCTTTTTATCGGCTACATTTGTCTTCGTACGCCTGGAGGGTGCCGGTGGGCCCTCAAGGCAATTCCACACAACCCTCCAGGTGACCAAGGGTGCGACCGCCGGCATGCCAGCCCCTGTCCAAAGCGTGCAGCAAAGCCTCCCGACCGCGCGCGGAAACGTGAATGCAGCGAGCGCCATCACCTCCAACCCGGGCCCCTTGTCTGGCGCGGCGATGACGAACACAGCTCTTGCAATTGACGGCCAGCTCAGCGCTACCGGGCTGCGGCAGATTGAGGCGCTTCAAGAGGAAAAGGCTGCGTTCACTCCCGCGCAGCAGAAAATGGATTCGCAGCTCGTCTTTGCTGCCAAGCGAAGCCGGAATGAGACTATCGCCAGCGGCCTCGTGCCGGCATTGCGAATCGGCGTGACGCCCGATGCAAGTGGCATGGTCCTGGTCGATATCGCCGCAAGTGATACGGCGAAACTGCTCGACGAGATTCAGGCGCATGGAGGCACGATTCGGGACACCTTGCCGCACGTCAGCCCGGTCCGCGCGGCCGTGCCCCTGAGCGAGGCGGAGAACCTCGCGGCACTGCCCGAGGTGAAGTTCATTCGCCCGGTGGTTCCGACCATGGTCAACAACACTGACCCCGAGGGAGTGGCGGTGCACAATGACTTCTTCGCGCGAACCAATTTTTTCGTCGATGGCTCGAATGTGCGGGTTGGGGTCCTGTCCGACAGCGTCGATTACATGTCGCAGGGCCAGGCCGCTGGCGACCTCGGGCCGGTGACTGTGCTGCCCGGCCAAAGCGGCGTTCCCGGCGAAGGCGAAGGGACGGCGATGCTCGAGATCGTTCACGCCATGGCTCCAGGAGCGCAGCTTTATTTCGCTACGGGAACGGGTCCGACGAACGGCCCGATTTCGGACAAGCAATTCGCGACGAACATTCTGGACCTGCGCTTTACCTACGGGTGCGACATTATTGTGGACGATCTTACGGGTCCGACGGATTCGCCGTTTCAGGATGCGGCGATCGCGCAGGCAGTCGATGCCGTCTCGGCCAGTGGCGGGCTCTATTTTTCATCCGCAGCCAACTCCGGAAACTATGATAGTGGAACCTCCGGGACCTGGGAGGGAGACTTTCTGAACGGCGGTGCCGTCGGCTTCCCGACCAACGGGTTCATTCATAATTTCGGGACGATTGGCTCGCCAACAAACTACGACCAGGTGGCGCAAGCGAACAACGGGCACGCGAAGACGATCCTGTATTGGTCGGACCCGATTGGGGCTTCGACCAATGACTATGACCTCTTTGTTCTGGACTCCGGCGGCGTGAATGTCGTGAGCGCGTCGGTGAACTGGCAGCTGGGTACGCAGGAACCGATTGAAGGCGTGCCGGCCCCGCAGATTGCCGAGCGGCTGGTGGTAGTGCTGGCGTCGGGCGCGGGGCGGTTTTTGCACATCGACACGCAGCGCGGGCAACTGGCCATTGGCACCCCGGGCAGCACGCGCGGTCATAATGCGGCCACCAACGCGTTCTGTGTGGCTGCCGTGGACGCGGCAACCTCTTTCCCCTTCAGCTTCACCGGCGGAGCGGCCAACCCGGTCGAGTCCTTCAGCTCCGACGGGCCGAGACGCATGTTTTATTTCCCGGATGGAACGCCGATGACCCCGGGGAATTTCTCTTCGAGCGGTGGGATCGTTTTCCAAAAGCCGGATATTGCGGCTGCCAACGGTGTGACAACGGACCTCCCCCCAGGCGGGCTGAACCCGTTCTTCGGAACCTCCGCCGCCGCGCCGCATGCCGCCGCCATTGCGGCGCTGCTCAAATCGTGTAACACGAATCTGACCGCAGTGCAGATTCGCGCGCTGCTCACAGGCACCGCGCTGGACATCATGGCCGCGGGAGTGGACCGGGATTCGGGATACGGAATCGTCATGCCCGGCGCGGCGCTGCAGGCGGCTCCCGCGCCGGCGCCGGTAATCGCGGTTGTTACGCCGGGCGCTGCGGCTTCGGGTCGCGAGGTCTTCATTTACGGTTTCAGTTTCAGGACGGTCACGAATGTCTCGTTCAGCGGGACGGCGGCCTCGTTTTCCAGTTGGTCCAACGTCCTTATTGTCGCGAGTGTGCCGGGCGGCGCTGCCAGTGGCACGCTGACCATCCAATCGCCGTTTGGGAGGGCGACGGCCCCGTTTGTAGTTCTTCCCGCACTCACGCCGCCAAATGACACCTTCGCCAACGCGCTCGTGCTAACCGGGGCCGCCTTCGTAGTTTCCGCCGACACATCCGGCGCTTCCAAGGAGCCAGGCGAACCAAATCACGCGGGCAACAGCGGCGGGAAGTCCATATGGTTTTCCTGGACGGCTCCCGGGAACGGAATGTTTTCCCTCGACACCATCGGGAGCGATTTCAACACGCTGCTAGCGGTGTATACCGGCAGCAGCGTTTCCGGGCTGACGGCGGTGGCTGGCAGCGTGGGGTCAGGCGGCAATGGATCCAACCTGCTGACTTTCAATGCGGCTGCGGGTCAAACCTACCAAATCGCAATCGACGGCGTCAACGGGGCAAGCGGCAATGCCCTGTTACGCCTCGAGCCCGCGACCACGACCGTGTTTTCAACCCATTTCGAGCCGGCCGAGGGATACGCCCCGTCCGGGCCGCCGTTGGCTGGTCAAAACGGCTGGCTCAGCACCGGAACCGGAGGCAACGGCATCGTCAGCAATTTTTTCGCGGGGCAGGGGCAACAAGCCTTTCTCGGATTCAATTCCCCGACGCCCGCAACCAACACGGCTCTTTATCATCCTTTGAATTACACGGTAGACACGAACAACCGCCCTCTGGTGCAGTTCTCGGTTTCGATGGAGATCGTCGATTCAAACAATAGCGTGCAAGACCAATTCTGGTGGATTGTCCAAAACGCCAGCGGTCATGCTTTGTTCGGACTCGAGTTTGATAACAGCCTCAAGTTCATCGACTACCTCTTGGACACCGGCAGCGCCCAGGCCGCGCTGCCGTTCTATAACAGCGTCATCTATAACCTGGTGATCGCGATGGATTTTGGGCGCGGCCTCTGGGCCGCGACGCTCAACGGCGCGCCGCTGACTGTGATTCCTCAACCGCTGACCACCGCGGGCGCGGCGTGGACTCTAGGCAACATCGATGCCGTCTGGGTGTTCAACAATACTTCTTCACCGGGCAACAATTATCTTTTGTTCGACAACTTCACTGTTACCGCCGGAGCGAGCGGTGTCCCGCGAATCCTCTCGGGGCCCCAAAGCCAGACCGTCGGCGCCGGCAGTGATGTGTTTCTGGCTACCGCTGCTGCCGGCGGCGCGCTCGCCTACCAGTGGTTCCTGGGCACCGCGATGATTCCAAATGCAACGAACGCCAGCCTTACCCTCCGAAATGCGGTCTCGAGCCAGAGCGGGAATTACACGGTCAGCGTGTCGAACTCGAACGGCAGCACGACCGGGACGGCCCTCGTGACCATCACCAACCCTCCCCCGTTCGCCCTATTCGGGCAACCTAACCTCACGTCCGGGGGAAGCTTGCAGTTGAGTGTCACGACGGCGGTCGGGAACAATTACCGCCTGCAGGCTTCGACGAACCTGACAGACTGGTCCACGCTCGGGACTTTTTACGGAAACGGACCAAGCACGATGTGTTTCGACCCTGCGGCATCTGAATTCCAGGCGCGGTTTTATCGGCTGGTGTCGCCTTGAGTCTCCCCATTTTGCCCGCCTCGATGCCGATCATCACCCTAATCATCTCGTTTCACTCCCGCGTCACCCGTGAAAAATACCAAGGCCTGCGGGAACGAGCAGTCTTGGAAAAATCCATCGCGTTCAATTTCAGCGATACCGCCGCCGCAAATTGGTCCCAGCGGTTCTATCGCGTGACCAGTCCATGAACCGTGGTAAAAATCACGGGCCAAACACGACACGGTAGAAGCGCGAGTGAAAACCGCCCGCCGACGGATCGTTAAAATGCCAGAGCGGCATGGTGAGCAGGTTGGTTTGCAGCGGCACCCAGGACAACAAATTGCTGCCGCCTTGCACGACGAGCTTCTGGCCCGTACCGCCGATAATGTCGAAACCGAATTGGCTCTGGTTGCTCGTAAGACCAAAATCACTATTGGAGGTGATGATATAAGGCTGCGGCCACACGATGGCCTCCGCCGCATAGTTGCACACGTTGGTTCCGGCCCTGGTGAAATTTCCCCCCACGAACAAGCCGTCACCGGATACTGCCAGGGCGGTAACCCAGTTGTTTAATCCCGAACCCAAAGCCGACCACGAACTCCCGTTCCATTGCGCGACATAATTGGCCGACACCCCGCCTGCCATGTTGAAAAGGCCGCCGGCGTACAACGCCGTGCCGGATACCGCCAAGCTGCTGACGCCGCCGATCATTCCTGAACCCAAAGCCGACCACGAACTCCCGTTCCACTGGGCGACGTCATTAGCCGTCACGCCGCCCGCCGTAGTGAAATTCCCTCCCGCATACAGGGTGTTACCGGAAGCCGCCAAGGCGGAAACAATCGGTCCAAAGCCGACTGTGTCAGGAATCCCCGACCCCAAGGCCGACCAGGAACTTCCGTTCCACTGGGCGATGTCGGCGGCCGAGAGCCCACCCGCCGTCGTGAAAGCGCCTCCCGCGTAAACGGTGTTGCCCGAAACGGCCAGGGAATAGACGCCACGGCCACTGATGCCCGACCCCAACGCCGACCAGGAACTGCCATTCCAGTGGGCAATTTCATTGGCAGTCACTCCACCCGCGGCGGTGAAACTCCCTCCGGCGTACAAATCATTGCCCGAAACCGCCAGTGCGAGGACGGGGCCGTTCATCCCCGAACCCAGGGCGGACCAGGAACTGCCGTTCCACTGGGCGATGTAATTCGCCGAAACCCCACCCGCCGTGCTGAACAGGCCGCCCGCGTATAAAGTATTGCTCGACGCGGCCAAGGAATAGACAAACAAGTCCATACCTGAACCCAAAGCCGACCAGGAACTGCCGTTCCATTGGGCAATATAATTGGCGCTAGCGCCGCCTGCGTTGGTGAAATACCCGCCGACATACAAGGTGTTGCCTGAAACAGCGACGGCATTGACGTTGCTGTTCACCCCAACGGCCGTCCCCGACCAGGCACTTCCATTCCAAAAGGAGAACTGATTGGTAGGCGCCCCGCCGGTCGCCGTGGAATTTTCAATCACTAACAACGTGTTGCCCAAAGCCACCAGGGGACCGACGGGGTGGCTGCGCCCCGTACCCAGAGCGGACCAGGAACTGCCGTCCCATTGCGCAATGTTGAGGACGAGTGAACCGCCCGCAAAGTTGAAAGAGCCTCCGGCATACAAGTTGCCGCCTACCATGGCCAGCGCGTCAACCAGCCCGGGGTTGCCAAAGCCATAGTTGAATCCCTGTCCCACCGCCGACCAGGCGCTCCCATTCCATTGGGCAATGTTCGTGGCCGCCACGCCCCCGGCCGTATAGAAAGACCCGCCGGCATACAGGGTGTTCCCGGACGGCAGCAGGGCAAGGACGCCGTTATTCATCCCCGAGCCCAGCGCCGACCAGGCACTACCGTTCCATCGGGCAATGTTCGTCGCCGCCACCCCGCCCGCGTTGGTGAAATAACCGCCGACATATAAGTTCGTGCCCGACACCGCCATCGTCGAGACCGGATTAAACCCGTGAACGCCGATCCCTAAGCCGAGGGCGGACCAGGAACTGCCGTTCCACCGAGCGAGCGCGCTGACCGGCACCCCGCCCGCCTCGCTGAAAGCACCGCCCGCATATAAATTCGTCCCCGACACCGCGAGCGCGGAAACAACATTGGCCATGCCCGTACTCAAGGGCGACCAGGCGCTCCCGTTCCATTGAGCGACGTAATAGGCCGGTACTCCGCCCGCCGCGGTGAAAAAACCCCCCGCATAGAGCGTCTGGCCCGACACGGCCAAGGCGAGCACACCGCTGTTGACGCCCGAACCCAAAGGCAACCAGCTCACTCCAGTCCACTCGGCGATGTTGGTCGCGGCAATGTTCCCCACGTTGGTAAAAGAGCCGCCGAGGTAGAGATTCCCGAAGCTGTCCATTGCCGTGGCATAGATGTTCCCGTTCACCCCTTGCAGTGAGGCGAGGCTGTGCCAATTGGCGTCGCTGAAAGTCGGGTCGATCCGCACCGGGTATTGCGCCGCCGCATCGTCCAACACGATGGCAAACTGATGCGCTGATATCACTTCCAGTTTCGCATTCAGCTCTCTGCCCTGCGCGTCCTCAGCCCTGAGCCGGTTATAGACAAGCTGCCGTCCGCCATCAGCCAGCACGAGCCGGGCCCCATCCGCCATGGCTTCTGCCTCGGCTCCCTCCACCGCCAGTTCCAAGTGCACTGGCCCCATGCCCGGCGGTCGCTGTTCAATCATAAAATCCTGCCGCAATCCGTCGATGCTCACTGAGTATTCCTCCGTCAATCCCGGACGCACGAAGCGCGCCACCTGCGCTGTCACTTCCACCTTGCCAGACAGCGCGAGGGGCTGACTGCGGGAGCGGCCCAGCGCTCGGGCAACCACGCAGAATGGTTCGCCATTGGCTCCTTCCCTGGTGGAAATCAGTGACACTCCTTCCTTCGTGAGGTTGACGTTTAAGCGCTGAAAGACGCAGCGGAGCCGCGCGCCCTCCGGACTGGACGTGACCGCGAGACCGTCGCCGCTGTATTGTTGCCCGGCCACTGCGCCGATTTGCTCGAAAGGAATCGCGGCGGTTTGAGGCGCCAGGGGTGATTTCTGAGTAAAAGCGGCCTGGTCACTGGCGCTCGAGGGCCGGGCGCTCATGGCGAAAGACCCCAGCACCAGGACTTGTAAGAATACTTTGAAGGCTTTCATGGTGTTTAACAAAGTTGATCGGAGAAACAGCCGGAAGGAGGCGGGCAGCGGGTGGAACTACGCGCCAGCCGTTTCAAGCGGGCGCGATGGTACGCGCATGCCGTGATATTCCGTTCGAAAGAGAATGACCCACTAATAACTCACATTAGCCATTCCGTCAAACGTCAGCGCTCGGTGCTCACCAAGCGACCGCCATTCTTCCCAAGGTTCGAAGGTGCGAAAAAGCCATGACCTGTCGACGATGTCGAGCCCAGGAGACCAAGCGGGGCGATTACCTCGCTTCTTGAAGAGCCACCGCTTGGACTCGGCGTTAGCCGGGCGCCCCGGTTATTTGCGAACGACATCGCCCTCGGGAACCGGTTCGATCACGTAGCCATCGCTCGATAAATGAATGGGGCATTCCTGTGTGGTCTTTGTGTCGGACAAGCTGACGGAAACGGAATCCGTTCTGGCGCCGGAGGAGTCGTACGACGAGCTGGTATCCACTTGGGGAGCGCTCCCGGAAGCGAACGCATAATACCAATCCTCTCCGCCGGAAGCGACAGCCTCGATCCGCAAAGGCTTGCCGAAACAGGCTCTCAGGTCGTCGCGCGACATTCCGGCTCGGAGCCGTGGCCGATAGGAGCCCGTGTCAGAATCGGTCACGCACCCGCTCAGCGCAACCGCAGCAAAGATCGCGAAGATTAAGAGTCCACCATAACTCGCACGCATCGTGTGGCGCATGAGCTTTAGAATGACAAACCGCGGCCCATCGTCAAGCACCGAAGTCACGAAAGTTAAGTGCGGTCGACCCATCTACGGTTTCATTCCCACTGGCACTGCCTGCCGCGACTTATTTTCCGTTCCAGCTTAGCAGGTTGTCCCGGTTTACACCCTGATTCGCTTTAAGATGCGTGTTAACCTGGCGGTCTGGTCCGGCTGACCAAACCACAATCGGGCCGGGAGCTTCGAAACAGACCCGACCTTCCGCATCCGTGGTCCGCATAAGACCGTTGAGCCCAAAACCTGGCTTGAGAGGGTCTTCCGATACAGCCGGTTCTCGATACATGAAGTCGCGGGCACGGCCATCCCGGTTGAGATCGAGCGTTATAATGTATGGGCTCTTCCACGGGTCGCGGAACACACCATCCAGCCCGATGCCCGGCGCCGCGTTGGTGCCGTCCTGGATGTTCGTGTCCAAGAACCTGGCGCGGCGTGGGTTCTTGCGATGCCCTTCGTTAATGGTCGGAGCGCCGTCGGCATAGGATTCCAAATCAAGCAAGACCGCCATGAGTTCACAGTTGTTCGTCAGGTACGACCCGGGTCCGGCGATCCACGTGTGGGTTTCCTCGATAACCCCGCCAAAGGTTAAGTCTTCGCCAAGTGGCGCCACAGCCTTCACAGCCTCGTCCGACACAGGGAAACGGTTGTAAGTGGATTCATACTCGCTGATAGCTGCGACAATCGCGTTCATTTCCAACCGCGCCCGCTGAATTTTGGCGTTGTTTCTCGAGCGTCCCAGGACTGGCAGCAGCATCGCCGAAAGCACGCCCAGGATGGCGACGACCGTCAGCAATTCAACCAGGGTCAGGCCGTGCGCCGCGGTCCGTTTGGTGGTGAGGGCCATTCAAGATTCAATGCGGACTTCCCCGGCCCATTCTGCCTCCTGCCCGGAGGGGGTTTCACGATTGTCCTCGACGGGAGCGCAGGATAGGTAACGGCGGGCGGAGCATAGCGGTTGGTGATCGATGGGAAATAAACCCGGTTTTCCAAAGGCGCGGTGTTCAGCCGGGGATCGTAAAACCCGGAATAGGTGTTTACATCGGCAGAGCCGCCCCAGGAGAGGTCACCCTGAGTCGATTGGTCCGTCGAGCCCGGGTTGACGCCTACCGCGCCCGGCAATTTGCCGACCTCCAGCACCGGGAGCGTAAATCGCGGAATGTTGGTTGCAGTTGGCCACGATGACGGTGGGGGCCGCGCCTGGACTTTTGCCGCCTGCGGCTGCGGAGGCGGCGGCGTGGCTGGTGCCGCGGCGACCGCAGCGTTAGTCAGCACACTCACCGCTGTCACCGGCGGTCATTGCAGCTTAGCGAGGGGCCGAGGGTGAGCGACAATCCGGCTCTCAAAGGTGAAGGAACCCGCTATGGGCTCCGCCTTTGGCCAAAAGTACACGAGCCCTGCAAGGAGCCCCATTGCGCCCAGCGCCGCTGAAGCTCCCACGGCTGCCTTGCGCCAGAAAGGCTGTTTCAGCGCTTGATACAAAAGCGCACAGACCTTGGGAGGCAGCGCACCGTTGCTCAACGCAGCCGTGGCCACGGCGGCTCCCAGATAAGGGGGGACCAGTTGCGCAGCGTGCGTCGAAAGCAAACCGGTAAGCGCGACACTCGAAACGGCCACCTGCCGACGATACAGGAGCCGTCTCAACTTTTCGATGGCGCGCGCTACCCGCTTTTGGGCTGTGTCTTCGCTCAGTCCCAGCGCCTGCCCCACTTCGCGCAAACTGCGGTTTTGAAAATAGCGAAGGAGGACAGCCAAGCGCTCCGTTTCGCTCAGTTGGGCCATCGCCGTATCCAACCAGGGGGCCATCTCTTCCCATATTTCCTGGGGGTCGTTGGTCGCTTGCATTTCGACAGCCTCCTGTTCGCGTCGCCGCCGCCGTTGCTCGCCGCGCAGCGTTCGGGTTGCAGCATGCCGCGTGGTCCGATAAAGCCAGCCTGTAAGGATGACCCTCTCAGGAAGTTGGGCCGCCTTACGCGCGAGGATCACGAATACCACCTGCGTTACGTCCTGTGCCAGCGCTCGGTCGCCCACCTGCCGTAGCGCGGCCGAATAAACCAGCGCCACATGACGCTCGACCAAGAGCCGGAACGCGGTCTCCGACCCGTCTCTCACGTACTCCCGCAGCAATTCCGCATCATTCATGACGCGCCTTCTGCTAGTAAATCCCCGCCGCAACTAAAATCCGACAAACTTTTTGCTCCTTCAAGCAGCAGTTCCACCCACTTATAATGAGCGTATAACAACAGCTTGTAGAACAAAATCATCTCGCGCGACTCAACCACCAGATGTCAAACAACCAAGTCGCGCCTGCGACGAAAGAACTACCGATCAGATAATATCTCAGAAACCGGTGATCGCGAATCAATGCCGGACGAACGGCGGTGGCCAAGAATAAAATAGACGAAGGCAAAGCCGGGATGGCAATGAGTGTGTAGAGGCTCGGCCAAATGCCGCCAAGATAAAGAAGCGACATGGTCACAATCGCACCGCCAACGCAGAGCAGTCGAGTGGCGATGGAACTTCTCTGGGAAATTGGAGAAATCAACGTGCTCATTTGCTCGACATCGCGCAACGACCAGAATCACCGACGCTCAGAATGAAACCAGAGGGCTATCGCGACGTTCGGTGCATCTGATTCGGCGTTCACTCTATTAGGTCTGACTGCACGATGTCAGGTATGGATTTGTGTTCGGATTGCGGGCGAACGAGATAAACGACGCCTTTCACCAGCTTCCACAATCCATACATTCCAGCCAACAGGACCAGGGCAAGCGCTTTGATGATCCCAGAGCTGGCAGAGGCCATGCGAAGTGCCATATAGAGCGTGATACCCGCGCAGCCTGTGAGCACGATGCCTATCAGGAGATTTCGCAAGCCGATCCCTCTTAGCTCTCGCCTTCGCTCAAGCTCAAACTCCTTAAGTTTGGCATCTGCAACCAAGTCTGAGACGCCATTTGAAATTAAGAAATCACGAACACTCGAGGATGGCTCACCCCAGACAATTCTGGCTCTTGCCTCCGTCATGAATTTGTCGGCGTCCATACTGTTGTCGAACGACGGGCGTCAGCCACGGGAGGCAGCCGCCGCGGACGTCCGATCTGCCTCTGAGCGAATCGGCTGGCTCCGGTTCGCTGCACCGTCTTGGCTCTTCATCCGTTCCATCGGTCAAAGTACTTTCGCGACTCGGGCCCCAGATATGGTGAGACCGCGCGCGAGAGTTTTCCCTCGCCCGCGATGTTCTCCAGGAAGCAAGTGCATGCCGCATTCGAGACAACAGCCTCCGAATGGATGTCCGTGGCAACACACCGTTCGACGTACCGGAAGAGCTTGGTCCACGTATCCGCATCAAGCTCGGCAAAGTGAGCACGGACATATGAGCTGAATTCGGAAAAGACGCCGTGAACAGTGAAAGAACCATCGTCCCCGATGAACAAGCTATCTCGCCATGCTGGGCCGAATCCAGGTACAAGGTCGCCCAGTTGCGCCAGAAGTTCATCCGGCGTCGGACGGCGGGTCACGCGCGTGAAATCGGAGCTCATTCTTTTAGCCAACAATGCTGGTCAGACACGGCCCGGGGATGGCGCCCGCTCTCGCTCACTCGCACAACCGCACCGTTGCCTACACCAGCCTGGTTCAGCGGTAGGGTCATACAGTTTGCAGCGGTAGCCCCAGCGCACGCACAAACTCGTCCCGCTCTCTTAGCTTCAGAGAATACGCGTGGGTCTTCCCTTGTTCGTCTCGATACGAAAGGAGCACCGACTTCGTCAGCAGCGACTGAATTGGCTGAAGGCTCACAATAGACGCTCTGGGAATTCGGCACTCAAGGTCGGAATGTCCTGCGAACGCGACCACGTTGAACGGAAAGTCCAGGCGAAGCCAAACCTCGGTGTCTGTAACCGTCACGGCGAGGCACCGACCTGCTCCTCCGAATCGTGCGGACATTGACTTGTGGGAGTGCCCGGAAGCGTGTTCCTCGTGAAAACGAATGCTTCCAGGCTCAAGCTGAGGAAAGACGACACCACGTTGTTTATACCGGCGAAAGTGTCCTGCGAAAACGATGCCAAAGCAGATAAACGCCAGAGCAACAACACCCAGTGCCAACCAGACCTCAAACAGGGGCGCCGACCCACTCACACGCTAGACAACTGGACCGCCGAACAGTACAATTGAGACAAAGAGCGTGCACGGCATCGTGCACGGCATCGTGCACGATTGACTTTGGCAAGTTGTTCGGCTTCCGTGGGTTTACGAAAGCAGACTCGCAAATTTCCATCAAACAGTATCACGCAATGGTTGGCAGTTGATGATCGGCAGATGGAGTCACCCGAATCGAGCGGTCGATGGGTTTGCCTAACCCGGTTCCTGGCAGCGGTGCGAAAGTCTCTGGTCAGGGCCGGGCGAGCCGGCAGGACACTCTGAAAGCTGACCTTCATCCTGGATATCAGAATAAGGCTTGCGGGAGAGGAAGGCAAGCTAACTCGGACACGGTGGAATCAATCCCAAACTGGTGCAGAAAACTCACCCGGTTGCGCACCCACGACACCAATTGACTAGTCCGGATTGTTGACAGGCCTGTCCCGACCCAGCGGCAAGAAATGTGCCGGATCGCGCCACTTGTGTCCGGGCGCTGGCAAATTTTAAGACTCCGGCGCCGGCATCCCGGCACCGGCATCCCGAGGAGAAAGCCTTATTAGGGCATCTTTTGTTTAGTATCAGCCCGCTGGCAAGGAAGCTGCTAAGTGGAGTCGGCAGTAATAGACGCGCCGGATTGAAACGATGATTGGCAGCAACAGGAGCCCGAACCCATCTGTTGAAAGATCTCATCGTTACGCGGCTGAGCGCATCGCAGTAGTTATTGACTCTGTTTTACAACGTTGATTCATGAAAAACTCCAACTCAACGAGTTCGCAAGACTCTTCCCCGCCCGCCGCCCCGCAGGCCCTGGGGTTTTCCCCGCGGCAGTGGTTGAAAACCAAACGCATTTCGTACTTAACACTGCCGTTGCTCGCCATGGCGACGGTGACGGAGTTCGTGATTTTGGCGACCGGTTGGAAATACCAGAAGGTGGTCTGCCTGCCTCAGGGCATGGGCGTCACTTTCCTCGGCATCGGTCCGATCGGCGCGACGATCCTTGCCTGCGAGTTGCTCAAACTGCCGCTGGCCATTTGGACCGCTTCACGCCAGGGCTGGCAAAAGGGTTTCATGCTGGTGGTCGGGCTGCCTCTGATTTGCGTACTGACATTTCAATTGGTGAAGGATATGGCCGTTTATGAAATGGGCGTGGCCATGACTCCCGCCAGCCAGATGCTCGAGAAGGCGTCCGCCGAGGACATCAAAATTGCCCAGCTCAACGCCGAGTTGAAGGGCGTCGAGGAGAAGCGAGGCGAGCGCGATCGCAAGCTCGCCGAGTTGGCCGCGAAACAGGGCAAAGCCAAGGCCGAACTGGAGGAGTCGATCAAGCGCAATGAGGCTGCGCGTCAGGACGCGATCAACCTAACCGAGTATCAGAAGAAGGAGCTCTCCGAGGTCCAGGCCCGCGAGGCCAATATCATCGCCCAGTTCAATGCGGACACCGAGCAGCTCACCAAGACCGTTGCCGACCTGCGCGCGCGCCGCGAAGTCGAGGTGGGCCGCGCCACTAAATGGAACGCCGAAGAGGCCCGCATCGAGAATGCCTATAAAACGAAAATGACGGAATACGCGAATAAGAAAGCGGCTTATGACAAAGACAAGGCGGAGTACGACGGCGCCAACTTTCTCAAGCGTCAGTTGATGAAGGAACCCGTTAGTCCCGGCGTGCCGCCCGAGCGCGAGGCCAACACGATTCTTAAACCCACCCTGGTGGCCGAGCTCGACGGGCAAATCAAGGCCAAAGAAGCGGAATTGCTCGCCGTCAATAACAAGCGCCGCGACCGGGTGGCCCAGGTGGACGCCGATGCCCGCCGGCTGCGCGAGCAATTTGACACCCGCTCTGGCACCAAGCGCGAAGAGGCGGACAAGAAGCGCGAAGAATTGTCAGCCGCCCTGGCCGCGTTGGCGAAGGAGGAGAAGACGGAACGGGAACAGATGGACAAAGAGTTTGATTCGGCGGTTCAAACGGTCGATGGGATTAAGGCCCAGATTGATGCCTGCCGCAAGCAGGCCGAGGGATTTTACGAGGCGCGTGAGGCCTCCATTCGAAAGACTCAGGTGCACCGCATCGCTACCACGGTGGAAATCGTGCGCGGCTTGATCAAGGGTGAGCGCCCGATGTCGATTAAGGCCACGGCCAAGGAGCGCGGCGACATCCTGACCGACCAAATCAGCATGGTGCGGATCTGGGTTTATCCGGTGCTGGCTTTCATCGTTGCCTTCCTTCCGACCTTGATGGTTGAGATCGGGTTCTCGACCGTTTTCCAGCCCGAGCAGGTGCGTCCCGCTCATCGTCTCGGCTTCCTCGGCCGCCGCCTGCATTGGGTATATATTCGCGCCGGACGGATCAAGATGTTGCGCGCCGAACGTCTCGCCAGGCAGGCCTCCGGCCAGATCGCCGCCCGCGACCAGGCCCTGGCGCAGAAAGAAACGGAGTTGCAAACCGCTCGCGAAGCGCTCAGCGCTGCTGCAGCCGAGCACGAAGAGCAGTTGAAAAAGACGGAAGCGGAGCACGTCGAGCAGGCGAAGAAAAAGGAGACCGAGTGGGCGGCCAAACTTGCCGCTACTGCTGACTCGCTCAACCGCGCGATCGTCGAAAAAGACGCGCTGCGCGATTCGCAGAACACAGAGGTCGAACGGCAGATTCAACTGCGGCAAGGCGCGTGGTCGGATCGGCTGGGTCAGTCCCGCCGGGAACTGGACGAGCAGCGCGCGGCCTACGAGGCGCAGCGCACGGCGATGATGCAGGACCATCACGGGAAATTGATGCAGGTGACGGAGGATTACCGAACCCAACTGGTTCAGGCCCGTCGCCAGATTGAAGAAGCCGAATTGGCTGCCGTGGAAAAATCGGCCAGGCTGGCGCATGACTTGAAGGAAGCCCAGGAGGCCCGCGAGACAGCGGAAGCTCAGTTGAAACATGAGACGGATGGTCTGACCACCCAGTTGTCCCAGGCCCAGGAAGACGCCGCCCGTGAACTGGAGAAGGCCGCGCGTCAGGAGAAGAACCGTTTGGAGCGACAGCAATTGGAAGCTGATAAGACGCTACGCCAGAAATTGCAGCAGCAGGAATCCGCTTTCCAGGCGAAGCTGAAGCAGCGCGAAGAGGAACTGGCCATCAAAGCCGCCGCGAGGGAAACCGAATTGCAAAATCAGTTCACCTCCGATTTGCGCACGCACGAGGAAGAATGGGAACGCCGCGCCGAGTCGCGCGTCAATGCCATCGAGACCCGTTTGCGTCATGAAGCGCAGCAGAAGGAAGAATTGTTCCTGTCCAAATCGCGCCAGCGCGATCAACAATGGCAGGTGAAGTTGGATGCTCTCCGCGCCGAAGCGCAAGGGCAGACCACGGAGTTTATTCGCCGCGGCGAGTTGGCGGCCGAGGCCGCCCGACGCGAGGTGGAAACCCAGTTGCGGAAGGAAATCAAAGAGAAGGAAGAGGAATTCCAGGGCAGGTGGAAGCAGCGCGAGCAGGAATTGGCCACGCAACTGGACGCGCAGGCGGAGGCCCACCTGGTCACGGCGCGAGCCCAGTGGGAGACGGAGTCGGAGAAGAAGGCCCGCGCCGCCGCCGAAGCCTTCATGGCGGAGCTGGGACACCTCGAGAAGGAGCGCGACGAAGCGAAGCAAACGGCTGCCGATAGCGTCCGCCAACTGCAGAACCTGGAGAAAAAATTGACGGAAGCGTCCTCGTTCCTCAGCGGCTGGAAAAATGGAAAAAGACCGGTCGAGGAGGTCGAAACCAGCCGGGGCGGACGGACTGGAGTTTAGAGTAGACGCCTGAACCACGACCATCTTCCGCAGGATACTTTGCGACGCTGGGACGCCTAAAATCACCCCCTGCCGCGCACAACACCTTACGCCCGACGCGGTCGATCGCTCAGCCTGGGTTTGCGCGGACTCGGACGCCGCTCCTGACGGGTCGGTTGACGTTTTCTGACGGGTAAGTTGACGGGTAAATCGCAAAAAAATGCCCATTTTTTGCGGGTCCTGACGGGTTGACGGGTCCACGCACCCCCAAGGGTATATACCCCCTGTGAGCTCGTCCTCGTCGTCCTCGTAATCGATCTGCACCCATCCGCAGCCATCTGCACCTATCTGCACCCTTTTTCTCCGGCATCCGGTCGACTCGCACCCACGTCATTCCACGCCGCTACGAACTGATCCAAAGCAATCTGAACATTAAAAAACTTTTTCGATTCACCTCTCCCTCGCGTGACCAGAAAGCCATTCACTGCTCACCCATCACCGTTCTCTGGATCTTGGACTTGAGACTTGAGACTGTCACGCCTGCTTTCGACCGCGATCGACTTCGAGGAGTCGTTGACTTCCCTCTATTGCCCCTTCCGAATTCCTGCTTGGGTCAAATCAATCGGTTGGAAACCTAACTTGAGTGCCGGGGAATTCGACTGGAGATGAAAGTCGTTTTTTGACGGGGCCAGGAAGAGCGGGTCGGCGATGAGGGAATGCTCGTCGTGGCCGCGGGCTCGCCACTCCTCAAGAGAGGCATTCTCAAAACGAAGCGGCTTTGCATCGGGCCGTGCGTCGAAGTAAACGTTCCAATCCATTTGATAATGGTCGTTTGACCAGTTTCCGCCGAGGACAACACCGGTGTCGAAATAGACGATGTTGGTGGCGAAGGTAAAGCTGGTGTGGGGTTCCAGCCGCGTGCGCTGGAGCTGGTGATCACGGGCGAAGGCGAAGACGTTGTTCTCGACGACGTTGGTGGCACCGTAATGCTGGTGGAAGCCGCCATGGGTCGTGCGATAAACGACGTTGCTCTGGGCGACGATGCTGCTGCTGCCTTCGTCGAAATAAATGCCCCAGCCGCCATAGCGCAATCCCGCGATGTCGTGCCAGAGGTTATTCAGGACCCGAGTGCCGGGCTGCATGCCGAGCGTGTAGATGCCGCCCATGTCGCTCAGGATCGGGCCGTCGCCGTCGGATCTTACACCGATGTGATGGACGTGATTGAAGGCGACGAGGTTGTTGGTGGCGAGGGCCGGTCCGTAGCCCCAGGTCCAGCCGATGGAGATGCCGGTGTAATAGAAGTCGTGGATGAGATTATGCGTGAGGCGATTGTCCGGGGATTGCCCCACCCAGATGCCGATGGCGCTGTGGAACATTTTACCGCCGTCGTGAATGGCGCAATTGCTGACTTCGTTGGCGCGGGTTTGATCTGCAGGTAGGTTGCGAATGGCGGTTTCGCCAATTTTAATTCCACCGGCGCCGAGATCGGAGAAGTCGCAGCCGGTGAGCCGGTTTTGCTGGCAGCCGCGAGCCAGTTCGAGGCCGTAGTCGCCGATATGGATGAAAGCGCAGTTCTCGAACGCGCACTCGCGCACGCCTTGGCCCCAAACAGCGCCGGGAACACCGATGGCGGCCTGGCCGAACCCGCCCACCTCAGCCTCCGGCGGAGGCGAGATGTTCGGTTTGGTGTTATCCTGGTTGAAGCCTTGCGGGAAACACCATTCGGTATGGCTAAAAGTAAGGCCGCGGAACACGAGCGTTTCGACGAACTGGCCGGATTCGGGCCGGCCCTCAACGCGAACCACTTGAGTGAGAACCGGCGCAATGGCCTCGACATTTTTCAGAGACTCCCCAGGCCTCGGTTCGTAATAGAGCGTGCCGCCGGCGCGGTCGAGATACCATTCGCCGGGCTGGTCGAGCGCTTCGAACGCGCCTTCGAGGTAGTAGGGGTCGCCGGGGTCGAGATGGAACACCGAGCGTTTGTTGAAACTAACGATATGGTCCTTGTCATCGACGGAAAAAACCGGAAGCCGCGACTCGACCCAGCGGCTCATCACGACGACCTCCGCTTCGGTGGCGGTTTTCCACGCCGGCAAATCGCCCGGATGAAAAGCGAACTGCGTCTGGCCTTTGATCCACTCGGGAGGATTCTCCAGCAAGCCGGCCACTTTGAAGTAACCCTGGTTCGGATGCCGGGCGCGGACGGCCCGCTGGCCATTGACCCAAAGTTCGCGGAAGAACCATTTGCCGTCACGAACCTCGGGCAGCGTGGCAGCCCAGAGTTTCCGGTTGTCGATGGTCACAGCTTTCCAGTCGTTGATGCGGCGGCCACCGCTGACCACGGGCTTTTCGCCGGCAAACGAGGACAGGGCGAGTCCGGAATCTTCGGGCTTGAGCACCAGCGGCTCGGCCAGAACATACCTGCCCTCGCGAAGGAAGATTGAGACGGGCTGGCCGGGCGTGGAACCTGTCTTTTGCCGCCATTCGCGCGCGGCGGCCACCGCACGCGGGAGCGTCGCAAAAGGGCCGTCGGTTTTTCCCCAGTTCGGGGAAGGCCGGCTGCCGGACCACTGGTCGTTCCCACGGGGCGAGACGAAGAAGACGCCCGGGCCGGGTTTGGGTGCAGGGGCGGCGGGAAGGTGGAGCGGCAGCGAGCCGGCAAGGAGGAAGCAGACAAGAACGCGAGTCATGGCAGGAGACCGGGATGTGAGGAGGGATCGGTGACGAGGATGAAGTTTTGAGGCAGGTTAGTCCGCGGCATTATTGCTGAGCAGGGCGCTTTTGCTGTGGTTGGTCACGCGGGCTTTGCCGGTGAAGATGTTGTCGCTGATCACCGCGCGCCGGACCTCTTCGCCCAGCTCGATCTGAGGTTTGTCCTGCCGAAATTCGCAGCCACGGACCAGGACCGTGCCGGTTGCGACCTGCAGGGCATGCCGGCCTTCGTTTTTGTGGTCCCACTGCATGAAAGTGCAATCACTGAATCCGACCGTGCCGCGGCCGGCGATGGTTGCGATCTGGTTGCACGGTCCCCAAAAGGCGCAGTTTACAAGACGGACACTGCCTCGATTCGTGGCCTCGACGCGGACCATGGTCGGGTCCGGCCCATGAAAGGAGACGAACTCGCCGTTGGAAATCAGCAACGCCATCGGAGCGCAATTCTCGACCACGAGCGCGGTGAAACAATCATCCGCGCCGATGCCCAGAAAGTTGCCGTTGCAGACGCCTTTTTGGGTTTGAATAAATTTGTAGCCGGCGTTGTAGCCGAAGCAAAAGGTGTTGAAGACGTACTGCCAGTCGCTACGCCCGAAGATGAAAGCCTCGCCGTGCGCCTGCTGCCACTGGAAAAGGCGCGGCTTCAAACTCCACCAGGGATTGAAATGGACGTTTTCGATGCGGCCGATGTCGTAAATGTCATCGACGTAAATTCCGCGGCGAAGCGGCTGGCCCTGGACGTCACGGATGAGGTGGCGTTCGTTGTGAGCGGCGTCGATGCCATTGTAGGGATTCAGCAACTCGACCTCGAGCACAGCCGGATTCTTGCCGCGCATCGCGATGGCATAGGGATAGGGGACAGGCTCCTCCGCCGGGTTCTGCTCGGGATAATAAATCACGACGCCTTTGAGCGTGGTGTTGTGATTTAACGTGATGAAGGCGGGGCCGTCCTCTTTGCCCCGGTTCTCGGAGACGAGGAAAGTGGTGCCGTCATCAGTGGGTTTGGGCAAGCCCGGATCACGGATACCGTTGTGGGCGGGGACCGACTCCCAGACACCTTTCAACGTGACGGCTTTGGGGATACTGAGGTGGCCGGCGAAGAAGTAGCTCCCGCGCGGGGCATACACCACGCCGCCGCCGGTTTGCGAGGCGGTGTCCATAGCCTTCTGGAAGGCGACGGTGTCGTCGGTTTTGCCGTCGGCTTTGGCACCGAAATCGAGAACGGAATAGACATCCGGATTCGGGCTGGCGGCGAGGGCGGCGGTGCAGAGGAAAGCCACCAGGAGCCCAATTGAGCGGCAGGTTACTCCTCGGGCTGGGCCTCGGAAACGAGTCAAGGCAATCGAGGACAAGGAAGAGCTGCCGCGGAGCGCGCTGGCATCCTGGACCATGCCGGTTAAGCGTGGTAATGGCGCGTTCGGGACAGCGCGCCCTACCTTCGGCAGTGAAGAAGTGAGCAACATTTTTGCGAAGCGATTAACAAGTAACGTGGACGGCTATTTGGACGATTTCTGCGACGAGATCGCAGCGCGGTTGGCAGCGGCGACTTTTTGCCAATCCATTTTCACCATCTCGCGGTCGTAGGTCATCAGGCCGTTGACTTCCACTTCCACATCGGTGGTTTGAGTATAGACGGCGGCGGACAATCCCTTCTCGCCGACCAGAGGAACGAGTTTGGTGACCAGGTCGAGGTAGGCCGAGGTGAGCGCAGGAGCGTTGGTGTAGCTGCGGTAGCCCCAGTTCTTTTCCGATTGCCAGGTGTGGCCGCTGAGAGGCAGGCCGAGCCCGCCGAATTCGCCCAGCACGATGGCGCGTTTCTGCTCCGGTTCGGGCGCGCCGGGACCAGGATACTTGTGCATGTCGTTGACGTCGCCGACGCCGCGGTCGGCCCAACCACTGGTGTCATCGACGAGTCGCGAGGGGTCGCGCTGCTTGATAGATTCAGCGACGCGCGCGGTCTCCCATTGGCCCCAGCCCTCGTTGTAGGGCACCCACATAACGATGCAAGGATGGTTGCCCCGGCCTTCAACCAGGGCAGCCAGTTCGAGCTCAAATCCATTGCCCGATTCGGGTGAGCGCGTGATGTCGGGGTCCCGCGGGCGGATATATTTGTCGCCACTGGGCATGTCCTGCCAGACGAGGAGGCCGAGTTTGTCGCACCAATAATACCAGCGGTCGGGCTCCACCTTCACGTGCTTTCGCGCCAGGTTGAAGCCGAGCTTTTTGGTGGTCTCAATGTCGGAGCGCAGGGCTTCGTCGGTTGGCGCGGTGTAAAGGCCATCGGGCCAGAAGCCCTGGTCGAGCGGACCGAACTGGAAATAAGGCTGGTTGTTCAACATCAGGCGGGTGAACCCGTTCTGGTCCTTGCCGAGCGAGGTTTTCCGCATACCGAAATAGCTTTCGACTTTGTCGAGGGTCCGGCCACCGAGCTTCAACCGAGCGACCAACGTGTACAGGTGCGGGTGTTCAGGCGACCAGAGCTTCGGACGGTCCAGTTGGAGTCGCAGATCCGTTCCCGGCGCGCCCTTCGCACTGGCGACCTCGGCGATACCATCGCGGGCGCTTAACTCTACCGAGTATCCGCTGACCAGCGACGGGGTCGTCGGGCGGACGATGACGCTGTTGTGGTCAATGTCCGGCGTGATTTTCAGGCCGGTGAAATACGCGGCATCGACGGGTTCGAGCCAAACGGTTTGCCAAATGCCGCTGGTAGGCGTGTACCAGATGCCGCCGGGTTTGCGGACTTGCTTGCCGCGGGGTTGGGTGCCGGCATCGGTCGGGTCCCAAACCGAGACGAGCAGTTCGTTCGGAACGGCGGGCTTGATCGCGCCCGTGATGTCGAGGGTAAAGCCGTCGTATCCACCGCGATGCCAGCCCACCTCTTTTCCGTTGACCCACACGGTAGTCTCGAAATCGACGGCGCCGAAATGCAGCAGCACGCGGCGCCCGAGCCATTTGCGCGGCAGTTCGAAGGTGCGTTGATACCACATGCGGTCGTTCTCGGTGACGCGCTGCATGACGCCCGAAAGCGCGGACTCGACCGGGAACGGCACCAGGATTTGGGTTTGAACGGCGGCGTTGGTGGCGTCTTTGGGGGTGATGGCGAAATCCCAGAGTCCGTTGAGGTTGAGCCAATCGGAGCGGACGAGTTGGGGCCGTGGGTATTCGGGGTGGGCATTATGGGGGGAAACGTCAGCAGCCCAGCGGGTCTTGAGCGGGCCCTGCATCGCCACCCAAGCGGACGCAGGAAGATGGGAAAGAAACAGAATTGCGGGGAGAGCCCATCTGCGCGCGGAATGAAACATAATAGAGAAAAGCGGTTTTTTGATCATAGTTAAGAATGCTGGCGATTGATTAATTCTTAGCCGTTCTGCTGGCAGGAATATGGGGCAGAATCGGAGCTTGAAGCGGGCGCTTTACCCACTTGTGTTGGTCTTTTTTCATATTCATGCCATCAATTTTCCTGCGAGCTTTTCAATTTCTGGCCGTCCATTCGTGGGCCTCGGGGCCGGTGCCGATTACTGGGAAAGCCGTCACCCGCAGGCGAGCAGCCCCCATCGGGATAAGCGTGACGGTTTCCTCCGGCGCGTCGGATTTTATCGGGCTCGGCTGAAGCTTCGCGATTAATCCGGATGCTTCCTGCTTCCAGGCGGGGATTCTTCTTGCCCTGACTCGGAGCTCGAGCGGGGCCGTTTCCGGCGTGAAGGGCTGCGCAGCCAACGGTCGGCGTTCCTTGATCAACTTAAAGGATTTCGCCGGGTTCTTCTTATCGAGCACCAGGCCATAATTCCACGGCGTGGTGGGAAAGACCTCCAACTCAGGCCATTGGTCGGTGCCACCGTATCGGGACCAGCGAGCGCCGAGTTTCAACGAGAAGCTCAACGGGCCATAATCGACTGAAACCGCGTTTTGGTTTTTCGTCCATTGCCGAACAGACAGCCGCATGGGCAGTTCGAGGGTCACGCGGTCCCCATCGTTCCACGTGCGCTGCACCACAACATAAGATAGCGGCCTTGCCTCGAGGCGGACTGCTTTCGCATTTATCTTCAGAGATGCGCCAGCGCACCAGCGCGGGATGCGCAGGTAAAAGGGAAAGGCGACCGAGTTCGTGGCTGACACCTTAAACTCTACGTTCTGGCCAAAAGGATAGTCGGTGTCTTCGCTAATCTTAATTACCGCCCCATCGCCAACTCGAGCGGCCACCTCGCTCGCAGCGTAGAGGGAGGCGCAGAGCCCGCGGTCGGGCGTCGCCAGCCACAGTTCCTCGGCGTAATAAGGCCAGCCGTGGGATACGTTATGCTGGCAACAACGATAGACCTCGCCCGGGCTGTAAGAGAACATGGTGCCTTCGTTTTGCACACCGGGACTTTTGTTGTTTTTATCGAGCTGCACCTGGTTGGCACAAGTCAGATAATGCAGTCCCTTCAGATCGGGAGTGAGCGCGGCGGGCAGTGAGTTGAAGGCAAGTTCTTCGCAGCGGTCGGCCCAGAGCGGGTTGCCGCCGATCCGGGTCAGCATTTCGAAGCTGTGCATGAACTCGACGATGCCACAGGTTTCGAAGCCCTGTCTCGGGTCGGTGAACCCGGGGCGGCAGTTTTCATCACCGCCAAATCCGCCTCCGGGGAATTGCCCGTAAAGGTCCATGACGGTTTCATAGTTGCGTTCGGCGTCTGCGAGGAATTTATGGTCGAGCGCTTGCTGATAATAGACGGCGGGCTCGCGGAATCCCTGGGCGATATTGACGTTATGCCAATTGATGACGCCGGTGTCCCAGCGGGCCATATGGTCATGAATCTTTTTGGCGAGGTCGAGCAGCCACGATTCGCCCGTGCGGTTGTACAGCCAGTAGGCGGTTTCGATGTTGTCGCCGAACCGGAGTTTGGGCCAGTAACCGGCCCCGAAATTCTCGCCCGGCTGCGTGTTCAACCAGCGGAAGTATTTTGTCAGGAACGGCAGAACGCGCGGGTCGCCGGTGGCTTCATAAAACGACTGCAGGACGTCGCACATCACCATGTGCGGCCACAAATCGGGCAAGCCCTTGAGGCTGGTCTTGAGGCTGCGCGGCCCGAACCAGCCGTCCGCTTCCTGACTATTCAGGACAGCGTCGAGCCACCGTCGCGCTTCCTTTGCAAGCGATTCGTCCTTGAGGACGTACCCGAGGTCGCCGTAGCCTTTGAGCCAGTACGGCAGCTCTTCCCAGCCGCTATGCCCCTGCCCTTGCGGGTCGGCCCAGGCGTTGCCTTCGAACTTGCACCACTTCGAAATTTCTTCGAGATGGCCGGTCATGCCCTGCGCTTCGAGTTCGAGTTGGTGTCGCAGCCAACCACGAGGCGTAATGCTGCCGATGGGCAGTTTGAGGAACGGACTCGGTTGAAGCGGCGCCCGATTGGCGGTGTAAAACTGGTTGGAAGATGAAGCCGGGGGTGAGTCGAGCACTGTGACTTCGGTCTGGTTCGCAGCGGCCACGCCAACCGATTGGGAGAGTGAAGAGAAGAAGAGCCATGTTACTCCGAGAGTGGCAGAGAGCGCAAAGTGGTGGCAGGAACTCAGATTTACATTCATCGATTAGGGGCCGCTCTTGGAACTGCGGCTCGGCGTTATTAAAGAGGTCGGGCTGCGCCCAAGTCAAGCCAAGCGCTTTCTAATTCATTGATTCGCTGACGCTCTCCAGTCGAGCACCTTGAGTTGCATCGTCCGTCGCCCGTTGTAGTCGTTGATTTGCGGTGTGAAGGCGAGGTCGAAGCGGTCGGTTGGAGGCGATTGTTCGGCGGCATTCCACCACACGGCCTCGTGGGACTGCCGGCCGTCCGCAAGCCACATTTTGACGTGTTGCTTATCAGCACCCATCCGTTGCAAAGGACGCTGATGGCTAACATTGCGGACGAAAAACTGCGGGAGCGGATTCCCCTGCCCCGCCGGTCGCAAGCGAGCAAGCTGCGCCAGGCACTCCAGGGTCAGGTCCTGCAGAATCACCTCGCCGTCGAGCCGCAACACCGGCTGCAAGAGTTCCGGGTTGAGCGCGCGGCGGGCGACTTCGTTCAGGCGAACGCGGAAGGCCTCGAGTTTTCCCGGCAAGATGGCGAGTCCCGCCGCCATGGCGTGCCCGCCATGCCGCACCAGCAGATCCCCGCAGTCGCGCAAGGCCGCGGCCAGGTCGAACCCGGCGATGCTCCGGCCTGACCCCCGCCATTCCTCGCCTTCGCCGCCGACGATGATGGTGGGCCGATAAAACCGCTGCAACACACGCGAGGCAACGATCCCAACCACGCCGATGTGCCAGGAGGCCCGGCCTTCGACGATCACGAAATCAGTTTCGGGCTTGAAGCTTGCGCGAACGACAGCCGTAGCCTCTTCGGCGATGCCACGCTCGAGGTTCTGCCGTTCGCGGTTGCAGGCATCCAGGTCCCGCACGAGGGACGCGGCCACCGCCGGGTCATCGGCCAACAGCAGGTGCAGCGCCGACTCGGCCGTCTCAAGGCGCCCGGCGGCATTCAACCGCGGCGCGAGCTGGAAACCAACTTCGAAAGGACCGAGGGTCGCCGGGCATTGGGCGATTTTTTTCAAAGCGACCAGACCGGGCCGCTCGGTCGAGTTCAGGCGTTCCAGCCCGGCAGAAACCAGGATGCGGTTTTCACCTGTTAGCGGCACGATGTCAGCGATCGTGCCGAGGGCGACGAGGTCGAGCAGCGGGCGCAGGTCAAACTCGACCGCGCCAGGCAGGCCGGTTTCGCGACCTCGTTTCACGAGGGCGTGCGCGAGTTTGAATGCGAGGCCGGCCGAACAGAGCTCGGAGAAAGCAACCTCGCCCGTCTGGCAGAGCTGCGGGTTTACCAGGGCGAGCGCAGCCGGCGCCGGCGTCGAGACCTGGTGGTGGTCCAGCACGATGACGTCCACTCCGCGCTGTTGCAGCCAGGCGATGGACTCCGCCGTCGTGGAGCCGCAATCCACCGCCAGGAGCAGGGTGACCGGAAATTTCCTGAGGCAATTCTCGACGGCTTCGCGACTGAGCCCGTAGCCTTCGTCCATGCGATGGGGCAGATACGCGTCGACGGTCCACCCCAGGCCGCGCAACACCTCGAGCAAGAGCGCGGTCGAGGTGACGCCGTCCACGTCGTAATCGCCGAAGATGACGACCCGTTCGCGCTGGTTACGCGCCTGGAAAAGCCGGTCGATGGCGGCGGCCATGTTCGGCAGCAGGAAAGGGTCAGCCAGGCTTCTGAGCCGAGGTTCGAGAAAATCGCTGATGAGGGCCGGCTCAACAAACCCCCGATTGAGCAGGCATTGAGCCAGCAGCGGCGAGATCTTGAGGGCTGCCACCAGCTCGGCGGCGAGAGCGGGCTGGGCCGGCGCGACTGACCAGCGGAACTTCATTTGGGGCCGGCTTTTTTCTCACGGTACGCCGCCGTGACGGAAAGCAGGATGGAGCTAAGGATAATCGCGGCGACGACCAGCAGCGAAACCGAAATAGGGATCTCGACCTGGAACCAGAGCGGCTCCACGCCTTCATGCGGATCGAGCAGCATTTTGACGCCGATAAAGATGAGCACGACTGAGAGGCCCACTTTAAGGTAGCGGAAATAGCCAATGGCGCCGGCCAGCACGAAATACATTGAGCGCAACCCGAGGATGGCAAAAACATTCGAGGTGAAGATGATGAATGGTTTGGTCGTGACCGCAAAGATGGCCGGGATGGAGTCGAGGGCGAAAACCAAGTCGGAGGTCTCGACCATGACCAGGACCAGGGCCAGCGGCGTGAGCGCGCGCGCGCCGTTCCAGCGCGTGATGAACTTTTGACCATCCAGGTGAGGGCTTACGGGGTACACTTTCCGCACCCACCGGATGACGCGGTTCTTTTCGGGTGCCACCTCGGGCTTGGCAAAAAGCATTTTGATGCCCGTGTAAAGGATGAACGCGCCTAGAGCGTAAAGGACCCAATGGAGGAGCATAATGAGCGCCACGCCGACGCCAATCATGAACCCGCGCATCACGAGCGCGCCGAGAATCCCCCAGAACAACACCCGGTGTTGATGCTCGGAAGGAACCCCGAAACAAGCGAAGATGAGCGCAATGACGAAGACGTTATCCATCGAAAGGGATAACTCGATGAGGTAGCCGGTGACAAACTCGAGAGATTCTTTCTGCCCGCGAAGAGGTTTGAGCGACAGCGCGAACAGCATCGCAAGGCCGAACCAAATCGCACTCCATACCAGGGCCTCGCGGAAACTGACCACATGCGCGCGGCGATGGAACAGGCCGAGATCCAGCGCCAGGAAAATCAGGACGCATGAAATGAAACCGACCCAGTGCCAGGGGGTGATCTGAATCAGCGCAAGCATGTGGCGAAAGCCGAGCCGAGTTGCCGGTTGCCGGTTAAAAGTCGCAGGTGGGCGGCCCCGAACCTCCAACCTTCAACCCGCGAGCCACGACCTGAAGCGCTGGCGGCGAAGTTCCGCTCCCCGGCGGCGGCATTGGCGCCTTTGCAGATCCGGGCAACGGTGAAAGGCCGCACCGGTTGACCCTTCATGGCCGGCGCTAGCCGCGAACCGGGGCAGCAGCGGCTTGCGCCGGGATCGGCGACACGCCGATAGCCGGACGCTGGCCCTTGTGCCACCACAGCACCAGCGCGCTCGCAATGTAGATGCTGGAGTAGGTTCCCGTGATAATGCCGATCAGGAAAGTGAAGGCAAAGTCGTTGATCTCGCCGCCGCCGAAGATGAACAGCGACATTGTGGCCAGGAAGACAGTGCCGGAGGTGATGATCGTCCGGCTCAAGGTTTGGTTGAGCGCCTGGTTCATCACTTCCCTGAACGTTCCCCGGATGCCCAGCTTCAAATCCTCACGAATTCGGTCGAAGATGACGATGGTGTCATTGGTGGAAAAGCCGATGATGGTCAGGATTGCGGCGACGCTTGTAGCATTGAATTGGCGTCCCGACAGATAATAAATGCCAATTGTCATCAGCACGTCGTGGATAACGGCCAGGACCGCCCCGACGGCAAACGAGAACTCATACCGGAAGGCCACATAGACCAGGATGCCGAAAAGCGAGAGCAGCGAGGCAATGATGGCTGATTGCTGGATGTCCTTGCCGACCGAGGCGCCGACGGTGTCCTGTGCGATCAAGCGGAAATGACCCGCTTGCAGGCCCTCCACCGTCTTTTGAACGACATCGTTCGTCATGTGGAGTGAGTCCACCCGCAATAACTCGCGGCCGCTGACCAGGTCCTTTTGATACTGGATCAACGGGTCATTGACGCCTGAACTGGTAAGGGCGGCACGGACCGTCTCGGTGGGGAGTTTCTCCTGGAACGAGAACGAGGTGCTGTCGCCTCCGACGAAATCGCGGCCGAAAGCGCTGGCGCCCCGGTGGATGCCGTAGCCGACCCCGATGGCAATGATCAGCCAGGACATGATGAAGGCCGGCTTGGCCAGCTTCATGAAATCCAGCTTGCTGGCGCGGATGAAGTGAAGCATCGGCACGGACTTGAGCCAACCCCGGTCGAGCATGAAATCGAAAATCATGCGGGTAACGATCAGGGCGGTGAACAGGCTCGCCGCGACGCCGATGGTCAGCGCCACGCCGAAGCCCTTGATCGGGCCCGTGCCCATGAAAATGAGGATGATGGAGGAAATGAGCGTCGTGACGTGGGAGTCAAAAATGGTTCCGAACGCACGGCTGTAACCGGCGGCGATCGCGCCGCGGAGAGATTTGCCCTTGGCCGTCTCCTCCCGAATGCGTTCGTAGATCAGCACGTTCGCATCGACCGCCATCCCGACGGTCAACACGATGCCGGCGATTCCGGGCAGGGTCAGAGTGGTGCCCACCGAGCACATCACCCCGAGGAGGATGATGATGTTGGCGAGCAAAGCGACGTTGGCGACCATGCCGGCGATCATATAATAGACCAGCATGAACGCGGAGACAGCCAGGGTGCCATAAATGGCGGCGCGGACACCGCTCCGAATCGAGTCTATTCCCAGCGTCGGATCAACCACTCGCGACGCTATGATGCCGAGGGGCGTTTTCAACGGATTCTCGAGCACGTTCTGCAATTGAAAGGCCTCCTGCTGGTTGTAATCACCTTCGATGACGCCGCTGCCGCCGGTGATCGGGTTCTTAATGACCGGCGCGGTCTGCAGTTCGCCGTCCAGGATGATGGCCAGTTGTCGATTTACGTTATCGGTGGTAATGCGCCCGAAGGTGTCGGCGGCGATGGAATCGAGTGTGAACGCTATCTCGGGCCGTCCGAGATTGTCGCGCGTCACCATAGCGCTCTTGATCCCGCCCACCATTTCGGCGCGCTTCTTGACCAAGTATTTTTCCAGTTGTTTGGCACCGTTGGGCAACGTCTTAGCGTGGGTCATGACCTGATAGCCTGGCGGTATGATGCCTTGATCGACGAGGTTCTTGCTGTCTTCGTGAACGAGTTTGAATTCGAGAAAGGCGGCTTTCTTGATAGCGATCTTCGCGTTTTCCTGGTCCGCCGCCGAAAGGCCAGGCAACTGCACCAGAATCCGGTTGTTCCCTTCGGGCTGGATGATGGGCTCGGCGACGCCGAATTTATCGACCCGCTTGCGCAGCACCTCCACGGCCTGGGAGAGAGCGCCGCTGTTATCGGCAGCGTTGGTCAGGCTCGAGGTATCCATCTCCACCAGGAAGGAGGTGCCGCCCTTCAGGTCCAGGCCAAGGCGGATGCGTCCGGCCGCTTTCGGTTCGCGCTGGAGCCGGTTGAGAATGTAAGTCGTCGGGTGGGCCTCGGTCTTCGCCTCAAAGAACGGGAAGTAACGAGTGATCTCGTTGGTGCCAATCGCTGCAACCAGGTTGTCATAGGCCTTTTCGGGAGCGGCCTTTTCGAGACCCTGGGCCGTTTGAACAATCGTCTTAAAGGTGGCATCCTGATTGACCCCACGCTCGCGAAAATACTGCACCAGGTCCATCCCCGTGGGCGGGTATAACTCATACGCCGACCAGAGAATCACCAGGGACACCAAGACAAAACGCCAAACATTATTTCGATTCATGAGACAGACTAAGATTCGCTGGACTCGCCGCTACGCTTGGTGATTTCAGAAACTCCAGATTTATTGACTTCGAATTTGGAATCCATCGAGCGCACCACGACGGTCTTTTCTTTGACCGTAACGACCTCACCGACGATGCCGCCGGAGGTCACGACCTCGTCTCCGCGCCGGACGGTCTTGAGCATGGCGGCGTGATCCTTGGCCTTCTTGGACTGGGGCCGGATGAGCACCAGGTAAAAGACCACGATGAGCAGCACCATCGGCACAAGGTTGACCCAGGCAGGGGGCTGAGATTGCCCCGGCTGAGCCGGCTGCCCCATGGCGAGGATTGCGCCCGCATTCAACAAATTCATATGATCAAATGAGCCAATCAGGGTAGTGAGGCTTGTGTATTTGGCAAGCCAAAGGTTTAGATTCTCTTTGCGTGGCGCGGTTGCAGCAGGTAGTATCGGGCAAAGCAAGAACGCAGGACCAGCGGATGATCCATTTCTCCAGCCTACGGGCCAGATTGGTCGGGACGGTGTTCCTGGCGATCGCGCCGGCTTGGCTGGCAGCGTACCTCATTACAAGGGCAACCGGCACAGAGGCAGACCTGCCCTGGATGGCGGTGTCGGGAGGCGTCGGCTTGCTGGCATTGGCGGCCGCCTGGTTTGGGGGCGAGCGCTTCGTTCTGCGCCAGGTCCGCGGCCTGTATCGCGCTGCCCGGCAGTTGGCCGGGGGCGACCTGGCCAGCCGGACGGGGCTGCAGAAGGAACCCGGGGAGCTGGGCGAACTGGCGCGCACTTTCGACTCAATGGCCGCATCGCTCGAAGGCCGCAGCAAGGAGCGTGAGCAGTCCGAACAGACCCTGCTCACTCGTTCGTTGCAGCAAACGGTGGTAAGCGCGCTGGGCCAGTTCGCGCTGGTCAGCAACGATTTTGACGCCTTGCTCAACCAGGCAGTGATGCTGGCCGCCCAGACGCTCGAGGTGGAGTATTGCGCCTTGCTGGAGCTCCAGCCGGGCGGTCAAACCCTGCTGCTGCGCGCCGGGCTCGGCTGGAAAGCGGGCTCGGTGGGCCGCTGGCAGGAGCCCACCGACCCTCACACGCAGGCCGGCTTTACTCTCGCCGCGGGCGAACCGATCGTGATCGAGCACCTGGCCAGCGACACGCGATTCCGCGCCCCGGCGCTGCTGAGCGACCACGGCGTCGTCAGCGGCATGACGGTCGCCGTCGCCGGGCAAGGCAAGGCCTTTGGCGTGCTGGGCGCCTACACGACACACCGGCGGGAATTTACACCGGATGAAATGCACTTCCTGTTGGCGGTGGCGACTGTTCTGGCGATGGCGGTGGCAAGAAAACGAGCCGAAGCCCTGATGGAAAAGCTCGCGGCTTTTGCCCAGCTCAACCCTAATCCCGCCATGGAGCTGACCGAGAGCGGAGCCTTGACTTACTTCAACGAAGCAGCGCAGCAACTCACGATCTCCGTAAGCCAGAAGCATCCAAGGGACATCTTGCCCCCAAACATCGAATCAATTGTCCGGACCTGCCTCACAAGCCAGAACCGGTTGAGCCTCGAAACCCAGAACGAGGGGCGCCACCTTTCGTGGTCCTTCAGCCCCGTGGCGGGCAGCCAGGTGGTTCACGCCTACGTCGAAGACATCACCGAACGCCTGAGTCTGGAAGCCCAGTTGCGCCAGTCCCAAAAGATGGAATCGGTTGGCCAGTTGGCGGCGGGCGTCGCTCATGACTTCAACAACATGCTCACCATTATCCAGGGCCATTCCGGGATGCTGCTGGCCAAAGCCGCCCAAAAAACCGAGCTGCTGGATTCCGCCCAGGCCATCTACTTCGCCGCCGAACGCGCTGCCAATCTCACCCGCCAGTTGCTCATGTTCAGCCGCAAGAACCTGATGCAACCAAAGCCGCTCGACTTGCGCGAAATCGTTTCCCACATGGGCAAAATGCTCCAGCGTCTCCTCGGCGAAACCATCACCCTCGAATTCCGTCCGCCGCCCAAACTTCCGCTGGTCCAAGCCGACGTTGGCATGGTCGAACAGGTCATCATGAACCTAGCTGTCAACGCCCGCGACGCCATGCCCAAAGGGGGCACCCTGACCATCAGCACCAGTCCCGTCGGGACCAATGATTCTTACGTGCACAGCCATCCCGAGGCGCATGCAGGTTCCTTTGTCTGCTTGCGAGTCGCCGACACGGGCTCCGGGATGGACGCCTACACGATGACGCGCATTTTCGAGCCGTTTTTCACCACCAAAGAAGTCGGCAAGGGCACCGGTCTTGGCCTGGCCACCGTCTATGGCATCATGAAGCAGCATGATGGATGGATTGATGTGTCGAGCGAGCCCGGAAAGGGCGCGACTTTCAGTGTCTTTTTTCCTGCCACGGGCGAATCGGCCGAGGCCAAACCCATCGACGCCGCTCCGAGCCTGGAGTTGCGGGGCGGCCAGGAAACTATTCTGATCGTGGAGGACGAACCGGTCCTGCGCGACATGGCACATGTCATCCTTGAGGAGTGCGGCTACAACATCCTCGAGGCCGCGTCCGGCCGTGAAGCTTTGGGAGTCTGGGAGCGCCACGGGGAAAGTATTGACCTCGTCGTAACTGATATGGTTATGCCGGAAGGGATTTCCGGGATGGACCTGGCCCAGAGGCTCCTCTCAGCCAACCCTAAGCTCAAGATCATCTTCGCCAGCGGCTACAGCATGGAGGACGTTGATACCGCGTTCGTTCGCAAGGGCTGCGCGACCTTTTTGCAAAAACCTTACACGCACGTCACCCTGGCCAAGGCAGTGCGGGATTGCCTGGACACGGCACCGACGACGGGCTAGCCGACGGGTACGAAGGTACGGCGCGCCGAACTGAACCGGGCCGGGGACGGCCACGTCCCTGAGGAAAGTTGATGGAGCCCAGGGCACGGGGACGTGGCCGTCCCCGCCCCGCTAACCCTCGGCACGGCTCAATTCGAGAACCTTGGCGACCGCTTCCTCTGCCTTGACGGGCAGCATCGCGCCGCCGCGTGGTTTGATTTCCACCTCGCCTTTGGCCAAGGACTTTTCACCGATGCCAATGCGAATCGGGAAGCCGACGAGTTCGGAATCCTTGAACTTCACCCCGGGCCGGTCGTTCCGGTCGTCGAGGATGACATCGACTCCCTGCGCAGTGAGTTCTGCGTAAATTCTCTCAGCGCGCTTCATGACTTCACTTTCGGGCGCGACGTTGAGGGGCGTAATACAGACGGTGTGCGGCGCGACGCTGATGGGCCAGATGATACCGTTCTCGTCATGGCTCTGCTCGATGACGGCCTGCAGAGTGCGAGTGACACCGATGCCGTAGCAGCCCATGATCGCGGGCTGTTGCTTGCCGGATTCGTCGAGGAAAAGCGCATTGAGAGCCAGGCTGTATTTGGTGCCGAGTTTGAACACGTGACCGACCTCGATGGCCCGCCGGATTTTGAGCGGCTGGCCGCATTTCTGACAAGGCTCGCCGGACTGCACCAGGCGCAGGTCCGCCCAGTGCCGGACCGCGATGTCCCGGCCGATGGCCACTTGCCGCAAATGGAACCCGTCTTCATTGGCGCCCGTCGTCATGTTTGCTGCGCCGCGCATGCGTTCGTCCGCGTAGATGGGAATCTCTGCAGCCGGCCCGCGAAGTGTCTGCGTTACGGCGCCGAGGCTGCCTGGCAGGGCTCCAAGCATCGTGAAGGTCACCATGTCTGCCGGGTTCCTCACGTCAGCAGGGCGAATTTGCGCGGTACCAAGCGCGCCAGCCAGTTTGGCTTCGTTCAACTGGTCGTCGCCGCGCATCAGGATGAGCGCCGGTTTGCTCTCGACGACGTACACGAGCGTCTTGATCTGCCGCTCCGCAGGAACGTTGTGAGGGGCCTTGCTCAGAGCCTCGATGGTCACAACGCCAGGGGTGGCAAACTTCTCCAGCGTTTGGGCTTGTTGGACGGCAGCAACCAACGGCTCAGGTTGCGCATGCGGAGCGCTCGTAGCTTTTTCGACGTTCGCGGCGTAACCACAAGACTCACAATAGGCCACCTCGTTCTCGCCGGTTTCGGCCGGGACCATGAATTCGTGCGAGAATTTGCCGCCCATGACGCCGGTGTCGGCTTCCACCGCGATGGTCTTGAGGCCGCAACGCTGGAAAATCCTGGCGTAGGCGTCGTACATCTTTCGGTAGCTGGCCTGCGCGGCCTCGTCGGTGGCGTCAAAGCTGTAGGCGTCCTTCATGACGAACTCTTTAGCGCGCATCAAGCCGAAGCGCGGGCGAATCTCATCACGGAATTTGGTTTGTATTTGGTAGAAGTTCTTCGGCATCTGGCGGTACGAGCTGATCTCACCCGCCACGAGCGTCGTGATGACCTCCTCGTGCGTTGGCCCGAGCACCCATTCTTTTTTCGCGCGGTCCCGGACTTTGAACAGCACGTCCTTGGCCGTCTCATACCGGCCGCTCTGTTGCCAGATCTCGGGCGGCTGCAAGGCGGGCATCAGGACTTCCAGCGCCCCGGCCCGGTTCATTTCTTCACGGACGATTTGCTCGACTTTG
This sequence comes from Candidatus Acidiferrum sp., assembly GCA_035566435.1. Taxonomy (GTDB): domain Bacteria; phylum Verrucomicrobiota; class Verrucomicrobiia; order Limisphaerales; family UBA8199; genus DATMRF01. The sequence continues at coordinate 56,630 of DATMRF010000143.1, forward strand.
CGCAGTGCACGGAGCCCGAGCGGCAGAAAGGTGTAAAGCCCGCCGGTAAGCTTGCGAACCAGTCCGGCGCGCAACAGCAGCTTGTGCGAGACAATCTCCGCCTCGGCGGGAATCTCCTTCAAAGTCGGAATCAATGTCTGTGACCAGCGCATAAGAGGGGCGAAGTGTGCAGAGGGAGGCAGGAAAAGGGAAGTGCGAAGTCACCTCACCGTATTCACCAGGGGCGCCAGTCCCTGTATCCGCACTTCCAGTCGGTCGCCGGAATCGATCGGCCCCACGCCGCTGGGTGTGCCGGTCAGGATAATATCTCCCGGCAGCAAGGTCATGTTGGTCGAGATGAAGCTGACGAGCTGGAAGCAGTTGAAAATGAGCTGGCTGGTGTTCGAGTTCTGGCGCAACTGGCCGTTTTGGAAGAGCTGAATGCTCAGGTCGTGCGGGTCGATCTTCGTCTCAATATACGGTCCCAGCGGCGTGAAGGTGTCGAAAGACTTGGCGCGCGTCCACTGGCTTTCGGCGTTTTGGATGGTGCGGTCGCTGATGTCCTGCGCGGCGGTGTAGCCGAGGATGTAGCGCGCCGCAGCCGCCGGGGTGACGTTGCGCACCCGTCGCCCAATCACGATGGCCAGCTCAGCTTCGAAGTCAGTGCGATGGTTCGCAAAAGGAACTTCGATTTTGCCGCCGTCCGGCAGCAACGAGGTAGTCGCCTTGATCCAAAACAACGGTTCCTTCGGGAGCGGCTTGTTGCTTTCGCGCGCATGGTCCGCGTAATTGAGCCCCACAGCGATGATCTTGGAAGGCGCAACCGGCGTCAGCGTGCGCAGGCCTTTGAGCCTGCTCGCTTTCTTTTCGAAGGAAGGCGAGCCGAACACGTCGCCGCGAAGACGGAAAAGCTCACCGTCCACGACTTTGGCGTAAAAGATCTCATCGCCCTTCTGAAATCGACCAATGGCTGCCATAGCGCGTCTGATCTGTAGCAAACCGCTCGACCGCCTCGCAAGGCGAAAGCGACACAGGGCGGAAGACCGGAGTGACGGCCCGGCCGGGGCGCACGATTCCGATTGTGCGCTCGGTTTCAGCGTTCAGGCGCACGATTGGAAGCGTGCGTCCCTCGAAACTGACCCGGCAGGATGCGTGGAAAGAGTTTGACTAAAGGCCGCAGCTCGCGCCTTAATCTCTCACGGCGCAAAAAATGTACCAGCTTATGAATCGAGCATCCGGTTTGGTCCGCACTGTAAGGTCGGCAGTGTCCCTGGTGCTCGGCCTGCTCTTCGGCTCCGCGTCCGCACCCGCGGGTGATCTCTCCCGCCAGACCGCGCGAGCCGTGCCTGCGTGGCTGCGCGAGGGCGTGATCTACGAGGTGTTTCCGCGGAATTTCTCGCCCGAAGGAAACTTCAACGGCGTCACGGCTCGCCTGGATGAGTTAAAAGACCTGGGCGTGAACATCCTCTGGCTCATGCCCATCCATCCCATCGGCGAAAAGATGCGCAAAGGCACGCTCGGCAGCCCATATGCCGTCAAGGATTATTACGCCATCAACCCCGATTACGGCACCGAAGCGGACCTGAAAAGGCTGGTCACCGAGGCTCATAAACGCGGGCTGAAGGTCATCATTGATATCGTCGCCAACCACACCGCCTGGGACAGCGTGATGATGGAGCACCCGGAGTTCTATAAGCAGGACGCTGCCGGCAAGATCATACCGCCGGTGCCCGAATGGACCGATGTGGCCGGGTTGAACTATGACAACCCCCGGTTGCGCGAATATATGCTCACGATGCTCAAGCATTGGATCGATCCCGCGACGTTCGATCTCGACGGCTTTCGCTGCGATGTCGCTTCCATGGTGCCGACCAGCTTCTGGGAACAGGCGCGCGCCGAACTCACCAAGGTCAAACCCGATATCATGCTGCTCGCCGAAGCCAGCAAGCCTGAGCTCCTGCTCAAGGCCTTCGACGCGGATTATTCCTGGCCGCTGCACGGCGCGCTGAATGATGTGCTGCTCAAGGGCAAGCCGGCCTCGGAAATCCGGCGCTCGTGGGAAGAGAGCTTGCAACAATTCCCAAGAGAGTCATTTCACATGCGGATTTCGGACAATCACGACGAAGCCCGCGCCGTCACCCGATTTGGCCTCAGAGGAGCTTTGGCCGCCTCGGCCCTGATGTTCACCCTCGATGGCGTGCCCCTGCTCTACAATGGCATGGAGGTGGGCGACGCCACCGAGTCGGGCGACCCGGCGTTGTTCGAGAAGCTCCCGGTCTTCTGGCATCCCAAAGACCGGCCGCCGCTGCGCCAGATTTATCGCGACCTGATCAATCTACGCAAAACCTACGGCGCCTTCCGCAATGACCGCGTGGCATGGCTGCGCAATTCCGATGAGGCGAATCTGGTTACTTTGATGCGGTTGGATAGCAAGGATGAATTCGTAGTCGCGATCAATTTTTCCAACCGGCCGCTGGTCGGCTCGGTCGAAGTGATGCACGACCAGGAGTTCAAACCGGTGAAGCTCTCGGGGATGCCCGAAGCCCCGCCCGCCGGGCTGCCGCTGTTCAAGCTGAACGGCTTTGAGTGGCGCATTTATCACCGCACGCTTCCGTAAGATTCATCCTCCTCCTCTTTCTCACCCTCGTCCTCAATGTTCGAGACTCACTTTCCAGGACGAGCTGGACGCTGTTGCCGTTCCAAAGCCGGAGACCGGCGCGCGAGCCAATTGCCTCCTCAAGCGGCTTTTTCGACCGCCAAGCGTGCCTCTTCACCGCCGCTCGGCGCAGGTGAAATCGTTGCCGTAGAGTCCTTCACCCGCATCGTCAGGCCCGCAGCGACCAGCATGGACGCCCCGCCGAGCATGACCACTTTCACAGGGCTGTTCCCGAAAAGGTCTTTCACCACCGGCTCCAGCGCAATCGAAGCGAGGATTTCAGGGATGACGATGAAGAAATTGAAGATGCCCATGTAAACGCCCATGCGGTGGGCCGGCAAAGCGCTAGAGAGCATCGCATACGGCATCGCCAGGATCGAGGCCCATGCGATGCCAACGCCCAACATCGTGCATTGCCATAGGATTCTGTCATGGATGAGCCCAGTACTTAGCAAGCTCAGTCCTCCGGCGAGCAGCGCGAGCGCGTGAACCGCGCGGCGGCTGGTCACCTTCGCGACCTGCGGCAAGGCAAAAGCGACGAAAAAACAGACGATTGAGTACCATTTGAACGTATCACCCCCGAAAATGGTTCCCTGATCGAAAGCAGGCGATTTCGGATCCACGGCGCCAAAGATTTGTTGTGCGGTTGCCAGACCAAAAAACATCCACATGCAGAATAATCCCAGCCAGGTGAAAAACTGCACCAGCGCAAGCTGTTTCATCGTCGCCGGCATCTCGCGAATCGCCGAAGAGACCTCTGGCCCGCTTAGCACGGCGCCAATGGCCGCACCAATGGCTCCTCCTGCCAGGACGTGCCAGAGGGTCAGGTGATGGTCCACCAGAGCACCGCGAGTCGCGCCTAACAAGGCGCCGGCAGTTGCGCCGATGAGGAGAAAGATTGGCTGGACCTGAAAACCCAGGTGTTCGCGTTTTCGCTTTTGGAATGCCTCCACATCCTCCGGCGGATATTCCCGGGAAACGAGCACGGTCCAAATGACCGCCAGCAGGAACACCCCGGCACCGAGCTTAAACGCATACAGCACGGCCAGCGGCACGCCGTTGGAGGCGTTGCCCGTCACTCCAAACTGCCCCAGCAACGCTGGCAACGCGTTGGCTACCGCGGCGCCGATGCCGATAAAAAAGCTTTGCATCACGAAACCCACGGTGCGTTGTTCGTCCGACAGCTTGTCCGCGACGAACGCCCGGAACGGTTCCATGCTGATATTGATGGAGGCGTCGAGCACCCACAGCATGGTCGCCGCGGCCCACAACGCGGGCGCGTCCGGCATAAAGAAAAGGGCAACGCTCGAAAGAATCGCCCCGGTGGTGAAATACGGCCGGCGCCGCCCGAGCCAGCACCACGTGCGGTCGCTCATCGAGCCAATAATCGGCTGCACCAACAAGCCCGTGATGGGGCCGGCAAGCCACAGAATAGGGATTTTGGAGGGGTCTGCGCCAAGCTTGGCGTAGATGGCGCTCATGTTGGCAAGCTGCAAACCCCAGCCGAATTGGATGCCCATGAACCCGAAACTCATGTTCCAGATCTGCCAGAAGCTTAAGCGAGGTTTTTGCATAGCGGCTGCTCGAAACCAACTGCATCACTGTTTGCCAGGTGGCGCAAGCCTATTCACTGGCAACTCTCCTCTCGCCTGATTAACTTTCACCCATGTCGAGCCTAATCGTCCGGCCTCACTGCCAGTGGCTACAATCTGCCAACTGTTGGCCGTTCCCAGTGAATGCAAACCCGGCGAGTTCATGAGACTCACCTTTCAACTTCGTTTTCACACCACGTTCGGCCAATCGTTGTGGCTCATCGGCGATCATGACGTCCTCGGCGAAGGTCAGGTCGAGCACGCGCTCCCACTCCAGTACCTCAACGACCAGTGCTGGCAGACTAGCCTCGTGCTCCCCGAACCAGCCGTGCCCAATGCGGACATCGGCTACCACTACATCCTTCGAAATCCCGACAGCTCTACGATCGAGGATTGGGACCAGGGCCGTGTGGTCAATCTCTCCCGCCTTAATTCAGAGCAGGTCCTCATCATTGATTCGTGGAACGATCCCGCGTATGTCGAAAACGTCTTCTACACCGAGCCATTCAAAGCCATCTTGCTTAAGCCCAACTGGACTGACCTTCACCTCCCTGCCCCGCCGACGGCTACTCATACGTTCAGGGTGAAGACTCCGCTGCTCACCAAAGGGCGGACCGTTTGCCTGTTGGGCGACGGACCCGTCCTGGGCAACTGGAACCCCGACCAGCCCGTTTTGTTGAGCCGGCAAGTGGATGAGGATTTCTTCACCGCACAGTTGGACCTCAGCCAGCAGGCATTTCCCATCGCCTACAAGTACGGCATCTATGACCTCGAGCGGGAGGCGTTCGTTCGCTACGAAGACGGCGCGAATCGCACTGTACACGACACTATCGCTCCCCATAAACAAACCATCGTGAACGACGGTTTCGCCGCGCTTCCGGCGACCTCGTGGAAAGGCGCCGGGGTCGCCGTTCCGGTGTTCGGTTTGCGAAGTCAACACGGCTTCGGCGTCGGCGAATTTGCTGATCTCAAAATGCTGGCGGACTGGTGCGCGCAAACCGGCTTAAAGCTTATCCAGGTGCTGCCGGTCAACGACACCACTGCAACGCACACGTGGACAGATTCCTATCCCTACGCGGCCATCTCGGCGTTCGCACTGCACCCGCTCTATTTGAGCCTCCACCAGGTCGGCGGCGATCGGCACAAGGAGTTATTAGATCGTTTGGAACCTGAAAGGCAGCGGTTAAATGCCCTCCCAACCGTGGACTACCAGGCGGTTCTAAGGGCCAAACTTGATTTTCTGCAACAAATCTATCCTCTTGAGAGGGCCCAAACGTTGAAGCGCAACGACTATCGACGGTTCTTCGACCAAAACAAACACTGGCTGACGCCTTACGCTGTGTTCTGTTACCTCCGGGACAAGCATGGCACGGCTGATTTCAATCAGTGGCCATCAAACCGGCAATACCAGGCAGACGAAGTCGCCCTGCTGGCAGCCGAAGGCTCCACCCCCTCTCACGACATCGCGTTCAACTACTTCGTCCAATTCCATCTCCACCTCCAATTACAGGAGGCCACTCAATACGCGCACGCTAAAGGCGTAATCTTGAAAGGTGATATTCCCATCGGCGTCTATCGCTACGGCGCGGATGCCTGGCAGGCGCCCGAGCTGTTTAATCTCGATGTCCAGGCAGGCGCCCCGCCGGATGCGTTTTCGGCCAAGGGCCAGAACTGGGGCTTCCCCACGTATAATTGGCCGCGAATGGAGGCAGCCGGCTTCGCCTGGTGGCGGCACCGCTTCGAGCAAATGGCCTGTTATTTCGATGCCTTCCGCATCGACCATATCCTCGGTTTTTTCCGAATCTGGAGCATCCCGATGCATGCGGTGGAAGGCATCCTGGGTTACTTCGTCCCCGCGCTGCCGCTCCACCTCAATGAATTCAGCCTCCGCGGCATTTGGTTCGATCGCGACCGCTATGGTAAACCCTACATCACCGACCGGGTGCTCTCAGAGTTATTTGGCCCCGACCACCAAATCGTAAAGGACGATTTTCTTTTTTCTGAGGGGTCTGCCGGTTACAACCTGCGACCGGAGTTTGCGACCCAACGCCAGGTCGAGCGGTATTTTGCCGCGCTCGAAGCCAGCGACCGCAACGCGAAACTCAAGCAAGGCCTTTTTGACCTCATCAGCAACGTTATCCTCCTCGAGGTGGAAGGCTCGCAAGGCCAGCAATACCATTTCCGGCTCGGTATCGAAACGACTTCTTCGTTTCAAAACCTCGACGCGCAGACGCGCGCGCAACTCCAGGACCTTTACGTCGATTATTTTTTCCGCCGCCAGGACGATTTTTGGAAGCAGCAAGCGCTGCGAAAGTTGCCGGCTTTGAAGCGAGTCACGAACATGCTCGTTTGCGGAGAGGACCTGGGCATGGTGCCGGCTTGCGTACCCGAGGTGATGACCCAACTCGGACTGCTGAGCCTGGAAATCCAGCGCATGCCCAAAGCGCTCGGCCAGGAGTTTTCCCGTCCCAAAGACGCGCCCTACTTGAGCGTCGTGACTCCCTCCACCCACGACATGAGCACCATGCGCGGGTGGTGGAGAGAGGACCGGAACTTGATCCGGAAATTCTACCACCAGGAATTGGGTCAGCCCGGAGACGCACCTGAGGAATGCGAACCTTGGCTGAACAAAGCGATCGTATCACAGCATCTGGAGTCTCCGGCCATGTGGAGCATCTTCCAGTTGCAGGACTTGCTCGGCATGGACGACCGACTGCGCCGGGACCATCCCGAGGACGAGCGCATCAATGTCCCTGCCAACCCTAACAATTATTGGCGGTATCGAATGCACTTGACGCTCGAAAGTCTCCTTCGCGAGCAAGCATTTAACGACGGACTCAAAAACTCTATCACCGAGAGTGAGAGGTAATATGGAGGCCGAGCCCGACCGGGCGCCGCCTCATTCACATTCCCAGATCATTCTCTGGAATAGCTCAATTCCCGCCGCATGGGCTTTCCAGCTCGACAGCGCCAACGGCAGCCAGCTTGGTGACCTTCACGCGGAAATCTTGCGGCCCTCGTTCGACATATTCCCAAGTGAAAGCGCCTGGAAATTCGGCCTCGAACTGGTAGCGCAGCGGCACCGGGTCATGGTCGTTGAGCGGAATAAAGTGATCTCCCACCGCGAGGTTGAACCAGCTCTTCAGGATCAGCCCGTGCTTGACCGAGCAAGGGATCTGACGCACGTCCAAGGTGACGATTTTATTGCTCATGACGGTGACAAGGTAGCGCGTCGCTGCGACGCGAGCCTTGATGCAAATCAAGTTTTGCGTAAACGGAAACAACGGACGATGCAACCGGGGCGGGGACGGGCACGTCCCCGCTGGTACTTGTGCGTGGGCTGCCACGTCCCGACAGCGGCTCCCGACCAACGCTCCACAGGGACGTGGCCGTCCCCGCCCCATTTGAGTCGGCCTTGTCTTGACCTGGGTCAAAGAAAGACTCTCGCGGTTTCTCGTTCGTGGCCCGGAATCTGGAAATGAGGGAAGTCCTCAGGCGGGGACGCCTGGAGGGAGGCCGAAGCGAGCACGAACGCGACGGCTGATTGCAAGAGCACTCGCTGGGTTTGTTTCCTGAGTTTCAATCGGTTTTGAGCATACGAGTCCGCGGCTGCGCCAGCCAAACATTTCGTAAATGCCTGCCCAAAGCAGCGTTGACCGACGGAACTGGGGCCAGTATTGGTGAATCCAACGCATGAGGCAGATCGAGAAGTTATTGCCGGGAGGATTGGTCCTTCTCGAAATAATTGCTCTGGCGACACTGGTCGCCGGGTGTTCAGCTCCGACAACTCCAAGCCCGGGCGAGGGAATGGGTGCCGTCGCGAATAGTGCGGATTTGGGTGACCGAACCTGGGGGATTTCCTGTTTGAGTGTTGCCAGTGCGCGCAGGCAGCCGGACCATAAAGCGGAGCTGGACACCCAAGTTTGGATGGGCGGTGTGGTGCAGGTGCTCAAGCGGAGCACCAACAACCTTTGGTACTTCGTGCAAACCGCCGACGGTTATTCGGCCTGGTTGGAAAAAGGAACCTTCGTCCGCGCCACACGAGAGGAGGTCGCGGCTTGGACCAGTTCCCCGCTCCTGGTCGTAACCGCGTTTGAAGACGTCATCCTCGAGCAACCACAGCCCGGCGCCGACCCGATCTCGGATGTGGTGGTTGCCGACCTTTTAAAGAGACTCGCGCTCCGAGGCGATTGGGTCCAGGTCGAACTGCCCGATGGCCGGACCGGCTTTTTGCCGGCCAAATCCGTCGAGGACTACCGGGAATGGAACTCGCAACGGCGGCCGACCGCCGACAACATCGAGCGAACGGGGCGCCGGTTCATGGGCCGGCCGTACCTTTGGGGCGGCGATTCGCCCAAAGGCCTGGATTGTTCCGGGTTCACCAAGCTGGTCTTCTTCCTCAACGGCATCGAATTGCACCATAATGCCAGCCTGCAATCGCGCCAAGGCGTGCCCGTGCCGCTGGACGGCAACCTCAGTCAACTCCAGAAGGGCGACCTGCTGTTTTTTGGCCGGCCTGCACGTGGCGGACAGCCGGAGCGCGTTTTCCACGTGGGGATTTTCCTGGGAGACAAGCTATTCCTTCACGCCTCGGAGAGAGTGCAAATCAACAGCCTCGATCCCGGCTCGCCTATCCGTGATGAACATCGTATCCGCACCCTGCTGCGCGCCCAACGGGTGATTCAATGAGCGCGCTCGCGTCGGTGCCTTCGAAATGAAACGCCGCACCACCTGCTGCTTGCTGGGCTCGCTGCTCGTGCTGCTGGTCCTCGGCACGTTTCTGCCAGTAACCCGCAACGAGTTCATCAACTTCGATGATACCGTCTACGTCACCGAGAACAGCCACGTTCAGCAAGGACTCACCTGGGCGAATGTGCGTTGGGCGCTGACCACCAGCGCCGCAGCAAACTGGCATCCCCTGACCTGGCTTTCGCATATGCTCGATTGGGAGGTCTTCGGCCCGAAACCCTGGGGCCACCACCTCACCAGCGTGATGTTTCATGCCGCCAACACGTTGTTGTTGTTCCTGCTGTTGCGCGGGATGACGGGTTCAGTCTGGCGCAGCTTCTTCGTCGCCGCTCTGTTCGGCTTGCACCCGCTCCGGGTCGAATCGGTCGCCTGGGTCGCCGAACGAAAGGATGTGCTCAGCGGATTCTTCTTCATGCTGACCTTGTGGGCTTATGCACGGTACGCGCGACAGTCCACAGCCGTAAGTCCAAATTCCAAATTCCAAATTCCAAAGTCCGCCACCCAACCGCCGGCCGTTGAGGCCGCCAGTCCGGAAAGAGTGCACGACATAGCGCAGGGCGGCGACGCGCCGGGAGCTCCGGAACCGGGAATCGAAAATCAAAAATCAAAAATCAAAAATCCCCCGGCCCTCAGCTATTGCCTCGTGTTACTCTTTTTCACCCTGGGTTTGCTTAGCAAGCCGATGCTCGTGACGGCGCCCTTCGTCCTGTTGCTGTTGGATTATTGGCCGCTCTGGCGTTGGGAAGGCATCGCAAAATCCGGGGTGCCGGTTGCTGGCTGGCCACGACTGATCGCTGAAAAAATTCCGCTCGTGCTGCTGGCTGCGGTTGTGAGCGTGGTCACATTTCTGGCCCAGCGCCATGGCGGCACGGTTTGGAGCGTGGAGTGGCTGCCGGTGAGCGATCGCCTGGAAAACGCCCTGGTCGCCTACGTTCGTTACGCCATAAAGATCTTCTGGCCCGCGCGGCTCGCAGTGTTCTATCCGCACCCGGGCTCGTGGCCGGCCTCATCCGTGTTGCTGGCAGCCCTGCTGCTGTTGGCCATTACGTCGCTCGTTTGGCTGGGCCGTCGCCGGGCGCCCTATCTTCCGGTCGGGTGGTTTTGGTTTCTGGGGACACTGGTGCCGGTCATTGGCGTGGTTCAAGTCGGCTGGCAATCGCTCGCCGACCGCTATACCTATATACCCTGCATCAGCGTGTTCATAATCGTGGTCTGGGGAGCGGAGGCGCTGGCCATGACGATCGCCGGCGCCGGCTCTCCAGCAGCACCGACGGCAGGTCCAGGAAACAACCCGGTCCAGCCGGCAAAACCAGGCTGGACCAGGCTCGTGCCGGGACTCCTTGGAGCGGCGTTCCTGCTGCTCTGCACCGCGCTGACTCGCCAGGAGATTGGCTACTGGAAGGACAGCGAAACCCTGTTCCGCCGCGCGCTCGCCGTCACGAAGTACAATTTTGTGGCGCACTACGACCTCGGCATCGCGTTGATTTCGCAGGGGCGCTTGGACGAGGCCATGACTGAACTGCAGGAAGCCCATCGGCTTCGGCCCAAAGCCGCAAACGCCTGCAATGCGATGGGGGAGATCCTGGCCCGCCAAGGCCGCCTTGAAGAAGCCATGGACCAGTTTCATGAGGCAATCGATTTGCAGCCCGATTCCGCCCTGGCCCGCAACAATCTGGGAATTCAACTGAGCCGGAAGGGCGCGTTAGACCAGGCCATCGCTGAATTCCAGGAAGCTATAAAAACGAGGCCCGACTACGCCAAAGCCTACGGGAATCTGGGGATGGCGCTGCAGGCCCAGGGCCACCTCGACCAGGCCATCGAGCAGCTCCGGCAGGCGGTCCGCCTCGCGCCCCGAGACCCCGACGCGCGCAATAACCTCGGCATGGTTTTGGGCCGGAGCGGGCGGGTCGATGAAGCCATTCAGCAACTCGAAGAGGCCGTCCGGCTCGACCCCGCCAAACCACAGGCCCATCATAACCTCGGCCTGGCCTTGAGCCGGCGTGACCGCCCGGCCGAAGCCCTGCGTCAATTCGAGCTGGCGCTGGATCTGAAACCTGATTCGCCCGAAACGCATGCCAATCTGGCCGCCGTGCTCGTCCAATTGGGCCGCAAGCAGGAAGCCATCCAGCACCTGACCAAAGCGCTCCAACTGCGCCCGGACTACCCCCAGGCCCAACAGCAACTCCGCGCCCTGACTTCAGACCCAGGCAATCGTTAAAGAATTGAACTCGACACGCCAACCATAGCACAGGCACTGCCAACGGTTTTATGAACGCTTGGGCAGCTTCTCGGTTACGAACATCTCGCGGCGCGAATCCAAAGCTCACCTACGTCAGACTGAACAGCCAAACGCCTTGCCCACCTCGTGGCGCTGTCCCGGTTAACGAAGGGTGTTTTTGGAGGCTATTTCACTCTCAACACCCGGCTCGCCTTCGGTAATGACTGCGACTGCCCCAGCTATGTTGTCGGCCTTTATAGTTTAAAAATGCCGGACCTCGGCCGGGATGCAGCCAGCGGCGTGCTGGTTGTTTTTTGCCAAATGGGCGTCGTAACGCGACGACGACAGCGCCGAAAGCATTCGCGGCCAGCGGACAGATTATGAGCCGGTGATCTGGCGCATGGCCCCGCCCTGCGGGATGAAAGGCCACGTCATGGTCCCGCCCGGAGGCGCTGCGGTTTTAGTGTCAAGGTATTTCCAGCCGATTCCTTCTTGCAACCAAGTCTCAATTAGCCTAATTTGCCCCGCAGTGAATCGCGAGCATCCGCAGCCGTTGTTGATCCTCAAAGGCCAGTGCGCCGGGCCGAAGGTCTGCCCGCTGAGCCGGGTCCAGGCCGGCACCACGGTGTGTATCAAACAGCTCTGGACCGCGCCGGAGATTACCGACCGCCTGCGAGAACTCGGCTTCGGAGAGGAGCAGATCATCAAGCTGATCGCTTGTGAATCGAGCTTCATCTGCCAGGTCTGCAACGCGCGCCTCGGCATCAGCCGGAAACTGGCCGATGCCATCATGGTCGAGGCCGTCCCGGCTTCACCCGCCTGAGCCGTGCCTTCCGCTTTTCAACCTCTGACTTCGGTGGCTCTGGGCCATACCGCGACGGTGGCCGAGATCAAAGTGCCGCCGGAGAGCCGCCCACGCCTCATGGAAATGGGCCTGCTGGTCGGCACCCTGGTGGAACTGGTTCGCTTCGCGCCGCTGGGCGACCCGGTCGAGATCAAGGTCCGCGGCTATAATCTCACTCTGCGCAAACAGGAGGCCGAGCAGATTTTCGTCCGGCCCAACGGCTGAGGCAGCCGGCGCCGAAGTCGAGATGAGCTCCGGATCTCCCAGCGCGCAAGGCCACCCCGTTATGCCGGCGAAGCCGGCTTTGGCCGACGCGCCCCCGCCGCACCCCTCGACGGCCCCCCTGCCAATAACCTCCGCCAAGAGGGGCGGCGAAAAGAAAACCGCTTCGCCCGCCTCACCCCCGCCCTACGTCGTTCTTACAGGCAATCCCAACAGCGGCAAGACCACCCTGTTCAACGCGCTGACCGGCTTGCGCGCCAAAGTGGGGAATTATGCCGGAGTCACGGTGGAGCGCAAAGAGGGCCGGCTGCTGGGCGCGCCGACCGAACTCAACGCGCGCGTGCTCGATTTGCCGGGCACCTACAGCCTCAGTCCGCAATCGCTGGACGAGCAAATCTCGCGCGACGTACTGCTCAACCGCCTGCCAGAGTTGCCGGCGCCCGCGCTCGTTGTGGTCGTGGTGGACGCTTCGAACCTCCAACGGAACCTCTACTACACTACCCAGGTGATCGAACTGGGGTATCCGACCGTGGTCGCCCTGAACATGGTCGATGTGGCGGAGAACAACGGCCATCACGTCGATACCCAAAAACTCGCTGCCGAGTTGGGGGCACCCGTCGTGCCGGTCGTCGCGAGCGCAGGCCGCGGCCTGCCGGAGCTCCGGCAGAAGCTGATTCTTTTGCTCCGCCAGCCTCAACCGGTTAAGCCGAAACAATTCTGTGACTTGCCGGCTCCGCTGAGGAACGAAGCCGACGCCATCGCCGTCTTGCTGGCGAATGCCTTTCGCGAACGCCACGCTCAGGCCACCGCCGACGCGCTCCTGATCCTCAGCAACGAAAAGGCGCTCGCTTCCAGCGTCGCCCATTACCCGGCTGCGATTCAAGAGGCGGTGGCCGCGGCGCGCCAACGGCTGGACGCCGCAGGCATCGACTGGGGCGGCGTGGTCATCGAGCGGCGCTATGTCAGCGTCTCGGCGATCCAGCGGGAGGTCACCACTGAACTGGCGGCTCCCGGAGAAACTTTCAGCGACAAACTGGACCGGGTCCTCACGCACAAAGTCTGGGGCACGCTCATTTTCATCGCGATTATGATGCTGATGTTCCAAAGCATTTTCAAATTCGCGCGTCTGCCGATGGAGGCGCTGCAATCGGGGATCGATGCCTTCGGCGGAGTCGTTAGTCATCTCATTCCCCGAGGCGATCTCAACAGCCTGCTGGTCGATGGCGTGATTGCGGGTGTCGGCGCGGTGATTGTGTTCCTTCCGCAAATTTTATTGCTGTTCTTGTTCATCGGCTTCTTGGAGGACACCGGTTACATGGCCCGCGCCGCCTTCCTCATGGACCGCTTGATGAGCAAAGTCGGCCTCCACGGCAAGAGTTTCATCCCGATGCTCAGCTCCTTCGCCTGCGCCATTCCGGGCATCATGGCAACGCGCACCATCGAGAGCCCGAAAGACCGGCTGGCGACGATCCTGGTTGCACCGTTGATGAGCTGCTCGGCCCGGCTGCCGGTTTACACTTTGCTCATCGGCGCTTGCATCCCCAACGCCACGCTGCTGGGCGTGCTGGAGCTCTCCGGCCTCACCATGCTGGCGATGTACCTGCTGGGCATCATTGTGGCGCTGGTGATGGCGTGGCTGTTCAAGAGCACCCTGCTCAAGGGCGACCCGCCCCTGCTGATCATGGAGCTTCCGCCGTATAAACGGCCTCTCCTTAAAGTGGTTATCCGCCACATGTGGGACCGTTCCCGGCTCTTTCTGCGCCGCGCCGGCACGGTCATCCTGGGCATAAACATCCTGCTTTGGTTTCTGGCCACGTATCCGCGCAGCGCCGACATCGAGAAAGATTTCGCCGGCAAGCGCGCTTCGCTCCAGGCCTCCGCCCTCCCAAGCCCCGAGCTCAAAGCGCAATTGACCGCCCTCGACAACGAGGAAGCCGGCGCCAAACTCCGGCACAGTTTCGCCGGCCACCTGGGAAGCATGATTGAGCCCGCCATCGCCCCGCTCGGCTTCGATTGGAAAATGGGCATCGGCATCGTCGCCTCTTTTGCGGCGCGCGAAGTGTTCGTCAGCACCATGGCCACGGTGTATAACTTCGGCACCTACGACCGCACGGAAAGCAGCATGACCAGCCTGGCCAATATGCTCAAGACGCAGCGGCGCGCCGATGGCACTCCCGTCTATACCGCCTTGACCGGTGTTACGTTGATGGTGTTTTACGTGTTTGCCCTGCAATGTGTCAGCACGGTCGCGGTGGTTCGGCGCGAGACCAATTCTTGGAAGTGGCCGTTGTTTCAATGGGCTTACATGGGCGTTCTCGCCTGGGGTCTGGCCTTCGTTACCTGGCGCGTCGGGCATCTGCTGGGCTGGGGCTAACTGCTCCCAAGCCCTTCGACGGCAGGAGGATAATGGGTGTGAGACAGAATTCTTCCTTCTTAATGGATTCTCTTGGGATTGGGCGATTCTGTATCTTGTCGGCTACAGGGCGGCCCGCGTCGGTCCATCTCGCAGCGATGGCCGACACCTTCTCTGCGCCCGGAGCTTCAGGCGTCGCTACGCGACGCGAATGTCAATCGACGCATCCCCCCGTGGACTGAAGTCCACGGCTAGTGCGCTTGAGAGCGAGCGCGCACAGAGGGTGAGAGTCCCTCCCCGGCGGAGCTTCCCGCCCGGAAACTGAAAGTAACTGCTCCGTGGCGACACGGGGTGGAGAGCA
>DATMRF010000144.1:0-148977 GCA_035566435.1 Candidatus Acidiferrum sp.
GCCGGCGTATCCGCACCATGTGCGCCTTTACCACCCGCAGCAGTTGTGAACGTATCCTCTACAGCGTCTTTGATCGCATGAACAAACATTGGTCCCGTCACCCGCTCCCAGCTTTTACACACTACTCTTGACGCCAGCCTGCAGCCAGGGGCTTTAGGACAGCGGTCCGGGGAGCGCGGTTTTGGATAAGCTGTGCGCGTTTTTTGTCTTTACACCATTAGGGATAAAGTGGTAAACAGACAAAGTGATGCGGGCGGCTGATCCACGAAGGGCCGTGGACCTGTGGAAGGTTCCGGAGGTTATTTTTCCCAATTGGCGAGAGTTGTTGAATCAGGCGGATTTGCCGGAGCGGGTTCGTGCCGGTTATGGCCTGGCCATCGGGGCTTATCTGGAGTACTGCTACCGCAACGGGGTGAGCGTGACGACCGAGAGCGCGCGGGGCTACATGGCGGATGTGCAGCGACGGCAGTTGGCGCGCAACCCGGGGCTTTGGAAGAGCGGTTTGAACTGGTTTTTTATGCGGGGCCGACGGGTATCAGCGTGGAAGCCTTCAGGCGAACCCACGCCGGGCCGAGCGGATACAGGGGCAACGCCGTGGGAAAGGCGGCTGATAGAGCGGCTGCGGCTGGGACATTACTCGTGGAGGACCGAGCAGACGTACCGGGAATGGGCGTGGCGCCTGGAACGGTTCATTGGCGGCAAAGGCGTGGAGGAGGCGGGGGAACAGGATGTAAAGAGCTTTCTGAGTGGGCTGGCGGTGAAGGGCCGGGTGAGCATTGCGACGCAGAAGCAGGCGCCCAACGCGCTGGTGTTTCTGTTTCGGGAAGCCCTGGGTCGCGACCTGGGCGACCTGAGCGGCTACGAGGTTTCGCGCCGCGGAGCGCGAGTGCCGACGGTACTAACGCGGCAGGAATGCCAGCGGCTGTTTGACAAGCTGGAAGGGACCGCGCGGTTAATGGCGCAGCTCATGTATGCCAGCGGGCTACGTTTGACGGAGCTGCTACGCTTGCGGATCAAGGACGTGGACCTGGAACGGCAGCAGTTGTTCGTGCGCTCAGGAAAGGGCGACAAAGACCGGGTAACGGTGGTTCCGGAAAGGCTGGTGGAGCCCCTCCGGCAGCATCGGGACCGGGTCCGCACGCTGCACGAGCAGGACCGCGGGACGCAGGTGGCCGGTGTGTGGCTGCCCGAAGCGCTCGAGCGGAAGTATCCCGGGGCCGGGGTTTCGTGGGAATGGTTTTGGTTTTTTCCTTCGCGGCAACTGATGCGGGACCCGCATTCGGGGTTCGTGCGGCGCCACCACGTACTGGACGCTACGTTTCAGCATGCTATCCGGGAGGCGGTCAAGGCGGGACGGCTCAACAAGCGGGTGACGCCGCACACGCTGAGGCACAGTTTCGCCACGCACCTGCTGGACGACGGGACGGACATTCGGACCGTGCAGGACCTGCTAGGTCACGCGGATGTGGCCACCACCCAAATCTACACCCATGTCATGAAGCGGCCGGGTCTCGGAGTGCGCAGCCCGTTCGACTCGCTGTAAAACCACAGATGAACGCCGATGGACACGGATTCGCCATGGAGATCTCGCTATCCACGGTCCGCGGTTTCAAGTTTGAGGTCTCAGGTCTCAAGGCCCAAGTTTCAAGTAAACTGTCCAAAGTTTCGCGGGCGAAGGGGGATCCGATTTCAGATTTGAGAGGGGGCGGCAGCGGGCACGTCGCGGCGGTGCGGCAGGGTGGGGCGGGGAGGGGTGGTGGATTGTTAGATTGTTGGATTAATGGGGTGGTGGAGTGAGGGAACGGAGTGGGTTGGAGAAATGGAGCGGTGGAGTCCTGGATTGATGGTTGTAGGGCGCGTCAGTAAATAACCCTGACCCATGCGAATGTAGGAGACGAGGTAACGAGTCTCTGATCTTGCGCCACAAGTGGAATGGATTAGAGACTCGTTACCTCGTCTCCTACGGGGTGAGTTGCAAAGGTTATTTATTGACGCGCGCTTACGGCGTCCAGAGGCCGCGGTAAAAGGTTTGAGGGGCGATTGAGGGCGGCAGGACGATATGCCAGGAGCTGCCGGAGAGGATGTTGGTGGCGACGGGCGTCCAGCTCCGGAGATCGGTGGTAGACTGGAGGACGTAGCGCTGGCCCGATGTGCCATCGAGCCAGAGGTCGAAGGTATTGGTTCGGCTAAGGCTGCCGGGCCGGAGCGCGGGCGGCGGCGGGGCGGCGCCGGCGGGCAGGACAAACAGGGTGATGCTCTGCGGCGGGACGGTGTTGGTAAATCGGTTGCCCGTGAAAGTGATGTCGCTGAGCCGGGTAATGGCGTTGGCCGAAGTCAGTTGCCAGACCTGGCCCGCGCCGCTGAGCGAGCGGTTCGTGACGGTTATTGCGGCGGTAGCGCTGACGCCCAGTTGCTTGTTGATCACCATGAGAGTCAGCGCACCATCCGAGGAGCGGAGCGCCGCGAAAGTGGAGAGATTGTCCGGATTGGGTCCGCCGGCGTTGACGCTGGTGTCGCCGAAGCCCGAATCACTGCCGTCGTAGTTGCGGTACATCTTCATCGCTTTGTAGGTAGGCGTGCTTGGGCCAGGCGTGGTCCAGCGGGTAGCGAGGTCGAGTCCCTCGCGGCCGAAGATGCCGTAGAGGTCGGCCTGGGCGGTAGCGCCGTTGATGTAGCCTTCGGCGCCCCAATTGTATTCGGTGATGCCGATTTTCGTGCCAGGATAGTAAGTGGCGACCCAGTTTTTCATCCGCGGGATCAGCATGACGACGCTATTGATCCAGCTCGCATCGACGTAGTTGGTATCCCAGAACTGGCGGGTCGAGCGGTTGCGGAGCAGTTGCATGGCGGTCGAGACGTCGGTTTGGGAGAACTCGCCGCTTTGCGGGTAGCAGTGGAGGGTGAAATAATCGAGGAGCCGCTGGTTGGTGTTGGTGGCGCGCTGATAGAGCTGACTGAGCAGCCACGGCATATAATCCATGCCGCCGTTGGCGGCGCGGTCCGGCAAATAACTCCATCCATGCTGGCTCCCGTATTGTTGATCGTAACCGCTGTAAAAATAGCCTGACCAGCCCCACTCCTCCGGGCCCGCGACGAGCGCGGACGGGTCGATGCCTTTAACCTTGGCGGCGTAATCGAAAATCTTGTCACGAATCTCCTGCATCGTGGGGCCAACGGGATGGACATCCAGGTGGGTCGATTGCCAGAGGCTGTGTTCGTTGTCCATAAGGTAATAGCGCACGCCACCGTTGGTCGAAAGACCCCAGCGATTGGTGAGGTGCTGAACGAAGACCTGCTGGAAGGTGGAATTGGTAGCGAAGTTGGCGTCGTTCGGGTCGTTCCAGGTGATCGGTTTGTTGCCGTTGGTGGAACTGATGCCGTTGCCGGCGTCGGCAAAGTAGGCGGCGTCGTTGCCGGTTTGCGGCCCGTACTTGGCGATGGAATAACTGGCGAGTTTGCCGCGAGAGGGGCCAAGCTTGGGGACCCAGCCAATCATCGGGATGGTCAGCATGGGTTCTGCGCCGCCGGTTTTGCTGGTGGAGACGAAACTGTCCGCGGAGGCAGCCGGCGTGGCGGAGCCGTCATCGATGCTCTCGAAATACCAGTCGGCGGCGTGGTTGTGGGCGTTGAGCTGCCAGTTGTAACTCGTTTCTGAGTTACCGCCGGAACGATGGATGGGACTATTCAAGTCGGACAACTGGGTGGACGAACCGGCGAAAGCCACGCCGTAGATTAAAGGGCTGATGGGATGGCGGTTCAACTGGGCATCGACGTTGATAGAGACGGGAGTGTTCGTCACCGGCGGAGTGGTGCCAGCGACGAGCGTGATATCGTCCACATAAAACGGAGTGAGTTGGGAACTAGTCGTGCTTTGGATCCAAAAGCCATCCATGGTCGGCACGCCGGCAACCCCCAGTGTGCTGAGCGGGACTGTGACGAGCTGCCAGGTATTAGGGCTCGGTGGCACGATGGTGTAGTGATTCGTGAGCGCAACCTGGTTGGTGGTCGCCTGGACCTGCAACGGCTGGCCGCCGCTCGCGCCGCCGTTGATCCAAAACGTGAGGTTCGTGTATGGCGTCGAATCGAAGACGGTATGATGAAGATAGAGCGCCTGGTAATTGGTGCAGGTGATGCTGATCGAGCTTGTTCCCGAATAGACTGGGCTGGAATTGTTGAGATTCACGGTCGCCCAACTCCAGTTGGCCCAGCCGTTCTGCAGGGAATCGGTATAAACGGGCTGGTCAGACTGGGCGAACAGGGGGAGGAGCGAGCCGACCAACAATTGAAGGCTCAGGAGCCATCGGCTTCCGGGAACAGGCGCAAAACGAGCATGCAGCATGACAGGAAGACTGGCACGAATCGTGCCAAATGACCAGTCTTCGGGTGTCATCAATTGGGATGACAGCGCGATCAGTCGTTGGGCACCCAGCCTTTGCCGGGAACATATTCGCGGCTTCCGGAATGGGTGGCGCACCCCGCGGCGCCGACGAGCAGGACCGCGAGCAGCAACAGCAGACAAAGCTTTGACATAGGAGAAATCTAATCCAGATTGGATTCAGGGCAAGCCCCAGCCAGGGGCGAGTCGTGACATGTCAGCCAACGGAAAACTGCTGAGAGGCCAATTGCTGCTGGACAGCGGCCAATTGCAAGGGTCGTTTTTTCAACGAACGGTAGTGCTGATTTGCCAGCACGACTCGGAAGGCGCGTTCGGGCTGGTGCTCAACCGGAACACCGGCAACAAGGCGGGGGACATGATCGTTGCGGACCTGCCTCAGCAGATCAAGAGTTGCCCCCTGTTTCTGGGCGGCCCGGTGCAGCCGGCGGCGCTGAGTTTTCTGCACACCGACGCCTTTGTTCCCGACGCGAACGTGCTGCCGAATCTCAGCCTGGGCCATTCGCTGGACACCTTGATCGAAATCGGGGATTCGTTTGCCCCGGAGCGCAAGATTAAGATGTTCGCCGGGTACGCCGGGTGGAGCCCCGGCCAGCTTGAAGATGAACTCAAGCGGAAAGCCTGGCTGACCCATCCTGCGTCGCTGGAACTGGTCTTCGATACCGAACCCGAACAGCTCTGGCGGAAAATCCTGCGCCGGAAAGGCTTGCAATACCGTTTGCTATCCCAGATGCCAGAGGATCCCTCGTTGAATTGAGGAAGAGGACGAGAAAGAGGAAGAGAAAGAGAGGGTTTACGAATTAATCCCCGACCGACACGGTCCAGATCCCTTTTGGCTGGGCGAGAGTTCCCGAGCCGACGGTTTCCTGGATGCTCATGGCTTGGACGTGGTTGTCGTGAAAGAGGTAGTTGAAACGGCGTCCGTGGATGCCGTATTGGTTATTGCCGAAGTTTTTTGCGTCGGGCGAGGGATCGACCTGGTAGAGGTCGCCGACGCCCTGCGGGCCGAGACAGATGCAAGGCCAGATGTTACCAACGACGTTTTGGATGTTGGGTTCTTCGACCAGCAGAGTGGTTCCGGCGGGGTCAGTCACCACACTCGTGCGGTACCCTTTCGCCTCCCAGTCGGGCAAGCCGCCCACACCGCCATCCTGCCAGTAAATGCCCACCCCATGCCGGCCGGGCCGGGTCAGGTCGGGCAAAGGATATTGCTGGCCGGAGGTCGGGACCTGGTAATCGGTTCCCCAATTCGGGCCGACAGCGTTCACCGCGTAGCTGCGGCGCCGTCCGTAATTCACCCAACCCCATTGCGGGTCATTGACGAGGGTCGGCATGCGGTCGGCTGGGCACAGTTCGATTTTTGGCGCGAACACTGTTGGGGTCAGCGCGTTGAGCAGCACCGCATCGGGCGCCGTGCCGCCGATATAACGGTGAATCCAGCAGTCCCAGGCTAGTTGGCTGGTGTCGCTGACGCCGTAGCCGGCCGGCGGAAAGCGGTCCTCGTGATCGGTGGCGAACATGGCAAACCCCAGGCCAAGCTGGCGCTGTTGCGAGGTGCATTGCGCTCGCCACGCTCTGTTCCTGGCCGAGCTCAGCGCCGGGAGCAGCATGGAAGCCAGAATGGCGATGATGGCGATGACCACCAGCAGTTCAATCAGCGTGAACCCGGGAGCCGACCCCGCGGATTTTTTTAATTGCGTTTTTTTCATAAGCACGCATCGAATTGGGTAGGTGGAATGGCGGAGGCGGTTATTTATTGCCCAGCACTATGGCCTGGCCGGCGATTTTATACCTTTTCCCGGCTGGAGCGGGCGGAAACTCGAGGCGGGCTTTCGCGGCAAAATCCTCAAAATTCTTGGGCACGCTTCTCGTGCTAACGACGAATTTGCGCAACTCGGTCGTCAGGCGATCCAATGTCGCGTTGACGTCGCCAGTGTCTGGAACCACGACGGGAGCGGTCGCGGAAGCCGCCGGGGCCAATCCCGGTCCGCGCGGCGACGGCGGCGCTGCGGTATCGTCTGCCGCCGCCACGGGGTCGCTGGCCGCCGGCTGCCGCTTGTTGCATCCCGGCATCAATGCAATGCCGAGCAGCAGTGCGCAGAAAAAAGAGCGACTCATGAAGGTCATTTAGTGGCCTCGACGCCCGCGCAGTCAAGCCGAACGGCCCGTAATCGCTGTCGCTAATTTTAACGACGCGCCGCCGGGCATGTTTCGCAACCCGTTGAACCATAGAGCCTGGACGAGAGTACTCGGGCCTGGCCCGAATGTGTCACGCGTCCAAAAGCAGTGCGAGTTTCCAAACCTGCTTACGCCTTGAAGGTTCTACGCCCTGCCGACTTGGAAGTCGGCGATACGGCAGGTTTGGAAACCTGCGCTACTGCCGGTGCTGCCCCGAGGTTTTCGTGGACATGAAATATCCGGGCCTGGGGAGTGCGCTCTTCCTCCCGAGACGCTTTTCCGCGCGTCCGCCGGGTCAGCAAATTTTCTGCTGTTTGAGTGCGCGGATGCGGTCGCGTAACTGAGCGGCGCGCTCAAATTCCTGGCGCTCGACCGCGCGCCGTAATTGGTGCTCTAACTGTTCCAAGTCCGAAAGCGGACGGTTTTTTTGGATTTGGTCCGCCAATTCGCGCAAGGCTGTCAAGGAGCGATCCCGCTCGAACTGGAAGGTGTCGTCCTCCACGCTTTCGAGCGCCTCAATCCTGGCAACGGCTTCGCTGGCAAGCCGCAAGGCCTTGTCATAAGCGTGCCGGTCCAGCTCAAGCATGACCGCGGCGCTGGAATTGACGCGGATGATGTAAGGACGCCATTTCTCGAGGAACTGCCGGTCTTCCTCACGCCGAGCGTGGCGGCGTACCAGATCAAAAAGCGCCAGGTTCCGGTTGGTGTCGCGAACGGTGCGCGGCCAGTCTTTGAGCTGGAAAAGCCTTACGTAGCGGAAGTAATAGAGCGTGCCCTCGTTGAAAAGTTCGTTGCATTCGCGCGGCCCCAGGTGAAAATCGGCCTCCTGGCCCTGAGCCCGGGCCTGTTCCAGCCGTTGCAGGTAATAATCCAGGGCCGATTCCTTCGTGTGCGGCCGCGCGCCATCGGGGCGGCCATCGAGCTCGTACTGCTCGATGCCCAGCGGCGTGCGGACCTGGAGGATCGAGCGCCCATCCTCACCCTGGGCCAGCCGGGCATCGTCGTCCGGATCATACGGCCAGCTTTGCAGGATTCGGCGCAGGTCAACGGATGCACTCATGCTCACACCCCTATTATGGTCTTTTCCGCGCTACATTCAATCCCGGTCCGGGGGGCGGGGACAGCCATGTCCCCGTGCCAGCGTCCTCGTCCAGCGACTCGCGGAGACGGGGCCGTTCCCGCCTCTGTTGCGACCGTCGTCACGAGGTGAAGAACGGGGACGTGGCCGTCCCCGCCCCGGGAAATGGGGCTGGACGATGATGTTGATTGATATTGCTTCGGGCGCATTCCTGGCTACGTTGCCCCCGGCATGCCAGCAATACCTATCAGTCAGTTGATACCGGTACTGCAGGTCGCAATTGGCCCGGTCATCCTGATTTCGGGCGTGGGCTTGCTCTTGTTGACCCTGACCAATCGGTTCGGCCGGGCGGTGGACCGCTCGAGACAGTTGGACCGCGAAACGCGGCAAGTCGGCGCCGCCGACCGGCAGCGCCTCGCCGGGCAGGTGGAAATCCTCTATCGCCGGGCTCGGTTTATCCGGTTGGCGATCATCATGGCGGCGGTCAGCGTGCTGCTGGCGGCCGTGCTGATCATCGTGCTGTTCGTCGCCGCCCTGCTGCGGCTCGAGGTGGGGTTTGTCCTCGTGTTAATTTTCATTTGCTGCATGGCGTCGCTTACCGTGTCGCTCGTGGCCTTCATCCGGGAAATCCAGCTTTCGCTTCATGCCCTGAAGTTGGAGTTGGAGCCGCACGCGCAAGAAGGCGCCCTCGAAGGTCTGGCCAAAACGCCGCGCGATTGATAAGCTGCCGACATGGCTCTGACAAGACACTGTTGGAAGTGCGGGACGGAGTATAAACTGCCCGGCCTGCCTGGCCGTTCGGAAACCTGCCCCCGGTGCAGTTCCGACCTGAAAGTCTGCCTGAACTGCGTCAGCTACGATTCCCGCGTGGCGCAGCAATGCCGGGACGGCCGCGCCGACCCGGTGGCGGAAAAGCACCTCGCGAACTACTGCGAGTATTTCGAATTCATCCGCCGCGAATACGCGCCACCCGCGCAAGACGCTTCGCGGGAAGCGAAGGCGCGGGAGACGCTCAAAAAGCTGCTGGGCGACTGACCCTGGAAAAGACGGTCCAACCCAGCGGGAAGAAAACGAAAAACCCCTGCCGGCTTCCCGGCAGGGGCACGAGGAGGAACTAAACCCCGTTAGAGCGTTAGAACTTGTAGGCGACGTCCGCCAACAACGTGAAATAGTTGATCTTCGAGGGCAGGCCTGCCGTGGTGCCCCCATACGCGGGAAGCCCATCAGCAGAGTGATCCCAGCGGAATTCGAGCCGGCTGAGCACGTTCTTCCACAAGTCATACTGCACCGTGGCCGTTGTTTCGACAACTTTGCGGCTGCCAAAAACGCCCGCGAAGCTGGAGGACGCGTATTCGCCACGGCCATACAAGCTCAGTTTCTCGGTGAGCTGATAGGAGACATACAGCCCCGTCGCATTCGCGTACGCGGATTGTTCGGGGCCAGCGACCGGCTGCGTCGTGATTGCCGCATAATCGTAAGAAGCCCCAACTTTGAGGCCGGTCACCGGCGTGTTCACCGTCGCCCCGACGTAGAAGCTCGTTTGGTCCGCACCGTTGGCGCCGACGCCCGCGTTGTAGCCATTAATCACGCAAGCCGTCAGTGTCGAGCCCGACAGGAAGCCCGAGTTGGTGGGGGCAGTGAACGTTAGAGCGCCCATGTAAGTCTTGTAGGACTCCGATTTGGGGCCCTGGTCCGGCGGATATTGTGGGCCCAAAAAGGCACGCCCGTTAATCGTTGGCCCGAAGGTATTGGCGATCGCAGCCGTCGCGGAGACGGTTTCGCAAACCTGGTAGGATGCCTGCAAACCCGTGTGCGTTGTCGGCTCCATCGTATAGCCGTACGAACGGGTCACGTTCGGGTTGTTGATGGATTCAAAGACCTCGTACCCGATAATTGTGTCCCAGACACCCAGCTTGAAGTCCAATCCGTTCCCAACCGGTGCGTGCAAGGCAACATAGGCCTGCTTGACCGCAAAGTCCGAGTTCGCTGAAGCCACGGGAGACTTCGTATTGAATGCGCTCGCATCCGGACCGGCCAGCAGGTCCACCTTGTAACCCGCCCCCCACGCGTCGGCCGGATCTACCGGTTTCTCCAACGTGAGCTTTATCACATTGAGATTGAACCCGTCCGCTTTGCTCGGGCTGTTCCACGCGTAGCCTGGTACGTTCGCGTTGCCCGTGCCCGGGTTCCATTCCGCCGAGGTGTCGACGTAGCCGCTCAGCGTTGTGGAGCCGAGGGCCGTCAGGACGGAGCTCGGCTTTTCCTCAGCGTGTGTGACAGCGGGGAGGCTGATCAGACCCGCGCTCAATAATCCTAACGTCCATGGATTGCACTTTGGTATTATCATATTGATTAAGTAATGGTTCCTCGCCACAGCACACTCGACATTGGGTCCAAACGAGGGCTGTAACGTATTCGCGGTCACAAGGCACGTGCTGTGCCAAATGGGCGTCTGAATGCATAACCGACTGCATATAAATTGTTTGTGATGTTTTGTGCAGAGTCGGCAACGGTCAAGTCTCGGTTATTCTTGCGCGACATGGTCAAAAGACGACAGCACGGAAAAGCGGGGGTGGATGGTCGAGGAGGTACGGGATGGAGTGATGGAGTGTAGTGGAGTGTAGGGATGACAGAGAATTGGAGTATTGGGGTAATGGATTATTGGACTGCTGTGGGTAGTGCGGCTTTGCCAAGCCCCGAGCACAGCCTCCGAAGCTGCGGTCGCATTATCGGGCCATGGGGCGCTCCAGTAAGCGCGCTCGTGCCAGGCTCGATCAGTTCACAACATCACCACTCCATCACACCAATATCCAATAAGCCATGGCGCCATGGCTCCTGTGCGCGAAAAACCCCTCCCGGGTAGCCGAGAGGGGTTGTCGCAGATTGGTTCTAAATCAGTTAGAACTTGTAAATGACGTTTGCAGCGAGCAGGAACGCATTTTCGCGAGTGGGCACGCCCGTGGTCTCGCCGCCGAAGGCCAAGCCATGTTCAACATGGTCCCAGCGGAACTCGAGCCGGCTGATGACGTTCTTCCAGAGGTCGTATTGAGCCGTTGCCGTCGCTGCATAGATGCTGTTGTCGCGGCCATAAATGGGGACCGCCAGGAATCCGGGCCGATCGATGTCGCCCGTTGCGTACTCGACGCGCCCATGGAAGCTGAGCTTCTCAGTGGCCTGGTAGGAGGCATAGCCGGCGATGGACCAGATGTCGGCCTCGACCTTGGTGCCGGCGAGGAGGCCGGAATTCGGGGTCGTATTAAGGTTCATCAGATCCCATGACGCGCCCAGGCGCAAGCCGGTGACCGGGGTGGCAATGGTGCCGCCGACGTAGGCGTTAAGGGTCGGAGCGCTCAAGGCGCCGCCAGAGGCGGGGACGGAGTTGTTGTAACCGTTGACGACACCCCCGTACAGGGTGGAACCGGCAAGGAACCCGAGGCTCTCCGGGGCGGTGATCGCCAGAGAGGCCATATACGTCTTATAGGACTCAGGATACGGATTGCTGCCCTGAACCGGGGCGAAGGCGCGGCTGTTGATCACGGGTCCGGTAGTGTTCGCAACGCCCGCTGAAGCGCTGACCATATCGTTGAAACGATAGGTGGCCAACACGCCCGTGTGGGTCTGCGGCTCAATGGAGTGGCCGTACGAACGGGTGTAGTTGGGATCGTTCGGGGATTCAACCGATTCATAACCGATGATGCTGTCGAACACACCGACCTTCCAGTCGATGCCGTTCAGAACAGGCGTCCTCAAGGCAACATAAGCCTGACGGACAGCGAAGTCGCCATGGAGCCCGGTCGATACGGTGTTGAGCGTGTTTGCATCGGGCCCGGCCCACAGGTCAACCCGATAGCCAGCGGCCCATTCGGATTCGTCCAGCGGTTTCTCAATTCTAAGTTGCACGACGTCCAGGTTGAACCCGTCAGCCTTGCTGGGTGAGTTGAACTTGTAGGGCGGAAGGTTGGCATTACCCGTGCCCAAGTTCCACTGCGCCGACGTATCCACATACCCGCTGAGAGTCGTGGATGAGAGCGCGGTCATGACCGAACTCGCCTTTTCCTCGGCTTTGGCAGCGGATGCCAGGCTGACCACCCCGACGGCGGCCAGAGCAACTGTCCATTGATTAAACTTCATTAGTTCCTCCGATCATTTGCTGTGTTTGTTTCCTATCGAACTATGCATCTGAAAGAGGGCAAAACCGGTTTGCCCTCGCACCAAAACCGGTGCATTTGCCGCCATACATAGGCAAAAGGTTTTGGGATGACAACAAGTTTTTTTCCCGATTTTGTGCAGGGAATGTACGGACTTTGGGCAGTTTGACCCGGTCAGTCAGGCGGAGGCGGCGGCGGGGCCGGGCTTAAAAAAGGCCTATGTCAGCGCGAAAAACCGCCTCAATGTTAATCATAATGCTCAACTTGGGCTGATTAACGGGCCCGTTTGGCCAATTTAACCTGCCTGGTTGCAGCCAGGAAAGGCCTCTTGAACAAATCTCGTCGCGACATTTCCTTCTGGAACGGAGTCTGCTTCCAGCGTGCTAGCAATGTTTTTCACAAAACAACCTGAATAGCACGTATGGCTTCCTATGTGTATGTCGCCCGGGAAACGGCCACTGGTCGCGAGATTCGCAATTCGGTCGAGGCTGTCACCGAGCAGGCGGCTATTGCGGCCCTGTTGAACCGCAACCTGTTGGTGGTTTCCATCCAGGAGAAGATCGGCAAAAAAGGCCGCACCAGCGGTGGCCGTGTCGGGTTGGCGGACCTGGTGATCTTTACCCGGCAACTGGCGACCATGATCGACGCCGGCCTCGCCATGGTGCAATCCCTGCAAGCCCTGGCCGAGCAAACCACCAACAAAGTGATGCGGGACGTCATTCGCGACGTCTGCACCCGCGTCGAGGGTGGCGACAGTTTTTCCGAGGCGCTGCAAAAGCACCCCAAGGCATTCAGCCGGCTTTATGTCTGCATGGTGGCGGCCGGCGAAAAGGGCGGTTTGCTGGCCGAAATCATGGCCCGATTGGCGGTTTATCTTGAGAATAGCGCCCGCCTGCGCAAGAAGGTCAAATCCGCCATGATGTATCCGACCGTCGTCACCATCGTGGCGATCCTCATCACCATCTTCCTTCTGATCAAAGTGGTGCCGGTGTTTGGAGAAATCTTCAATAGCTTCGGCGCAGCACTGCCCGCCCCCACACAGCACTTGATCGACCTAAGCCATTTTGTGCAGAAATACATCCTGCTTCTCCTGGTCGCGGGCGGCGCCGGCATCTATGGCTGGTTCTATTTCATCAAGACCGCTCCCGGAAGGCGCTTCTGGGACACCTATCGAATCAAACTGCCGATCTTTGGCTCCATCGCCCATAAAATCTGCTTGGCCCGGTTCACGCGCACCCTCGCGTCACTCGTCCGCAGCGGCGTCCCCATTCTCGAAGTGCTGCAAATCGTCGCGCAAACCGTCGGCAACGTCGTCATGGAGAAAGCGATCAAGACCGCCGCTACCGATATCGAGCGCGGCGAAAGCATTTCCGCCGCCCTCAGCAAGCACCCCATTTTCCCCACAATGATCATCCGCATGGTCACGGCCGGCGAACAAACCGGCAAGATTGACAACATGCTCGAACGCATCGCCGATTTCCTCGACGAGGAAATAGAAACGACGCTTTCGGGCCTAACCGCGCTCATCGAGCCAATCCTCATTGTGTTCCTGGGCGTGGTCGTCGGCGGTATGGTCATCTGTATGTTCCTGCCGATCTTCAAGATGCCCGAAATCGTCAGCGGCAGGCGCTAACCGAGCGGAACGCCGGGACGTTGCAACGTTGAAGCGTTGAACGGATAAGACAGCGTCCCGCACCCGAATCGGACCGGGCGTGCTCAAGCCGATGCATCTTGTGGCGGTCGTTCGGTCCAGCCTCCCAGTGTTTTAACGCTTCAACGTTTTAACGTGTATTAGTTTGTATCATTCTGCCAGTTATTCAAACTACAAACTGCTTGCGCCCGCCGTCGCCCGGTGCTAGCTTCCTGCGGTTTTTTCGAACGATGCAATCATATATGATCAAAACTACTGCCCTGTTCTCGGCCGCCGTCGTGCTGGCCTCGCTGCAACTGGTGTCCGCCGGCGAAATCACCGGCACCGTCACTCTCAAAGGGACCCCTCCCAAGGAAAAGGAGATCACCCCGCTGAAGGAAGACGCTAACTGCGGCAAGCTGCACACTGAGATGCCGACGACCCATTTCTACGTGGTCGGACCCCAGGGCGAGCTGGCCGACGTGGTAGTTTCGGTGCAAGGCATCAGCGGCAAATCGACGGGGGCGAGCGCGCCCGCTGTGACGCTGGACCAGAAGGGGTGCGAGTACACGCCGCAGATTCTCGCGGTGCAGACGGACCAGAAGATCGAAATAAAGAACTCCGACCCCGTGCTGCATAATGTGCACGACCTGCCGACGGTCGCGGGTAACCAGGAGCAGAACATGGCGCAGATGCCAGGGGGCCCGCAACTTACGTTCAGTTTTTCCAAGCCCGAGGAGTTCCTCAAGTTCAAGTGCGACGTTCATCCGTGGATGTTTGCCTGGGTGAGCGTGTTCGACCATCCCTGCTTCGCGGTTTCCGGCAAGGACGGCACTTTCAAGATCACCAACGTGCCGGCGGGCAAGTACACGCTGAGGGCGGCGCACCGCAAGGCGGGCGTTGCCACGCAGGAGATCGAGGTAAAGGATGGCGAGCCCGCCAAGGTGAACTTCGCGGTGGAGGCGAAATAAGGTCCTGGCAAGAGGCTGTGGTAGTCACTGCCGCGGCGTGGCGCTGAAGCACATTGAAAATGAGACTCGGTTGCAACTGGAGACCGTCCTCCCGGTCCACTTCTTTTCCCGGCGTTTGCCGCTTGGTCGCCCCTCGATTCTGGTCAATCGCACCTCCAGCATGCGGCCCGAGTTAAGCAGCCCCAGCTCCAGCCCCTGGCTCCATTGGTTCGCCGTGTTGACGGCAGTGGCCACTTTGGTCCTGCTGGGTGCCGGCGGCCTGGTGACCAGCCACGGCGTGGGTATGGCGGTGCCGGACTGGCCAAACACGTATGGCTACAACATGTTCTTTTTCCCGGTGTCACGCTGGGTGGGCGGAATCTTTTACGAACACAGCCACCGGCTTCTAGCCTCGGGCGTAGGGCTGATGACGGCGGTGCTCGCGCTGTGGCTTTACGGGAAAAGCAGCCAACCCTTCTTGCGCTGGACAGGCTTGGTTCTTCTTGGAGCGGCTGCCGCGACCTGGCTGGCGGCGCCCCGGCATTGGCGGGATGGCGTGGTGCTGGCCGTCGTCGGCGCGTTTGCGTTTGGTGCGAGCTGGCTTTGGCCCGGCTTTGAGCCCAGCCCCAAATGGCTTCGGCGGCTCGGACTCGCCGCGTTCATTGCGGTTGTGCTTCAAGGCGTTCTCGGCGGTCTGCGTGTGGTGCTGTTCAAAGACCAGCTTGGAATTTTTCATGCTACCCTGGCGCAATTGTTTTTTGCCCTGACTTGCGCCCTGGCTCTTTTCACCAGCCGGTGGTGGCAGCGCGGGAGAAATCCGGAGTCGGAAATCCGAATTTCGAGTTTGCCCTTGCGCCGATTGCGTTTTCTGTTCGCCGGCGCCACCCTGCTGATTCTCTGCCAGTTGGTTCTCGGCGCGACGATGCGACACCAGCACGCCGGGCTGGCGATTGCAGATTTTCCGCTGGCTTACGGCAAGCTCTGGCCGGCGATGGATCCGCAGTCTGTCGCCCATTACAACCAACACCGCGTCGAGGTTGTGGATGTGAACCCCATAACCGCGTTTCAGGTCGGGCTGCAAATGGTACACCGTTTAGCGGCCCTGCTCATCCTCGGGATGGTCGGGTGCTGCGCGTGGTCGGCTCGCCGCCATTTTGGCCGCGCTACGGTTTCCAGCCGACTGGCCGCCGTGTGGCTGGGAGTGCTGCTGCTGCAGGCGTTGCTGGGAGCGGCAACGATTTGGACCAATAAGGCGGCTGACGTCGCGACCGCTCACGTTTTGATCGGGGCGCTGGCACTGGCGCTGGGCACCGTGCTGAGCCTGGTTTCATGCCGGGAGGTCGCCGCGGTCGCCGGCTTCGAGTCCGTGAGTGACCCAAGCGGCATTGGGCCGAGTCCGGTTCGCAGCGGCGGCGAAGGCTCCCCCTTGCCGGCAGGCTGGAAACCCAGCGCCACAACTCATCCCGCACCTGCCACGGGGCTCGACTGACGTGAAAGTGATCGCACCATCTTCCTTGACCACCCCGAACGAAATCGCGGCGGCGCTGAAGACCGACAAGGGCTGGGCTGCGGTCTATTGCGATTTGTTCAAGGCCCGGCTGACCTTCCTGGTGCTGGTGACGACATTGGTGGGTTTTTACATCGGCAGCCGCGGTGCGGTGGACTTCGGATTGCTGTTTCACACCATCCTGGGCACTGCCCTGGTTGCCAGCGGCGCCTCCGCCCTGAACCAGTTGTGGGAACGCGAGCACGACGCGCGGATGCGCCGCACGCGGGACCGGCCATTGCCCTCAGGGCGGATGCAGCCCGCGACGGTGCTGCTGATCGGGTGCGCTGCGGCGGCGGCAGGTTTGATCTACCTGGCAATGGCGGTTAACCTCACCGCGAGCTTGCTCGGCGCGGTGTCGCTGGGCACGTACCTGTTGGTTTATACGCCGCTAAAGCGCGTGACCTGGCTCAACACGGCGGTGGGCGCGGTGCCGGGCGGGTTGCCGCCGCTGATCGGGTGGGCCGCCGCGCGCGGCGAATTGAACGCCGAAGGCTGGGCGCTGTTTGGCATCCTGGCGCTGTGGCAAATGCCGCACTTTATGGCGATCGCCTGGATCTACCGCGACGAATATGCCCGGGCCGGATTCAAGATGCTGCCGGTGATCGATCCCCAGGGCCGCCGCACCGGGCGGCACGCCGTGGCTCAGACGCTGGTCCTGCTGCCCGTGAGCGTGTGCCCTTTTGTGCTTAGACTGGCAGGGCCGATCTACCTCGCGGGGGCGCTCATCCTCGGACTAGCCTTTCTCTGGTACGCGCTCCAGTTTGAGCGGCACTTGACGGTGGCGCGGGCGAGGCAACTATTCTATGTCTCCATCGCCTATCTGCCGCTGTTGCTGGGGGTAATGGTGCTGGACAAACTGTAATTCATAAGCGGGAGAGAATTTGCCGGAAACAGAGTTGACAGAGTAACGCAAGCTAATACATATTTGGCATGACCAGCGCAAAATAGGTTTAATCAGATACCCTAAACTATAACGCAACAGCCACACGCGAACATGCAGGCAAGCACGCAGACGATTTCGGTTCCGGCGCACGCGGAGGCCGCCCACGAGGAGGCTGGCTTCTGGAGCAAGTACGTTTTCTCGACCGACCACAAGGTCATCGGGATCCAGTACGGTTTCACGGCGCTCTGTTTTCTCTTTTTCGGTTTTTGCCTGATGCTGATCATGCGCTGGCAGATTGCCCATCCAGGCCAGCCCGTGCCGCTGGTGGGTCCGTTGCTGGCCTCGGTGCTGGGCGATAATATGGCGGCGAAGGGGATTGTCTCGCCGGACCTGTATAATTCCTTTGGGGCGATGCACGGGACGATCATGGTGTTCCTGGCGATCGTGCCGCTGGCCTTTGCGGCGTTTGGCAACTATCTGGTGCCGCTGCAGATTGGCGCGCCGGACATGGCGTTCCCGCGGGTGAACATGGCCAGTTACCAGGCCTATGTGCTTGGCGGGGTGATCATGTTCTTCAGCTTTTTCATCCCGGGCGGCGCAGCCCAGGCCGGCTGGACCTCCTACCCGCCGCTGGCGGAGGCAATTCCCACCGAGGGGCAGACGTTCTGGATTATCGGCATGGTTTTCCTCATTACCTCGTCGCTGCTGGGCGCCGTCAACTTTATCGCGACGGTCATCCAATTGCGGGCGCCGGGGATGACCTGGATGCGGCTGCCGTTTTTTGTCTGGGCGCAGTTCGTGACGGCGTTCCTGCTTCTGCTGGCGTTTCCGCCGCTGGAAGCGGCGGCGGTCATGCAGTTGATGGACAAGGTAGCGCATACCAGCTTTTTCCTGCCGACCGGGCTGGCGGTGGGCGGTCACCTGGCGCACGTCAGCGGCGGCGGCAGTCCTTTATTGTGGCAGCACCTGTTCTGGTTTCTGGCGCATCCGGAGGTGTACGTGTTGATCCTACCGGCAATGGGGATCGTGGCGGAGATCATCGCCAACAACACGCGCAAGCCGCTGTGGGGCTACAAGTCCCTGGTGTATGCCGTCCTGACCATCGGGTTTTTGTCGTTCATCGTTTGGGCCCACCACATGTATCTGACCGGCATGGGCACGCGCATCGCGACCTTCTTCCAGACCACGACGATGATCATCTCCATCCCTTCGGTGATCATTCTGACCTGCATGTTCATTTCGCTTTGGGGCGGGTCGATAAGGTTCAACACGCCGATGCTGTTTGTGATGGCGTTCCTGCCGATGTTCGGCATCGGCGGCTTGACGGGGCTGCCGCTGGGATTCAGCTATAGCGATATTCATCTGCACGACACCTATTATGTCATCGCCCACTTTCACTACATCGTGGCGCCGGGGACGATTTTTGCACTGTTCGCGGGGATTTATTACTGGTTTCCCAAGCTGACCGGCCGGATGATGAACGAGTTCTGGGGGAAAGTGCATTTTTGGTCTTCGTTCATTTTCATGAACCTGATTTTCCAGCCGATGTTCGCCCAAGGCATGGCGGGCATGCTGCGCCGCATGGCGGACGGCGGAGCGAATTATTCGGCCGCGCGCGTGCCCGGCGCGATCGGCGGGTTGAGCGACAGCATCATGAGCCTACACACGTACATCCTTTGGGCGGCAGTGGGGCTGGCGCTGGCCCAGATTCCCTTCATCCTGAACCTTTTTTGGAGCATTAACAACGGCAAGCCGGCCGGTTCCGACAACCCCTGGGAAGCGACCACGCTCGAGTGGCAAACCCCGACCCCGCCGCCGCACGGCAATTTTGCCCAAGCGCCCCAAGTGCATCGCGGCCCTTATGAGTACAGCGTCCCAGGGCACGCCACCGATTTCACGCCCCAGAACCAACCGGACTAATTGACTATGGATATTCCTTACACAGTACAGCCCCGGCCGGACACAGGGCTTTACAACGCGAAGGTTGGCATCTGGCTGTTTCTGGCCTCGGAAGTGATGTTATTCGGGGCGTTGTTTTCGGCCTACATTCTGTTGCGGGTGGGTGCGGAGGACGGGCTCTGGCCGCATGGCTGGCTGAACATCCCTGTCGGCACGTGCAACACACTCGTGCTGATCACTTCCAGCATCACGACCGTAATGGCCTGGGCTTCGTGCAAGATGAACCAGTTCGGCCGATTCAAATTCTTCCATGCCTGCACGCTCTGCCTGGCGCTGACGTTCGTCGGGATCAAGTCCTACGAGTATCACGACAAATTCACTCACTATGAAATCGCGTTGAACGATGGGAAAATTGCTGACGGTCATTTCATTGAGAACAAGCTCCAGCTCGTCAACGGGGCGTACACCGGCTACGCGCTCCTCAAAGGGCACGTCGTCACGGATCGGAAAGAACTGTTCAATCTGCGCGAGCATCCGGCCAAGCATGAGGAACTCCGGCTCGAAGGCGCGCAAATCAAGAGCCTGGACAACTACGGCCCGTGGCATCACACCTACCTGGCGATCTACTTCACCCTGACCGGGCTGCATGCTCTGCACGTCATCGGCGGCGCAATCGTGATCGGCTTTCTCTGGGGGCCTGGCAGCAAGCTTTGGCGGACCGACCCCGAGCGGTTCACGAACCGCATCGAGATCTCCGGCCTGTTCTGGCATTTCGTGGACCTGGTTTGGATCTTTTTGTTTCCAGTTTTATACTTGCTATAACCAAACAATTATGGACGCCCATTCTTCTTCCCCAACGCCCGTGGCGGGCGCGCCCGCTCCGCCCGCACTGGACCCGCATTTCCACGAGCACCTGCGCCGGTATCTGTTCGTCTTTTACGCGCTGCTCTTCGGCACGCTCATTACCGTGGGCGCCTCTTACATCCCCTGGGGCAACCGCGAGATCAACATCGGCGTGGCGCTATTCATCGCCATCGGCAAGGCTTCCCTGGTGGCGTGCTATTTTATGCACCTTATCTCCGAGCAAAAAATGATTTACGGCATCCTGGCCTTCACAGCGTTTTTCTTCCTCGGATTAATGTTCCTGACGATTTGGTCGTTTTCGGATTTCCCGCGCCATACCGTCACCCATTGATTATGTCGCTGAAAGCCTTCCATGTGGTTTTCATTACCGCCTCCAGCGCCCTGGCCTTCGGGTTCGGAGTATGGGAGCTAAAGGATTATGCATCGGCCAACGGACAGCCGGCTGACCTGTTGTTCGGGCTCGGCTCCTTTGCCGTTGGGGCGGCTTTAATTGTGTACGAACGCTACTTTTTGAAGAAACTGAAGAAAGTCCGTTATCTATGAGCGTAGGGTTTCAGTCAGGCCGTCTCGCCGGAGGCTTGTCAGCGCTGGTTTTTCTGGCGGCGATGCAGGCGCGCCCTGTTTGGGCGTGCGCGGCTTGCTATGGCCAATCCGATGCGCCGATGGCGCGGGGGATGAACTGGGGCATTTTGAGCTTGTTGGGGATTATCGTGTTGGTGCTGGGCTGTGTCGCAGGCTTTTTTGTGTATCTCGCCAGGCGTGCTGCGGAGCTTCCCGCGGGCACCCCCGCTGCGCCGCTCGCCGAATCAACCGCCGAAAGGATTTAAAGATGGAGAAACTGCTAAGGTTGCCGATGCTGGGATTGCCGGAACTGGCCTCTGAACATGGCCGGTCGGTCGATAACCTGATTATTTACGTCCACTGGCTGATGATCATTTTGTTCGTCGGGTGGCTCGGGTACTTTGCCTATGCACTGCTGCGCTTCCGGCGCTCGCGCCATCCCAAGGCCGACTATCACGGCGTGAGAAGCCACGCGTCGAATTACATCGAAGGCGCGGTGGCGGTGGTCGAGGGCGTTTTGCTGTTGGCGGTCGCTGTGCCCTTCTGGGCCAGGGCCGTCGATAAATTTCCGAAGCAGGAGGAATCGATTCTTATCCAGGTCGTCGCCCAGCAATTCGCGTGGAATGTCCGCTACGCAGGCAAGGATGGGAAGTTCGGCAACCAGGAAATGCGCTGGGTCAATGAGACCAACGTGTTCGGCGTAAATCCCAACGACCCGAACGGCAAGGACGATGTGCAGACGCTGAATGATATTCACGTCCCGCTGGTGAAGAATCCCGACGGCGAGATTAAACCGGTGATCATCTGGATTTCGTCTAAGGATGTGATTCACTCCTTCAAAGTCATTGCCATGCGCGTGACGCAGGACGCCATCCCGGGGATGAGAATCCCGATTTGGTTCCGGCCCACCCGAGAGGGCCGGTTTCAGATCAATTGCGCCCAGCTCTGCGGGAATGGCCACTCCAGCATGACGGGCGGATTCATCACGGTCGAAAGCCAGGAGGCCTTCGACAAGTGGCTGGCGTCCAAGAGCGGCGCAGCAACCAGCTTCGAGTAGCGAGCCTCACTTGGTTGCTCGCGGGTCCGGGCTCGCTCTCGAGTCGAGGGAGAGGAAAGCGGCAGCGGACAGTCATCTCCAACGCTGTCGGGTCGCGTACGGAACGCCCGTCCGCCACAGGTCCAACGCAAGAGATTTAGCGCGCTCCGGCTTGACACTTTAGCTTCTTTGATATATCAGACTGGGAAATCTCCACCAGGATTCTGATGTTTTGTGGTGTGCACGTTCGTTGGGGTGCCGGACCAAGGGTTCCGGCGGGGGGCGTCATTCACACACCTAAAGGCCGGCCGGCGGATTCATCATCCAGAAGGAGCCAGGAGAACAGCCATGTCCAGAATTGTTTCGTTGTTGCCAGTAATCGTCGCCTCGGGCTGGGTAGTGGCCCAGTCCCTCCAAGCTCAACCTGAACCGCCCTCGCGTCACCCGGAAGTAGTCACGGACCAGCCCGATTACCCGCCGGGTAGCACCGCAAATATCATCGGCACCGATTTTCTGCCCAAGGAGACGGTGCAGCTGCAGGTGCTGCACGCCGATGGCACGCCGAGCACCGGGGCGGACCACCAACCCTGGCTGGCTCCAGTCAATGCACACGGGGATTTCCTGACCACCTGGCACGTCTGCGAAGATGATTGCCTAGGTTCCGAACTGCGGCTGACCGCGGTGGGGCTTCGCTCCGGATTTACGGCTCAGGCGCTGTTCAGCGATGGCGGCGGTTCAACGGTTCAATTGCAGGGCTGGTTTAATCTCAGTGCCCAATGGGGCGGCACGGTCCAGGGCAGCAATTCCAGGTACGGTGATGGTGACACCCTTCCGCTGCGTTTCACCGCCAGTTTGTCTCCGGGCACCACGCACACGGTTCTGCTGAAGTATGATTTCTCAACCGGCGGCACACAGCACTTTTTCGATTCGCTAGGCTCCTATAACGCCAGCGTCGCCAATCCAGCGCTGCTCGCGGGAATCAGCAATCCCGGCTCGCCTTTGCAGTGGGCGTTGCCAGTGGACGGTACGCTCCCTGTGGGTGCGCAGTTGCCCGGCGTGTTGACCGCGCACAATGTCAGCGCGCTCGCGTTCGGGACCTATAGCCTGGTCAACGGCGTGAAGACGCTGCCGGTCACTTTCACCGTCGCCAGCGGTGGAACAGCAAACAAGACGATTGTTTTGGGCTATGGCGGCCATTTGGCTGGGCAGCTTGCGTGGGGTGCGCGCAATGGGGCCTCTCAATTCCCAGGTGCTTCGCAGAAAGCGTATGCGAGTCTGGACGGTAGTTCCGCGCTCAATGTGTCGGTCAATCCCGGCACGATTGTCGCTTCCGCAGACTTGGCGCTCGTCAAGTTGGCCAGCCCGGAGCCGGTTTATTCGGGTGACACCCTTGGCTATCAGCTAACGGTTCAGAACCGCGGGCCTGACGTGGCGGCCTCCGTCGTGGTGACCGATCCGTTGCCCGCCGGGGCGGTGTTCTTGTCCTCCAGCTCTTCCCAGGGCACTTCTTCGGGGACCAGCACGCTCAGTTTCGCGCTCGGCAGCATCAATCCCGGCAGCTACGCTACTGTGTCGATCCTGGTGAAGGTCGTCGTCGCGAACGCCGGCCTGCTGACCAATACCGCGACGGTTGCCTCCGCGACGATGGATCCTCAATCCACCAACAATACCGCCACCGTCATCACCACGGTAAGAATCAGGGACGCCACTCCGCCGGTGGTGACTTGTCCGGCGACTATTATACAGCCAACCGATCCAGGGCAATGCTCGGCCATTGTCTGGTACGCGGCTACCGCCACCGACAACGTCCAGGTCGCGAGCTTCGTTTGCACTCCGCCGCCGGGCTCAACGTTTCCGAAAGGAACGAACACGGTTATTTGTACCGCTACCGATACTTCGGGCAATACCGCGTCGTGCAGCTTCCAGGTGGTAGTCGTGGATACGCAACCTCCGACAATCATTTGCCCGGCGCCTGTCGCCGTGACCAACGATCCGGGCCGATGTTCCGCCGTGGTCGACTTTACGGTCAACGTCTCTGACAATTGTCCGGGGGCCGCAGTGACCAGTGCCCCACCCTCCGGCCACGCTTTCCCGGTGGGCACCAATACCGTTCTCTGTGTTGCGCGCGATGCCGCCGGCAACACCAACGTTTGCACCTTCACGATCACGGTGCTCGATAAAGAGCCGCCGCAGATGATCTGCCCGACCAACCTCATTGCCTCGACCGATTCCGGAAGCTGTTTTGCGACCGTCAATTTCGCTCTGCCAGCCGCCACCGATAATTGCGGCGGGCCGGTTGTGGTATCCTGCAACCCGCCTTCGGGGTCGGCTTTCGCGGTGGGCACTAATCCGGTCGTCTGCACGGCGGTGGACACGGCCGGCAATTCGAACTTCTGCGTTTTCAACGTAACCGTTCAGGATGCGGGCAACCAATCCTGGCCCCTGGCTCTGCCGCTGACCCTGGTGGACAACCTCGGCGTCCAAGCGGTGACCGCACAGCAGTGCCTGGCGGCCCTCGACCAATCCCGTTGGTTCAAATTCAAAGTCCAACCGGGCAGCCGCTTGATCGTCACGTTGACCGAGCTGCCGGAGAACTATGACCTGGTGCTCTTCAAGGACATTGGGGCGGCCTACCAAACGCTAACGTCTCTCGACGACCTGGCACATCTCAGCGCCGAATTCGCCAGTGACGGTTTCAGTCCGAGCGCGTTTTCACCCGATGCCTTCAGCCCGTCGGCCTTTTCCCCCAGCGCGTTCTCGCCCAGCGCGTTCTCGCCGTCGGCCTTTTCCCCCAGCGCGTTCTCACCCTCGGCTTTCAGCCCGAGCGCGTTTTCGCCTTCGGCTTTCAGCCCGGACGCCTTCTCCCCGTCGGCGTTCTCGCCCAGCGCTTTTTCGCCCAGTGCCTTCTCCCCGTCGGCATTCAGTCCTAGCGCGTTTTCTCCGAGCGCCTTCTCGCCTTCGGCCTTTTCCGCCGCCCAAATCCAGAGCGTGCTGGCCGTGTCGGCTTTCGATGGAACGGCGGGCGAGGGGATCATCGCCGACACCTGGGACAACAGCGGCGATTTTTATTTGCGAGTGCGGGGACGCAACGGGGTGTTCAGCACCGCCAACCCATTCCGTTTGACGGTGTATCAGATCACGGGCGCCTGCGGGCAGGTGAGCCCCGTCGCGCTCGATGGCAGCGGCAAGCCGTTGACCCCGTCCACGACCGCGGCACCGGCCGGCAATTATAAGACGATCATCCTGACCGACTTAAATCGCTGGCTCGGCCCGCTGCCCAGCGCCGACAAGACGAATGTCTCCCTCGCCCTGGCAGCGCTGGCCGCGCGCCCAGAGGTCCGCGGCGTCGTGGTGGATGTGGGGGCTGATCCGGCCGTGGCGTTTTTTAACGCCCAGGCTGATCAATACTTCGATTGCCCCTTCGCCAAAAACCTCGTGGCCGGAGCCATCAAGGAGGTCGTGGATCGTTCCCGTTCAGGCAATGCACTTCAATACGTCGTGCTCGTCGGCGACGACAGCGTGATTCCATTTTTCCGTTACCCGGATGAGGCATTGCTCGGGCCCGAGCGCAACTACGTGCCGCCGGTGAAAGACCTGACGCCGTCCCAGGCCAGCTTGCGGTTGGACCGGGTGCTCAGCCAGGATGCCTACGGGTCCCGATGCAACGTTTCGTTGAAATCCGGCCAATTGCCGCTGGGAGATCTGGCGGTGGGCCGTCTAGTGCAGTCAGCGCCCGATGTGCTCGGCATGCTCGCCGCGTACCTTGGCACCTCCAACGGTGTCGCCCCTGCTCCCGCATCCTCACTGGTCACGGGGTACGACTTCCTGGCGGATGACGCCACGGCCGTGGCCAGTGAACTTACGCAAGCAATCGGCGCGGTTCCGGATACTCTGATCTCTCCCAACAATCTCCCCCCGGCGCTGTGCTGGACCGCGGACAACCTGCGCCAGGCGCTCTTCGGCAAGCGGCACGACCTCATCTTCCTCGCCGGGCACTTCAGCGCGAGCGAAACCCTGGCGGCGGATTACAGCACGCATGTGTTCGCGTCCGAACTGGCTGCCACCTCCAACGATTTCCGCAACACGCTCGTCGTCAGTCCCGGCTGCCATTCCGGCTACAACATCGTTACCGCGGACAGCATCCGGTTTGTGACCCCCGAGCCGGATTGGGCGCAAGCCGCTGCGCGCAAACAGGCGACGCTGGTGGCCGGCACGGGCTACCAATACGGCGATACGGATTTCATCGAATACAGCGAGCGGCTCTACCTGGAATTCGTGCAGGCGCTGCGAACCGGCTCGGGGCCGGTTTCCGTGGGCCAGGCGCTGGTGAACGCCAAGCACGCCTATCTCGAAGCCACACCGGAGATGCGCGGCATCCACACCAAGACTTATCTGGAAGCCACCCTGTTTGGTTTGCCGATGCTCAGCATCAACTTCCCGGGCGCACGGCTCAATTCGGGAGTGAATACACCGGCGGTTACTTCCGTGCAACCGGCAGCCTCCAATCCCGGCGCGCCGTTGGGCCTGGCTTTTGCCGAAATCGCCGTGACCTCCGCGCTCACGCCGACCCAGGTCACACTCAACAACACTGAGGACGGTACCCAGACGATCGCCACCTACCTGGCGGGTGGTTCCGGCATCATTAACAACCCGGCTGAACCGATCCTGCCACTGGAAGCCCGCAACGTCGCAGTGAACGGGACGGTGCTGCGCGGCGCTGGCTTCCGCGGCGGCACCTACACCGACCTGCCCGGCATCG
This sequence comes from Candidatus Acidiferrum sp., assembly GCA_035566435.1. Lineage (GTDB taxonomy): Bacteria > Verrucomicrobiota > Verrucomicrobiia > Limisphaerales > UBA8199 > DATMRF01. The sequence goes on from DATMRF010000144.1 coordinate 25,929, forward strand.
TGCCGCTAACCGGGGCCGCCACTACGGAAATCCGGGGCGTCCACGCGACTTTCCTGTCGGAAGTATTCTACCCGATGCGTCCCTGGAGCCTGAACTATTTCGGCACGTTGTGCGGTGGAATCGACGGCACGACCAGCCTGATGGCGATTCCGGGCCAGTTCAAATCCGACTCGCCCACCGCGGCGACCGGGACGCTACGCGAGTTTAGCGAAATGGATTTCCGACTGTTTTATAACTCGAACATTACGACGTATGTCGATAACGCCGGCAACTCCAGCACACCGGCTCTGGCAGCGGCTCCTTGCATTTCGGGTGTGCTGGGACTCACGAGTGCCGCGGGGGATTCGGTGGCGTTGAGCGTTCGTGTGGTCGGGAATCCGGCCGCGGGCGTGCAGGAAGCGTGGGTGACCTACACCGCCACACTCGGCCCCAACTACGGCAAATGGCAATCCCTCGAGCTGGCTCAAAACGCCAGCGATTCAACGCTGTGGCAGGCGACGCTGCCACTCAACGGCACGCCTTCGCAGGCCATTCGCTACATAGTGCAGGCTGTCAACGGCGTCGGCGTCGTGGCGCTGGACACGAAGCTCGGAGCCTATCACATTCCGGACGAGTTCGACAGCAGCAGCACCGCCAACCTGGCGCCCACCAGCGTCACTCTCCTGGGGGCACCCACTAACGGCGCGTTTGGCGCCACCGTGACCATTCAAGCTCAGCTCACGACCGCGGGCGGCACGTCCCTCAGCGGACAGAGAATGGTGTTCGGATTGGGCGAACAGGAGTTGTGGGGCACCACCGACTCCAACGGGGTGGCCACAGCGAGTCTGCCGTTGCGGAGCCGCCCGGGAGATTATCAGCTTACCGCCTCATTCCCGGGCGCCCCGGGGCTGGCGCCTTCCTCCGCCACCGGGCCGTTCACGATCACGCGGCAAACGACGGCACTGGGCATTGCCCCGACCCTGGTCTATGTGAAGCCCAACGTGGACAGCAAAGTGGTGGCCACCTTGGCTGACGGTGCCGGGAACCGTGTCATCGAGCGGACGGTCTTGTTCGTGGTCGCTGGGCGGAACGGTTCCTGCGGCGTACCCGTTATCACCGATCTCAATGGGCGCGCGCCGCTCGGTCCGGTCCCGCTCCCTGCCGGAACCTACACCGTCACGGCCTATTTCAACGGCACCATCCCGCTGCCCGGCCAAACGATCACGCTGGATGACGGCCATTACTTCCCTTCTACAACTGCGGGAACGATAACGGTTACGCTCGTGCTGGATGACCAGCCGCCGGTCATCACCTGTTCCACCAACGTGGTTCAATCCACTGCGCCTGGGCGCTGCGATGCGGTCGTCAACTACGTAACGACCGCGACCGATAACAATCCCGGCGTAACCCTGGTTTGCACTCCACCTCCGGGGTCGGTCTTCGCAAAAGGCGTTACGTCCGTAACCTGCGTCGCCACCGACGCCGCCGGCAACACCAGCTCCTGCAGCTTTACCGTGACCGTCGTCGATACCGAGCCTCCGACCATAACCTGTCCCGCCAACATCACCGTGCCGAACGATCCGGGCAAGGCCAGTGCCGTCGTGACCTTCGCTCCCACCGCCAGTGACAATTGTCCCGGGGTGAGCGCTGGCAGCAGCCCGGCTTCCGGTTCCGCGTTCCCGCTCGGCACCAACACGGTTATGTGCGTCGCAACCGACGACGCCGGAAACCAGTCGAAGTGCAACTTCACCGTGACCGTGAAGGACGTGGAACCGCCGGTCATCACGAGCCTAAGCGCTTCTCCGAACGTGCTTTCTCCGCCGAACCACGAAATGATCCTGGTCACCGTGACGGTCAACGCGACGGACAATTCGGGCTCTGTTACCTCGCGCATCGTTTCTGTCACCAGCAGCGACCCAACCAACACGACCGGCGACGGCAACACCGGCGCCGATTGGTTCATCACGGGACCGTTAACAGTTGAGCTGCGGGCTGAGCGCGCCTCCAGCGGCGTCGGGCGCACTTACACGCTTACGATTCAGGCGACCGATCCGGCGGGGAATGCCGCGCCCGGGACGGTGACCGTTTTCGTCCCGCCCAACGGATCCTGACCTGGGAGAGCCGCGGACTTCCAGAACTATGACGGCAAATGGGACCGCGCATAGCCGCCCCACAACAGGCCCCCTTTTCTGTATGTCCTTTGCAGCTATAGTCTTTGGCAAATGACTAGGACGAAAAGCATGGTGCCCGATAAAACTCATCTGCATCTCGGCGGTATCCTGTTCCCGAACCTTGACCAGGCAGACTTCACCGGACCGTTCGAGGTGCTCTCCTGCACTCCGAACTCCACCTTTCACGTGGTTGCGATGACCAAACAACCCGTGCGGGACGTTAAGGGCCTGTTATTGACCCCGGAGAAAACCCTGGCGGAGTGTCCGCAGCTTGACTTGCTGCTCGTTCCCGGCGGAGCGGGCGTCAACGCAGTCATGGAAGACGAAAAGGTGCTCGCGTTTGTCCGAAGTCAGGCGGCCAGGGCAAGGATAGTCTTGTCGGTTTGCACGGGCGCCCTGGTGTGCGGAGCCGCTGGTTTGCTGAAGGGCCGCAAAGCGACCACTCACTGGGCTTCGCATCATCTGCTCGAGAGCTTCGGCGCGAGCCCGGTGAAACAACGCGTCGTCCAGGACGGAAACCTCATGACCTGTGGCGGCGTGACGGCGGGACTCGACGGCGCGTTACGGGCCGTCTGCTTGTTGCGCGGCAAACGGGCGGCCCAGGCAATCCAACTTTACCTCGAGTACGCGCCGGAACCGCCATTTTCTGCCGGTGACCCCGGGACCGCACCGGCAGAGGTTGTTCGGACGGGTCGCGCTGCACTCCGGGAATTGCTCCACGAACGCTCCATCATTGTCCGGCGGGTAGCAAAGAAACTTGGAATGAACGGTCACCGCGGGTGAACGCTGATCTACGCGGATTCAGTTGAACGCAAAGACATGGAGACAACCACGAATCTTTTCGGCTATCGCTGAAATCCGCGGTCAACACCTCAAGCGTGGAATTTGCTCGTAGCTTGCGAACATGTTGGACTAGCGCAGTCAAGATGACAATCCAACCAAACATACGCACCGGGCTCATAATACTTGTCACGCTGGCACGCTTTGAAACCCATCGCTCAAGGGGAAAAGGAACTGGGACAACTGCGACTAACTGCTACGAAAGCAATCCCCCCGGCACACCAACGGAGGCGTCCCCATCTCTTGTGGCAACATTTCGACGGACGTGCCGGAATGCGTCCTTACCAGAATGTCAGAGGGTTCCCGGATCGAGGCTGGCGTGTTTGATTCGGACTCGGTTCCAGGTGTAGGTGATGTGGACGAGGCCATCGCGGGTTTGGATCACCGCCGGATAGGAGTATTCGCCAGGCGCGTTTTCGAGCACGAGGACTTGCCGCCATTCTTTGCCGTCGTCGGAAACGGCGACGTTGAGCGGGGTGCGGCCTCTCGTCGTGTGGTTATAGACGAGGAGCTGGCGGCCGTCTTTGAGGGTGACGGCGTCGATGCCGGAGTTTGGGTTGGGCAGAGTGGTCAAAGTCAGTTCGCTCCAGGTTTTGCCGTTGTCCGCGGACCAGGTTTCGAAGATGCGGCCCTGGCGGGTGCGGCCGACAGCCTGGAGTTTGCCGTCGGCGTGCGAAAGGATGGTGGGTTGAATGGCGGCGAGTTTGTGTCCGTCGTTCAAGGGCGGAGTGGCTTCCCAGGTGGCGCCATTGTCGGGGGTGCGTTCGAAATGGACCTGCCAGCCATTGTGTTCGGTGCTGCTGGGACAAAGGATCTCGCCGCCCGCGAGTTCGGTGGGTTTGTCTTTGATGGGGCCGAGGATGCCGTCGGGCAGCCGCCGGGGAGTGGACCAGGTGAGGCCGCCATCGTCGGAGGTCATGAGCATGCCCCACCATCTGCCGGGGGAGGGTCCGACTTTGTAGAAGAGCATGAGCGGGCCGGTGCGGGGTTGGAAAAGGACCGGGTTCCAACAGGGCTGGCGCGAACCGTCGGCTTGGTTGCCGGTGGCAACTTCGGCGGGCGCAGTCCATTTGGCGCCTTCAACGCCGCCTTCACGGCGGGCGAGCCAAATGCCGACGTCGCGGTGGCCTTCGCCGGTGCCGCCGAACCAGCCGGCGAGGAGGTGGCCGTGGGATTCGGCGATGGTCGAGGCGTGGCATGAGGCGAACGGGACCGCGTTGGTGGCGAAGATGAATTCGGAGGTCACAATAGGCGAGGCAGGTTTTTGCGCGGGTTCGGCCGGCAGGGCGGTGTTGGTGAGAAACAGCGAGAGCAGAAGAAGCGCGCTCGGAAGGGTGTATTCTGAGGTGGTGGTGCCCAGACCGCACAGACGCCAAAAGGTAGGGCGCGCTGTCCTCAGCGCGCCGCTGCAGGTCCTGGAGGAAGGCTCAGTGGGTGTTGGATTGCGCCGCACCATGTGTCGGTTCACGCTTCGATGGTGGGCAGGAATCGGGGCGGGCGGCGGGCCTTGGTGGCTTGCTCGAACGCGAAAGCGATGCGCAATAGTTTGGGTTCGCTCCAAGCGCGGCCGAAGAATGAAAAGCCCACGGGGAGGCCAAAGATGAATCCGGAGGGCACAGTGATGCTCGGGTAGCCGGCGACGGCGGCGGGCGTGGTGCTGTCGCCCAGGCCATGGTCGCCGAGGACCCAGTCGGTCACGTGGGCCGGAGCCGAGGTGGGGGCGATGATGGCATCGAGGTTGTTTTTGTCCATAACGGCATCGATGCCTTCGGTGCGGGTGAGGCGGAGGCAAGTGGCGCGGGCGTCAAGGTAGGCCTGGTCGGTGAGCGGTCCTTTGGCCTGCGATTTGACGAGTTCTTCCTGGCCGAACCAACGCAGTTCCTGGTCGGAATGGCGTTCGTTGAACTCGATGATTTCTTTGAGAGTATGCACCGGGGCGTTTGGGCCGAGGGCGGCGAGATAGGCGTTCATGTCGGCCTTCATTTCGTAGCGCAGGACCGTAATTTCGGCTTCATCGAGTTCGGAACTTTTCTTAAGCGCAACCGGGTCAACCAGCTCGGCGCCGAGGGCCTTGAGTTGAGCGAGAGCGGATTCGGCGAGTTGATCGACCTTGCGATGAGCGCCGAAGTAAACGCGGGCGACGCCAATCCGTGCGCCGCGCGCGCCGGCGGCATCGAGGCCGCGGGTGTAATCATGGGCGGCCCGGGCGGTGTTCTCAGCGGTGGCGGGATCCCGCGGGTCAGTGCCTGCGAGAGCGCCGAGGAGGATGGCGGCATCGGTGACGGTCCGGGCCATGGGGCCGGCGGTGTCCTGGCTGTGGGCGATGGGGATGATTCCGGAGCGGCTGACCAGGCCGAGTGTGGGTTTGATGCCCACGATGCCGTTGAACGAGGAGGGAGAAAGAATGGAACCGTCGGTTTCGGTGCCGACGGCCGCGGCGCAGAGATTGGCCGCCACCGCGGCCGCCGAGCCGGAACTCGAACCGGAGGGGTTACGGTCCAGGACATAGGGGTTGCGGGTTTGGCCGCCGCGTCCGCTCCAGCCGCTGGTGGAGAGCGAGCCGCGAAAGTTGGCCCACTCGCTGAGATTGGTTTTGCCCAGGATGACAGCGCCGGCGGCCCTGAGTTTTTCGGCGATGAACGAATCGCGCGGCGGAACGGAGCCAACCAGCGCCAACGAACCGGCGGTGGTGGTCATGCGGTCGTGAGTATCGATATTGTCTTTGATGAGGACGGGGATGCCGTGGAGCGGGCCGCGCGGGCCTTTCGCTTTGCGCTCGCGGTCCAAATCGGCGGCGAGCGCGAGCGCGTCCGGATTCAACTCAAGCACAGCGTGCAGGGAGGGTCCGCGGCGGTCAATGGCGTCGATTCGGGCGAGGTATTTCTTTGCGAGCGATACGGCAGAGGCCTTGCCATCTGTCATCAGGTCCTGGAGTTGCGAGATGGTGAATTCGTCGAGGGCGAACGCTTTGACGCGGGAAGCGGTGGGAGGCACGGCCGAGCCACTCGCGGAGTAGGCTAATGCAGGCGTGGCGAAGGCCGCGGCGCTGGTCAGAGCGGCGAGCCGGAGAAAGTCGCGTCGGTTCATAAAGCTGTTGTCAGTGCGTGGCCGAATTGGAGGGCGTTGGGTTGGAGTGGCGGCGTTTCGGGAGCATGGGCGCGAGTATTTCGCGGCTGCGGGCCCAGTCAAGGCTGAAAAGCCGATGAGGGGCGAATCTGCGGCGAAGGAATCAATAGGGGCGGGGACGGCCACGTCCCCGTGAGTCTCTCCTTGGCTGGAGATAATCGGGGACGTGGCCGTCCCCGCCCCTCTGCTGCCGCGTTTGCTTCAACGAACACTGCTGGGCCAAGTCAGCTCTATCCCAGAGTCTTGAGGAGGACGGCGAGGAGTTCTTTGTAATCGACGGGTTTTTGAAAGAAGGCGACGGCTCCTGCGGCCAGACACTTGTCCTTGTAGGCGGAGGGGTCTGAGCCGGTGATGAGGATGACGGGAATCTTTGCCAGCTCAGGAAAATGGCGGACCCACTGCATGATGGTGAAGCCTGTCCATTGCATGGCGCCGCTGGCGGGGAAATTAATGTCGAGGATGATGAGTTCAGCCTTCGCCTCTTCGACCGTACTGGCGACATTGGCGCCGTTGGGCGTAGTGGTAACCTCAAACCCATTAGCCTTGAGCTTGATTTCAAATGCCTTGAGAACGACCGGGTTGTCGTCCACGACCAGGATCCTGTGTTTTCTACCAACAGGTTCCGGCGGGGCCGGAGCTGCCTTGGGGTCGTCGGGCAGGAAAGGTTCTTTTTCCTTCTCTTTCGGCTTTCCCGGCAAAGCAGGTTGCTTCTTCTTTTCGGCCAATTTTAGGGTGATTGGCATGGCGGCGTTTCAGGTCAACAGTGTTCCAAATCGATACACTTTCGCGATTCCCATACAGTCGGATGGGTCGTTCTTTAACGGCTTCGCAAGCAGCCGGTATCGTGCCAAGCGGCGGTTGCGAGAGGGCGAGAATCGGCGGCGTTCTTTGTGAGGCAAAATCGGCGAGGGTTGGGGCGGGGACGGCCACGTCCCCGTGAGTCTTGCCTCGCAGGAAACCATCGGGGACGTGGCCGTCCCCGACCCTATGCTCGCCCCGGCTGCTACTCCGCGGCCTGTTGCTGCCGGTGTTTCTTGCTGTCTTCGACGACTTTTTGCTCGGCCTCGCGCGGCATTTCTTCGTAATGGCTGAAGGACTCAGCATGGACGCCGCGCCCGCCGGTGAGCGAGCGGAGCGTGCTGGAGTAGCGGTAAAGCTCCTTGGCGGGGACCTGAGCCTTGATGAGCTGAAAGCCGCCCTCCATGTCCATGCCCTGGATTTTGCCGCGCCGGCTGGAGAGGTCACCCATGACTTTGCCCATGCAATCATCCGGGATCCGGATTTCCACAAGGTGAATCGGCTCGAGCAGGCAAGGCCGCGCCATGGCGAAGGATTCCTTAAAGCCGAAGTAGCCCGCGATCTGGAAAGCGATATCCTTGGAATCGACCGGGTGCATCTTGCCGTCGTAGAAATCGATCTTCACATCCACGACGCGGTAGCCGGCCAGGATGCCTTCTTCGCAGGCTTTCATGACGCCCTTCTCGACAGAAGGGACGAAGACGCGGTCCACGTTCTGGCCGCTGAGGGATTGAGTGAACTCGAGACCGGTGTCGCGCGGCTTGGGCTCAATGCGCATCCAGACTTCGGCGAACTGGCCGGCGCCGCCGGTTTGTTTCTTGTGACGGTATTTCGACTCACCCCTGCCTTTGATGGTTTCGCGGTAGCGCACGCGCGGCTCGCTGAGATCGACGTGGACGTTGTAGCGTTTCCGCAAGCGGTCGGCGATGACCTCCAGGTGCAGCTCGCCCTGGGCGGAGACAACCGTCTGGCGCAGCTCGGAGTCTACCATGTGCAGGAAAGTGGGATCCTCATGGTGCAATGCTGCCAGGCCGGTGGCGATCTTGTCTTCCTCACCCTTGACGCTGCTCTTGAGCGAGGCGTGGATGTTCGGCTTGGGGTAATCCACTTTGGGCAGCGTCACGTGTCGTTTGCCGCCGCAGAGCGTATTGCCGGTGTGGGTGTCCTTGAGTTTGACCACCGCCCCGATGTCCCCCGCGCCCAAGGACGGCACGCTCGTGCGGGTCTTGCCGTTGAGCAGGTAGATCTGGCCGATCTTTTCGGTGCTTCGCCGCGAGGTGTTGTAAAGTTCACTGCCGAACTTCACTGAGCCGGAGTAAATGCGGAAGAAGGACAGCTCGCCGAATTGGGCTTCGCTCATCGTTTTGAAGACGTAGAGCACCGGGTCGGGGTCGGTGAGGGAGATTTCTGCTTCACCGCCTTGCTCATCCGAGGCCTGGACCTTGGCGCGGTCCACCGGCGAGGAGCCATACTTCGCGATCAGGTCCATCATGCGGGCGACGCCGATGTTGTTCTCGGCGGATGTGACAAACAACGGCGTGAACACCTGTTTTTGGATCGCCGCGTGCAGGCCGGCGCGCATCTCTTCTTCCGACAAACCGCCTTGCGCGAAGAATTTCTCCATCAGACTGTCGTCCGACTCGGCGATAAACTCCATGAGCTGGCTGTGCAGGGTCTTCACCTGTTCGGCCCAGGTGCCGCTGGCAGGCGCCTCGGTGAACTTGCCGCTCTTGTCGGCGGCGTAGGTAACGATTTCATTCCGCAGCACATCCAGCATTTGGTTAAAGCCGGGACCGGGATTCACCGGCAGTGTCAGAGGGAAAACCCGATCGCCGAAATGCTCGCGAATCTGCGCCAGGCTTTTCTCGAAATCGGTTTCCTCTCTATCAAAGGCATTGATGACGATCATTTTGGGAATGCCGTCCTCGGTCGCGTACTTCCAGGCCGCGTCGGTGCCGACCCCGACGCCGTGATTGGCGTGCACCACGATCAGGGCGAAATCGCCCACGCGCAGGGCGCCCAGGCCTTCGCTGATGAAATCCGCATACCCGGGGCAATCGATAATGTTGAACTTTTTGCCCAACCATTCCGCGTGCATCAGCGTGGCCGAGACCGAGATTTGCCGCTGCCGCTCGCTGTCGTGATAGTCCGAGACGGTCGAGCCGCCCGCGATGGTGCCCATGCGGTTGATGACGCCGGCGGACGCCAGCATGGCCTCACTGAGCATGGTTTTTCCGGACGAAGCATGACCTACAATCGCGAAGTTACGGATATCAGCAGCTTGGTGTTCTTTCATAAACGTTCACGGACAACTCGGTAGTTAAGCATTAGAGCCGGCGTTCTGACGCGGGAGAGAATGTAAGAAACGACTGCCGCTCGGCAAGAGGAGAATCTTAATGCGCCTCAAGCCACGTTTTGCCAACGCCGATCTCCACTACGATGGGCACGTCGAGCGCCAACGCGGTCTTCATTTTCTCCTCGACGAGCTTCCGCACCTGCTTTTCCTCGGGCTCGAACAGGTCGAACACCAGCTCGTCATGGACCTGCAGCAGCATGCGGGTTTTGAGCCCGGCCAGCTCGCGATGGATGTTGATCATCGCGAGCTTAATCATATCGGCAGCGCTGCCCTGGATGGGCGCATTAATGGCGTTGCGTTCGGCCGCGCCGCGCACCGTGTTGTTCGCGGAACGTATGTCGCGCAGGTACCGGCGCCGCCCGGTGACGGTCTCCACATATCCCCGCTCCCGCGCGAAGGTGATGGTGTCATCCATATAGCGGCGGATGCCCGGAAACTGGGCGAAATACTGGTCGATGATGTCGGCCGCTTCCTTGCGCGGAATGCCGAGCCGCTGGGAAAGCCCGAACGCTGAAATGCCATAGGCGATGCCGTAATTGACCATTTTGGCTTTCCGGCGCATCTCCGGCGTAACCATTTCCGCAAAGACGCCAAAGACCCTGGCGGCGGTCGCGGTGTGGACGTCCGCGCCAGTGCGGAAAGCTTCGAGGAGGCCGGCCTCGTGGCTCAGGGCGGCGATAATGCGTAGCTCGATTTGGGAGTAGTCCGCCGAAAGCAGGCGATAACCATCGCCGCGGGGCACGAAGGCTTTGCGGATTTCCTGACCACGCTCAGTACGGATGGGGATGTTCTGCAGGTTTGGATTTTGCGAATTCAGGCGGCCGGTAGCGGTCATCACCTGGTTGTAGGTGGTGTGGATGCGGCCTGTCTTTGGCCAGATCGCCGTGGGCAAAGCGTCGGCGTAGGTGGACTTGAGCTTGGTCGCCGAGCGATGATCGAGCAGCCGTTGCACGATCTCATGGTCCGGCGCCAGTGCGGCCAGGGTTTGTTCATCGGTCGCGTATTGCCCGGTCCGGGTCTTCTTCGCTCCGGTCGAAATCTTCAGGACCTCGAACAGGATTTGCCCCAATTGCCGCGGCGAATTCAGGTTGAAAGTGGTTCCGGCGAGCCGGCAAATCGTTTTCTCCTGCAGGTCAATCTCCTTGCCAAGCTGCGCCGCAAAGTCGGCCAGTGTGGCGGCATCCAACTTGATCCCTTCGTACTCCATATCGACGAGCACGGGGACCAGCGGCGATTCGATTTCGTAAAAAACGCGCTCCTGGCCTTTCTCTTTGAGCAACGGCTCGAGGGTGCTTCGGAGTTGCCACGCCAGGTCGGCGGCTTCCGTGGCGTACTCAGCCGCCTTTTCGACCGGCCCGTCCGCAAGATTAACCTCTTCGGCTTTGGGGTTGCCGGTGAGCTTTGCAGGCGAGAGCGGGGTATAGCCCAGGTACACTTCGGACAAGTAACTCATCCCATGCCGCATATCGGGCTCGACCAGGCTGTGGGCTATCATCGCATCGAAAAGTTTCCCGCGAACCATCGAGCCATGCCACTTCAAGACACTGAGGTCGAACTTCAGGTCGTGCCCAACCTTTTCGCTTTGGTCTGACTCAAGGACTGGGCGGAACTCGTCCAGAAGTGCGGACTGCTGCAGTGGGACATAATAGCCGGTGCGCCGGTCGAACGAGAAGGCCAGGCCGACGATAGCAGCTTCTTTTGGCACGGAACTCGTCGTCGCGAGGTGAAAAGCAAACGCAGGTTGTTTCTCCAGAGTCCGAATCAGTTCTGCCCGTTCGGCCGGGTTTGCCACCAGGCGATACTGATGCGGGACCTCGCCAAGCGTCCTGAGATTGGCGGTCGCACGTGGCATTGTTTCGACCACCGCTTCCTCTGTCTGGGGTAAGAGCAGGAGTTCCTCCCCGCGCCCAGTGCCGGTGCCTTCCGTGACTCCAACGGCCTGCGCCCCCTGCGCTCCACCCTCCGACCCCTGCTCTTTCTCCTCTGTCTTCTGCTTATTGCCCTCTGCCCGTCCCCCTCCACCCTGACCTGCTTGGAACCCCCGTCCGGCCTTGAAATCGTCGCCAAAGAGCCGTTTGCCCAGGGCGTTGAACTCGAACTCGACGAGCAAGCTCTTGAGGTTCTCCTCGTCCGGTGGCTGGAGTTTCAACGCCTCCAGTTCAACGTGACAGGGCGCGTCGCAGATGATGGTCGCCAGCCGTCTTGACAGCACCGCTAGATCACGGTTCTTTTCGAGGGTTTCCTTGGTCCGCCCCTTCAGTTCGCCGGTGCGGGCCAGCAGGTTCTCGACTGTGCCGAATTGGCCGATGAGCTTGATAGCCGTTTTCTCGCCGATGCCGGGCACACCGGGGATGTTGTCGGAGGAATCGCCCATAAGAGCGAGCACATCGACGACCTGGTCGGGCCGCTGGATGCCCCAGCGTTGTTGAATTTCGGCCAAACCGAGGATCTCAACGTCACTGCCCATCCGCCCGGGCTTGTACAGGAACGTGTTTTCGTCGATTAACTGGCCGAAATCTTTGTCCGACGTGACCATGTAGGATTTAAACCCAGCTTTCTCGGCGCGGCGGACCAGGGTGCCGATGAGGTCGTCGGCCTCGAAGCCGTCGCATGACAGCGCGGGAATCCTGAGGGCCTCGAGCATTCGGCGCACGTGGGGCAATGCCTGAGCGAGCTCTTCGGGCATGGCTTCCCGGGTGGCCTTGTAATCGGCGAATTCGATGTGGCGGTGGGTTGGCGCCTCGGTGTCGAACGCGACGGCGATGTGCGTGGGCTGCTGGTTCTTGAGGATGTCCAACACCGTCTGGGTAAACCCGTACAGAGCGGATGTGTTGACCCCTTTGGATGTCAGGATCGGCCGGCTAACGAAAGCGAAATGGGCCCGATAGACCAGCGCCATCCCATCCAATAAGAAGAGCTTCCTTTGCATCAAAACCACCTCTTCCTTTTGAAATACCAGTAGGTGGCACCGGAGGAAACCACCGTGACCCCGACCGCGATGGCATAGCCGTATTTCCAACTCAGCTCGGGCATATTGTGAAAATTCATTCCGTACCAGGTTCCCACCATCATCAAGGGCGTGGTAATCACCGTGATCATTGTGAGGAGCTTAACCACTTCACCGGTGCGGTTGGAGGACATGTTCAGATACACCTGGAGAATCCCGGTCAGCGAGTCGAGGTACCCCTGGGCCACGTCGGAGAAATGGAACAAGGCGTCATAGACGTCGCGGTAATAAGGAACCAGATGCGGGCGAATGAGCTTGAACTCGCCGCGGGCGAACCGGCCCAGCACGTCGCGCTGCGGACCAATGATCCGGCGCAAGTGCACCACGTCCTTCTTGACTTGGAGGATTTTGCTCAGTGTGGCCGGGCTTGGGCTTTGCAGCGCCAACTGCTCCAGTTCGGCGATCTCAAGGGAGAGTTCGTCGAGCGCAGGGTTGTAGTTTTCGACAATGGCGTCCAAAAGCAGGTGCGCCAGCCGGTCAGGCGCGCGCGCCACTTGCATTGTGCCCTTAACGGCGTTTTCCTCCGTAACGGCCAGGCTGCGGAGTGGGACGTCGTGATAGGTGACCAGGAAATTCTTGCCCAGGAAGAAGTTAAGTTCACTCGTGGCGAACACCCCGTTCTTACGGCTGTAATCGACGGCGTGGATGACGATGAAGAGATACGGAGTAAATTTGTCTTCCTCGCGCGGGACATACTCATCGACTTTGGGGGATGGGCTGGCGGCTACACAGTCCTCGATCGAGAGGGGGTGAAAGTGAAAGGCGTCTTCGAGGATGGCTTTGGTTTCCTCCGCGGTTGGGCTCTCGAGGTCCACCCACAGGAACAGGTTGGTATCAGCGAGCAGAGGGGGTATCAGGAACCGGTCGATGTCCCGGGTGTGCAGGCGGCCTTGGGTCGTGAATGCGAGCGAGCGAATCATCGCGTGCCGGAACTCTAACGAGGCGAGGGGGCGGCGGCAAGACGGGTGATCAATTGGGATCCATTCAGTTTTCGCTTCGTTCCAATGCCCAATGCTTTGCTTGCATTTGAGCGAGATGGTCAACAAGCGCCACAAGTTGGCCAGTCGTTTTGGGCTCTTTTGCTCGAATTTCCCAGAAAACCGCAGCCAGGATGCCGTTTTCATCGGCTGGCACAAAGGTTGCATTGGGCAGTCGCGTGCGAGTTCAAGTGGCTTTGCTACGCGTGGTAATGGCAGCATGGCTCCAGGGAGATGCCGGAGGGGTGACTTGGACTGCGTTGAGTTTCCCGGGAGACGCCGAGTGTGAGGGCTCGGCCTCCCGGGAACTCTCTTTGAATCAGGGCTCGCATGGATGCTCGCCCTCCCGGGAGTTGGATCTGCCTCTTGACCGCAGTGCCAGGGCAAGTGTTGTCAACTTAAGAACTCTCGAAATAGCGGCGCTTCAGTCCGGAAAACAGTAGCGTTGGTAGAGCTGCTGTCGATAGGTTCGCGAGTTTCGATGAGGCCGTGGCTGCTCCGCGGCTGTCCCCGTGCGGTTCTAACGAGCAGGAAATGCTGCCCTCAAGGAGATCCGGCACGAAAGTTCCCTGCTCGGAAAAATATTCGAGGGTTTCGGCCGGCTGCGACGTATCAAGGATGGTGCGCGAAAACCTTAACTCAATAGTAGCTGCCGACACCTCGGTCATGCTAGCTTCGGCCTTGGCTGTCGCGGACGGCATCTCGTCGTCGCAGAGGCTGCGCGGATGGATGAATGAGCGGTCTATACAATTCGAGATTGCCCGGTTGAATTCAGGTTCCGAGGCGGTTGAGTGGACCTGCGTTAACGCGTCCCGGAGCCTTTGCGACAGTTCGCTATGAGACCGGAAAGACCAAATGACGACAGCCGCCTCCACCAGGTCCTGGGAGCGTGGGAGGTAAAGGAATCAATGCCGCCGCGGTTCCGCGAGCAGGTTTGGCAACGGATCGCCCGGGAAGAGGCGCAGGGGCCCGCAAACCTTTGGACTGGGTTTCTCGCGTGGGTTGGCCAAACGATGGCCCGTCCCTCCCTCGCGGTGGGGTATGTGACGGTACTGCTGGCGGTCGGATTGACGGCCGGCTATTGGCGTGCGCGGGTGGATAATGCGCAAACGTCGGACCAGCTCGGCGCGCGCTATGTGCAAATGATGGATCCATATCGCATGCCGCGGTAAGGCGTGGCGTTGAAGCGTTGACGCGTTAAGACGGCGAAACGGGAACCGGGTCAAGTAATTACAACAGGTTGAACAGTGAGACGACCGTGGTTGATATTGGTCGCGGGCTTGGTGGTGGCGCTCGCCGCCTATCTCGGGTTTTATTACGGAGGCACTGCCAACAGCCGCAAGCTTCAGAAAGCTGGCGCGCCGGAACTGGCCTGGCTGAAGGAAGAGTTCCATCTCAACGATGCGGACTTCACTCGCGTCTGCCAGATGCACGAGTCCTACCTGGCCGGCTGCGCCGAACGATGCCGGCTGATCGATGAGAAAAACGAACAGCTTCGGCGGCACTTGGCGGCAACGGACACTGTGACGCCGGAAATCCAGAAACTCCTGCAGGAGGCCGCCCAGCTCCGCGCCGAGTGCCAAACCCGTATGCTCGAGGAGTTTTACCAGGTCAGCCGCAGCATGCCCCCCGACCAGGGCAAGCGCTACCTGGCCTGGGTGCAGGGGCAAACGCTGCTGTCCGATGCGCATCGCCAAATGCAGGGCAGCGCCCCTTCACCCAGTGATATGCAGGGGGCACATCATTAATTTCGCCAGCCGCCCCAACCTGCCTCACCCTGCCGCATGACCCCCGCGACTCCCGACGAACAGGACCGCGCGGATATGGCGCGACTGGTAGCTGGGCAGGACCCGGCCCTTGATGAGTTAATGGGCCGCCATGCCGAGCGGCTTTATCACTACCTGTTGCGAGTGGTCCAAAACGAAACGGAGGCGGCCGATTTGGCGGAAGAGAGTTTCGTGCGCGTTTATCAAAATCGCGCGCGCTTTCGCCCGGCGCTCCGGTTCTCTACTTGGCTTTACGCGATCGCCACCAACCTCGCGCGCGACCTGCAACGGCACCGGGCCCGCCATCCCAATGTGTCGCTCGAAGCTGAGCACGGTGAGGCCGGCCAGAATTTCCGCGAGACTCTGCCCGAGGGAAGACCGAATCCGGGTGAAGCACTGCTCGCGACCGAACGGGCGGAGGCAGTCCGGCGGGCGGTCGCAGCACTGCCTGAGGATTTGCGGGTGCCTCTGGTTCTGGCCGAGTATGAGGATAAGTCTTACGCCGAAATTGCGGAGATCGTGGAGTGTTCAGCCAAAGCCGTCGAAATGCGCTTATACCGTGCGCGGCAGGAATTGCGGGAACGGCTGGCGGCGTTGTTATAACCCCCTAATGACGTGTTTGTTACAAGTCTGCACGGCCAGACACACCATCCTTTGTGAAGCCGGGAAACGCCTCCACACCCCGGCTGGCAAAAAGATTCTTTGAGTGATTTGCGGGGCGGTGGCGTATAATCCTCGACGACTTAAAACCTATGAAAATACTCAAAACACTGTCCGTGGCTCTTCTACTCACCTCTTTTGCCGCTGCACCCTTGACGGGTCTGGCCGCCGATAAGAAAGACAAACTGAAACCCTACACCCTGGAGACCTGCGTCGTCTCTGGCGACAAACTCGGCGAAATGGGCAAGCCTTTCGTCTATGAGTATAAGGACCGGGAGATCAAATTCTGTTGCAAGAATTGTGTGAAGGATTTCAACAAAGAGCCCGCCAAATACATAAGGAAGATTGAGGAAGCCGAGACGAAGGCGAAGGCAGCGAAGTAAGCGCTGAACCGTTGAAGCGTGAAAACGTGAACCGTGAAGCGTGAAAACATCAGAATGAGAACCTTGCTGGCCATGTTGTTTGCAGTCGCCCTGGTGCTCGAGCAAAGCGTCAGCGTCGGGACGGCTGGGTTGGCAACGGCCCAGTCGGGATGCCGGCCTTGTGTGTGCGCATCGCGCAAGTGCTGCGTCAGTAAGTCCTCGCCCACTCCGGCGCCGGCGCCGGCCACTCCCGTCCGTTCGCTCTCGCTCAAGCAGCATCAGTCAATGCTGCCGCCGAATTCGGTGGTTTGCGCACTGATGGTTTCGCTCGCGCCGCGACTCTCGTCAGTTTTCTTCTCTGTTCTCAGTGCGGAAGCCGTTCCGCTTTATCAGCGAGACTGCGCCTTTCTGCTCTGATTCTTCCCTTATCACGCCCCCGGTGCGCCTGGAAACGGCGCACCGCGGGGCGTTCTGTTTCGTTCCCGGCCGGAGGCCGGGTTGGACCCTACTGATTTGGAAGTGTTGGCACATGAACATTCATACGGATAAATGCGAGACTTGCGGCGTGCGAGGCCTTTTCCCGGCTCTGGCCATCACGGGCGTGAGCGCGGCCGCCCTTTTGCTGTCCGGGTGCAAGGGCACAACCATCAAAGGAGAGAGAGAGGCGCGGCAGCAGGTGCAAGCAGTCAGCGAGAGTTACCGGCCTAACGGGCATAAGCCCGCATTGCCCGTCCTGACGACCAATTCCACTCTGGCCGACTTTCTTACCTATGCGCTGCTGAACCAGCCGAAGGTCGAGGCGGCGTATTTCGACTGGCTGGCCTCGGTCGAACGCATCACCGTCGAGCGTTCGCTGCCGGACCCGCAACTCACCTTCCAGATGGACATTCAGGACGTGGTGACCTCGCTGATGCCGGGGTTGATGATGACCTTCCCGGGAGCCGGCAAGCTGCGTGCCGCGGGGACCCTGGCGGCAGCGGCAAGCCAGACGAAATATTTCGCTTTCGAAACGGCTTCACTCGAAAGCGCGTACGAGGTGAAGCGCGCCTATTACCAGCTTCATTTTTTGGCCGAAAAAATCCGGGTGAACCGTGAGACCCTTAGCCTGCTGAGTGACTTGGAGAAACTCGCGCGGGCGCAGAACGACGTCGGGAAGGTCACTCTGCAAGACGTGTTACGCGCCCAAATCGAACAGGACCGGCTCAAGAATGACCTCGCGAACCTTGAGGATTCGCACGGCGCGCTGGTGGCCCGGTTTAAGGCGGCGCTGGGGATGAGGGCCGATGAGCCGGCGCCGCCCGTCCCGGAGCGTCTCGAGTCCACCTCCCTGGATCTGACCTCGGAAAAGCTCTTCGAGACCGCTCTGGCCCATAATACACGCCTCAAAGGCATGGAAGCCGAGGTGCGCGCTGCCGACGCCGCCATCACCCAGGCCTACAAGGCACGGATGCCTGATGTCACCGCGGGTTTCATGGCCGACGTGAAGATGAGCCCGACGTTGTATCGTCCGTGGGGCACCGTCTCGCTTCCGCTTTGGCGGGACAAACTGGCGGCGCAGGTCGCCGAGGCACAGTCCAAAAAGCGCGCGGACGAGGCGCTGCTTTCCGCGGAGCAGATTGCGTTGGCGGCGGATTTCGCCGAGAGGCTGTTTCTGTACCGGGAAGCGACGCGCAACGTCGAACTCCTGCAAAACCAGTTGCTCCCCAGGCAGCGACAATCGCTTGAAGTCGCCCGCGTGGGGTATCTCGCCGGGCAGATTGACTTTTTCAACCTCACCGACGCCGAACAAACTTTGTTGCGGTTTGGCCTCGATGAGGTAGAAGCGCGCACCCAACGCGAACTTTCCCTGATCGAACTTTCTCTGATGATCCAAGGCCTGCCGCTCTCAGGCGCGTCGATCGCGGCCACGCCCGCCCGCGGCATGGCGACAACTGGTGCTGGCATGAGTTCAGGCGCTGTCGGCATGTTGCCCGGCAACTCGGCGCCGCCACCCAAAAACAAAGGCGGCATGTGACCACAACAAAACCCAAAGTCTATGAACCGATTACGGAAATGGGCGCGAGAGAACACTTAGACCACAAAGGTGAAAAGATGAAATCCCAAGTTCGAGAAGCCGGCCAGGTAGGGCGCGCTGTCTCAGCGCGCCGCGGAGCGACCACTCCCATCCGACCACGCCGCGTTGCGGACGACGCGCCCCACCTTCGATGGCGCCCGTTAATGGTTGTGCTCAGTCTGGTCGTGGCCGGTGGCGGGGGCCTGTTGTTGACCGGCTGCGGCCAGGACCACAGTTCTGTGACCGAGGGCAAGGAGGAGCAGCTCTACACCTGCGGCATGCACCCGCAAGTCATCCAAAACAAGCCCGGGAATTGCCCCATTTGCGGCATGAAACTAACGGCGGCTCGCAAGCAGGCGGGGGCCAGGAGCAGTACCGCAACGCTGCCGGGCGAGCGCAGAATCAAGTTCTACAAATCCACGATGAACCCGGGCGAGGTACGGCCCACGCCCGGCAAAGATAGCATGGGCATGGATATGGTGCCGGTTTATGAGGACCAAGCTGCTGGGCCCGAGGCGCAAACGATCGCCATAGATCCCGTGACCACCCAGACCATGGACATCCGCACCGCCGTCGTGCAGCGGGGGCCATTGCGGCGGACCATTCGCACGGTCGGCGTGATCGATTACGACGAAACCACTCTGGCCGAAGTCAGCACCAAGTTCCGAGGTTGGATCGAGAAGCTTTATGTCGATGCCACCGGGCAGCAAATGCATCGGGGCGAGCCGCTGTTCGAGATTTATTCCCCCGAACTTTACCTGGCGCAAACCGAATACCTCTTAACGCTCGATTCCTCGACCAATCAGGCGGGCGTGGCGGCAACCCTGCGCAAGACTGCCGCGATGACCAAGCTGCGATACTGGGACATCTCCGAGGACCAAATCGCCGAACTGGAGCGGACGCGGACACCCAAGAAGACGCTGCGGATGCATGCGCCTCACGATGGCATCGTGGTCGAGAAATTGGTCGTCGAGGGCCAGATGGTCGAGCCCGGCATGAAACTCTACCGGCTGGCGGATCTCGCCACAGTCTGGATTCAAGCACAAGTGTATGAACAGGACCTGCCCTTCATCAAGCTCGGCCAGGAGGCCGTGGTCAGCCTGGCATCGCAGCCTGACCCGAAGTTCCGCGGGCGGGTGACCTATATCTACCCGACCGTGGATGAGAAGACCCGGACGGCTCGGGTGCGCATGGAGTTCCACAACCCGGGTTACTTCCTCAAACCCGGCATGTACGCGACGGTCGAGATGTCCTCCGAACTTGCCCCCTCGGCCGTGCTGGTCGCGGACTCGGCGGTGCTGCGTAGCGGAGAAAAGAACACGGCGTTTGTCGAGCTGGACGAGGGACACTTCGAGCCAAGGACGCTGAGCCTGGGCGCGCGCTCCGAAGGCGGCTTTTACGAGGTGGTGAGCGGGCTCAAAGAAGGCGAACGGGTGGTCACTTCAGGGCAGTTCATGCTCGACTCGGAGAGCCAGTTGCGCGAGGCGATCCAGAAAATGCAGCGCCCGAGTGCGCCCGGAGAAGTCGTTCCGCCTGCCATGCCGGTTGTGCCAAGCATCGCGGCGGGCACCGGAACCAATCCGCCGATGGCCGTAGCCGAACCGGTCGTCTATATCTGCCCGATGCCCGAACACGTCTCCCTGGAGTACAATCATCCAGGTAAATGCCCGCTGTGCGGCATGACGCTGGTGCCGGTCGGACGTGAAATGCTTTCGCGCATCCAGCCCGGCGGGCAGCTGGAGTACTACACCTGCCCGATGCTGGAGCATAGCGACGTCCATCAGGACAAACCGGGTAAATGCCCGCGTTGCGGCATGACGCTGATTCCGGTCATGGTCCGCCCGAAGCCGGCCACGACGCCCGGCACGAACAACGGCGGCATGGTTATACCGCAAAAACTCTATACCTGCCCGATGGCCGAGCACGCCGACGTGGTTTCGGACAAGCCGGGCAGATGTCCGAAATGCGATATGCAGCTCGTGGAAACGACCACAGTGAATCACGGCGAAACCGCCGAAGCAAATTGGCGCCGGCAGCACGCCGCGGTGCCGTAAACCATGCTCACGCGCATCATAGATTTTTCGCTCAAGAACAGGTTCATCGTTCTGCTGGCCACGATCGTGCTGGTCCTGGGTGGCGTTTACTCGCTCAAGAACATCCCACTGGACGCGATCCCTGACCAATCCGACGTGCAAGTCATCGTCTATACGGAGTGGCCGGGCCAGGCGCCGCAGATCGTGCAGGACCAGGTCACGTATCCGCTCACCACCAAGATGCTTTCGGTGCCCAGAGCGAAAGTCGTGCGCGGTTACTCCTTCTACGGATTTTCGTTCGTTTATATCATTTTCGAAGACGGCACCGATCCCTACTGGGCACGCAGCCGCGTGCTCGAGTACCTCAGTGGCCTGAGCGGACGCCTGCCGGCCGGGGTGTCGCCGAACCTCGGGCCGGATGCGACCGGCGTGGGCTGGGCCTTCATGTATTCCATCAACTCCACCAACCGCGACCTGGCTGAACTCCGGTCCATGCAGGACTGGTACCTGCGCTACCAGTTGGCTTCGGTGGAGGGGGTGTCCGAGGTCGCCTCCGTCGGCGGCTTCGTCAAGCAATACCAGATCACCGTGGACCCGACCAAACTGCGCGCCTACAACCTGTCCATTTCGGAGGTGGCAATGGCCGTCAAGCGCAGCAACGGTGAAGTGGGCGGACGCTCCATCGAACTCTCCGAAAAGGAATTCATCCTCCGCGTCCGTGGCTACATCCGGAAAATCGAAGACCTGCGCAAAATCGCCGTCGGCGTGGGCGATAAAGGAGTGCCCATTCTGCTCGGCCAGGTCGCCAACGTCGAACTTGGCCCGGACATGCGCCGCGGCATCGCTGAACTGAATGGGGAAGGTGAAACCGTCGCCGGTGTGGTCGTCGTGCGCTACGGCGCAAACGCCCGCCAGGTCATTCTCGATGTAAAGAAGAGGCTGGACCAAGCCATGAAGGGCCTGCCGGCGGACGTGCAATACACCGTTGTCTATGACCGTAGTGCCCTGATCCAGCGCGCGGTCAAAACGCTCGAGGAGAAGCTGATCGAGGAAAGCATCGTCGTCGCCCTGGTATGCATCGCCTTCCTCATGCACCTGCGCAGCGCGTTTGTCGCCATTCTCATCCTGCCCATCGCCGTGCTCATGTCTTTCCTGGTCATGTTCGGCCAGGGCATCAGCTCGAACATCATGTCACTCGGCGGCATCGCCATCGCCATCGGCGCAATGGTGGATGCGGTCATCATCATGATCGAGAACGCCCACAAACACATGGAGCACGACCAGGGAAAGAAGCCCCACTGGGACATCATCCGTGACGCCTCAATCGAAGTGGGGCCGACGCTGTTCTACTCGCTGCTGGTTATTACGGTGTCGTTCATCCCGGTGTTCACGCTCCAGGCGCAGGAAGGGCGCCTGTTCAAGCCGTTGGCTTTCACCAAAACCTACTCCATGGGAGCAGCCGCGCTGCTCTCGATCACCCTTGCCCCGATTCTCATGGGCTTCTTCGTTCGCGGAAAAATTCCGTCTGAAGAAAAGAATCCCATCAATCGCTTCCTCATCTGGCTCTACCATCCGGTAATTGATTTCGTCATCAAATGGCGCTGGCCGGTTATCTTCACCGCCGCCGGTCTAATCGTTTGGGTGTTCTTCCCCTGGAACAATCTCGCCGCGCACCTCCTGCCCGACGGCAAAGTCAAGGAATGGGCATTTAACGCCGGAAAGTTTTTCCCTTACGAAAACATCGGTTCGGAATACATGCCGCCGCTGTATGAAGGGGACCTGCTCTACATGCCAACCACCTTCCCTGGCATTTCTCCCACCAAGGCTCGCGAAGTTCTCCAGACCACCGACAAGATCATTCGCCGGTTCCCTGAGATCCACCACGTCTTCGGCAAAATAGGCCGCGCGGAAACGGCTACCGACCCCGCTCCCTTCGACATGGTCGAGACCACCATCATGCTCAAGCCCGAAGAAGAGTGGCCGGTGGTGGACATCAAAGACGACGCCGGCAAAATCATCGCCCACCGCCGCCGCACGCCCGACGAACTGATCGACGTGATGAACGCCGCCGTCCAAATCCCCGGCCTCAACAATGCCTGGACCATGCCCATCAAGACTCGCATCGACATGCTGGCCACCGGCATCAAGACCCCCGTCGGTATCAAGGTGGCCGGACCCGACCTCGCCGAGCTGGAGCGTGTCGCCTCGGAGATCGAGGCCGTGGTCAAGGCTGTCCCTGGCACACTCAGCGCCTTTGCCGAGCGCACCATGGGCGGCAATTATATAGAGTTCAATATCGACCGCGATGCCATCGCCCGCTACGGCCTGACCGTCGGCGACGTCCAGGACGTGCTCGAAGTCGCCCTGGGCGGCATGCCCTTGACCACGACGGTCGAGGGACTCGAGCGCTATGCGGTCAACCTTCGCTACAGCCGTGATTTCCGCGAGAACCTTGGCGCCCTGCGCGAGATCGTCGTGCCCACTCGCACGGGCGCGCAAATACCCCTGGGCCAATTGGCCAAAATCGAAACCGTCCATGCGCCGATGGGTATCAAGAGTGAGGCGGCCGTGCCCAACGCCTGGATTTATGTGGATGTCAAAGGCATCGACATCGGCACCTACGTCCAAATGGCCATGCGCGCTGTGAACGAGGCCGTCGCCAAAGGCGCCATCAACCTGCCCAGTGGCTACAATATTTTCTGGAGCGGCCAGTACGAATATATGCTCCGTTCCCAGCAGCGACTGATGATGGTTGTGCCGCTCACCCTCCTGCTGATCATCCTGATCATTTACCTCAATACTCACTCGGCCATCAAGACCGCTATCGTGATGCTGGCCGTGCCGTTCTCCCTGGTGGGGGCCATTGGCATTCTCGCGCTCCTGCACTACAACTTAAGCGTGGCCGTCTGGGTCGGCATCATCGCTTTGGCCGGCCTCGACGCCGAAACGGGAGTCGTCATGCTCCTCTACCTCGACCTGGCCTATGCCCAGTGGACCAAAGACGGGAAAATGCGCAACGTTGCCGACCTGCGCGATGCCATCTATCACGGAGCCGTCAAGCGCGTCCGCCCCAAAGCCATGACCGCCTGCGTTATCATTGCCGGCCTGGCGCCCATTCTCTGGAGCCACGGCACCGGCGCCGATGTGATGAAACGCATCGCCACCCCAATGGTCGGCGGTGTGGTGACTTCAACCATCATGGAACTGGCAGTGTACCCGGCGATTTATTACATCTGGCGCGGGTGGCGGATGGCGGAAGTGAAACAGGATGCGTGACGCGTGAAACATGAAGGGTTTGCCTTCTGCGCATTGCAATAGTCGAAATTGTTTGCAAGCTGCGAGTGTCCTCACACTCTGAGTACCTCGCGAAGCGTTTGGAGTGCGCCGGCAGAGCGCAGCGGCGACGGCGCTTTGGTTTCCGGCGGATCCGATTTGTTCGTTCGCAATATCGTTTTCGTGCTTACCGGTTCAACCCAAAAGCGAAAGCGGTGTCGCGCTCCGCTTGCCACCACACTCCACACGCTTCGCGCGGTTCGGCTACCTCCTCCCGACTCTTCATCTTTTGAAGAATTTTTCTGTCTCTTCTTTCTGTTTAGTTACGGCTCCGCTGCGCTGAGACAGCACGCGCTATCACAGTCATCCATGGCTGGAAGATTCCCATCAGGAGCCGAGGCTCGGGAAGGCCTATCCTCGCTTGCCGTGCTTTCCGGCACTGCTGCGCGGCGTAGGTGTTTCCTTGGCGGTCTCACCCGGCACGTTTTCGCGCAATTCCTTCAACCAAACCTCCGCCTCCGAATCGCTCGGCGCGCGCCAATCCCCACGCGGCGAGAGCGACCCGCCTGAACCAACCTTCGGTCCGTTCGGAACCGCCGACCGCTTGAACTGACTGATTTCGAAAAACCGATACACAAACACTTCGAGCCATTTTTTAATCGTCGGCAGGTCGTAGGCATTCCGCTTTTGCGGCGGCAACAAATCCGGCCAGTCGCCTCGTTTTTTGTCGCCCCACGCGTGCGCGGCCAGGAACGCCACTTTGCTCGGCCGAAAACCGTACCGCGTAATGAAGTACAGATTGAAGTCCTGTAATTCATACGGCCCGACGGTTTCCGCCGTCTTTTGGGCTGGGCGCGCCGAGTCGCCAGCCGCATGCGGAACCAGCTCGGGGGAAATCTCCGTATCGAGGATGGCTTGCAGCGTCGTGTTCGTTGCGGGATCGAACTGCTTCGACGAAATCACCCAGCGAATCAGGTACTGGATGAGGGTTTTCGAAACCGATACGTTTACGTTGTAGTGGGACATGTGGTCGCCGACACCGTAAGTCATCCAGCCAAGGGCCAGCTCACTCAAGTCGCCGGTCCCGAGCACGAGCCCCTGGTTCAGGTTTGCGAGGCGAAAGAGATGCGACGTCCGTTCGCCCGCCTGGACGTTCTCGAAGGTGACATCATACACCTGCTCCCCGCGGGAATACGGGTGGCCGATGTCCTTGAACATCTGCTCGCACGCGGGGCGGATGTCGATCTCGCCGGCCGTGACGCCGAGCGCCTGCATCAAGTTGCGCGCGTTAGTGAGCGTCAGGTTGCTGGTCGCAAAACCCGGCATGGTGTAGGCCAGGATGTTCTTTCGCGGCAGGCCCATCCGGTCCATCGCCTTCGCGGCGACAATAAGCGTCTGGGTCGAGTCCAGGCCGCCCGAGATGCCGATGACCACCCGCTTGGTCCCGGTGCTGGCCAGCCGTTTCAGCAGGCCATGGACCTGGATGTTGTAAGCCTCGTAACAGCGCTGGTCGCGCTCGCGCGGGTCGCTCGGCACATAAGGAAACCGGGCAATTTTTCGTTGGAGCGGAATTTCGCCTTCAGGCAGGCGAAAATCGAACCGGATGTGGCGCATCGCCTCGACGCGCTCACGGTGATCGCTGGTGGCGTCGTTGAAGCTGGTCAGACGCATCCGGTCTTGCAGCAACCTTTCAAGATCGATGTCCGCCGTGATCATTTGCTCGCGGTCGGCGAAACGTTCAGCCTCGGCCAGCAAGTCATTGTTCTCGTAAATGAGCGCGTGCCCGTCCCACGCCAGGTCCGTCGTCGATTCGCCCGGGCCGGCGGCCGAATACAGGTAAGCGGCGATGCATTTGCCAGACTGCGACGCGCAAAGGTTCCGCCGATATTCGGCCTTCCCGATGGTGATGTTGCTCGCGGACAAGTTTACGAGCACCGTCGCGCCGGCTAGCGCGGCGTAGGTGCTCGGCGGAATCGGCGTCCAGACGTCTTCGCAAATCTCGGCGTGAACCGTAAACCCCTCGACGTTCGCGGCTTCAAAAATCAAATCGCTGCCGAAAGCCACTCGCTCGCCCAGCAAAGTCACTTCCCGGCTGACCGCATGGCGGCCCGACGTGAATTGCCGTTTCTCGTAGAATTCGCGGTAATTCGGCAGGTAAGTCTTGGGCACGACGCCGAGGACGCGTCCGCGATAAATCACCACCGCGCAATTGAACAACTTCGCATCGAACCGCAGCGGCGCGCCGACGATCAGCAACGGAGTGAGCGCTTCGCTTTCCTTCACCAGGCGCGCGAGCGCAGCCTTGGTGGCTTCCAACAACGCATCCTGGTGGAACAAATCCTCGTTCGAGTAAGCGGAGATGCCCAGTTCCGGAAAGAGCGCGACGGCAACCTGCGCCGCGGAAGCCTCCCGTGCCAGCTCCATCGTGCGCTCCGTGTTGAACTCCGGGTCCGCCACGCGCAACGAGGGAATGCACACGGCCGCCCTGACAAACCCGTGTGAGTAGATTGAATTAAACCGCTCACGCATCGGTATCAATTACTCGAAAACTCGCGGCGTTCCAATGCCAAAGTGGTTCCCGCCATAGGGACGGTTGATAACCTTCACCCCGCCCGATTCCCACCATGGGCAGACACGCCAAGCCGCTTTGGCGGCTTGGGGTCGTTGTAGGTTAGGACATTCTTTCAAGGGCCTGGCGCGCCTGGGCGGCGGTCATCGGCTTATTGTAAAAGGAGGACCCGGGCCGCTGCTTCCGGCCGCCCTCGCGCAAGGAGCCGGTATCCACCGGGGCGAAGCCGATCTCATCAATGAGTTTGGAAACCACAGCTTTGGCCTCGGCATCATCCCCCGCCAGGAACAGCACGAGGCGCTCTTTTCCGGGCGCGCGAGCTTCGGTCGCCAGCGTATGGTAGTACATCGTGTTGAAGGCCTTGACCACGCGTGCGCCCGGGAGACGCCGCGCCACTTCGTCGCTGGATAGTTTGTCTCCGAGGTCCATAATCTCTCCGTCGGCTGAATAGGGATTCATGGCGTCAATGACGATTTTCCCGGCCACCGACTGCAGCCCAGGCCACGCTTCGGGGGTCCGCCACGGCACCGCCAGCAACACGACTTCACCGAATTTCGCGGCTTCCTCGGCCGTCATGGCGCTGGCGTTCGGACCGATGGATTTGACCAGCCCGGCCAGCGACGCCGGTCCGCGCGAATTGCTCAGGCCGACCTGATGACCGGCCTTGGCGAAATGCCGCGCCAGCGTCGCGCCGATGTTTCCTGACCCGAGTATGCCAATTTTCATAAATGATCCTTTGTCAGTTCATCCTCAACCCTGCCCATGAAGCGTAGCACGGATTTTTGGTTTAACCGCGGATTTCACAGCTGGCGCGGATGGGATAAGAGGAAACGCTCCTGTGCTGCGGCAGTTCGGCCGGAGTTTAACGCGAAGACGCAAAGGCGCTAAGAAATGATGTCTTGTTCGGGCTGGCGGCAATCACCTCAAGGCGACCAATCTTCGTGGCGCAAGGCTCAAGGTCCATCTTTGCGCCTTCGCTCCTTTGCGTCTTTGCGTTGAATTTCTCCTGCGTGAACTGCTAAGTCGCGTCGGCGTCCGTTCCAGACTCCAGCCTTCCGCGGTCTCCCTTTGGACTCCCGGCGGACCCTTTTCGTTTCGCGACGGCCTGCTTGAGGACGTACTCGATCTGGCCGTTGACGCTGCGCAACTCATCCGCCGCCCAGGCTTCGAGCTCCGCCCAAAGCCCGGGCTCCATCCGCAACAAAAACGCCTTTCGTTCCGCCATGGAACTAAGAGTAGAGCGTGCCGGTGTTGACGACCGGGTGCACTTCCGCCTCGCCACACAGCACCACCATTAGGTTGCTGACCATTGCGGCGCGACGCTCATCGTCCAGTTGCACCACGTGCTTTTCGGCCAACTCCTTCAGCGCCATACCCACCATGCTCACGGCGCCGTGAACGATCTTCGTCCGCGCGGCAATCACGGCCTCCGCTTGCTGGCGGCGCAGCATCGCTTGCGCGATCTCCGGCGCGTAGGCCAGGTGCGTCAGGCGCGCTTCCTCGACCGCGACCCCGGCCTTGTTCAACCGGGCCTCCAGCTCCTGCCGCAACGCTTGCGAGACCTCGTCCACGCCGCTCCGCAGAGTGGTTTCATTTTCCTCGCCGTGGTCATAAGCGTACAGACTCGCCAGGTGCCGGATGGCCGACTCGCTCTGGATGCGCACGTAGGTCTCGTAGTTGTCCACGTCGAACATTGCCTGGGCGGTGTCCTGCACCCGCCAAACGATGACGGCGCCGATTTCAATCGGGTTGCCGCGCTTGTCGTTCACTTTGAGTTTGTCGCTGTTCAAGTTGCGGGCGCGCAGGGAAATCTTGTTGCGCCCGGTCTGTTTGGTGCTCGTTTCACTCTCCTGCGTCTTCTCTTTTGTTGCCGCAGCCCGCAACGCTGCCTTAAAAGCGCCCGCGCTCGCGCACGGACCGTTCGAGTAAAACGGATTGCCCCAGTGAAAGCCGCTTTCACGCACCGTCCCACGATACTTGCCAAACAGCACAAGCACACGGGCTTCATTAGGCTGCAGCGTGAAAAATCCAAGCATCAGGACAACCGCCAGGATCATCCCCAACAGGCCGGCGATGAACAGCCCCCAGAAAGGGTGCCCGACGTCGCGGTCGCCCGCGGCCATGGAGTAGATGAACAAGGCGATGCTGCCCAACTCCAGCAGTATGACAATCGGCAGCCAGAGCCATCCGTTCTGCACGGTGACCGCCTGCTCACGATTCGAATTCAAAGTCGATGCGTTCATAACGATGTTCCTTTCTCAGTGTTATCTAAATGATATCACAATGAAATCACGTGTCAAGACGGTTTTTTCAGGAGCTGCCACTACCGGGAGCGCCGGCGCCCTCGATGGTTCATTTAAGAAAGTACTCGACTGCAAGCCGCCCACCCCTTTCGATAACGGACTGGAATGAACTGCAAGTGACTGAACCAACACCATTTGAAGCGGAAACGAGGCAAACGTGTCGTCGAGTAATTCGGCCGGGGCTGAAATGAACCATTCCAATCCCATCACCAGGCTTTTGGGCGCCATTCCGAATCGCCTGCAACTAGCCGGCGGCTGGATCGACCAGCCTTTCGTGTCGAGGCATAACCCCAAGCTGCCGGGTTCGATGGTGGTGGTCCAAATCGAGCCGAACTTCCGTCCGATGGACCGCTCCGGTTTTGCAGGAGGCACTCGGGCAGTCGCGATGAAGCTCTGGAACGGCAAATTACCCAACCGCCCGCTCGCCGATTTGGTTCGCGAACTTTATGAAGCCGAAAACAAAGGCAAACCCCAGCCAAGTGGCTCGCAGGACATGGTCGGTTTGATTTATCCCGGCATTAACCGGCTCGACTACGACTTCCATGTCGAGGGCGGCGTGTTCCCATTACATATCGAGTCGCTCAACGACGCCCGTAGTGCGGGTTGGCTGGAAAAGGTGCTGCACTTGCTGCCGATTGAGCCGCGGCCGGAGCGCTACAGCCCGCTGGGCGAAAAGCATCTCGACCCGAGGTGGGTCGCGCGCCTTGGCCAGTCAGGCCGGGACTGCTTTGCTGCTATCCGGCGCCGCGATGTGAAAGGACTGGGCGGCTCCTTCAACCTGACGATGAAGTGCTGGGAAACCTTGTTGCCGCACGTGGTCCGACATCCGCTCCTCAAGCTCGACTTGATGGGGTTGCTCAAGGCTTACCAGCGGCGCTATCCCGGCGCGATGTATTCGGGCTGTGGCGGCGGCTACTTGATGGTGGCTTCGACCGAGCCCGTGCCCGGCGCGTTCAAGGTGAACGTGCGCATTTCAAACCCATGACATGAGCGCGGCCGTTGTTGTCAGCGGCGGTTTTGACGACCTGCGCGCGCGGGATCTGCGCTTCCTCGATGAAGCGTCGAAGCTCGGCTCGCTGACGGTTTTGTTGTGGCCGGATGAAGCCCTTCAGAGTCTGACCGGCACACCGCCGAAGTTCCCGCTGGCTGAGCGGCTCTACATGTTGAACGCTGTGCGGTATGTCACGCACGTCATCCCGTTGGCTGCCTCCGTGAAGGTCAACACGCTGCCGAAGCTGGACGGTTTTCGGCTCGAAGTGTGGGTGGATGAGAGAAGCCCGGCCAACGCTGCGCGCCAGGCGTTTTGCCGGCAGCACGGCCTGGAGTATCGCGTGTTGCCCGCGTCCCGAATGCTGGGCTTCCCCGCGCCGCCGCCCACGCCCTCCGCGCCCGGCCGCAAGAAAGTGGTGGCGACCGGTTGCTATGATTGGTTTCACAGCGGACACGTGCGTTTCTGCGAGGAGGTCAGCGCCTACGGCGACCTCTATGTGATTGTCGGCCACGATGCCAATATCCGCCTGCTTAAGGGCGAAGGCCATCCGCTGCTTTCCCAGGAGGAACGGCGCTATGCCGTGGGCTCAGTCAAATATGTGAAAGAGGCGCTGATTTCCAGCGGCGAGGGCTGGCTGGACGCCGACCCCGAAATCCGGCGGCTCAAGCCGCACATCTACGCCGTCAACGCGGACGGCGACCGAGGCGGCAAGCGCGAGTATTGCGAGAAACTTGGCATCGAATACCTTGTGCTCAAGCGAACGCCCGCGCCCGGCTTGCCGCGCCGCCGCAGTACGGACCTGCGCGGGTTCTAATCTCTTTTCCAACCTATCCGCCGGGGCGATTTGCGCGGACGTGGCCGTCCTCCTCCCCTGGTTTCGTGTTTTCCTCAACCATACCTGGACCGTTGGGTTAAGCGACTGTGATTTGCCAAATCACCGAATCTGCTTCATACTAAAGGGATTCCAGCGGCGGCGGGCCGTCCGGGGCGCCGTGCGAGGCCGCGTTTGCTGATTTTGTCATGACCATAGCGCCGTCACAACCGCGGCCGGTTAGCCAGCCGGTGGCTCAAGAAACCACCGTCGGCAATTATTTCGTATCCAATTACCCTCCGTTCTCATTTTGGAGGCCCGACCGGGTTGGAGAGGCGCAGGCGGCCCTGGCCCGCGAGCCGGCGCCCGGAACACCACTGGGCATCTACCTGCATATTCCGTTTTGCCGCAAGCGCTGCCACTTTTGCTATTTCCGGGTTTACACAGACAAGGACGCGACTGCCATCAAAGCCTATCTGGATCTGGCGATTCGCGAACTGCAGCTCTACTCGGCGCAGCGGTTCATCGGCGCGCGCAAACCGCAATTCATTTATTTTGGCGGTGGCACGCCGTCGTTTCTGTCGGAGTCCCAGCTCCAGCATCTCACCGGCGAAATGAAAGCTTTGTTGCCCTGGGACGAAGCGGAGGAGGTCACTTTCGAATGCGAGCCCGGCACTCTTTCCGATCACAAGCTCAAGACGATCCGGGAGGTCGGAGTGACCCGTCTGAGTCTCGGAGTCGAGAACTTCAACGACCACATCCTCGACATTAACGGGCGGGCCCACCGCTCGCGAGAAATCCGGCGCGCCTACCAGTTTGCCCGCGAACTGGAGTTTCCGCAGATCAACATCGATTTGATCGCCGGCATGGTGGAGGAGACGGAAGAAAACTGGCGGGAGTGTGTGCGCCAGACCATCGAGCTCTCGCCCGACAGCGTGACCATTTACCAAATGGAGGTCCCCTACAACACGGACATCTATAAGGAAATGAAAGCCCAGGGGAAATTGGTCGCTCCCGTGGCGGATTGGCAAACCAAACGCGAATGGGTTCATTACGCTTTTGCGGAATTGGAACGCGCCGGTTACACCATCGCCAGTGGTTATACCGCCGTGAAAAATCCCGAGCGGACGCATTTCGTTTACCGCGACAGCCTGTGGCGGGGCGCAGACTTAATCGGCCTGGGTGTGGCCTCCTTTTCGCACATCGGTGGCGTGCATTTTCAGAACCAGCATGATTTTGAGCCGTACGTGGCCATGCTGCAGCACGGAAAGTTGCCAATTTATCGCGCGCTGACCCCGACCGCCGACGAACGGCTGATCCGGGAACTCGCTCTCCAATTCAAGTTGGGGCGGATTAGCCGGGCCTACTTCCAGCGCAAATTCGCCGTGGACGTGTTGGCCCGGTTTGCTGACCCGCTGGCCCGGCTGCAGTCCTGGGGGGCGCTGGTGGTCGAGGGGGATTGGCTGCGTTTGACCCGGGACGGGCTGCTCCAGGTGGACCGGCTGGTGCACGAGTTCTTCCTTGCGGAACACCGCGCTGCCCGCTACGCCTGATGGACCGCCACGCCAATCGCATCTGCAGACCAACGTAGCCGTTGTAGGGAATTCTCTGCCATGTTCGCCACCGCTTCCAAGGCAAGTCCACAAACCGAACATCTGCCCTCGTGGGGAGCTTTGCTGGAACGCTTTTACGCGCGGCTTAACCTCCCCCTGCCTTCGATGGCTCGGCTCTTGGATCAGGATGTTCCTGAGCCCTACCGGCGGCTCTTGGTGCATTCTCACGACATGACTCCCACCCTGGAGGGCTTCTATCGTCAGCCCATGTGCATCGCGGTGCTGAGCCGCGAGCGCGAGGAAGGGGCCTATCTGCGCGAGGTCATCCTCAAACCCGCAGGGGAGGCGCGACCCGTCGAGTACGGAGTGATTCGCATTTGCCTCGACAACCTCCCCGCTACGGCCCGGCAGCGGGTGCTCGAGGAAGAGCGTCCACTGGGCAACATCCTTCAGACCGAGGCTGTCCCGCACCTGAGCTGGCCTCAGGCATTCTTCCGAGTGGACGCGGATTCTCACATGACCCGCGTGCTGCGGCTGCGACAGCCCGGTGTGCTTTATGGGCGGCGCAACATCCTGTTGGATGGTTCCCACCGTCTCCTGGCGGACGTGCTCGAGGTGCTAGCCCCGGTGGACAATACTCAACCCTTATGACTCTTCCTGCATCCTTCGACACTATAGTGATTGGCGCGGGCCCGGCGGGCTCCGCGGCGGCGGCATTGCTCGCCGAGCAGGGCCTGCGCGTGGTCGTGCTCGAACGTGAAAAGTTCCCGCGCTATCACATCGGTGAGTCACTGCTCCCTTTTACATGTCATCCGCTCAAACGGTTGGGTCTGCTCGACAAGATGCGCCAGTCGGAGTTCGTTAAGAAATACAGCGTTCAGTTTGTTTCTCCTTCCGGCAAGGCCTCGCAACCGTTCTATTTCTCGACTCGCTACGAGCCCGGGGTAGCGCAGACTTGGCAAGTGCTGCGCTCGGAGTTCGACCTGATGCTGATGCAAAACGCCCGCGCCAAAGGGGCCGAGGTTCTGGAGGAAATGACCGTCAAGGAGCTGCTCCAGGAGGACGGTCGCACTCTCGGCGTCCGGGCACAAGCCCGTTCCGGGTCAACGCTGGAATTTCGCGCGCCCATGACGCTCGACTGCTCCGGACGCGAAGCGTTTGCTCCGACGCGCCTCAATTGGCGCGTGCGCGAGCCCAAACTCAACAAAGTGGCCGTCTGGACGTATTATCGCGGCGCGCAGCGCGATCCTGGTCTGGACGCCGGAGCCACCACCGTCGCTTACGTGCCGGAGAAAGGCTGGTTCTGGTACATTCCGCAGCACCGCGACATGATCAGCGTCGGCGTCGTTGCCGAAGGGAAGTACCTGACCCGAGACGGTGTGCGCGAACCCAAAGATATTTTTCAGCGGGAAATCGAGCAGAACGCCTGGATTAAGCAGCACCTTGCTGCCGGCGCCCAGACCGGCCTCTACTATCTTACCAGCGAGTTCTCATGGCGCTCCCGGTATTGCGCCGCCGACGGCTTGCTGTTGGCGGGCGATTCCTTCGGATTCCTGGACCCGGTGTTCTCTTCCGGAGTGATGCTCGCTCTCAAGAGCGGCGCGCTCGCGGCCGACATGATTCGCGCCGCGTTCGACGCGCGTGACTTTTCCGCCGAGCGTTTCGCCGAGTATGGCCGTGTCATGCGCGAAGGGCTGGAGAACATGCGCAAGCTCGTTTACGCATTTTACGACCGGGGCTTTAGCTTCCGCGCCCTTACCAACAAATATCCCGAGCTTGTCGGCGACATCACCGATTGCCTGTCCGGAGACGTGAACAAGGATTTTTCCAGGCTCTATGCCGCCGTCGCGGAAACCGCCCAAGTTCCCGACCCGTTGCCCTACGGTGTGCCGTTGCCGCGAGAGGCGGCCGCGGTTTCTTGCGCCTGATTGCCTATGCCTTACGAATTCAAGGTAACGCGGCGAGTCGAGTTTTCGGAGACCGACATGGCAGGCATCATGCATTTTTCGAATTTCTTTCGGTTCATGGAGACCGCCGAAGGCGCCTTTTTCCGTTCACTGGGTTACTCGGTGGCCTTGTCCCGGAAGGGACTGGCGGTGGGCCTTCCGCGAGTCCACGCGGAGTGCGACTACATGGCGCCTCTCCGGTTTGAAGACGAAGTGCTCGTCCATCTGCTGGTCGAAAAAAGGGGCACGCGCAGCCTGACCTACCAGTTCCGGTTTTATCTGCTGAATGGGAGGGCGCTGCAACCGGTCGCGCGCGGAAGGCTCACCGCCGTTTGCGTTGCGCGCCGTAAGGATAAGTCCATGAAAGCGGTTACTCTCCCGCCGGCGCTCGCGCAGAAAATTCAAATCGCGCCGCCGGGATTACTTGCTGAAGGATCACCGCCATCCGAAAGCTCATTGTCTGCATACCGCCCCGTCGCGAAACACCCTTTGCGCCGAGCCTGGCGGGCGCCGGCAGACGCACCCGCTGCGATGATGCGACACCGCGCCGGGTCACGCATCACGCATCACGCATCACGCGCCTCGCATCGTTCCAATAACGCCTGATTCAGGCATTCCACACTCCTCTTATGAACGAAATCACCAGTTCGAACTCTCACGGCTACACCTGGTTGTTGTTTTCACTGTTGACAGTCGGTTGCTGGGGACTTTACGGCGCGTTCCTTCACAGCGGCCAAATGGGAATGAACGATCCGGTGCATGGCCGCTACAAAGCCTTCCTCTTCGTCGGCCTGGCGTACTTTCTCACCGCGGTGTTGGCGCCCCTGGCTATCCTGGTTCTCAAAGGTGCCTCGTGGAGTTTTACCGCGCCCGGAGTCGGCTGGTCGCTGTTGGCAGGCATTGTCGGTGCCGCCGGAGCCTTTAGCGTGCTTCTGGCCTTCGGCGCCAAAGGGACGCCGGCGGTGGTGATGTCCATTATCTTCGCCGGAGCGCCGATCATCAACGCTCTCTATGCGCTGATCCTTCATCCTCCGGCCGGGGGTTGGCAAAAACTGCCGCTGCCCTTTGTGCTAGGGATTGTCCTGGCGGCTGCGGGCGGATGCCTAGTGACACTCTACAAGCCGGCACCCGCCGCGCCGGCAGCCAAGCCGGTTGTTGAGCGTCCTGTCGAACCCGTGCGCGGAGACATAGCTGGCCAGCCGCTCTAGGGCGAACGTCCAACGGTAGAAACCTGGTGCAGCTGAACGCCCAAGACCTCGCCTCTGAATCTGACGCCCCGCGGGTCGGCAAATTCCCGGATCGTGCCCGTGTTGAGCGGTTGCAACTCCGCAAGCTCCGCTCTCTTTTCGCCGCCATTATCCCAGCCAATCCTTTTTACGATCGGAAATTGGCCGGCTGCGGTTCCGGCTTGTCGTTCCGGACTATCGAGGACTATTCGCGCGCCGTCCCCACCACCACCCGCCATGACATTGTCAAGGACCGGCTGGCCAATCCGCCCTACGGCACGAACCTCACGTTTCCACTGGAGACCTACATTCGCTGCCACCAAACCAGTGGCACCACCACCGTGCCGCTCCGATGGTTGGATACCCCGGAGAGTTGGAATCATATCGTCGAGAATTGGGTGCAGATTCTGGGCGCTGCGGGGGTGACCCGGCGCGACCGGTTTCTTTTCGCTTTCTCCTTTGGGCCGTTTCTTGGGTTCTGGTCCGCCCTCGAAGCAGTTCATCGGTTGGGCTATTTTTGTTTTCCCGGCGGGTCCATGACGAGCCTGGCGCGCCTGCAGGCGATTCTCGATAACAAGATCACTGTGCTCGCCTGCACGCCGACTTATGCCCAGCACCTGGGCGAAGTAGCTCGCGAGAAAGACGTCTCGCTAACCGGCAGCCGGCTCCGCCTGGTGATTGTTGCCGGCGAGGCGGGCGGCAGCGTTCCGGCGACGCGCGCCCGTATTGAGAGGCTCTGGCAGGGCGCAACCGTTTTCGACCACCACGGTATGACCGAGGTCGGGCCGGTCACCTACCAATGCCCCGCACAGCCGGGTGTTTTGCACGTGCTGGAATCTGCCTACCTGCCGGAGGTCATCGAGCCCCAGACCAGCACGGCCGTGTCGCCGGGAGGGACCGGCGAGCTGCTCCTCACGACCCTCGATCGCGTCGGCTCACCACTCCTGCGCTACCGCACCGGTGACCTGGTCAAACCTCGCCAGCGCTCGCTCTGCGCTTGCGGCCGCTACGAGCTCGCATTGGAGGGCGGAATTCTGGGCCGCAGCGATGACATGGTCGTAGTCCGGGGCGTCAACGTCTATCCCAGCCTGGTGGAAGAGCTCGTTCGTGCTCATCCGGAAGTCACCGAGTACCGCGTCGAGCTCGATTGTCGCGGGGCCCTGGCTGAGCTTTCAGTCGAGGTGGAAACCAGCGCGGAATGTCCCGACCCGGCGTCTGTGAAGCGCCGTCTCGAGCAGTCGTTCCAGACCGCGCTGAACCTGCGCGTGCCGGTCCACCTGCTCCCGCTCGGCTCCTTGCCGCGTTTCGAGATGAAGGCCTTGCGTTGGGCAAAGATTACTGAGTGAGCGAACCCAGGTCCTTGTGCGACTCAACGGGTTGTGGTTCATTGGAAGCATCATGCGCCGCTTTGCCAACCCCATCCTCACATTGGCTGGCGCTTTAATCGTGTGCCAAACCAGCTTCGGTCGAGACACGGCGGATTGGCCGATGTTTCACGGCGGCCAGGCGCTTGCAGGCGTCGCACCGGCCGGGCTGGCAGAACCGCTGGAGCTGGCCTGGAGTTTCAAGACAGGTGGATCGGTCAAATCCTCCGCCGTGATCTACGGCGAACGCGTGTTTGTCGGGTCGGATGACGGCAATGTGTACGCGCTGGACGTGCGTATCGGCAAGAAATTGTGGTCGTTCAAAACCGGGGATGCGGTCGAGGCTACGCCACTCGTGCTGGAAGGCATCGTTTATATCGGCTCCGCGGACGGGTATCTGTATGCGCTCGATGCGGCGAAGGGCAGTTTGAAATGGAAGTACAAGACGGACGGGAAGATTCTCGGCGGCGCCAACTGGTTTCGCCTCAACGGCCAGCCCTCTCCGCGAATCCTGGTCGGCAGTTACGATAATCTCGTCCACTGCGTGAACGCATCGACCGGCAAAGCAGTCTGGACTTTCGAGACCTCGAACTACATCAACGGCACTCCCGCCGTATCCGACGGCAAGGCCATCTTCGGAGGTTGCGACGGCAGTCTCCATGTTGTGGATTGTGCTACGGGCAAGGAGCTGAATTCGGTGGAGGCAGGCGAGTATATTCCCGGCTCGCCTGCGGTGAGCGGCACGAATGCGTTCGTCGGCCACTACGGCAACCAGGTGCTCTGCGCCGATATCGTTGGCGGCTCCGTCTTGTGGCGCTCGAAAGAACGCAACGCGCCATTCTTTTCCTCTCCCGCGCTGGGCGATAACGTATTGGTCATCGGGAGCCGGAGCCGGCGCGTTTATTGCCTGGCCCGCGCGGACGGCAAGGAGCTTTGGACCTTTGCCACAAACGGGGATGTGGATAGTTCGCCCGTGATTTCCGGCCCAAAAGTCGTGTTCGGATCGTCGGACGGGCGGCTGTACGTGGTGGACCTCGCCTCGGGCAAGCAGCTTTGGTCATACGAAATCGGCAAACCAATCATCGCCTCACCGGCGCTGAGCAAGGGCCTGGTGGTGATCGGCTCCGAGGACGGAGCGGTCTACGCTTTCGGCCCCAAGAAAGGCCGCTGAGCTCATGCGCATCCTTCAATTGACTCCCGGGACCGGTAATTTCTATTGCGGCAGTTGTCTGCGTGACAATTCCCTCGTGCACGGCTTGCGGGCTAAAGGTCACGAGGTCTTAATGGTCCCGCTTTATCTTCCCCTGGTGACTGACGAGCCGCCCGAGAATGAAGACGCGCCCATTTTCCTTGGCGGCATCAGCATGTTTCTCGAACAAAAGCTTCCGGCATTCCGGCATATACCTGAATGGCTGAACCGGATTTTAAGCTCGTCAGCGCTGCTGCACATGGCGGCCAACCTCGCCACCATGACCACCGCTCGGCAACTCGGCGAAGCCACCATTGCGATGCTGCAAAGCGAACCCGACCGCCAGGCCCAGGAATTCGAGCGCCTCCTGGCGTGGCTGCGCCGCCAGCGCCCGCCTGATGTGATTTGCATGTCCAACTCGCTGCTTGGCGGCTTGACGCGCCGCCTGAAAGAAGAATTCAAGGTCCCCATTGTCTGCTCCCTGCAGGGCGAAGACTCGTTCCTGGACGCTTTGCCCGAGCCTTATCGCGGACAATCGTGGGACCTGCTATCGAAACGTTGCGCCGAGATGGACCACTTCATCGCTGTTAGTGAGTATTTCGCCGACTCCATGCGGGGTCGGTTGGGATTACCGCCCTTAAAGGTCTCTGTGGTCTATCCCGGCATCACGGTCAGCGACTTTAAACCAGCTCCAGCTCCCCCGAAGCCGCCGGTGCTTGCCTACTTGGCCCGAATCCATCCTGCCAAAGGCCTGGACACGCTGGTAGAAGCATTCCTGAAACTTAAAGAATGGAACCGCGTACCGGGATTGCGGTTGCGAGTTGCTGGAGCGATGGCCGGGAACGATGGCCGCTTCGCTGACTCCATGAAACGCCGCGTGTCCCGATTCTCGCATGAAGTGGAATTCCTGCCTAATCTTGACCGGGAACGGAAACTTGAATTCCTGCGCCAGGCGACGGTGTTTTCCGTTCCCGCCACGTACGGTGAAGCCTTCGGGCTCTACCTGTTGGAGGCCTGGGCTGCGGGCGTGCCGGTCGTCCAGCCGCGCCACGCCGCTTTTCCGGAGCTGCTGGCGCGCACGGGCGGCGGTCTTCTGTGCGAACCGAACAATCCCACCGCTCTCGCTGAAGCGCTCGAGCAATTGTTGCTCGACCCGGCCAAAGCCAGCCGGCTCGGCGAAGCCGGCCGAAACGGGGCTCAGCAATTCACGGTGGAAGCGATGACGGAGAAAACCGAATCTGTATTACGCAAGGCCGTCCATGCTGCTTGAGCTGAACCGCGTATCCAAGACCTATGCGTCGCCGGACGGAGGCCCGCCGGTGGCGGTTCTCAAAGACGTTGACCTGCAGCTCGCCGCCGGCGAGGCGGTGGCCATCATAGGGCCCTCCGGCTCTGGAAAAAGCACACTGCTGAACATTATGGGCGCCCTGGACCATCCGAGCGCGGGTCAGGTGCGGCTGGACGGCCGCGAGCTGGGCAGTCTAAACGAACTCGAAATGGCTACGGTCCGCAACCGCAGCATCGGCTTCATCTTTCAGTTGCACCACCTGCTGCCGCAATGCACGGTCCTCGAGAACGTGCTCGTTCCCACCCTTACGGCGCCTGCGGAATTAAACACCGCCGCTACCCTCGAGCGTGCCGAACACTTGCTCGATTGGGTCGGGCTAAGACAACGGCTCTCCCACCGTCCAGGCCAGCTCTCGGGCGGCGAACGTCAGCGCGTGGCGGTCGTTCGCGCCTTGATCAACCGGCCCAAACTGCTGCTGGCGGACGAACCGACCGGCTCGCTCGACCACGCCGCGGCCCTGAACCTGGTCGGGTTGTTGGCTGAGCTCAACCAGAAGGAAGGGGTTGCGCTGGTCCTCGTGACCCACTCGCTCGAACTCGCCGCTCGCCTGCCGAAAGTGCTGGAGCTGTGCGAGGGAATTCTGCGTGCGCAACCCGCCTCAGCTGGCTCCCCGGGCTGAAAATGACAATAGGTACCCTCGTCTGCCGAAGTCTGCGCTTCTACTGGCGGACGCACCTCGGCGTACTTGCGGGCACCTGTGTCACCTGCGCAATTCTCACCGGCTCGTTGGTCGTCGGGAACTCGGAGCGCTACACGCTCGAGCAGATGGCGCAAGCGCGGCTGGGGAGAACGGAAGTGGCGCTGATGACCCAGGACCGCTTTTTCCGCGCCGCGCTAGCTGAAGACCTGCAAAAGGACCTTAAGTGTACAGTGGCGCCCGTGCTGACGCTGCGAGGTTCGGCCGCGCTCCCGGACGGCCGTGCGCGCGCCAACGACGTGCAAGTCCTCGGCGTGGACGACCGATTCTGGAAGCTCGGCGCAGCCAGCGATCTCCTGGGCCACGCCGCCAACGACGAAATCGTTCTCAACGGCAGGCTTGCCAGGGAGCTCGGGGTGAAGGTCGACGACACCGTCATCCTGCGAGTCGAGCAGCCTTCACTGATCTCGAGGGACGCGCCGTTGTCGGGCCGCAGCGATGTTTCGGTCGCACTCCGCGGACGCGTGCGGGCGATTGCGGGCGACACTGACTTTGGCCGGTTCAGCTTGCAGGCCAACCAGGTGCCACCGTTGTCGGTGTTTGTGCCCCTGGCCGCCTTTCAGGAGCAGGTCAAACACCCCGGCCAGGTTAACCTCCTGTTGACCAGCGCCGGGACGAACGCCAACACGGCCCTGAGCGCGAGCTGGACTTTGGCGGATGCGGGGCTGGAACTGCGTAACCTGCCCGTGAGCAGGCAAATTGAGCTGCGCACTGCCCGAATATTCCTCGATCCCGCGGTCGCCTCGAGTGCGCTGGCACTCTCGTCGAACGCCATTGGCGTGTTGACCTACTTTGTGAATGAATTCCGGCTCGGCGACCGCACCGCGCCCTATTCCTTTGTCACGGCGGTCGGCCGTGCGTCGCGCGATGACGAGATCAGGATCAACTCCTGGCTGGCGGAGGACCTCGGCGCGAAAGTGGGCGATGAAGTAACGCTGCGTTATTTCGTCATCGGCGAGCGCCGGGAGTTGACGGAGCAGACCGCCCGGTTCCGGGTAAGTGAAATCGTGCCGCTGGAAGCCGACCCCTCTTGGATGCCCGAATTCCCCGGGTTGGCGGATGTGAGCAACTGCCGCGAGTGGGAGCCGGGCACCCCAATCGACACCGGGCGCATCCGGCCCAAAGACGAGGATTATTGGAATAAATATCGGGGCACTCCAAAGGCATTCGTCACGCTCAGCGCGGGCCAAGGTTTGTGGTCGAACCGGTTCGGCAATTTAACCGCCGTGCGGTATCCGGCGGGGATGCCGGTCGAAGCGGGACTCAGAACAATGCTTGACCCCGCCGCGTTGGGCCTGTTTTTCACGCCGGTCCGCGGGCAAGCGCTGCAGGCAAGCAGCCAATCGCTCGATTTCGGAGGCCTGTTCATCTGCTTCAGCCTCTTCCTCATCGTCGCGGCGCTGCTGCTGACATCGATGCTCTATGTGTTTAATCTCGAACAACGACGCGAGGAAGCCGGGTTGCTGCGCGCTCTCGGGTTCCGCCCACGGAGAGTGCAACTCATCCTGATGTTGGAAGGCTGCTTGCTCGCGATCGCGGGAACCCTGATCGGCGTGGCCGCCGGAGTAATCTATACCAAGTTGACCTTGTACGGTCTATCAACCGTGTGGCAGAAAGCAGCCGGTGTGTCGGCGTTCCGGTATCACGCGGAGCCGGCCACGCTGTTGCTCGGCGCCGGGCTGAGTTTCGGCGCCGCTGTATCGGCGATGTGGCTGGCCCAGCGCGGCCAGACCAGGCGCGCGCCCGCCGAATTGCTGAGCGGTGGGACCAGGATACTCCGGCCTGCAGGCCGCCTTGCACGCGGTTGGGGTTTCTGGCTCGGCACGTCAACGTTGCTCGGTGCGATAGCTACATTGGTTTCCGCTGGCCGCGGCACGAATCCTGAAGTGTTCTTCACCGCCGGCACCCTGGTGTTGCTGGCGGGCATTGGCTTGAGTCAGTGGCTGCTCGCGCGCATGACCCGCACGACAAAGCTAGCGCGCAGCCTCGGAGCGATGGGGAGGCGGAACGTCGCCCGGCGCCCGGGACGGAGCCTGACCACTATTAGCGTGCTGGCCAGCGGCGTATTTCTGGTAGTGGCCGTTAACGCCTTTCGCCAGGACCCGCGGCAGGAGGCCTGGGAGCGACGTTCTGGCACTGGAGGCTTTGCCCTGTATGCGCGCTCGGCACTGCCGGTTTATGACGATTTGAACAGTCCCGCCGGCCGCGAGTTGTTCGGCGTGCCGGGCGATACGATGAAGGGAGTGAGTGTGGTGGCTCTCCGAGTCCGGGAAGGAGATGATGCGAGTTGCCTCAACCTGAACCGGGCCGTGCAGCCCCGTTTACTGGGTTTGCGGCCGGAGGAACTGGAGCGGCGCAAGGCATTCACTTTCGTCAGCCCGGGCGGCAACTGGGAGTTGCTGAACCAACAGACCTCTGACGGCGCAGTGCCGGCGATTGGCGATGAGCAGACAGTAAAATGGGCTTTGGGTAAAGAGCTAGGCGACACGCTGCCGTACACCGACGAGCGCGGGAGGACGTTCACCATTCGGTTGGTCGGAGTGGTGGCAAGTTCCATCCTGCAAGGCAGCCTCTTGATCTCGGAGCAGGAGTTCATTGATCATTTCCCCGATACGGGCGGGTATCGCGTGTTCCTGGTGGACGCTCCGAAAGCGCGCGCGCCTCAAGTCGCCGACGCCTTGTCGCGCGGGTTGCAGGATCGGGGGTTGGAGGTCGTTCCGGCCTGGCGACGGCTGGCTGATTTTCTGGAAGTGGAAAATACCTACCTGGCAATTTTTCAGGCGCTCGGCGGATTAGGTCTAGTTCTCGGCAGCTTTGGGCTGGGGATCGTGGTGTTGAGAAACGTTCTGGAGCGGCGAGGAGAACTGGCACTGCTGCAAGCAATTGGGTTCCGCAGGCCGGCGTTGCAACGGCTCGTGGTCAGCGAGCATTGGCTGCTGATTTGTCTGGGGTTGGCGATCGGGCTCACGGCCGCAGCCTTGGCGTTGTGGCCGTCCCTGCTTTCCCCAGGCGCAGATTTGCCGGCGGGCGGGCTGGCGCTGACACTGGCCGGCCTGGCGCTGGGCGGAATGTTATGGAGCTGGCTGGCGGCCTGCGCGGCCCTGCGCGGACCTCTATTGGACGCCTTGCGCAACGAATAGAAGACGTCCAGTTGAGTTAAATATTAGTAATGTAAATCCAATCTACCCCAGCTCACAGCAGTCGCTTTCCGGCCTGAGCAGTCCAACTGGTTTCCCAACTGTCTTGCGGCGACGGGACGATTGGCATTTTTCATGCTCTCAAACCGGCGATTCAAACAATGACAAGTCTCAGTGTGACACTTGGCGGTTGCGGGGTGGAGAGGTCGCTCGCCGCTTGCTCTGATGCTCCGGAGTTCGTGAACTTCCGTGGGTAAAGGCTTGGATGATAACGCCTATCAGTTGGACAAACCGCGGGGTAACTGCCCTGGTGTTGACTGCGGCGCTTGCCGGATTTGGCGCGGAAACCAGCCGAATCACTCTCTCTGGCCATGTGCCCACGGTAGCGTACCAACTCGCGCCGAAAGGCCGGTTGCCCGCGACCAACCAGGTTTATCTCGCGATTGGTTTGCCGCTGCGGAATGAGGCCGAACTGGATGAACTGCTCGGCCAGCTTTATGAGCTGTCCAGAACTAATTTTCATAAGTTCCTTACGCCAACGGAATTCGCGGCACGTTTTGGCCCGACGGAACAGGATTATCAAGCGGTCATCAGGTTCGCGGAGGCGAACGGGCTGAGGGTGGTCGGCACCCATCCGAACCGCGTGGTGCTGGACGTGGTCGGGAGTGTGTCGAGCGTGGAACGGGCGTTTCAGGTCACACTGCGCACCTACAGACATCCAACCGGAGGTCGGGATTTTTTCGCACCGGACACGGAGCCTTCGGTGCCGGCAAATCTGCGGGTGGCGGATATGTGGGGGTTGACCGACTACGGTCCTCCCAAACCACTTCTGCGCAACGTCGCATCTTCAACCACTACTCCACTGAACTACAACGGCTCGGGGCCGGGTGGAGCCTACCAGGGGAGCGACTTTCGTAATGCCTACGCGTCAGGAGCAAATTTGACCGGGACCGGACAGACGGCAGCGGTGGCGGAGTTTGACGGTTATTACCCGAGCGACATTGCCAACTACGAGGCGCAAAGTGGCTATCCCAGCGTGCCGCTGCAAAATGTATTGCTGGACAACGTTTCCGGAACTCCGGGCTATAGCGGCTTGGCTAATGCCGTGGCGGAAGTGTCCCTGGATATCGAGTTGATGATCGCCATGGCCCCTGGTTTGTCGAAACTAATCGTTTACGAAGGCAGCTCTCCGTACGATGTGTTTGCCCGGATCGCCACCGACAACCTGGCCAAGCAGGTGAGTTGTTCCTGGGCCTGGTCGGTCGGCCCGACTCACAACTGGATTCGGCGTTCCGCTGGTACCACGCTCGATTCTCAGTTGAAACAAATGGCCTCGCAAGGTCAGACCTTCTTTCAGGCTTCGGGCGATTCCGATGCATACACGGGTGGTCAGGCGTTGAGCTCTTCCACAGGTCCCATTCCGGTGGACAGCATTTACGTTACCAGTGTCGGCGGAACCAGCCTGACCATGAACGGCGCTGGTGCGTCCTGGAGTTCGGAAACCGCCTGGAACTGGGGCGGGAACACGGGGTCCGGCGGCGGCGTAAGCCCCAACTATCCCATCCCTTATTGGCAGACGAACGTCAGCATGGCAGCCAACAACGGTTCAACCATCAATCGCAATGTGCCGGACGTCTCGTTGACGGCCGACGCGGTTT
Source organism: Candidatus Acidiferrum sp. (assembly GCA_035566435.1). Lineage (GTDB taxonomy): Bacteria > Verrucomicrobiota > Verrucomicrobiia > Limisphaerales > UBA8199 > DATMRF01. The sequence continues at coordinate 70,122 of DATMRF010000144.1, forward strand.
ACGTGGTCTATAACAACGGCAGTTCGGGCGCCTTCGGCGGCACCAGTTGCGCCGCGCCGCTCTGGGCGGGGTTTTGCGCCCTCGTTAACCAGCAGTCGCTAGCCAGCGGCGGAACGACGGTCGGCTTTTTGAATCCTGCGCTCTACTCCATCGCCGCCGGCGCGAATTACAGCTCCTGTTTTCACGACATCACCACCGGCAATAACATCGGCAGCAACACTCCGGGACTTTTCAACGCAGTCCCCGGCTATGACCTGGCCACCGGTCTTGGTACGCCGAACGGGACCAGCCTCATTAATGCTCTGTCACCCCCGACCCTGCCGTATTTCGCCAGTCAACCCGCCGGCCAGACCGTGACCAATGGCGCTAACGTCGCCCTCAGCGCCACTGTCGATGGTCAGCAGCCATTGACCTATCAATGGCTCTTCAACGGCGCCCCTCTGAGTGCGGGTGGCAATCTCTCGGGGAGCACCAGCAACGTTTTGTCGATCGCCTCGGCAACGACCAACAATGCGGGCAATTACAGCTTGGTGGCGGCCAACAGTTTTGGCTCCGTGACGAGCAGCGTCGCGGTTTTGGTCGTCGGTTTGCCACCGGTATTTTCTGCGCAGCCGGCCAGCCTGACGATCTTATCCGGCAGCAACGCCCTTTTCAGCGCGGTGGTTAGCGGCTCATCCCCGCTGGTTTATCAATGGCGCAAAAACGGAACGAACCTGGCTAACGGCACGGGCATCTCCGGCGCGACCACCGCCAGCCTGACGCTTTCCAACATCGGGGCGAGCGCCGGCGGGAACTACAGCTTGCTTGTCACCAATGGGTTTGGCGCCGCTACCAGCAGCGTGGCCACACTGACTGTCGTGTTCCCGCCGACGATCACCGGCTCACTCACAAACCTGGCCATTCAGTGCGGCAGCAACGCCGCTTTACTTGTCAGCGCCTCGGGCACGCTGCCGTTAAGTTTTCAATGGAGTCTGGACGGCAGTCCCATTCCGGGCGCAACCGGCACCAGCCTCTCACTGGCCAATGTTCATTTGCCCAACCACACGGTCACGTTCGTCGTCGCCAATCTTTACGGCAGCGTCAGCAGCAACGTCCTATTGGCCGTCCACGATACACTTGCGCCGGTCATCACGCTCAACGGCAGCGACCCGATTTACGTCGAACTGGGGAGCACGTTCACTGACCCTGGGGCGACGGCCAGCGACCTGTGCATGGGCGTGGTTCCCGTTTCCACAAGCGGAGTCGTAAATCCCAACGCCGTCGGGACCAACACCCTCACCTACACCGCCAGTGACGGCAACGGCAATACCAACTCAGCCACACGCTCGGTTATCGTGCGCGACACGACCCCGCCGGCCATTGTCTGGAGCTTTACCAACCTCGTTCTGGCGGCGGGCACCAATTGCACCGCAGCGATGCCTGACGTGACCACGACCAATTATATTCTCGCCACGGATTTGGCGGGCGCACTCACGATTTCGCAAAGCCCGACCAATAACGCTTCGTTGGCGCTGGGAACCAACCTGGTGGTGATCACCGTCAAGGATGCTTCGAGCAACGCGGCGTACTCGACCAACACCATTTTGGTGGCAGACCAAACCCCGCCGCAGATTGTTGCCCAGCCGCGAAGCGTGACGAACCTGGCCGGCACAACGGCGACGTTCAGCGTAGGCGCCAACGCCTGTACCCCGCTATCCTTCCAGTGGTGGTCGAACAGCGTCGCGCTGACCGCCGGAACCAACAGTACCTTGAGCCTTTCCAATATCAGTCCCACCGCTGCGGGAAACTACTCGGTAGTGGCGACCGCAGCGGGCGGCTCGACTACCAGCCTCGTCGCAACGCTGACGGTGGTGTTCGCGCCAGCGATCACTGGCTTGTTCACAAACCAAGCCATCGAGTGCGGGAGCAACTCCACTTTTGCCGTCAGCGCCTCCGGCACGGCGCCGCTGAGTTTTCAATGGAGTTTGGATGGGAGCCCCATCGCCGGCGCGACCGACACCAGCCTCTCGCTGGCCAATGTTCACCTGCCCAACCATACCATCACGCTCGTCGTCACCAACCCTTACGCCACCCTGGCCAGCAACGCCTTGCTCACAGTTCGTGATACGCTCGCGCCGGTCATCACGCTCGACGGCGGCAACCCCATCTACGTGGAGTTGGGTAGCGCTTTCACCGACCCTGGAGCGGCGGCTAGTGACTTGTGCGCCGGCGCGGTTCCGGTTTCCCCGAACGGAATCGTCAATACCAATGCCGTCGGAACCAATACCCTCACTTACACCGCCAGTGACGGCAACGGCAACACCAGCGTTGCCACCCGCTCGGTCATTGTGCGCGACACGACGCCGCCGACCATTGGCTGGAGCTTTACCAACCTGGTCGTGGCGGCGGGCACCAATTGCACCGCGGCGATGCCGGACGTGACGACCACCAACTTTATCCTCGCTACGGATTTGTCGGGCACGCTGGCGATTTCACAAAGCCCGACCAACAACGCTTCATTGGCGCTGGGGACCAACTTGGTGGTCCTCACCGTCAGGGATGCTTCGAGCAATGCGACTTACTCGATCAATGCTGTGGTAGTGGCCGACCAAACCCCGCCGCAGATTTTGGCCCAGCCCCAAAGCCTGACCAACCTGGTCGGCACGTCCGCGACTTGGAGCGTCGGTGCCGCCGCCTGCACCCCGGTGGCCTTTCAGTGGTGGTCTAACAGCGTCGCTCTGGTCAGCGGAACCAACAGCACGTTGACCCTTTCCAATATCGCTCCCACCTCCGCGGGAAATTATTCGGTGGTAGCGACGGCTGCGGGCGGTTCGGCCACCAGCCTCGTCGCCACTTTGACGGTGGTTTTTCCGCCGACGATTACCGGTTCACTCACAAATCAGGTCATCGAGTGTGGGAGCAATGCCACCTTTGCCGTCAGTGCCTCCGGCACGGCGCCGTTGAGCTTTCAATGGACTGTCGACGGTACCCCGATTGCCGGCGCGACCAGCACCAGCCTCTCGCTAGCCAATGTCCATGGGCCAGACCATACGGTCACGTTCGTCCTCACCAACTTGTACGGCAGCCTGACCACCAACGCCTTGCTCATCGTCCACGATACCCTGGCGCCGGTCATCACGCTCAATGGCGGCAATCCGGTTTACACGGAGTTGGGCAGCGCGTTCACCGACCCTGGCGCTACAGCCAGCGACCTGTGCATGGGCGTGGTTCCGGTTTCCCCGAACGGAATTGTCAATACCAGTGCCGTCGGAACCAACACCCTCACTTACACCGCCAGTGACGGCAACGGCAACACGGGCAGCGCAACCCGCTCGGTTATCGTGCGCGACACGACCCCGCCGACCATTGTCTGGAGCTTTACCAACCTGGTTGTCGCGGTGGACACCAATTGCAGCGCGGCGATGCCCAACGTGACCACGACCAATTATATTCTCGCTACGGATTTGTCCGGCGTACTAAGGATGTCGCAAAGCCCGACCAATAATGCTCGCTTGCCTCTCGGGACCAACCTGGTGGTCATTACGGTCGAGGATGTTTCGAGCAACGCGGCTTACTCGACCAACGCCGTGGTAGTGGCCGACCAAACCCCGCCACAGATTGTGGCCCAGCCCCAAAGCCTGACCAATCTGGTCGGCACGACCGCGACGTTCAGCGTGGGTGCCACCGCCTGCACTCCGGTGGCTTTTCAGTGGTGGTCGAACGGCGTCGCTCTGGTCAGTGGAAACAACAGCTCCCTAACCCTTTCCAATATTACCCCGGCTGCGGCGGGAAATTATTCGGTGGTGGCGACGGCGTCGGGGGGCTCGACCACCAGCCTCGTCGCCACGTTGACGGTGAACCTGAATCCCACGAGCGTGGGGTTCACTTCCTCCGCCGACCCATCCGGGTACAAGGCCGATTTGAACTTTTCCGTCACCGTAGCTCCGGCCAGCGCCACCGGCACGATCCAATTTCAGACGAACGGCATAGCGTTCGATATCGAACCGCTAATCGCCGGACAAGCTACCAGCTCGAACGCAGTCTTGCTGCCGCGCGGCACGAATCTGATCGCCGCCGTTTATTCGGGAGACGGAAACGATTTGCCTGCGACCAGCGCGCTCGAACAAATCGTCACCAACCATCCGCCTGCTGCCGCCGGCGCGTTTTACACTCGGCTAGCCGGCAACTCCCTCAGCATCTCGATCGCTGATCTGGTAACCAACTGGGCGGATGAGGATGGTGACCTCGTTTCGTTGATGGGGGTCAGCGTCAGCACCAACGGCGTGACCCTTACGAACAGCGCCGGCGCCCTGGTTTATTTCGACACCAACGATGTTCCCGACCAATTCACCTGCACCATCAGCGACGGGTGGGGCGGCACCAATTACCAGACCGTCATTATCTCCATCGAGGTGCCCGTCAATCCCACGCCGAGTATCATTGGGGCAACCACCAGTCCGGGCGGCAGCTTCGATCTGAACCTCGCCGGCGCGCCCAGCTATACCTACATTCTGGAATCGACAACCGATTTGAACCCGCCTGCTAACTGGCTGTCTATTGCCACGAACACGGTCGGCACCAATGGCCTGTGGCAGTTTGACGACCCGCAAGCCACCAACTTCTCGCAACGATTCTACCGGCTCAGACTTGCACCGTGAGCGGCGGCAGGGTGCATACGATGCGCGAAGCAGCTCACTTCGCCTTAACGTCGTAGCACAACAACACGTCCTGGTCGCGCAGGTAGAGCTTGCCGTTGGCGATAACCGGGTGTGGCCAACTGTTCGCGTCGCTCCGATTGGGCTGGTCAAACCGCCCATGCTCTTTGAAACCCTCGGGGGTCGCTTCAATCAGCGCCACGGGCCCGTGACCGTCTTCCTGGCGTAAATAGAAATGGGCGTCCGCATACAGCAGGCAACCCTTCCCGAGTTTCTGTTTCTCCTGCCATTTAGCCTCGCCAGTCTTGAAGTTCTGGCAGGTCCATCCTTTCCCGTCCGAATAGCCATAAACGAATTCACCCACCTTGATCACCCCGCCGTGGTGGTTGACCATTACTTTGTTCGCATAAACTTGCTGCGCGTTGAACTTGCCGCCCTGCGAGCTGATCTTGAATACGTTGCACCCCGCCCCGTAACCGGAAGTGACATAAACTGAGTCGTCCGCGAGGATCGGAGTGGGAATGACCGCCGTTTGGCCCCGGCGCGGCGCGCGCCAAAGCAGTTTGCCGTCGCCAGCCGCGACCCCTGCGACGCTCGCCGGCGTCAAACCAATGTATTGCCTTACCCCGCCAATCTCGGCCGCGACAAGGGACGAGTAATGAGCCGGGTCGGTGAACTCTTTGCTCCGCCACAGCAACGCGCCGGTGTCCTTGTTGAGCGCAACGACTGCGCCTTTCGAGCCGCCTGGAGTTACGACAACTTGAGAACCCTCCACGAGCGGCGATTCCGTGTAACCCCAATTCGGTTGCTCTCCGCCGAAATCTTTGACCAGGTTCTTGCGCCACACTTCAGACCCGTCCGCAGTCCTGGCACATACCAAATCGCCCGATTGATCGAGCGCGAAGAGCAGGTCGCCCTCCACGGTCGGCGCCGCCCGCGGTCCGACAAAGCCGCCCGGATCGGCCGCTTTCCCGAACTTTGTGGACCATACCGGCTTGCCGTTGGCGGTGTTCAGCGCGAACAGAAACCCAGAATCCCCTTTCTCGCCCGCGGTGTATATGCGGTCGCCGACGACCGACACCGTCGAAAACCCCTTGCCGAGGCCGGTGGCCGTCCAAACCAGCGGTGGCCCGCCCGCCGGCCAGTCTTTCAACAGGCCAGTCTCGGCGCAGAGATCATCCCGATTTGGGCCGCGCCATTGCGGCCAGTCGTTCGCAGGGGCCGGCGTGACGCCGGCCAGAACGGATGAGACCGCGGTGAGCAAGGTTAGCTTTTGAAATTTATTCATATCTGGTTTGTTCAAATGCAGTCGCTGTCCGGGGCATCTGGAGGTTGCCAGGAACGTCGTCGGAGCCGGCCCGGGAGCCCGCCGCCAAGCGCGGTCACGCCGCGCGCGCCCGAATGTTCTCGAAGGCGGATCCGAATTGCAAACCCAATCAGGCTGCGCCAGGCTGCAGGGCATCTATGAAGGCCTTCGGGCATCTGTCCCGGGCGGTGCTCCTTTCGACGATTGGAAGCATCCTCGGCTCCGGGCCGGCGCCAGCCGCCGACCGGCCGCAGTGGCGGGGACCGCAACGGAACGGAGTGTCTCAGGAAACCGGGCTGCTGAAGGAATGGCCCAAGCAAGGCCCCAAGCTCGTATGGCAGGTCAAGGACATCGGTTCGGGTTTCTCGACGCCGCCAATTGTCGGCGAGCGAATTTATCTGGTGAGCAACCGAGGGCTGGAGGACGAGTTTGTCCAGGCGCTGGCGGTCAAGGACGGCAAACCCGTGTGGAACACTCATCTTGGCAAAGTCGGGAACCCCGAACAGCAGCCCAATTATCCCGCGGCGCGCTCCACGCCGACGGTGGACGGGGACGTGCTGTATGCTCTCGGCTCTGACGGGGACCTCGCGTGCGTCGAAACCACGTCAGGCAAGGTGCGGTGGCGCAAAAATCTCCGGACGGAATTCGGCGGGAAGCCTGGGTATTGGGCCTATGCCGAGTCGCCCTTGATCGACGGGGAAACTCTGCTTTGCACGCCGGGTGGCAGCGAGGCGACGCTGGCAGCCTTGAACAAAAACAGCGGCCAGGTGATTTGGAAATGCGCGGCGCCTGGCGGTGACGACGCGGCTTACTCTTCGGCGATTACCGTCGAGGCAGGTGGGGTGAAACAATATGTTCAACTGCTGGAAAAGGGCTTGGTGGGGGTGAACGCGAAAACCGGCCAGTTTCTGTGGCGCTATGATAAGCTGACCAGCCGTTACAAAAACAACGACCCGACTCCCGTAGCGGCGGATGGTCTTGTTTATGGGAGTTCGGTCGGGACCGGCGGTGGAGCGCTGCAGTTGAAGGCCAAAGATGGCGGCATCGAGGCTGAGCAGTTATATTTTTCGCCTAAGATTCCGGCGGCCATCGGTGGTGTCGTCAAGGTGGGCGATTATCTCTACGGGACCAGCCAGACGCTGCAGTGCGTCGAGTTCAAGACCGGCACGGTGAAGTGGGAGGAGCGAGGGATTGGCACAGCGTCTCTTTTCGTTGCGGATGGGCGGTTGTACCTGCACGGCGAGGACGGCGAAGTGGCGCTCGTCGAGGCCACACCCGAAGGCTACCGCGAGAAAGGGCGATTCATGCCGGCGGACCTGCCGGACCGTGGCTCGGCAAAGGCGTGGGCATACCCCGTCGTCTGCAACGGCCGCCTCTATATCCGCGATATCGGCCCGCTGTGGTGCTATGATGTGAAAGAGTAGGCTCCCCTCAGAACAGGGCGGTGAGCCTCAAGGGTAGCGCCCGGCGGCATCCGGTTTCGCCTTTAGCGCTTCGACGTAAATCCTGTCGAAATCGGTGACCGACACTGTTCGCGGGTTGAATTGGGCGGTCCATTGCGACGCCGCCTCGCCGGCCAGCCGGGGGACATCCTTCTGTTTAACGCCGAGAGTTTCCAAAGACCGCGTTAGTTGAGCCAGTTCCATGAGTTGGTCCAGCCGCTGCCCTAAATGTTCGGCCGCCGCTTCCGGGGCTTCGGTGCGCGGTGCGAGTTTGGCGGCGCGGGCGAGTTCGGCATAAGCCTGGGCAGCGCTCGGCTCGCGGGCATTGAACCGAACGACATGTGGCAGCATCAAGCCTACAGCATGCCCGTGAGCGATTCCGAAGTGAGCGGTCAGCGGATTGGCGGCCGAGTGGGCGGCGCCGAGCATGCTGTTTTCAATGGCCGTTCCTCCCCAGGCGGCCCCTAACAGCATCCAGCCGCGGGCTTCGAGATCCTTGGGAGACTTGAGAACGCGAGGCAGGCCGGCGAAGGTGAGCCGGAACGCTTCCCGGGAGAAAAGCTCGGAGAGCGGTGTGCGCTTGCGGGTGACGGCGGTTTCGACGGCGTGAGCGATCGCGTCGATTCCGCTGCAGGCTGTTACACGTGGCGGCTGAGATAGCGTCAAGGCCGGGTCGAGAATAGCGATTCGCGCCGCGGCTTTCGGGTCACCACAAGCCATCTTTTGATGTGTGCGCAAATCGGTGATCAGGGCGAAGGATTGGCATTCGCTGCCGGTGCCGCCCGTGGTGGGGATCGCGATGAGCGGGAGCATGGGTTTCCTGGCTTTGCCGAGGCCCCAGTAATCTTTCATGTGGCCGCCATTGGTCAGGATGAAATTACAGCCTTTGGCGGTATCCATGCTGCTGCCTCCTCCCAGGCCGACGATTGCATCGATCCCGGCGCTGCGGGCGACCTCAACGCATTGTTCCACGCAGTGCGTGGAAGGATTTTCTTCGACGGCATCGAAGCAGGCCACTGTTATACCTGCCGCTTCCAGCAACTGTGTCACGCGCCCGGCGTGTCCGGCAGAAACAATTCCGGGGTCAGTAACCAGGAGGACCTTTCTGGCGGCGATCTCTTTGGCCAGCTCGCCAACGCGCGCGACCGTGCCGGCGCCAAAGATGAGCTTGGTCCGTGGATTGTAATCGAACGCCGCCAATGCGGGTGGAAAATGGTTAATGGTCATTTGCGCTACGATCTCGCAGTCTTGGACTGGGCCTCTCCAGCAGGTGAACGCGAACATTTGCCGCGCAGTATCTCCCGAGACCTTGCTCTCCGCACCCCGTTCCACAGCGGGAGAATAACCAAAGGGTGGATGAGACTCGGGTCGTAAGCCTCGATTCCCTTCTTTGCGGCCCTGCTTCGCTGCGTCTTTGCGTCAACTTCCCATTGCATAGATACAGCTAGGCAACCTCGATCGCGCGTCGCCGGTAGAGGAACTCGAAGAGGTTGCCCTCGTGGGGCTGGTCCCAGGAGATTTTCATGGTGGACACGGGTCCGAGGTTGAGCCGGTCAATGAGCGGCGATTCCAACAGCGCTTGGTGGAAGTTCGGTTCTTTAGTGAGCGCGGAGACGACCAACGAAGGGCCGATTTGGCTGAGCATTTCTGATTGCGGCACCTGAACGACGCTGGCGTAGGGGAACAGGAATTCGCGATTCGCCAGCGGGTGCGCAAATGAATCACAGAGGACAATCGTGGGCCGCAGATAGACGCCGCCTTCGAGCGTAACCTTGCGCGGGCCGTGTCGGTGTTGGGCGGTCACATCCGTCGCGCCCGGGGTCTTCAGCCCTTCTTCGAGCATGGCTTCGATGCCATCCGCCATCGCCGGATTGGCGAAGGCGGAAAGCTTCGCGTCTTCGTCGCGGGCAGGAAGCGGAGCAATGGGGCCGAGCTTTTTCGAAAGTGCATCGGCGATTTCGGCAGCGTATTTCGGCACGACCACCGCGGAGGCATTGATGCAGCTTCGGCCGCCATTGTCGGCGATGGACGACACCATGAGATCAATGAACTCCAGCCAGCGCTCGATTTCGTCGTCGCCGACAAGGATTTTGCTGAAGCCGGGGCCATGCACCTGAATGGCTGGATTGTTGGCGTATTGGGCGATGGTGTTCTTGTCGCCGAAGACCAGGGCACGTCCGCAGGAGCGCAGGATTTCCGCCGCGCCTTCGTGGTCGGTGGGATAGAACCCAAAGGCTTCCGCGGGGCAGCCAGCCGCGAGCAGTGCCTGGATGAGCCGGTAGGGCGTCCAAGGCTCCTCGCGTCCCGGCTTGAGAATGACCGGGATTTTGAGCGGGATGGCCGGCAGCCACAGGGAGTTGACGGCGGGCGAATTGCTCGGCATGACCAGGCCCAGGCTTGGTGTCGCCGGATAGAAACTGAGCCGCTCCCCGTCGTGTTCGCCGAAGCCGTGGTCGAGGATGTCCAGGTTCAGTCCGCGAGTCAGGCCGTGCAGGATCGTCCGCATGTTGGCGAGCGCATTGGCGATCTTCCCCATGTTCCGCCGCACCATCACGAACGGAAGCCCGCTCGTTGCCGAAAGGGTCTCGATGTACTGGTCCGGTGACTGCGTGTGTCCCTGGTCGCCCAACGGCAATGTTTCCTTCTCAAACAACGTGGCCGCGTGGGCGCAAATTCCAATGAGGCGTTCGCATGAGAGTTGTCTGAGCGCGTCACGCGACTCCCTGATACGCGCCAGGTCCTTGCGTATGATGCCGGCGTTGACCTGGCTGATGCGCGCCTGGGGTTGCCCCGTGCGGCAGTCCTTGAGGTCGAGCTGTTCGAGGCTGGCGTAGGGCTTGCCGCGCCGAAGGGCTGGGAGGTGGGGAAGCACTCAGTAAACCCCCTCCACGATCGTCTTTTCCATCGCGCCGAAAGGGCGCACTTCGGCGACGCCATCCCAGGCATAAGGTTCGCGGGGCGGGCGGCGGATGGCTTCATCCCGCTCGAGGAAACGCGGCAGAAAGAGTTCCTTCGTCAGCGTCGTCAGTTCGACCCGGCCCCAGGCGCCGTAATCGACGAGCTGCACGGTGCGAGCCGGGTCCACGACGCGGAGGACGGCGCGGGGTTGGGGCGCATAGTAGCTGATGGAGTATTGATCTTCGGGTCTGAGCGGCGCGCTGGCGGCGAGGCCCATCAAAGTGTTGCCGTAGGTCGGATAGAAACCGATCCGGTTTTCCAACACTTCCTCGCAAATGAAGCGGACGTATTGCGGCGCCATCGTCGTGCCGCCGCAAAACACACCGCGGATGCCGGCCTGGAACATGTCGAGTTTCTCGCCCAGGGCTTCCAGGAGCTTCGGCGTCGTGAACAGGGCGCTCACCTTGCGGTGCTTCAGAATAGTTACGGCTTGGTCCACGACGTGGTCCATGTAGGCGCGGGCTTGGTCGAGTTTTTTCTCGGCAATAACTTTTTTCACCCAGCGGGGGTCGAGATCGACGAAATAACAGGGACTGCCGCGGAAATTAGCGAGATGCTCGATCGCGAGCCGGAGCCGGCGTGGGCCGGTCGGCCCGACCATCAGCCAGGCCTGGCCGCGTGGAAAATGTTCGTCCGAAATCTTCGAAGAGAACTCTTCGTAATCGGTCTTATAATCGTCCCAGCCGATCCGTTGTTTCGGCATCCCGGTCGTGCCACCGGTCTCGAAGACATTGAAAGGCCGGCCCTTGAACGCCGCGGGTACCCACACCTCCGGTTGCAGATCGCGCAGCCATTCATCCTGGAAATGCGGGAATAACGCGATGACGTCGGCTAAAGATTTTACCTTCTGCCTCGGGTCCCATCCGGCCTTCAGGGCCCAGTCCAGCCAGAACGGGCAGCCGGTCTGCGGCGAGAAATGCCAGGCGATGATCTCGCGCACGTGGGCGTCCAGGCGAGATTGGGCCGCGGCGATGGCGTTTTGGTCGATGGTCATGCGGCCACCGGTGTGGCGGCGGGTTGTTCCTTTTGCGCAGGAAAGTATTTGTCGATGGTTGCCTGTGAGGGCGGACGGGTGAGGAGGGAGCCAACAATCATGCAGATGGCCGATCCGAAGACCATCGGTACTACCGTCATAAAGCCGTTCCAGAAACTGACGTCGCCGCGCGGATTGAGGAAGAGCACTTTGATGGCGTCTTTGCCCTGGCCGATTTGCCAGATGACATCGCCTGGGTGGCAGGAGTTTTGCAGCACGGCGAAGTAGAGCAGGCACGCGGCGGTGAAGAGGGTGGCGGCCAAAGCGCCCCATTTGGTGCTGCGTTTCCAAAACAGCGCCGCGACCATGACCGGTGCGAGCGCGGCGAAGCCTGAAAACGCGTAGCGGATGGCGATCTCGAAAATGCCCTGCTTTGCTTTCAGCTCGAGCGCGATGATGTACGCCGCCAGGGTGATGACGATAATGAACCCGCGCGCGAAATGGACTGCGGCCTTCTCACCGTATTTCTCCCGGCCACCGTAATGCTGGTAAATGTCCTTGGTGAACATAGTGCTCAAGGCGAGAACCTGGTGGGCATCGGAACCCATCACGGCGGAAATGATGCCGGCGCCGAGGATGCCGGAGAGCCAGGCCGGTGCATACTTCTCGAGCATCAACAGGAGCACGCCGTCGGGATCAGCCACTTTGCCCAGAGTGGCGGCTCCCAGCACACCCAGGAAAACGCAGGGCAGCCAAATCAACAGTATGGCGAGCGGATAAAGGACGACCGTCCGCCGGAACGCGGTGACTCTGCGTGCGGAAAAGCACATGATCGCCATGTGTGGGAACATGATGCTCGACAGCGGAATGAGGGTGTAGCTCCAGAAGGCCTGAGGCGGCATCTTTTCGCGCGTCACGAGGAAACTGGTTTTGGGGTCACCGGCAAGTTTCGCTATATATTCGTGGAAGCCGCCGGGAAGCGCGTGGCTGATTGTTATGACAGCGACTGCGCCGAACAGAAGGAAGAGGGTCGTCTGCAGGATGTTCACCCAAACGGTACCGCGCATCCCACCAAGGAAGACGCCCAGAGTCACGACCACCGCGACGATGGCGCACCCCAGCCAGTAGGGGATCAGCGGCGCGCTCGTGCCGCCCTGATCCGAAAGATGGGCTAGAACGGTGCCGCCACCCATGATGCTGATGATCATGTAAGGCACCAGCATCGCGGCGCACAGCGCGAAGATCAGCGTCCCGATGGTGTCGCACTCCCAGCGGTCGCGAAAGAACGCGACTTGGGTTTGATGGCCGAACCGCTTGCCCAGCGCCCATAAGCGCGTGCCGATGAGGAAGATCGTGAGAGGAATGACCAGTCCCGAGGACGAAGCCATGAGTCCGTAGATACCGATCCCCTGGCGATAGGCCTGCCCCGAACTGCCGAGAATCGCGAAGGCGGTCATGTTGGTCGCGAACAGAGACAGGAAGAACACCATCTCCCCGACCGAACGATTCGCGAGGAAGAAGTCCTCTGTGTTGGTCTTGCCGCGGCGGAAGGCGATGCCGCCAATGAACGCAATGACCGCCAGGTAGATCAGGATAACTATGACCGGGAGCATGTCGGGCCAACGAATGGGCTAATGGGAGGAGCCCGGCCCTCGCAGTGTCGCGTCGGGCTCGGGGTGGACGTCTTCCAGGTGCTTCGGCCAGGCGAATCTGACTAGCAGCGCCATCGTGATGGCCGCGAGAATCGAGTAGCCGGCGTGGTAGGCCAGGCCGATGGGCAGGAAACCAAGCACCAGTGGTTCGGTCTTTTTCCAGTTCCACAAATCCTGGTGGAGGACATAGACGACCAGGACCAGGAGCGTGAGAAGAAGGATTTTGGTGCGAGTCATGGTGGGCCGGTGAGGAAGGGGGTTAAGCGGCGATTGGTGATCAGTAATCAGTGCTGCGGTGATGCGTTAATGGTTGAAACGAACAGCCCAGGGTTTATGGTTTCAGAGCGGGTGTCGGGTGACCGGAGAAAGCAAACAGGTGGGTGTTCGAGGAGATATAGAGCACGCCATTCGCGACAACGGGCGTCGAATACACCGGCGCGCCGAGGTTGATCTCGCTAAGCAGTTTTTTCTCCTTGCTGGCTTCGAATACGGCCAGGTCGCCGTCCTCATCACCAACATAAACCTTGCCGTCCGCGACCAGGGTTGAACCCCAAATGTGGGCCTTCATGTCGTGCGTCCAATAAAGCTTGCCCGTCTCCGCGTCGAAGCAATGTAGGTAGCCCGAGAAGTCGCCCACAAACAGCAAGCCCTCAGGTGTGATGGAAACCGTCGAAAGGCTGCGGTGAATCTTGTCGTAGGACCAGATTTTCCCCGTCTTGGTGATGTCACCGGTCTTTGTGGCGTCGATGCAGGTAAGGATACCGACCCCTTCGCCGTGTTCGGGGTCCTGGCCGACGGCGGTATAGACGCGGTTCTTCCAAAAGACGGGCGTGGCATTGATTTCACTGGGACCCTCGGCATCCGGGTATTTGAACTTCTTGCGCTCCGGGGGGTTGCAATCGTACCACCAGACTTTCTTCAGGTAGCTGCTGTCGCCTTCCTTGACGGGCTTGGGGTCGAACGCGTAGCAAACGCCGTCGCCGCCACCGTAAAAAATAAGCTGCCGTCCGTTGACCACTCCGGCGGAGGGAGAACTCCACAGACCGTGGAAAATGCGGGTGCCGAGCTTCGCATCATCCTCGCCAAGAAACTCGCCGGTGCGTTTGTCCAACGCGATGAGACTGGGCGCATTCGGCGCCGGGATGTTCGAGTGGGTCCAGTCCTGGCCATTCGAGGTGTTGACATACAGGATGTCTCCCACGATGAGCGGCGCGCCGTCGGAGGCGTTGTGGGGAAAGACGCCGAGCTCATCAATCATATCGTATCGCCAGATGATATCGCCGTCCTTGGGTCCCGGCTCGATCGCAGGCGCAGGGCGCTCGGTGGGTTTGCCTTTGTCGAGGATGACGTCCTTGACGACATATTTGGCCTCGTCTTTGAAGGGGCCGTCGTTGCCATTGGCCATGCCATTGATGTCGAGGCAAAGGACTTCGCAACGGCTGCTAACCACAAAGACCCGGTCGTTGTCGATGGTCGGGGACGAGAGCAGGCCGAGACTCTCCCAGTCGTTGACCTTGCCGGAAGCAAGTTTGGGCACCACCTGTTGCCAAAGCAGTTCGCCGGTCCCCTCGTCGAAGCACATCAGGATGCTGCGGTCGCCGACATGGCGCGGGTCGCGCGGGTTCTCATTGTTCGTGCCGATGAAGACCTTGCCGCGGGCGACGGTGACATTGCCGTAGCTTTGCGAACCGAGTTTGGCCACCCACTTCAGGTTCTGGAGATTCGAGCGGTCCACCTCCTCGGTGCCGGATTTGAATTTGATTTCGGTGGACTTGTCGCTGGTGAAATGGTCCGGCAGGTTTTTCTCGGGCGCATACATATTGCGCGCGGGCGCCCCGCCCCATTGAGGCCAATCCTGGGCGTGGAGCGAAAGCGCAAACAGGAACAGTGCAAAGGAAGGTTTCATTTTTTACGGGAGGCAAGGCCAAAAATTCGAAATTCGCGAGTCCAGCCAAAAGCTTCAGAATAGCTACGAGTGAAAGCCAAGAGCACAAAGGAATGCTTCAATTTGCAGATTCCTGCGTTCTTTGCCTGGTTGCGTGGCGATTCCTGCATTTGGTTTTGAGGTTTTGAGTTTTCTCTCAATTCGGCGTCACTTCCACATTGTCGATATAAACTCGCATGTCTTGCGGCGAAAAGCCGAACAAGCCGGGAGAACCCGAGCGATGCGCCGTTTGGTGCGGGACCTCGATGGTCCACTTTTCCGGCTCAGCATCATCGCGCTTCCAGGCCTTGGCGCGGACCACTGCCGATTGGTCCGGGTTCATGTCCACCCGGGCCTTGAGACGGTACCAAACATTCGGCGACCATTTGAAGTCCTCGGCGACGCGCAGCCGTTCCTGGTTCGAGTTGACTTCGAGCTTTTGGTCGTTGCCCTTGAGCACAATCAGGTAATGCTGGTCGATCAGCCCGACCTCCGACATTTTGCGCCGGTTGCCATCGCTCATCACGTCCGCCTGGATTGTGTAATGGTTCATATCTGGTGTGCCCATGAAAACCGTGGCGCGCTGGAAAAACCGATTGTCCGTAGTCTTGGCGAGCACCTTGCCGCCGTCCTTCTCGCGCACGTCGAATTTGAATCGCGCGCCGATCCACGGCAGCGGAGGATAGGCGAACGCGGTCCCCTCGCCGTTCGTTTCCGAAAGGGTGAACGACTCGAAGTCCTGCTTAAGCGGAAGACTCGGCATGACGCGTCCGCGCATGTAGCCTTTCAAATCGCCCACCGTTGCCTCAAACGCGCCCGCCGACGCGACCGGATCGGATGCGACCACCAATTCGCCCTGTTCATCAAACGAGCCCTTCAAGGTCGCCCTCACTTTCGCGGTCGGCGGGATAAAACTGGCCCACTTCACCTGGGCCGGAGGAATCGATTCCTCGACTGTGAAGCCGTTCGCGTCAAGCGAGCGCACTCGAAACTTCGCTTTCTCGCCCGGATGGAGCAGCACCTCTGACGGGATAACTTGAACCTGAGTCGCCTTGTCCGGTGCGGGCCAGGGCTTTTCATCCGGCACCGCCGCCAGGGCCGGCCGGTCGCCCCGCGCACCCCAGCAATATAAGTGGCGCGCGGTTTGCACGTAGAGCTTGCCGTTGCAAACAACCGGGGTCCCGAAACAGCGGCCATCGAGTTCAACGTGACAGAGGATCTCTCCTTCCTTCCCGGCCGGCTTGACGATGTAAAAGCCGCCCTTCGTGCCGGCGTCAGCCTGGCCCGCCTCCTTCGTTGCCGGGTCGTCCAAAATCGGCACGTAGAGCTTGCCATCGGCGAAGAGGGGACAGGAGTTGCGCTGCTCGATGCCGAGTTTCAGCTTCCACTTAAGCGTACCAGTATTGGCATCAACGGCACAGAGGTCGCCTTTCTCGGCAACATTATAAACAGTGTCGCCGACGAGGATCGGTGAGCTGGTCGAGGATGAGATGTCATCGGCCCAAAGTTCGAGCTGTTTGCGTTCGAACACGAGCGGTGCCGCAGCGGGATTCGGAGGTTCCGCATCGGGAATTTTGAGCGCGACCATTTGGCCGAGTTCATAAGGTGTGCCGTAAATGGCAATCACCTTGTCGTTGTGATGGACCAGGACAGTCGCGTTGATGCCGGCACGGAACAGATTGACTCGCCAGAGAGGTTCTCCCGTGCGCGCGTTCGCGCACACCACACTGCCATCGCCGGTCCCTGCGAAAAAGACACGTTTGCCGTGATACCATCCAAACTGAGGATGAGAAAACGAGTTGTCCTTCGGTGGTCCGCCGGGGCTCGAGGTCCACACCAGCTCGCCGGTCTTCTTGTCGAACGCGTAAAAGCGGTCGGCGGCCGGTCCATTCGCGCCCCAATTGGCGGTGATGCCGCGCGTGATCACCAAATCGCCGTCGATTGCGGGCGACGCAGTCCGGCTGTTCGGAAAGGTGAGCCGCCCGAACTCCTCCATCAGTGAATGCTGCCACACCGGTTTGCCCTCCGGCGTGAATGCTGCCAGGATCCCCTGCGTGCCCTGGATATAGACGGTGCCGGATTCCGGGTCGATGGCCGGGCTGGCCGTCGCGTAGCGGAGGTAAATCGTGTCGCTCAGATAATCGTTGTAGAGCTGCTGCCACAGCTTCCGCCCGGTCGCAGCGTCGAAACAGGCCACCCCTTCTTGCAGGTCGGGCCCGGTGCCCAGGTAGCCCATGGCATAGACTTTGCCATCCGCAATCACCGGCGCGGACTGCCCGGGAAAATCGACCACCCACAAAGCGTCCTGGGGGGAGACTTTGTCAGGCAGCCCTTGCTCGCGGCAAACGCCCGTTTGCTCCGGCCCGCGCCAGCTTAGCCAGCCGTGAACCGGAGCGCCCACAGCGGAAACCGCCGCCAGCGCGGCCAGGATGGAAACTATCCACCCTCGCGTCGCAAGCACGGCGGGCAAAAGGGTGGGTAACGGACGCTTGCCTTGCCCCATCAGGCGGCGCAGGAGTCGAGTATACATGGTATAGACCATTGACGCAGGAAACCGAGAGGATGTTCGATGATGGGATATGATTTTGCAAATAAAGAATGCTGTTGGGCGCACGGCAGAATTCTTCTCTGCCGGATAAATGCGGCGTTCCAGCGGCTTTCCGAAAGCCGCATTTATGCGGCAGGAGGGGCCATTGGAAGAAATTGTGCGCCCAATTCTTTTTATCCGCCCGAAACGCGCTTGCGGGCAGCGGGTTCTCACGCCACCTTGGGTAATGTCCTTGACGCGCGGCGCTTAGACAGCGTGAATGCGCGGGATGTTTTTTCATTCTATGAAGTCACAGCGAAGTGAAACGTCGGCCAACGCGGGCAAGACTCGCCTCGGCCTCTGTCGGAACTTGCGAACCCTCCTGGCTGCGGGGGCTGTCCTGGGGGCCTCGGCTGGAGCGGTTCGTGCTCAAGCGATCAGCGTCCCAAACTATTCATTCGAATCGCAAGTTGCGCCACCGACGTATCCCTATGTCACGACGCTCATCGATTCGTGGCAAAAGGCGGCGAAGCCCGCCTATTTCAACGAAACCAACATTGGGCTGTTATGGGATCAAACGGCTGGGCTGTTCCAGAACACACCGGTCGGTGCCACGAACCATATCGACAACCTGGATGGCAACCAGGGCTTGTACTTTCTCGCGTTTCCGCAGGTCGCGGTTTCTCAGGATTATAACACCACCGATTGGAACCACACGACACCGACGCACGCGTTCAACGCCATCTACCAGGCAGGACTCTCTTACAGGCTTACGGTGGGCGTTTTGGGCGGCTTGGGCGGCATGCCGGAGGGGACGGGCCTGCAACTTGGACTGTATTACCGCGACAGCGGGAACAATATGGTTCCGGTGGGAACGACCGCGATCACTTACACTGCTGCCGGGTTCCAGAGCGCAACCCACTTCGTGGACTTCAATGTGGATGTCCCCGTAGTGCAAGCGACCGATGCCTGGGCCGGCCAACACATTGGAATCGAGCTGATGTCCACCTCCGGCACCGGTCAGGGCTATTGGGACCTAGACAACGTTCGCCTCACCGAAGCACCCGAACCCTCTTCGTTGGGACTGCTGGCTTGTGGAGTAGGCGGGTTGCTGCTCGTGCGTCGGCGTGCCCGAGACCGGGCTTGAGGCTGCGCTGAGTTCGAAGTGTTCTTGCCAAATTGGTTTCGAGATGATACCCGCCTCCAAAACAAAAGCCGGCATTTGTGCGCAGAACCGGGGCGGGGACGGCCACGTCCCCGAGGGCCTAGGCTCAAGGTGTCCTCTACGGGGACGTGGCCGTCCCAACCCGGGTTTGCGCGTGCGCGAGGACGCACGAAGGCTGTGGGTCGGAACCTTGCTTGGTGCGCTCTTGGCCCCCACCCTATTGGCTGGTCCTATCACTGTCCCCAATGCCTCCTTCGAGTCGCCGGTCACGACCTTCGTCAACACCCATGTTGATTCCTGGCAGAAAGTTCCGAAGCCCGATTGGTATGTCGAGAGCGGCGGGTACACTTGGGACCAATTGGCAGGTGTGTTCACGAACACGCCGGCCGGCGACCCCTCCCACATCATTAATTGTGACGGCACTCAGGCTGCATATATGTTCGCTGTTCCAGAGGTTTGCTTATTCCAGGATTACGACTCGACCGACTGGTCGCACTCAACACCGACGCACGCCTTCAACGCGACGTTCGACCCGGGCACCGCCTATCAACTCACCGTCGGGGTCATCGGCGGCGGCGGCAATATGATGCCGGGCGTTACTCTGGAGCTCAGCTTGTATTACCGGGACGCCGGGAGCAACCAGGTAGTCGTGGCCGCGACCTCCATCACGAATACCCCAGCCGTGTTCAGCAACCACGTCACCCTGATTGATTTCCAGGTAAACGTTCCAACCGTCCAGGTCGCCGACGCCTGGGCCGGCCAGCACATCGGGATTAGATTGCTTTCGACAGTGGACCCGTCCTTGCAAGGCGGATACTGGGACCTGGACAATGTCCGCCTGACAGGAACTCGCCGGCCATTGTGGGCCAACCCTGCTTGGAGCGGCGGGCAGTTTTCCTTGACGCTCCAGAGCGAGCCGGGGCTTCAGTTCGAAGTCCTGGCCAGCAACGACCCCAGCCTGCCGATTCCAAGCTGGACCAGCCTGGGAACGGTGAGCAACGCCACCGGCAGTGTTTCGTTCAATGACGCCGCCACGAACTACGCTCGCCGATTCTACCGGGCGCGCCAGTTGCCGTAGGACGGGGGACGTGATGCGTGAAACGTGAATTCCTTTTGACAGTTGTGAGAGGATGTTCGAAAGCGTTGTCGGGAGCCTCGTTCTTCAGTTCCTTCTCGTTTTCATCCTCATCCTCTTCCTCTTTCTCGGAAGCGAATCCCGAGCCACGGAGAAAGAGAAAGAGGACGAGCATGAGGAAGACGCGCGGGTCGGGATGTTCCAGATTGGGTTGCAGCAACCGAGGGCAGCCGTTTAGCGCATTCACCCTGATCGAGCTGCTGGTGGTCATTGCCATCATAGCCATCCTCGCCGCGTTGCTCTTGCCGGCGCTAACCTCGGCGCGCGCGGCAGGCCAGAAAGCCGCTTGTTTGTCGAACTTGCGGCAGATGGGCCTGGCGATTCACGCGTACGCCCATGACAACTCCGGAAGGATTCCCTACGGCCCGAAAGCGCCGCCCTTTACGAGTCCTGCGGACTTCTATCCTTCTACCGGCGCGCCGACGAGCCTGCTCTCACTCAAAGGCGGCGCTCCGGTTGGGTTGGGCCTGCTGTTACAGCAATACCTGGCTAACCAGCCGAAAGTCCTGTTCTGTCCTGGCACGGATCACCCACTGGATGCGGACGCTGAGCTGGCCAAGGTCGGCACAAACCAGGCCCAATGCAGCTATTATTATCGCCACGCCGGGAACGTCCAGTTGTTCGACAGCCCGACCAATACTTCCCCACCAGACACCCTTCAGCTCGACAAGCTCGGTAATAACCGGTCGGGTCTGCCCATCTGCGCCCTCGTCATCGACACGGAGTTCCTGTGTCCGCCTGATTTGGCGTCGTTCAACGTCATCCCCCGCACCAATCACCGGCAGAGGTTCGTGGACGTTTTGTTCGCCGACGGTCACGCGCGATCACGGCCCAACCCGGACGCTCGTTTCACGGTGGACGTCCGGGATTACAGCGAGCTGCGGAGCTCCTTCGATAAGATCCTTAAAGTGCTGGAACAAGCAGATACGGAGCAATAAACTTCAAACCAAAAGAACAAGAATGAAGCTTCAAAGGTTCGCGGGTTCGTCTGTGGCCGTGCTCGGACTGGTTTATTTATCGAGCGTCGGGTTTGTGGCAGCGGCGGCGGCCGATGAAAACTGGCCGCAATGGCGCGGACCACTGCAAAACGGAGTCGCTCCTTTGGCAGACCCGGCAACCACCTGGAACGAGAGCAACAATGTCCGTTGGAAGGCGAGGCTTCCGGGCGAAGGCTCGTCCACGCCCGTGGTCTGGGACAACCTGGTGTTTGTCCAGACAGCCATTCCTACCGGGAAGAAGCCTGAGAGCACCTCTGGCGGGGCGAACGACCAAAACTCCGCAGCGCGGCCTGATTCCGACGGCGGCCCTGGTGGGCCAGGCGGAGGTCCGGGCGGCCGGAGGGGTGGGTTTGGGGGCGGACCGAAGCCGACTGAAGCCTACCAGTTCGCGGTTCTTTGCCTCGACCGTTCGACCGGCAAGGTGTTGTGGCAGCAGGTCGCCCGCCAAGAGGTCCCGCATGAAGGAGTCCGCCAGAACGAGGGCACGTTTGCGTCGTCCTCGGGTGTTACCGACGGGAAGCACGTTTGGGCCTATTTCGGTTCACGCGGCCTCTATTGCTATGATATGAAAGGCAAGTTGGAATGGAGCCAGGACCTCGGCAAAATGCGAATCGCGATGGGCTTCGGCGAAGGCAGTTCGCCTGCGCTTTACAAAGAGATGCTCATCGTGAATTGGGACAACGAGGACGGGTCGTTCATAACGGCACTGGACAAAAACACCGGCAAAACACTCTGGAAACAATCGCGCGAAGAACACACGTCGTGGGCTACGCCGCTGGTCGTCGAGCCGGAGGGTAAAGCGCAGATTGTGGTGGCGGCCACCGGCAAAATCCGCAGCTACGCCCCGGAATCAGGCAAAGTCAATTGGGAATGCGGCGGCCTGACGCGCAATGTGATTCCGTCGCCCGTCGCGGATGGCGACATGGTCTATTGCATGAGCGGCTTTCAAGGAAACGCGCTCCTGGCGATTCATCTGGGACGAAGCGGTGACCTTACCGGCACCGACGCGATTGCCTGGACGTACAAGAAAAGCACGCCCTACGTGCCGTCTCCGCTGCTCTACAACGGGAAGCTCTATTTTTTCGCGAACAACAATCCGGTCCTTTCCTGCCTCGATGCCAGGACGGGCCAAGTGCTTGTGGACGCCGAACGAATCGAAGGGTTGCAGGGAGTCTATGCCTCACCGCTCGGTGCGGGCGGCAAGGTTTACCTGACCGGGCGGAACGGCGCTATCGTGGTGTTGAAGCAGTCGGATAAACTCGATGTGCTCGCCACGAACAAGCTCGACGATAAATTTGATGCCTCACCGGCAGCCGTCGGTAAGGACCTCTTCCTGCGCGGCCGCGAGTATCTTTACTGCATCGCCGAGAAATGAGCGAGCAACCAATCACGCTTGCGTTTTGGAGTGCGCCAGTCCCCTGCCGCTTTGGAGCCCAATCCTCATGAACATGCATGCGCGAACGTTGTCGGCGGCGGCTCTGTCACGCCGCCGAGGCGTTCTCAGTCAACTTTCGGTGCTTTCTTTCTTTCTCCTGTGCCAAATCCTGCTCTGTCCCGCCCAGGAGTGGACCCGGTTTCGCGGACCCAACGGCTCCGGCATTAGCAATGCGAAGACCATCCCGGCCACCTGGACCGAGAAAGACTTTAACTGGAAAGTCCCCTTGCCCGGCGCCGGCCACTCGTCGCCGGCGGTATGGGGCGACAAGGTTTTTCTCACCACCGGCGACGACCAGGCGGGCCAGGTAATCGTCGTGTGCCTGAGCGCCACAGATGGACGCGTGCTTTGGCAGAAGTCATTCGCGTTCACGGCCTATCCGAAGCATAACTACAACAGCTTCGCTTCGAGCTCGCCCGCGACGGATGCGCAGCGCGTTTATGTCTGCTGGAGTGTGCCCGCGCGCTGCACCTTGCTGGCGCTGGATCACCAGGGCAAAACGATTTGGGAAAAAGACCTCGGGCCCTTCGTCAGCCAGCACGGCAACGGCTCGTCCCCAATCCTCTACCAGGACAAGGTCATCCTGGCCAACGAGCAGGACGGCGAGAGCTTCCTGATTGCGGTCGATGCCGCGACAGGTGAAACACGATGGAAAACCCCGCGCAAGACCGCCGAGGCCGCGTACTCGACGCCGTGTGTCTATCAGCCGAAAGACAGCAAACCCGAGCTGATCTTCAACAGTCACGCGCACGGGATTTCCGCGCTCGACCCCGACAACGGCAAGGTGCTGTGGGATTTTCCAACCGCCTTCGATAAACGGTCCGTGAGCTCGCCTTTGGTGGCGGGCGATTTGGTCATCGGCTCGTGCGGCAGTGGTGGCGGTGGAAATTACGTCGTCGCGGTCCGTCCGGGCGACCCGGCCAGTGGCAAAAAGCCTCAGCTGGCCTACTCCATCCGGCGCTCGGCTCCGTATGTGCCCACCAGCATTTATTTCGGCGAGCATCTTTTCCTTTGGGGTGACGGTGGGATTGTCAGTTGCGTTCAGGCAGCGACGGGAGAGGTCAAATGGCAGGAGCGCGTCGGTGGAGATTTCTTTGGCTCGCCGGTCTGTGTGGATGGCCGGCTCTTTTGTGTCTCGAGCCGTGGCGACGTCGTGGTGGCGGAAGCATCCGGCCACTTTAAGCTGCTGGCGAAGAATCCGCTGGGGGAGTTGACTCGCAGCACACCCGCGGTCGCGGGCGGCCGGATGTACATCCACACGAGCCAACATCTCATCAGCGTCGGCGGCGCTAAAGAAGTCAGCGCGAGGGATTGAGAGCCTTAAGCTTCCACAAATTGGTCACGCCACGAAGGATGATACCGTCCTGAACGAATGCCGGGCTGGCGTGGAAGGAGTCGGCCATCTCCGTGCGAAACAGCTCGCGGAACTGACGGGCGGCTTCGACGACAATGGCGGTTCCCTTCTGGCTAAAAAGATAGAGGCGGTCGCCCGCCAGACCGGGCGAGGCATGGAAATCCATTTCGAAATCGTGCTCCCACTGTTTCTTTCCGTCCTTCGCGTCGAAGGCAGTCAAGAGGCCGGGGCTGGTGAGCGTGAAGACGAGTTCGCCATTGCTGACGGGGCTCGCGATGTCGGGGACGTTTTCTTCGGTGCTCCACGCCACGTGGGTCTTGGTGACATCGCCCTGCCCGTCGGTCCGGATCGCGAGGAGTTTCTCCGAAGGGCTGGCCACGAAGAGCATGCCCCTTGCGAAGACCGGCGAAGGCAGCACTTCGCCGTTGAGGCACTCGACCCGCCACAGCTCCGTGCCGTCGGCCGCCGCGTAACCGATGGCCCAGGGAACTGCCAGCGCCACGATCTGCGCCTTGCCGCCCGTCTCGAAGACAATCGGCGATGACCACGAGCTGGCCACCTTCCGTGGTTGCTGCCATACGATCTGCCCGGTGCGCCCGTCCAGCGCGTAGAGGCGGGACTTGCCCTCTTCGCTCTCGCCCTGGTCTAGTTGCACGATGAGCCGGCCCTGCCAGATTCCCAAAGAAGACGCGTTCCCGTAAGGGTTCTTCAACGCGCCGAAACTTTTTGCCCAGGCGAGCTTGCCGTCGAGTGTTAGCGCCACTAGGTCGCCATTGGCGAACATGGCGTAAACACGGCGGCCATCGGTGGCCACCGTCGCCGCGGCGACACCCGAGGATTCCGGCACCTCCACCGGTTTTGCCGGACTTCCCGGAACGTTGGTAACGGCCTGCCGCCACAGAATTTCACCGGTCTGCCCGTTGAAGCAGAGGACTTCATGCTGGCTGGCATCGCCACCCGACAAAAAGACGCGGTCGTTCCAGATGACCGGCGAACCGAACCCGCCTGACGGCACGGCAACCTTCCAGCCGATGCCCGAGCCGGTCTTTACGTCCCACTCGCTTGGTGCGTTCGTAAACAACGACACACCGCTGCCATTGACGCCCCGGAAGCGGGGCCAGTTTTTTTCGAGCTCCGCAAAGGGCACCGCATCATTTGCCGCGGCAGCGGGTGCTGCGCCGTTACCCTCGTGCCTGGCCTCCAGTGCCTGATTTGGCAACGTACCGCTGGGGGAGAGACTCAGAATAAAGAGCAAGACGCCGATGCCTCCGCCGCTGGCCGCGACGGACCAGCGCGCCTGGGTGGCAGCGCGTACGGCTCGGTCTTGAGGCGCGCCTAGCCTCGGTTTGGGTCGTAAACGCTGCCTCTCCAGGCTTGCCACCTGATACATGGAGAGGAGAAATACAACACCGCCGCCGGCAAGCAACCAGGCGCCTGACCGCAAGCGGGCCAGATGGCGGAATTGCTGCTGGCGAAGCCGCAAGTCCAGGTCGCGGATGCCTTGCTTTTTGTGTTCGTCAGCCGGGTTCGCCCGGAGCGCTTCTTTGAGCTGCTTGAGTTGAGGCGATTCCAACGGAACGCCCGACCCGGCCTGGATGCGGCCCAGAACCATCGCCAGACCCACTAGCACCGAAAAAACGCCCGCCACCCAGGTCGTCATTCGCCAGGCTAGGGCGGCCGTTGCAGTCGGGTTTTCGCCCGCGCGGGCGACCGGCGTGGTTGATTGAGTGATGGCCATCAGGTCAAACCGAGCGCGGCGCCGCACCGGTCGCGGGGGCCGTTCCAGCCGCCGCCACCATGCGCGTGCTCACTCGCTCCCGCGGACAGTAATCGAAACAACGCGCGCACACAAAGCAACCGCCATGTTCCGGTTCGTAATCGGTTCGTGGACGGCGAACGGACACGCTGACCAGTTTCGCGCCGATGACCAATCCCACCCAGCCGCCAAAAATCCAGCCGCCAATTATGAACTGCCGGCGAATGCTCCTCGCCGCGGTGAAAATCTCTGTTGGCGCTTGTTCCGCGCGGGCCAGCGCCAGTTCCTCCACCGAGGGAAGCGCGCCCTTCGAGCGTTGCGCCTCAGGTTTTGTTGGGGCCGCTTGCTCGCGGACCAACCGCTCCGCCAGGCTTACCGTCGGATGCATGCGTGAAGCCGGCACGCTGAACTGCCGGCCCAGCCAGGCGCCACCGGCCACCAGCACCGGCAACAGCACCGCCAGCAAGACCAAACGCTTGCGGTCCTGGCCGAGGACTTGGGCATCCAGAATCGTGGGTTCGGGTTCGACAATCGCGCCTGTGGGGCAGGTCACCTCACAGATCCGGCAACGAACACAGTGGTCCGGGGTCACCGCCACACGCCACTTCGCGGCGACAGCGCACAGTTTCAACAGGGCGCCGAACGGACACAGAAAACGGCAGAATGGCCGGCTGACAAACATCCCCAGGACCAGGAGCACTACCCCGGCCGCGACCATCAAGGTCCGCCCGCTCAAACGGAAGATGGGCACGAAGGGATCATACTGGCAAAAAAGAAACGCGCTTCCCGTCGCCGCGAACAACACCCCAGCTCCCAGGTAAACGAAAGGAAGCACGCTCAATCCCTGTTCGAGCCAGGGGGGCACTTTCAGCGGCTTGAGCAATGCCAGGTCCTGCAACGCGCCATGCGGACAGACCCCCGCGCAGAATAGCCGGCCGGCAAAAAGTGCAAACAAGAGCGGCAACACAAAAAACGCCGCCACCGTGATAGGCAGCGCGTACCCGCGGTCGGCGATCGCCAGCGCCACGTTCTGCACCGAACCGATCGAGCAAATGCAACCCTTTCGCCAAAACCCGAAGTAAAGCAGAGAGAAAATCGAAAGGGCCATCAGGCCCCGGCGTGAGCGCTTTTTGAGGACCAACCACCCTGCTAGCGCCAGAGACGCAGTCAGCACAGCGAGGTCCACGTATTGCAGCAGCGGCGCGCGTGGCGTGGGGATCGTCGTGAGCGGCAACTTGTGCCCTCCCTCGAACTCCGGCGGCTGAAACCGCTGCTCGGCTCCCGCGAGGAAGCCAAAGAAAGCTACCACGGCGAGGAAAATGAAGATCGAAATGAGTCGCAGAGGAATTAGCGACTTCGGGATTCGAAATTGTAACCCTAAGCTCATTTTACCCCGCGACCGTCTTGAGCAGGTAGGGCTGTGCCGCCGGCACACGGCGGAACGCGTCGCCGGGGCACGTTCTGGCGATTGAGCACTGGTTGCAGTTCACGCAACGGTCGTGGCGGATTTGCAGAAAGAGCGAGCCGTTGCCGAAACGCACGCAGCCTTCGACGCACTTGGCGCAGCCGATGCACAACCGCTCATCGATCGCGTATTCGTAGTAGGGGTCTTCGACGAAAGTGCGTTGGATCGCGCCGGTGGGGCACAACTGATTCTCAGCGCCCGTGTTCAGGTCGTTCGGTTCCGGCTCAAAATAGGCCGTGCAAAGCTGGCAATAGCCGCAGATCGCGTAGGCTTGCACGCACTTCACCGCCGATTGCTCCAGGACGCATTGAGTCGCGCAGTTGCCGCAGCGCAGGCATTTTTCCGGGTCAATTTGCCAGACCATTCCTTGTGAGGCGCTGTGCCGGGCGAGTCCAGCAAACAGTCCCGCCAGCCCGGTTACCGCGGCGGCGCGCACCCCCGTCTGGAGAAACCGCCGGCGCCGGACCGGTTTCAGGTCGCTTTTGGGTGCGCCTGTGTCCTTCATGCGCCGGCCTTGTCCCGCTCCATCACGCGCGTCTCCGCGGCCACTAGATCGAGAATGTAAATTCGGCCCTTGGCATCCGCAACGCCATCAAGGCCTCCTAGCGTACAATCGTTCGGACCACAGACCTTCGCGTTCGCCGCAAAGGACTCGGCCCCGGCTACGATCGATTCGAACCCACCTTCCGCGGTGTACACTTTAACTCGCGGAATGCCCTTCTCGAAGGTGACGACCCGCCCGTCCGGCAGCAGCGTGAGATTGATAGGGTTGCAGCAGCCGCAGAAGTTCTCGATGGCCCAGCCTGGCGTGCCCCATGACAGTTCAAGGTCCCCATCAAACGTGTAGGCCTCAACGCGGTGCCGCCCTGTATTTGCCACACGCACCAAACCATCACGAGCGATCTCCACGTCGAAAAATGGGCTGGGAATAATAAACCCAGGGATGTTCCGGGTTTTGTCCTTTTCACCGATGCGCCCCTTCAGTCGTCCGGAACGATCGTACCGCAGGACTGCGCGAGTCCCGGCATCTGCCACAAAAACATCAGCTTCGCCTGCGGCGATGCCGGTGAAGTAGGATTTCGAACCGGGCGACGGCCAGGTGTCACGGCGCTGACCCTTGCGGTCGAAAACCTCAACGTGCTGGCGCAGGCCGACATACAACGAGCCGTCCGGCGTGGCTCCAACGCAACGGACCTCGTCCGCCAGCGCGATTTCTGAAACCCGCGTTCCGTCAACACTATGCTCGCTCAGATACTTCCCCGCGCCGATCAAGAGGTGTTCATCCTGAGTCAACGCGATACACCGCGGCGAAGGTCGGGTGCAACGAAAAT
The DNA here is from genome assembly GCA_035566435.1 of Candidatus Acidiferrum sp. Classification (GTDB taxonomy): domain Bacteria; phylum Verrucomicrobiota; class Verrucomicrobiia; order Limisphaerales; family UBA8199; genus DATMRF01. Next base: position 98,177 of record DATMRF010000144.1, read on the forward strand.
GACTGACTTCATGGTAATGGAGCAGTTTCGGGTCGGTCTTGCGAACCTTGCTATCGTCGTAGGCCCAGGGGTTTGCTGTCGCCGAGGCCGCCGCTGCGCGGCTCCGGTCGAACATGCCTAGCGCGGCGCCCAAACCAGCGAGCTTCGCCGTTTCGGTCGCGCGCTGGAGAAAGTCGCGCCGATTCACCAATCGGTTCGCCGAAAGTATCGGGGCGGGGACGGCCACGTCAGCGTGAGCGCTTTGCCGGCGCGGATCATCAGGGATGCGGCCGTCCCCGCCCCGGGAAGGGTGGTTCATGTGCGTCGCCCTTTCTCCTGTTTGACTGAGAGCGCGCGCGGCAGCCCACATTGATCGAACACGCCGCAGTCGCCGCAGATGCCGCGATTGATGCAGCGTTGGCCTGATGATCTCGGCTTGCGGGCCGCGAGGCTGGCAGCCGCGGCCAGCAATCCTAAAAGCCCATAGCGCAGCGTCGCGCGAAAGAATCCGCGCCGGCTTCCAACCTTTTCGGTAGAAAAGCGCATGGCCACGTTGGTTTGGTTTTAACTCAAAAGAGACTCAACCCTGCCAGAAAGAGCGGCTACTTCAATCTTGGCGAAACCCAACCCTTTTTTGGCCTGGACATAGCCGGAATTGGCCAGTGGCGGTCAAAGGTTTTGCTCCTGAAAGGCGTAAAGCCAGTGCATGGTCGTCACGTACAGGACCCCATTGGCGGCGACCGGCGAGCCATGGATTGGGCTGTCGAACTGAATGGTTCGCAAGACCTTCTTCTCCCGGCTGGCGGCCATTACCCAGAAATCGCCCCGGCAGGTTCCGACATACACCTTGCCATCGGCCACCAGGGTCGAGCTCCAGATCTCGCCGTTGGTTTCCTGGACCCAGCGGACTTTGCCGGCTCGAGCCTCAACGCAATAAACCTTGCGTCCACAGTCAGCGGCGAACACCAGGTCGCCGGAGACAGACGGCGTAGACATCGAGTGCTTGTCCAGTGTAACGGACCAGACCAGGGCTTCGCCTGTGGTATCTCCAGTTCCCTGCGCATCGATGCACTGCAGCCAGGCCTGGTTTTTCCCCCACCAGACGTCACCCCCTACCGTGACATACAGGCGTCCGTCAGCAAAGACGGGGGTGCTCTTGATATTGCTGGGACTCTCGCGCCGGTTGCTGTTGTATCGATGCACCTGCTCCTTCGGCGCGGTTGGATCGCAATCGAACCGCCACACTCTTTTCAACGGGACCACCTCTCCCGGCCGAGGCGCCGTCCTCAGCGGTTCGAAGCCGTAAAGTACGCCATCGCCGCCTCCGAAAAAGATCCGGCCCTGGCCACCCGCTTTGCCCAGGGTTGGCGGCGACCAGGTGCTATGGAAGATCCGCGGGCCGATGCGCTCGTTGTCCTTTGCCACCAGCCGGCCGGTGGCTTTTTCTAGCACGATTAAGCTCGGCGCGTCCGGCGCGTGGATTTGCTTGTGTGTATCATCGACTCCATTCGAGGTATTGACGTAAAGAAACGGTCCATCGATGAGAACGGACCCATAGGCCTGGTCATGCTGACGCACACCGCATTCCTTGATGATATCGAAGGCCCAAATAATATCGGCGTCCGTGTTCGTTAAAACGATGGGAGTGTCACCCGCGGGCACTGCGTGGCGCGCTTCGTCCACGAAGGGCCCATCGTTTCCGTCGGCGAGTCCCTTCAAGTCGAGGCAGAGCACCTCGCCGCGGTTGCTAACGATGTAAGCCCGGTCGCCTTCGACAGTCGCCGGGGAGCAGATTCCTGCCTTGGGCCAGTCCCAGTAAATGCTGTTAGTCAGCTTGGGCACGAGGAGTTGCCACAGCAAATGCCCGTCCTTCTCGTCCAGGCACATCAGCACGCTGCGATCGCCCTGGCGCCGTGCATCGCGGGGTTCCTCGTTGTTGGTCCCGATGAGGACCTTGCCGCCTGCAATCACCGGCGTGGAGTGCGTCTCACTTCCGAGGCGCGCCTTCCACTTGAGATTTTTCCCGGTCGCGGGGTCCAACGAATCCGGCAAGTGCCTCTCCGCGGACACCATGTTTCTGGAAAAATCTTGCCCCCATTGCGGATGGTCCGCGGCCGTCAGCAAACCGGGCGCGCAGACGGCACTGACCGCCATCCAGGCCAAGCTTGACTGCAGGTTCATGACCATTTAGTGCGGGCCCACATCCAAACACACCATCCGCGTCAGATCGCGCGCGATGAGGCGCCCCCCAGCGAGCGCTAGTGGCCCCCACGATTCGTGCCCACTCAACACCTGCGCCTGCGCGAGCAGGTGGTAGCGCTCAGGCGTCGCCTCGATGAGCCGCAGCAGGCCCGAATCATTCATCGCCAGGAAAACCCCGTCCGCCAGGATGAACGAACCGAGGCCGAATTGCCGGCCAGTGCCGCTGGTCCAAACCACCTTGCCATCCTCGGCCAGGCAAACGAATTTCCCGTCCGCCCGCGCGCCGTAGAGGTGGTCGCCGTAGAGAATCGGCGTGTGCTGCGTCGCGCCAAAGACTTCTGGTCTCAGTCTGAATACGGGTTGAGCAACGATGGCGCCATTTTCCTTCTTCAGCTGGAGCATAAGGCTGCCCGCGCCATAGCCGCCGGAGAGGAAAATCCGACCACCGTCCAGAATCACCGGCGATGGCACGGTCGCCAGACTGATCTTCCAATCGGGGCATTCCCACAAAATTGCGCCGGTCTTGGCCGAAGTGCCGACGACGCCGTTGTTCGCGCAGTACACATACATGCGCTCGCCCTCAAACTCGCCGGGCACGACCGAGGAGTGGGTCATTTTCCAACCACGCGGATTCGGCGTGCGCCACAGTTCCGCACCGGTTTCTGCGTCGAGCGCCACCAAAAGGGCCTCTTGTCCGCCCGGCGCAAGGATGAGGTTGGTCCTGTCGAGCAGCGGGCACTGGCCGGCATACCAGGGAGGAACTGTCGCGCCGTATTGCCTCACCAAATCCAATCCCCAGCGGAGCTCACCCGTCACCGGGTTCAGGCAAACTACATGGCACTTCGGCCCCATCGCGATAACCACCCGATCGGTGACCGCCGGAACGGTTCGCGACATGCCATGGTTGCGCTTAACGGAAACCGGATAGGAGTAACGCCAAATCTCACGGCCATCCGCGAGCGATAAACAGCGCAATGCATCCTGCTTGTGCTCGTGGTCATAATCCATCACATACACCCGGCCGCTCAGCACCGCGGCGCCCGCGAAACCCTCGCCGACGTCAACCGCCCACGACTGCCGCGGCCCGGATGTTTCCCAGGTTCGCAGGAGAGGCGTGCTTTCCTTGCTGATGGCATCGCCATCCGGACCGCGGAACCTCGGCCAGGCGCCGGGAAGGTCAGACGGTTTACCGTCGGAGGGAATCAGTTTGCCAGCAAGAACCGGGTTCGATTTTGCGCCTGTTCCGCCGCTGGGCGCCTGGTCGGTTCCCGGCAATCGCAGCCTCAAGTTGCCATCCGGCCCGCGGGCCAGCCAAAGGACGAGTGCTACGACGGCGACGATTGCCGCCACACCCGGAATCAGGAATGGCCGCTTCGCAAGGGCGGTTGTCATCTTCACTGCAGACGGCTTGTATCACGAACGGTGCGGCGCGTCGAGCCTCACACCTGACCCCGTGCAATGATTTCGGTAGCGCCTGGGCCGAGAGACGAATGAATCGCTTTCACTCTGATACGCCCGGAACGACCGGGGAGGGTTCGGACCCAGAGCGCGCCGACACCCCCGCTGTCTGCGAGCGAAAAAGGATTATCACCCACCAATTCCCCCGGCCCGCTGAGTTCGAACAGGATTTCGCCCCCTGCAAGCGCGCGCTCAGAACCGTACTTGTCCACTACCTTGAATACGAGCCGCGTGGCATCAACGATGTCCGCCATCAGTTCAGCATCGTCAGCGACGAGCAGCAAGCGGTCGCGGGCAGGATCCGAGGAGAACGAGCGCGACAGGATAACGCGATTGCCGACATAACCGTCGATGCGCAGTTCCGGTCGTGCGCTGCCATCCAGCTCGAGGTCCGCAAAGAACGGCGCATGCGCGAGATGCGGGTAGTTCGCCGTGTCGGGCTGGAGCGTGGCGTGTGACCGGCCATCGACAAATAATTCCAAACGCTCGCAGTTGGAGAAAATAGCGGCGTGCATGCCCGGACCGTGCGGAGTCTGCGGCCCGAAATCCCAGTAGAAGTTAGGCTGGATAATCGGCCGCGTTCCCGGACTGCCCTGGGCCTGGTAAAACGACGCCCCGAGCTTCGGAATGCGGAAAATATCCGCGACACCGGGACATTTCACGTTATTAAATGGGTTGATCAAACTCGCGTAGTCGAAGCCGCACCAGGCAATCACTCCGCAGATGCGCGGATTCGCGGCGGCCTTGCTGTGCGCCTGCGCATGGCGTAACGCCTGTTGCCGCTGCAAAGCCACGTCGCCTGCGCGGCGATACTTGGCGTCAAAACCTTTGCGGTTGGCGTAGTTGAATTGTCCTACCGCCTCCGCCAGCAGGTAAGGCACTCCCGGCGTCGGTCCTTCGATGCCCACGGTGCCATCTGGTGCGGAATGATAGTCGTCAAAGGCAAAGACGTCTTCGTCCCAACCTTGTTTCCAGTTGCTACGGGAGCCGGAGGTCATGGAACCGGAGGACGGCCTGGAGTCGTCGAGCGACCTCGCCAGCGCTTTGGTCCGTCGGTAGAGTTCGACGTCGTTCGCCGATTCGTTCGCGCGCGTTCCCCAAATAACGATGGCCGGGTGGTTCCGGTCGCGCCGCACCATATCCCCCACATCTCGCACCAGCAATTCCTTCCAGGCGGCGTCGCCGAGGTAACCCCAGCCTGGAACCTCCTCCCACACCATCAAGCCCAACTCGTCGCAGGCCTCGAGGAACGCCTCCGATTGCGGATAATGGGAGCAGCGAACCATGTTACAATTAAACTCGCGGCGAAGCATCTCGGCGTCGCGCCGCATCACCCGCGCCGGCATTGCGTAGCCGACATAGGGAAATACTTCATGACGGTTCAGGCCGAAGATTTGCAGCCTCTTGCCATTCAGGAAGAACCCGTCGAGTTCAAAGCGCGCGTCCCGGAGTCCGATGCTCACACGGTGGTCATGGACCGGCTTGCCCCCGATGACGAGTGTCGTCACAACCTCGTAAACATGGGGCGCCCGCACGTCCCAGAGCATCACGTTACCGAGGTTCGACATTCTGAGCGCCACCTGCTGAGTACCGGGCGCATCTACACGCAACGATTCCTCGGCGCGGCTGATTACCTCGGCGCCACGCCGCAATTCGACAACGAGTTGAGCGAGTTGCGCAGCCGGGACCGCCGCGTCAATCGAGCAGAGGACTTCCACGCGTCGGTCCGCATCCAGCACTTTGACCGGCTTGGCAAAGACGTCACTGATAAAGATCTGCGGCGCGGCCTCCAGCCGAACGGGGCGGTGGATGCCACCTGCTTCGAGGTAATCGACCCGTTTGGCGCCAACGGCCGCGCCCTCTGGCGGCACATTGCTCCAACGGGAGTCCACGGCGAGGGCGAGCACGTTTGAACCTTCAGTAACCGAATCAGTGATCTCGTACTGGAAAGGAAGGTAGCCGCCCAGGTGTTGGGGCAAGGTATGGCCGTTAATCGTGGGAGTGGCCCCGACCATGACCCCTTCAAAATGCAGGAATGTTCGCAACCCCTTCCAATCCGCTGGGAGCGTGAAATGCTTGCGGTAGAGCCAAACATCCTGCCACGCCGCCGGGTCCCAGTTTTGCCAGGAAAGCCGGGCAACACTGTGAGGGATGGAAACGCGAGCAAAGGCGGCATCGTTAAAGTGAGGGACGACCGCGTCGGGCGCAAATTTCCCGCCGAAGAGCCAATCGCGGTCCAGCATGAGGGTCCGCGTGGCTGGACCGCTCTGGCGTATGCCGCGGCCTGAGCCAGCCGTACGGCAACCCAGAATGGGAGCCGCCGCGAGGGTCATAGCGCCGAGGGCGCAATGTTGCACGAACTGCCTCCTCGAAACGTTACCGGGGTATCCAGGTGTTTTCTTCATGGGGTTCATCCTTTGATGGCTGAAGCTTTGCCCTCGGAGCCGACCGCGCGGATGATTTCTTTGATGTCTTCCTTGAGCCGATCTTTGGCCGCGCGGGCGATCCGCCAGACGTGATGCTCGTGGTTGAGGGTTTGGCTCAATTCATTGAAGTAGCGGATATAGTTCATGCGCAGGCCTTCGCCGAAATTGATCTTCGTCATGCCGGCTTTAACGCACCGCGAGATATCCGCCATCGAGATGCCGCTGGTGCCGTGCAGGACAAGGGGTGGTTTGACGGCAGACCGCAGTTGCGACATCAGTCCGAAATCCATCCCGTGCTGCTCTTTGAAGATGCCGTGGGTGGTGCCGACCGCCACGGCCAGAAGATCGACGTCCACTTTGGCAGTGAATTCCTTCGCCTCAGCGACGCTTACCGTCGCAGCGCGCTGGCTGGACGCATCCGAACTTTTAATGATGTGGCCGATCTCCGCCTCTACGCTGATGCCCAGCGGGCGGACGAGGTTGAGGATTTCCCGCGTGCCCCGCACGTTCTCGTCGAGAGGCTTGTCCGCATAGTCGATCATCACGTGAGTGAAGCCGGCCCGCACAGCCCGCAACACCGATTGCGGGCTTTTCCCGTGGTCGAGAGCGATGGCCAAAGGAACGGTGGTTTCTGCGGCAAGGTACCTCAGCAAGTGGCCTGCGTAGTCGAAGCCGCGGTATTCCAGGTTGGGTTCATAACACTGAACGATCAGCGGGGACTGCAATTCCTCGGCGGCTTCGAAGATGGCGCGGCCGATGTCGTACGTGCCGCCGTTGTTGTTTAGGGCGGGGATGCCGAAGCCTTTGGCCGCAGCCTGGTCGCAAAGATGTTTGGCGTTATACAACTTCATATTCGTGACTGGTAATCGGGGACGGGTAATTTTTCTGGAGATGGGCCTTCGATGGCCTGCCGTTCATGCTCCAGCTCCTTGGCCACCTGCTCGAACGTGCGGCGCGACGCCGGGGTCAACTGGCTGACCACAATGTGAGCGAGCAAGCCTACCAAGGTCGCGGGAATGATCGGGTTCTCACGGAACATCGCAGCCGCAGGGAGGAACATCAGGGCCAGCGATACCGCTGGCGTGATCACGAGGGCCGACAGCGCGCCCTGCCAGGTGGCGCATTTCCAGAAGCGCCCGAGAAGGATAATCACCGCCAGCCCGCTCATGGTCAGCGGCAAAAACCTGACGACGAATCCCACGATGCTCTTCGTGTAAAGCGCCAGCGCTGTTGAGGCGAGGAACGCGCAGGCCAGCGCCCACCGCGCGACCACCACCGGCCGTTTGGGGTATTTTCCGGTCGCCAGGGGATAAATATGCCGCACGAAAAAAGTGCCGGCGGCGGCGGCATTGCCGTTGGCAGCGGAGGACATACCAGCCACCGCCGCGACTACCACAAAGGCTGCCAACCACGGAGGCAGAACGTTCATGACCAGCCACGGCAACGCCTGGTCCGGCACCGGCAGGTGCGGGTTGAGCCGGTAAGTGTACATGCCGGTAATGCCAATCACCACGGAGAAGGCGATCACCGTCACCCCCGATGCCACCATGCTCGAACGAGCGCCGGATTCGGTGCGGGCGCTATAGATTGTCAGCCGGCGGCCGGGATCGGCAATGGGATTCAAAGTCAGCACCAGGATCAAGCTCAACACACTCCACCCCCCGAGCGACGCAACACCAAGGAAGGAGAAGTAGTCAGGAGGAACCACCTGCCGCAACCCCGCCAATCCGCCGGTGTCCGCCAGCGCGGACCACATTAGAAAGCCGAAGCCGCTGAAAAGGACGAACGTCTGGAGAACGTCAGTGTACACGACTGCCTTGAGCCCGCCGGGAATCGAGATCACCGCTTTGGCAAGACCCGCCAGCACCACGCAGACTTTGTAAGGCAGTCCGATAACCGCCCCGAGGACTGCCGCCCCGCCCATGATCTGGACCGTCAGCCAGCACAATTGCGACAGAAACAAAGTGATGTTCGAAAACTCCACGACGCCGCGATTCCCGTCGTAGTAGCAGGCAATTTCCTCACTGAGCGTCATGAACCGGTAGCGTCGCATCCGCGCGAAAAACAGTCCCGTCAGCAATGTCCCCAACCCCAGCCCGATGGGGTAGGCGCAGCCGGCCCAGCCATGCTGATACGCCAGGCCCGACCCGCCGATGATCACGCCAGTGCCAATGCAGGTTCCAATAATGGTGCCGATAAGAACCCAGATGGGGAGGCCGCGTCCTGCCACGAGGTAATCCGCCGGCTTCCTGACCCGCGCCATCCAAAAGAACGAAACCCCCGTCGTCAACACGACGTAGAGGATCAGCCCAATGGCGATGGCGACCCTGGTGGTCATGCGCACCTAGATGAACTTCATGTTCAGCGCGCGGCCGAATCGCTTTAACAGCGCCGCGTGATGTCCTTGAACCACCGCCACGTGATGCGGCATTCCTTCATGGCAGAGTTCCTCGAACCATTCGCGAGGGTCTTGCCGCATCCGGGCCAGGCCGTTCGTAGCCATCAAGTGCCGTTTGGGCCGGAGCGTCTCCCCTTCTCGCGCCGTCAGGAAATACTTCCCCTCGAGCCGCCAGAACCGAAACAAGGTAACGGGCATTTCGGCGCGCAACGTTGCCTCGACCACGGCCGGCTTCTTGATGTTGAAATGACGTGCGATGGTGGGACCGCCCGGACTGCCCACAGCCTCGCACAGCGACAACGGCGCGGCGCCGCCGTGCCAAAGCGTGATCGTTTCGCGGTCATGCTCCAGCCAATCTGAGAGGTAGCAGCGACCCAGGCCCAAAGTTTCAACGATCCAGGCTGACAATGCCGCGTCTGCATCGCCTTCGATCGCCACGGCGCGCCCTTCATCGGTCAAACGGGCCACGCCGAAGTAAGGCCATTGGCCGAAAGCATTGGCCATTTCCGGCCAACAGCGAATGGTCAGAGCGTCCAGGCTCTCCGTTTCGAAGAACGAACGCATCGCCAGGTAAATGCGTGAGGCCATCGGAAGATCCTCAGCGGCGATGTCTTTCAGCGGGAGACCCAGCGCGTTGACGCGGACCACGTCTTCCGCTACCGCCTGCTCGCTTAGTCCGTTCACCACGTTGGCGAATCCGAGCAGGCTGAAGCTCTGCACCTGCGCACCCAGACCACGGTGGATTGTGAACGGGTCGGCGCTCATGGCGAAATAGCCCGGCGCTTGCCCGCCGATCATGCCCAGACGAACGGAACGCAACCGGCGCACCGTCGCTGCCACACGGACGGCTTCGTCAAATCGCTGCCTCGTCTCTGGCGCGTCCGGGTCGCCATAAACCAGGTCAAACGAATGCCCCATCTGGCGGAATACAGAGGCCCAGCAGTGGGCCCCTACCAGGGAACAGGAGCTGATCATGTCGCCATCCGGTTTCTCCGGCGTCGCCCAGAGCACCACCGGGTCGGGCCAGCGCTGCGCCAGGGTTTGCGAAAGCCGCGCGTCGCCCATCGTCGTTTGAAGCAAAACGATCGCGTCCACTCGCGCCGCATCGCAGGCGTCCATCGTCCGGCGCAACGACCCTTCATCCACGGTCTTCTCCGCCGGTTCGAACACGGCGAACTGCGTTTTCTGGAGGCAGAGCCGGACCCGTTCCTCCATCTGCCGTCCCCATTCCTGGTCGAACCCCGGCCGTTTGCGTCCGAGGAATATCAATCCGAGCTTCGGTGATTTTTCGCGGTTCATATCCCCAATCCGAGTGAGACGTGTTTTGTTTCGAGGAAGGCATCCATTCCCTCGACGCCCAGTTCGCGGCCCCAACCGCTTTGTTTAAGGCCGCCAAAGGGGCACTGACTCGTGGTGGGGACGCCGTCGTTGATGCCGATGGTGCCGGCTTCCAGACCTTCCATCAGGCGGAACGTCCGGCTAAGGTCGCGCGTGAAGGCGTAGGCGCTCAGTCCATACGCGGAGGCGTTGGCGCGCTCCAGCCCCTCGGCCTCACTGTCGAAGGGACAGACGGGCGCGATAGGCGCGAACGTCTCCTCCGACATGCACGCCGCCTCGGCAGGCACATCCGCCAGCACCGTGGGTTCGAGGAACCAGCCCTTCCTGGCAAGACGTTTGCCCCCGCACAAGAGGCGCGCGCCGCGCCGGACCGCATCCTGAATGTGCTCCAGCCCCTTGGACACGCCCTCCTCGTTGACCACTGGCCCGACCTGCACGCCTGGTTCCAGGCCATCCCCGGTTTTGAGTGCGCGGACTTCTTGGACGAATTCATCCAGGAACTTGTCATAAATGGAGCGCTGGACAAAAATGCGGTTGGCGGCGATGCACGATTGACCCGTGTTGCGGAACTTGGCGATCATCGCGCCTTCCACCGCCGCATCCAGGTCCGCGTCCTCGAAGACCAGCACGGGCGCATGACCGCCCAGTTCAAGGGACAATGGTTTCACCTGGCTGGCGGCGCCGCGGATAAGCGATTTGCCCACCTCAGTCGAACCCGTGAAAGTGATCTTGCGGCAGAGCGGGTTTTCCAGGAATTCGGCGGCGATGTCCCCGGCCCGACCGGCGACGAGTTGGAAAACTCCTTTGGGCAGTTGCGCGGCGGCGACGCACTCAGCCAGGGCCACGGCGCAAAGCGGAGTGGCGCTGGCTGGCTTTAGAATCGTGGTGCATCCCGCGGCCAGCGCAGGCGCGAGTTTGCGCAGCGCCAGCACCAGCGGAAAATTCCACGGACTGATCGCCGCGACAACGCCCATCGGAACTTTGACCACTAGGTGGCGTTTGCCGTCAGCCTGATGCGGAACGATACGGCCATACGCGCGGCGCGCTTCCTCAGCGAACCAGCCCAGGTGGTCGATCGACATGGCGACCTCACCCTGGCTCTGCGCCAGGGGTTTCCCGTTTTCCATCGTGATCGTGCGGGCAATCTCGTCGCGCCGCCGCTCAATTTCGCTGGCGATTTTTCTCAAAAACTCCCCGCGCGCCTTTCCGGTGAGCGCGCGCCAACGGGGAAAGGCCGCGTGCGCGTCGCTAACCGCCTGAGTCACCCGGCGGCCGTCGATTGTGGATATCCTGGCGAACGCCTCGCCGGTGGCCGGGTTAACGACCTCGAGGGTCGGCTCGCTCACGACGAACTCGCCATTCAGATAGAGAGGGTGGGTTTTCATCGCCGTTGCACAGGTTGGACGTCTTCAGCTCATTTGACCGGGATTTTGGCCCAGTCCTTCAAAAACTGATCGAGCACCACGTCGGTGAGTGGATGCTGATAGAGCTGCTGCAGAATGTCGAAGCTCATGGTCGTGATATCGGAACCGGCGAGAGCTGCCTGCAGCACGTGCAATGGATGCCGGGCCGCCGCCGTAATGATCTGGGTGCTGAACCCGTAATTCTGATAGATCGTCTTGATTTGGCGCACCAGCTCCATGCCATCGTGGCCAACGGCATCGAGACGGCCGACAAACGGGCTAATATACGTCGCGCCTACTTTTGCGGCCAGCAACGCCTGCAGCGGCGAGAACGTCACGGTCACATTGGTTTTGTAACCTTCCGCGGCCAGGATTTTCACTGCCTTGAGGCCCTCCTTGATTATGGGGACCTTGATGACGACGTTCTTGTGAATCTTGGCCAACTCGTGCGCCTCCTTCACGATGCCTCCCGCTTCCAGGGCAACAGTCTCCAGGCTAATCGGGCCGTCCACGATGTCGCAAATCTCGCGGTAAACCTCGCTGGGTTTGCGCCCCGACTTGTGCACGTGCGATGGGTTGGTGGTAACGCCGTCAATAATGCCCCAGCTCCAGGCCTCGCGGATCTGAGCGACGTCGGCAGTGTCGATGAATAGCTTCATAGGAATTAAGCGATGTGGATGTGATGTTGGCTGCAGAGGTCTTACGGAAACAGGAGATATTTCATACCCATGGCCCCCAGAAATACAAACGTGGCGTTGCGCAACATCGACTGAGGGATTCTGGAAAAACATTTTTGACCGAGGAGAATCGCTACGGTGAGAGGCAACACGCTCCACAGCCCCGTGAGCAATAGTGGGCTGGCCAGCAAACCGGCGCTGCCCAGCAAGACCAGCCGCAGGACCGCGCTCAGGCCGAACACGACCTGGAGCAGCGCCACAATTTGCTCCTTGCTCCACGGCTGCGAGTAAGTGAAAGCCACCGCCGGCGGACCGCCCATCCCAAACGCCCCGCTGAGACTCCCGCTGAGCAGTCCGAACGGCAGCCCCAGGCGCGGTGACAGGTGAACGGAGCGGGCGCGAGCGAGAATGAATTCGTGGGCGCACATCAACACCATCGCCGCCCCCAAGACGCGAAGCAATAGCACGTCGTTCAATCGCACTAGGGCATAGACGCCCAGCGGCACCCCCAGGCAAGTCCCGACCACCAGGCCCAGCCCCTGGCGGAACGAATAGTGGTCGCGAATCGAGAAAAACGTCATGCCGCAGACCAGCAGGTTCAGGAGCACCATCAAGGCCGCCGCCTCCCTCAGGTTCATCAGCAACAACAGTAGCGGCATCGCCACGAGCCCAAACCCGAACCCGCTTAGGCCTTGCGTGAAGCCGGCCAGGCAAATAACCACGATGACGAGCGCTACGGTCATGTGCTCGAAAGCGCCGGTTTCCACTCGTGTACGGCCAGGGCCGCCGCGCCCAGCGCGCCGCTGTACTCGCCCATCGTCGAGTTCACAATTTCCGGCGCGTCCGCGCCGCAATCCCGCAAAAGCTCGCCGGCGCGCTGGCGCAACGGCCCCAACAGGGCCTCGCCCAGAAGCGTCAACTGCCCCGCCAGGATCACGCGGGAAGGGTTCAAGGCCAATGATAGCTGGCTCACCGCCCAGCTCAGCATGGCGGCTGCCGCAGTGATGATTTGCAGGGCCAAGGCATCGTTTTGTTGAACCGCGCGAACCAGGTCGGCAAAAACGGGCGTTGGTTGCCCTGGGCCTTGCGCTTTCCTCGCCCCGGCCGCTCGTCCCCTCGCCCAGGTGGCCAGAATCGCCCGCGCCGAGGCGACCTCCTGCAGTTCGGCCATCGGCGCCGCTGCTGCAGAGTCGCCGTTGGCAAAAAGCCGCGCCGCCGCGCGTGAAGGCCAGGGACAGCGCCACCGTCCGATCTCGCCGGCTTGGTACGAGTGGCCACGTTGCAATTGGCCTCCCGCCACGATCCCGGCGCCGATGCCGCTGCGGATGCCAATGCAGAGCCAATCCCGGACACCTCGCCCCTGGCCAAACCACAATTCCGCCAGTGCCATCGAACGGATGGTGTTTTCGAGGTAAACCGGCACGCCGAAATGTTTGGCCAGCGGCGCCGCCAGCGCCACGTTGTGCCAGCCTTCGATGTATTTATAATCCACCGCGATCCCTTTGAGCGGATCCACCAGACCGGGCACCCCGACACCAATCGCCAGCGGTCGTTCCTGGTTCCCCGGCAGGACTTCAAGAATGGCTTGTTCGATCTTCCTGATGATCCCGGGCACCGAATCTGACTTCTGGATGTCCCGGTGGGCCTGCTTAAGCGGCCGGGCGGAGAAATCCACCGCGGTCGCCATGATGCTCCGCGCTTCAAAGTCGACACCGATGAACTGGCCGCCGTCCGGATTAAGCCGCAGCGCCGTCGGCGGTCGCCCCGACTCCGAATCCATCTTCTCCGACTCCGCCAGGAAGCCTCCGGTCACAAGCCTCTCGACGTAGTTGCTCACTGTGGACGGCGCCAGCTTCAGGTTGCGCGAAAGCGCGATCCGGGAAGTGCCGGGATGCGCGCGCACCCGCTTCAGGATATCTGATCCGATCGCCGCTCTCTGGTCGGTGCTGAGCTTCATTTCGATTTATTTCGTATAAAAAATAATAAACCCGAGCAGCCCCTTGCAAGGCAAAAAGCATTCGGCTCACTCATTGACGAAGATTGAATTGGGCGGAAATTGTTGTCACCCTGGCTCGGCGCTGCTTTCGGACCCAAACGATGAATCGGAAGATCATAGTGGTCATCACGCTGCTCGTGGCCGGACTTCTCGTCGGAGGAGCCCTCATCCTTCGCGGCAGGGGCGAGCGTCCGGCGGTGACTGTGACCGTCCGGATTTCGGTCACACCTCCTGTACAGTCGAATTTTGTGGCCGGGCAGGCGAATTCCTCACGGTTCAAGTATTTGATCGGCAAACAAGCGGGCGTTAAACCTATCCAGGCGCAAAAGCTTTCTGTCAAACCGGTGCCGAACTCCCCGTTATTGGAAGGGCAGGTGGGCGTCTCGACGAAAGACGAGGCCGAACGTTACGTCGCGGGGTTCATCGAAACGCTCCAACTCGTGTGCGGCAGCCAAGCCCAGGTAGCCCTCGCTGACAAAACGATTCATTGACCGCCCGCCCAAGCCTTAGCTAGCGCGGTAGGGCGCGTTGTCCTCAACGCGCCGAGGCCGTAACCGAATTGCACGACGCGTTTGGTGTGCGGGGCGCTGGCTACCGCTTTTCGCCCCCCTTTCGACACCGCCAGCAAGCTGGACGCACACTCCCCTAACCGGGACTTCACGGCGAACGCAGAACCTCGACGATGGCCAGAAACTTGCCTTTCTGCACGGATTCTACTCGTTGCAGGTTGAAGGTTAAAGGTTCCGGATTGACGAAAACCAACTTGCAACCTTCAACTTTCAACCCGCAACTAGTAACTTCCGTGCAGACAATGAAGCCTCTTCGCTGTGCCGATCACACCCCCTACCACATCGCCCAACAACCGTCCGGACCGTATTGCTGCGACCCCCGGTGCAGTCTCATCTTCTTGATCGGCTGCCACGCGGCCGACCCGTCCATCTTGCCGATATTCCCTCCCGTGGCTCCCAAATCGACCGACGACGCTCCGTCGGCGTTCACGTTCTTGAAATCTCCGTTAGCCTGGACGGCTCCGTTCCTGCCATGCGGAATCACCGAACCGCCGTAACCGGGCGACCAGTCGTTCATGTCTGTCAACAAAGGCGAAGTCGGGCTCAGGTTGGTGCTGACGTCGGTGAGCTTTTGCGGCGACGACCATTCTTCGCTCCCCGGCAGCAACTGCCAAGGCGTGTTGGCGTGTCCCCCCAGGTAGTTATAGCCCAGAACAAATCCGTATCCGGCTTCATAATAGCCTTGCGCGGTGTTGAATGGAGCGCCCAGGCTCGGGCAGCCCAGCACTTTGTAGTTGCCGGCATACTGCACCATCTGCGTGCGGGTTTGCCCCGAGAGCACCGGGATCGAGTCATCCAACACTCCATTGGGCGTATTACTGTCCGATGCGCCGCTGGGCAGCCGTTGTTCGCTGTCATTGGCGTAAAGGTGGGCCGCCAGCAGGAACTGGCGGACGTTGTTCACGCAACCGGTCCGTTTCGCGCGTTCCTTCGCGCCCGCCAACGCCGGCAAGAGCAACGCGGCAAGGATGGCGATAATGGCAATAACTACGAGCAGCTCGATCAAGGTAAACGCCAGCCGCCGTTTCAATTCGCCTGAATTTACTGTGGGTCTCCCACACATAGATGCTTCCTTAAGGTTGTTCGACCGTACTGTAAAACTGACGCGTTTGGCCTGTGCCGATCGTAATAGTCACCCGCGCCTGACCGTTCGCGTCCAATGCCAGCGGATTGGTCAGGCTGGACCAGGTCGTGCCAGCAGTCCCCAACGCACTGCTGGCCCGCACCGAGATCTTGGACAGGCGAGTCGAGTCGATCGGGGTCCCGTTCGCCGTGCCAACCACCAATTGCAGTTGCGTCCGGTTCAGAAATTGCGGCGAAAGCAGCTTCAGCGGCGACGACACAGGGACCGAGGCATCCACGCAAATGCCGCCGATAGTGCTTCGGGCGTAGATGCGTCCGTTGCTGAAAGCCGGGCTGTTCCAGCACTTGCCCCGCGCGCTCGGGCTGAAGTTAAAGGCCTGGTACCGGGCCAACTCGTGGTACGCGTCGGGCGCAGGTTGAACCACGACCAACTGTCCGTCCTCGGTCAGCACCAGCAGATTCGTTCCGACGAGAATGAGGCCGCCCATCCCGAAATTGTTGGTCGACCATTGCAGATTCCCGGTGGCCAGCTCAATGCAGTTGAGCGGCGTGGTAAGAAACGTAGTGTTGTCCCCGCACAGCGTATAGATATAGCCTTGAAAGCAGATAGGTGTCATCCAGATGCTGCGGTAATTGAGGCCCGTCTTGTAATAAAGCTGTTGGACCGTCCACGTGCCGTTGGTCAGCGTGACTTGCGCGGCGGTTGCGCCCCGGCCATAAGACGCGGTGCAGAAAACGATGTTCGAATAAACCACCGGCGACGCGCCCATCGAAACGGCGATGGGAAAGAATGGATAAGTGAATTTCCACAGGAAATTACCCGACGTGCGGTCCAGTGAGACCAGGCCCGTCTGAGTGGCAAAAATCACCTGCCGCACTCCTTGGATCGTCGCCACGATCGGCGTGGTGTGAGTAACACCTTCGTTTTGGGAGCTCCAGGCCAAACCGCCGTCACTCGCGCGAAAGGCCGCCAGCGTCTGGCTGTCCAGCGCCGTATTCAGGTTTACGAAAACAAGGTCATTATCGAGGCAGGGGGACGCCGCATTGTCCCAGCCGATCCTGCTGGCGCCATACGAAGAGACCAGGTCGTTGCTCCAAGTGACCGCGCCATTCGTAACGTTCAGGCAAACCAGGTGCAGCAGCCCTGAGAGCGCGATGACATGGTCATCTTTGACCGTAGGCGTTGTGCGCGGACCGTCGCCGGTGTCGTAGGGAAACGCTCCTGCACCGCCGTTAGCATTAACGCTCGGATCCCAGGGCTCAACGTCAATCGGGGCGGCCCAAATGTTGGTGCCGGTGGCAGCGTCCACCGCGACGCAATATTCCTGCAAAATGCCGCTGCCGTCGTCTTTGGACATCATAGCGAATGCCCGCCCCTGGCTGACTGCGAACGAGCTAAAACCGTTCGTGAGCGACATGTTCGCCCAAACCACCACCGGACCCGTCGCCGGCCAGTTCGTGGCGATCAGCTCAGGAGAAATTCCGTCCGTGGTGGGTCCCCGGTACTGCGGCCAGTCGCCGGCCAGAACGCTTGTGGCGCAAAGCATGATCAAACCGATGGCCGCTGTTCTTCCCTTTTGATCCGCACTGAGCGTAGGAGGCTCGCTCATAAACAATATGAAACCCTATCACCGATTGCCTCCCGTGCCAAACGGCCAGATCCTCTGGATCCTCCTCGTCCTCTTTCTTTTCCTCACCTTCCCCCGCCGCGCCGAAGTCTCTCGCCAAGGCGGGTCGTAATCGTCCTCGTCGTCGTCCTCGTAATCGATCCGCCCTCCCGCTCTACTCAGACCCCACGCAAAACAGATGCTTCTCCCCTCGAATCAAAATCCGATTTGCTGCCGGGACCGGCGAAGCGATGACTCGCTCCCCCATTTTGTTCTCCGCCAGCAGCTCAAACTTCCCTTCCACTCCTGCCACAAATACCGTTCCATCCTCCCGCGCCGCGTAGAGCTTTCCGCCCGCAACCATTGGGGATGCATAATAATTCGCACTGGCCTTGGGGAACGCATCCCGCCACTGCGTTTTCCCGGTCGCCGGGTCGAGACATTCGATTTCCCCGCGGTCTCGCAACAGGTAAACGCGGCCCTCGTATTCCACCGGCGTGGGTACGAACGTGCCCGTGTCCTCGCGCTTCCACAAGCGGTGCGTGGTCGTGACATCGCCGGCACCGCCCAGTCGGGTGCCATAGAGCAGCGGTTGACCGCGATCCGACCGCCCGCTGGCCACTACCACAGCCTGGCCTGCCACCACCGGTGACGCGACCGCCGGCCAGTTCGGTTTCGATTCGGGGTTGAAATCGCCGCTCCACCACAGCAGCTTGCCGTCCGCCGCATCGTGCGCCGTCAGATGCTGTCCGCCCCAGACCAGCAGCGCTTCCTTGCCGTGATGCTGAATCAGCAGCGGTGACGTGTAGGCGTTATCGCCTTCCACCGGCGTCTCGTAATTGCGCGCAACTTTCCAGTGAAGCTCGCCGTTCGCCTTGCCGAAGGCCGCCAGCCATGACTCTCCGTGATGCATACGGGCGATGACCACATCGTTCTCGGTCAACACAGGCGATGTCCCTTGGTCCCAGTAAAGCGTCTCCGGGCCGAACCCCTCGATCAGATTCGTCTGCCATCGCACCTTGCCGTCGAAATCCAGCGCGGCGAGCGTGCCGCTCTTAAAATAGACAAACAGACTCTTGCCGTCGGTGGCGGGCGACGGATTGCTGCCCGACCCGTTCCGATGCCGGCCGGCCTGTTCCTTTCCAAAGATGGTCTGCCACAGCCCTTTTCCGGTCCAGTCAAAAGCCAGCGCCGCGTCCGCGCCGTTCGTCGGCGCGGACAGGTAGATCCGTTTGTCCCAAACGATTGGCGTCGAGCAGCCCTTGCCGGGCAGCTCAGTGCTCCAAGCCACATCCGTCGCGTCCCACCTCACCGGATAGTTGCCTTGAGCGGTGCTGCCGTTGTCCCGCGGCCCTCGCCAGTGCGGCCAGTTCACGGAATCTTCGGCGTTGACCGGGGAGGCGGCCAGCGAGAGCAGACCAACCGCAGTCAGCCAACGGGTCTCGCGGAAAAACCTCGACACCATGAATGCTTCCATGCCGGTCATTCAACGCCGAACCCGGTCGGATCTCAAGCGTAAGCCTCACCTCTGCAAGATATACAAGAAAGGGGACTGGACCCACCGTTTTTCACCGGGCGGGAACTTCCATTTCCTTTGGACCCAACTAACCGTATGATCATCCAGCTCCTTATGTCCGCTGCTCACAATCGCCCGAGCACTTTCGATCTCGCCGGACGGCGCAACCTTCACCTCGACGATTACTAATCCCGTTTCCCTTCGCTGCATGATGCCAACGGGGTAATAAGGCGGCGGATAAAACCCACCTGGCGGAGGCTGTGCCTTGGGATAAACAATCGGAGCAATAAACTGGCGCAAGTCGGCCTCTTCAGCTTTTGCCGTCGGCATTTTCCAATGCTTCTCCACCCAGTCCCGCGTGTACTCGTCGTATAACTTCGCCTGGCTAGGTTTGGAAATGACCACCTTTTGAATCGAACCATCTCGAGCTGCGGAAATGGTCAGCTCCAAAGCCGCGTATTTACTCAGCAGAAAGGCCGCTTCCGGCAGCACCGGGGGCGGACGCTCCGGGTCGATGGGCCCGCCGGCAGGTTCCTCCGTTCCGGCCGCGGATTGCGCTTCCATTGCGGGCCGCGACGCCGAGGTCGATTGGCACCCGGTCGCGGATAACGCCGCCACCATCACCCAACTTGGCCACCATCCCGCCCGCACCGCCAACCACCCCACGAGCGCTGAACTTGTCATGGCTGCATGAAACCACAGCCACAACCCGCGATCAATTCCGTGCTCCGTTCGTGGGTCACTCAAATTCGCTCTTCTGCGGAGCGGCTCTTGCTCCTTCAGGATCGGGCGGCTGCATGCGAAGGAACTTTACTTCGTCCGGGGTGACCTCCAGTCCGACGTTCCCAAACGAATTGTAAACGAAGGTCAGCACGTTGGCGATATCGTCGTCGCCAAGGGGAAACTTAGGCATGCTATTGTTGAATTTCCTTCCGTTGACAATCACCTCTCCCTGCCGGCCATTGATCACGATTTTTATCGCTCGGTTCTTGTCCGCATTCAAAAAATCCGAGCTCGCCAGGGGCGGAAACACATTCGGCAGCCCTTGGCCCGTTGGCTGATGACAGGCCGCGCAGATGGAGGTAAACAGCCGCCGGCCAAGCTCGATTCTCTCAGTTTTGGATTTTGGTCCGCCGGCCGGAGGTGCCACGCCACGGACCCCGCCCCCAGTCACCCAATTCCGGATTGTTAACCGTTCCTCGTCGGTGAGCGCCAGCGATTCAGGACTATTCGCGATGGGCATTGATTCCTTGAAATAAGTTCCCTTCCAGGCGTCCCACACCCTTCTCTTGATCTCCCACCGGTCAGCAGAAGCCGTCCGGTAATCCAGCCAGTTGTACACAAACCGGGCCTGCTCGTTATGACATCGGGAGCACTTGCCCATGATGATAGGCAATACGTCCCTGAGGTACGTTGGTGCTTGATTTGTCGATTCGGTCGCTGCGGCTGCGCTCTGCGCCAAAGCCCGGCCGCTCGCTGCGCACGTGAGCGCGGCCAGCAGGCACGCTCGAATTAACCGCGACCGCTTGCCGTTAGGACATATGAACGTGTGCATAACTGAATTGGTAATGATTGGTTTGGACGTTCAACCCGAAGGTTTCAAAACCCATAGGAAAGCTGAAACACCAGCCGGTCCTTCTCACCCGGGTCATTGCTGTGCAGGAACTCATAGTCGCCTTCAAACAGCAGCGTATTCGAGATGTAGTAGATATACCCCACCGTGTACCGCCGCGTCTTGAGGCCCAGACCATCGTGGACCGTGTCATACCGGTTCACCAGTTCCACGTTGTTGATGAACGGCCAATCCAGGTTCAACCCGGCCAGCTTGTAGCCCGCCTGCACCCACCATCCCTCGGGATGGACTACTCCCCCGTCGTCGCTCCCATACCAGCTGCGCATATACTCGCCCTTGACCTCGAAGCTCGATCCCAAATGCAAGCTCGCGTCCGCCACGGCCGCAGACCAGGTATGCTGCCCTGCGTCATCCCATTCCCCCGATTGGCCCGAAAGACCTAGCTCCACGTCGTAATGAGGCTTGAACGGCATGAACAAGCCCACACGCGCGCCGCCGCTCGGGTTGCCGTGCAAATTCGCCACCGCATTGTCCAGGCGCAAACCCACGTTCCCACCCAAATCCAGCGCTCCGGCGTTCCCGGTGCCATCCGCTGAACTTGGCCCATTCACACCCCACACGGAATAGTTAAGCATCTTCCCCATTTCCCCCAACGGGACGGCCCCTCGTAACTCTGCCCCCACCCCTGAACCGGGAAGCAGCGCGCGCGGCAATGGATCATCAGGAATCTTGTTCAGCCAGCCCGCCGTCCGCTCGCTATACGTGCCCAGCGGCAGCAATAGGTTTCCGGCCGACAAGGTCACATAATCATTCATCAGGTAGTTCAACTGCGCGAAGCTCAGATTGACGGTGGTAGTCCTCCCGCTGCTGGCCGGCGCGTTATTCTGCAAAATAAAGTCGAAACCGGCTTCGAACAGGACTTTTTCTCCGCCACGATACAGGAAAATGGGCGCAAAATCCGCGAACAGAAACGTCCCGTGCTGCCCGGAAGTCTTGGCGTATTGAACCTCTGCATCCCCCAGAATCGAGAAGTTATGGTTGACGGTGGCCTCGTCCAGCGGCATCCGCGGCAGTGGCTCCGCTGGCACCCCCATCGTCGCTTTTTCTTGCACGTCCGAGACCGTTCGTTGGGTCTCACCTAGCTTTTTCTCCAGTTCCTGGATTCTTTGTTGATCCTGTTCGTGAGTTTTTTGATCTTGCTCGTGGACCTGCGAGTCCTGCGCATGCGTTTTCTCCAGTTGCTCGATCCGTTGGTCCTGTTTTTCGACCTTTTGGCCCAGTTTGTTGATCATCTCTTTTAACTCGTTGAACTGCTGGTCGTCGATGGCGGCCGCAGTCCGGCCCGGCAGCGCGACCGCCAGCGCGCAGCATACCGCCGCGCATCCTGAAGCGAAGGAACGTGTTTTCATGGTAATGTTTCTCTCGTTTCAATTCTGGTTCAACCGCTTATCGCCCGCTGTTGTCCTGCAGGTACTTGAGGATCGTGCGGGATTGCTCCGCCGGGAGGTTTGCCCGCACCCGCATGTGAAGCAGAATCGTCTTCCATTGCGCCGCGGTCCGCTCGGTGGGGTATCGCTCCGGGTGGCACCGGTTGCAATGCATCGAATAAAGCTCCGCTCCGGTGAGTTTCTTCGGGGCGGCTTTCGGCTTCGCTTTTGAAGTGTCAGCCGCGCCCCTTTGCTCGGCCGGTTTTTCTGTTTTGGACGTCGTTTCGCCTTTGTCTTCCGCCGCCGTTGCCGGCGCGAGCGGAACCAGGGCGGCCGCAACGACCGCCAGACTCAGCGCGGTCCGCAGTCGTGACTTGAAGGGTCCTATCGGGTTTATGCTTTTCATAATCAAGACTTAAGTGTGGGACGGGACTAAGCTCGCAAATTTTTGGCGGGCTCTCAACTTTTTTCTTGCACCTTTCTCTTGCTCAGAAATTTGTTTCGCTCGCCAGGGCCTCATCCATACCCGGTGCGCTCGGCAGCCATCGGCCCTCTTTTGGCATTGGCACTCGGCGCGCGTCCCATTCCTCCCATCCTCTCCCATCTGAACTCACAGTTGTCACGCGCGCCGGAAAAGCCTCCCGTATTCTCCAAAGCCTTCCTCACCGCCCCCCTCGACACTGCACTGAACATGCTGGCCGGTGCACTCCAATCCAACCACTCACGCCATCCCGTCACGTCTCACGTTTCACGCATCACATATTACGCTCCCAGGCTCCGACGCTCCAACGCTGCCACCCCCTGGCACGGCCTCCGATAGTTTGGCAACCCGTATGCTGGCAGATAGCAAGTGCGCTTGCGGCAGCAGTTTTTCGGTGACGTGCTCGACCGGTTCCGATGGTTTCGGTGCGGAGGTTGGTGTATGGGCCTGGTGCTTTGGGTGGCCCCGGTGGCAGGCGCAGCCGGCGCCGATGCGGTTCCCGCAGACCGATTCTGGGCCGTCACTCCCGCGTTGACCCTCGAAGTTGACGACAGCGCAACCAGCACCGATTGGAGGGATCGTTTCAACTATGAACTGTTCAAAAACCAGACATTACTGTTCGACCGGCTTGGACCACCAGCCGGCTACGAATTGACTCGGCTGGGGCAAGTCCGGGGCTCGGGGATGTTCGCGGAGATGAGTTCGCGCGCCGTTGGTGCTTTCGAGCGGGCGTTCCAGGATAGCGCCCAGGAGACCGCGCTGGCGTTCTTCCCGGTGGATGAATGGCTGGAAATCCTGCCCCCGGGCAAATGGCAGGGCTTCGCCCAAGGCTTATTCCACGGTTCCTTTGGCAATACTGCCGAACAGGAGTTGATGGACCTCTCGCCCACCTATTCGGCTTCGGAATCCTCGTGGCGCAATGCAGGAAATGACGGGACGCTCCGTTACGGCATCCGTCCTCGTACCGCTCCCTACTTCTACATCGCTTCGCTAATCGGCCACTTTGAAGGCCGGCCCGCCCTCGCCATCGACGCCCGCGCCCGGTACCTCCCCTTCAACCGGGTCCAGACCACGGTCGCGGCGACGATCGCCCTGCCGGATGCTTTTGAACTGAGCTTGAGCGCTGTGTCGGAACCCCTGCGCGCCTCTCACACCACCTCGACTGCCGCCCGCCTGCAGCGAGTCGTCGGGCAGGGGCCATCGGCCGCTGCGGTATTTATCGGGTTCCTTCATGATGCTTCCGAAACCGCAGTGGTCTTCGGCCTGTCGCGGCCGTGGTAGCATACTGCTGATCCGTACCAGCCCGCGCAGAGCTCGAAACCTTGAATGCTTTCAGACCGAAGGGTCATGCGCCTGAAAAATAAGTGCAAAACGGGCGGCCACCGGCTACAAGACCAGCATGAGCAATTCTCAACCTCGCACATCACAGAACCTGGGCGGTTTTCAAATGGCCCTCCTGGTCTTCACCGTCATCGTGTTGTCCGCTCTGGTGGTGGACACCGTCATGGTCTTGCCGCCGGAGATATCAAGTCTGATCCACATGATCGACACCTTCGGTTGCGCGGTTTTTTTCGGCGACTTTTGCTACCGGTTTTATCACGCGGAATCCAAACTCGCCTTCATGAAATGGGGGTGGATCGACCTGATCGCGTGCGTGCCAAATCTCCAGATTTTCCGGTGGGGACGGTTGGTCCGAGTGCTTCGGGTGATCCGGTTGCTTCGCGGGGTTCGCTCGGTCCAGATCGTCTTGCAGGCCGTGTTCTAGCACAAACTGCGTGGCGGCGTGGCCTCGGTGATCTTCAGCGCCATACTACTCGTCGGGTTCGCTTCGGCTTCGATCCTGGTGTTCGAGCGCCAACCCGAGTCGAACATAAAGACCGCCGAGGATGCTCTGTGGTGGAGCATCACCACCATCACTACCGTCGGTTATGGTGATCGGTATCCCGTCACGACCGAAGGCCGGGTCATCGGCGCCATCCTGATGATAGCCGGCGTTAGCATGTTCGGGTGCCTAAGCGGTATGGCCGCATCCTTCTTTTTGGGAACGCACCCGGAGAAAACGCCCGAACTCAAGGAGGTCCTGGCTTGCTTGGATCAGCTTCACGCCAAGCTGGACGCGCTCAGTGGAAAATCGGCAGACACCAAGGCGGTCCACCCGCCCGTTCTCCCGTGATCTGTGCTTGACGTCTTCGCACTCCGCGATAGGCTCGCGGTGTGAGATCGGCCCAAAACGAGCTGCCGCCCGGCCGCGCGCCAAACGGAAAGGAGTCGAGTTTTCTCCTTTCTCGCTCCTGCTGCTCGGCATCGCACGGCAGGAGCCATCAGAACCCAGAAGGAATCGCTTATGCTCG
The DNA here is from genome assembly GCA_035566435.1 of Candidatus Acidiferrum sp. Classification (GTDB taxonomy): domain Bacteria; phylum Verrucomicrobiota; class Verrucomicrobiia; order Limisphaerales; family UBA8199; genus DATMRF01. The sequence goes on from DATMRF010000144.1 coordinate 122,661, forward strand.
CTGACAAACCCACCCTCGCCAAGCTTAAGAAATTCGCCAAAGTGTTCGCCGATGCCCGCGACCGCGACGCAAACGAGTCCGACACGGTCACGTTAGTGGATGAGCAATGTGTACACCCTGGTTCAGTTTCGGACAGAGAGCGGGACGGCCAACCTCGGAGGACTATCTCAGTCAGTGTTTGCTGTTCCTCTTCTCGGCTTTTTCCCCAATGCCCTCGCGGCCCCCGCAGCCGCTACTTGAGCCTCATTTTGCGCATATTCAGCGCATTCCGCAGGGATCGTCTTTCTCCACGGCTTTGCAGCCCTGCTCGATTCGTGTCAATTAGTGAAATTCGTGTCTCTCTCATCAGCGGTTTCTCCGTCGTAAATTGTTGAGCTGCACTTCTTAGTACGAAGCCCATTCCACTAAGAAGCCTTCCTGCCCCGAGCGCGGTAAAGTTTTCCCATGAATAAGCAGTATTATCTCTACGCCGGGACAGCCCCTGATTCGTTCACCCAATAAGCAAAAGCGAACCGATTCGACACCACTTAACCCGCTCCGGACCAGCTTCTTAGCCACGACACCTCAATCCTTACCGAACCGATCCCTCAATTATAGGACCTGTGGTCATGCCACAGGCCAAACGAAAAAATGAAACCATGAAAAAAACACCAAAGCAAATATGTAACGACCGCCTCCCGGCCCACCCAAGAGTATTTCCATTAAAATCGCCGCCCGACGGCAAATTCTGAGCCTGACGTTCCTACTATACTGTAGGGACGCTCTGTCCAACAGCGTTCCGCGGGCCCCGCAGGCGCCAAACCCGCCGGGCTGGCCAAACTGAAAAACCGAAACGAAAACGTTATGAAAATCGCAAAAAACAGAGAAATGAGCACAACGCAGAACCCAGCGGCGCCAACCCGCGATTTGCGGGCAGCATCCCATTGGAACACCCTCAACCCCCGTCCCTCCACCACCTCGTAGGAGTTATTAGGAGCTATTAGGACCTATTAAAGCCTAAAAATTGTGTCCCGCCGCCTCGTCGCCCCAAAAAACTCAAAAACCAATGCCCCCAAATGAACACTAACCCGGACCTTCTCAACCTCCCCGCCCCGGAATCAGCCGCCCCTGAGGTTTCCGCTCCACCCCGACCCCGCCCAGGACGCACCCGCCACCGGCGTACTGGCAAAGTCGCCTCTCTGCCCAAAACCGCCCGCGACAAAATCAATGCCGGCCTCGACGACGGCCGCCGTTACCAGGACATCATCGACAGCCTCGGCCCGGAGGGCCAGGGCCTCAACGTCCACCACATCTCCGAATGGAAAGACGGCGGTTACCAGGATTACCTTCAGGACAAGTCCTGGCACGACGAAGTGCGTGCCCGCCAGGAAACTTTCACCGACCTGCCCGCCGGCCCCGATGCTCTCAAACTGCCCGAAGCCGGCCTCCAGCTCGCCGCCACCGGCGCTTGCGAGCTCCTCCGCGACCTTTCCGAGCCTGGCACAGACCCCGAAGGCAAAGTTGATCCCGACGAGTTCGTCCGCATCACCAATTCGCTTTCCCGGCTCAGCCGCTCCATCCTTACCCTCCAGCAATACCGCGATGCCGCGGCAAAAGCCAAAGCCGCCATCCACGAACTCAAAGACCCCAAACGCAAACTCACCGACTCGGAACGCCGCGCCATTGTCCGGCAGGTGGACGAAATCCTCGGCATCAGCTCCGAGGACATTGACGACGATGATGTGGACATCCGCTCTGATTCTCCAGCCCGGGAGGGCAGTGGAGTAGGCGAGCCCATTTCTGATGACGGCGAGCTCACCAACCCAGACTCCCCGAAAACTGCGCCCGACGAATCGGCTGCCGCCGCGTAAAGTCCATCACTCCATCTAACAACAAATCAAGAATCAAGAATCAAGAATGCACCTCCCCCTTCAACCCGCGCCCGCGTCGTCCCTGGCGGAAATCGCCCTTGCCAGCCGCACCCGCCAGGCGTACAAAACTTTGTGCTGTCTGGCTTGGCGGGGCGCAGTCGCCATCTGGTCCTGCGCGTGCGGAGTTCGGCCGGTTCGCCTGATTAGCCCGGTCCGGCAACGCCGCCTGGTCAACATTGTGGTGGGTAACTGGTTTGTAAAACTCCCATGGAACCCCTCGACCTCAAACAACTCCTGACCGAGTTCCGAGCCGATCCGCAATCGGCCAGGCCGGTCACTGTCCAGAAGGCGCTCTTCCTCGCCCGCCGGCTGCAAGAGCGCGCGACGGAATTGCAGACTCCCTCGGAAAAACGCCAGCAGGCTGAGCTGGATCGCATGCTTCAAACCCCGTCCGACAAGGCCACCCTCGCCCAGATGACCGACCAGGCCTTCCGCACCACCAACCCGCACCGCGCCGTCGAGCATCTCATCCACATCCTCGACGTCCAGGGCGTGCCCCGCTTCTTCGGTCCGTGGGACCGCACGCTGATGAAAGGCTTTCAATCTTTCGGCGCCTTCGCCCCCGGGGTCGCACTGCCGCTCGTCAAGGAGCACATGCAGAAGGAGACCGCGAACGTCATCCTCCCCGGCGAGAAGGAAATGGTCACCTATCATTTGCGCGAACGCACCCGCGAGGGAGTGCGGATGAACGTGAACTTTCTCGGCGAAACCATTCTGAGCGAGGCCGAATCCGACCGGCGGTTGCAGCAATACCTCACCGGCCTGCAATGGCCCGAAATCGAAGTCGTCTCCATCAAAATCTCCACGCTCTACTCCCAAATCTCGCCGCTCGCTCGCGAACACACGGTCGCCACCTTGTGCGACCGGCTCGAACGATTATTCCGCTCCGCCGACCGCGCGCGGTTCACGCGGCCGGACGGCAAGGTCGTGCCCAAGTTCGTTTATCTCGATATGGAGGAATATCGCGACAAGGAACTGACCGCCGAGGCCTTCATACGCACGCTCGACCGTCCCGGCCTCACCCAGGTCCGCGCAGGCATCGCCCTCCAGAGCTACGTTCCCGACACTTTCTGCACACTGCTCAACCTCCAGGCCTGGGCGCGCCGCCGCGTCGCAGCAGGCGGCGGTCGCATCACCATCCGCCTGGTCAAAGGCGCGAACATGGAGATGGAACGCGCCGAGGCTTCCGTGCGCGGCTGGCCCCAGGCGCCCTGCAAGACCAAGGTCGAAACCGACGCGAACTACAAACGCATGGTCCACGAGGTCATGAAGCCCGGGAATCTCGCCGCGATGGACGTTGGCGTCGCCTCGCACAACCTGTTCGACCTTGCCTATGGGTTGGTGCTCGCACTCGAAGCCGGCGCCCTCGACCGCGTTCAGTTCGAGATGCTCGAAGGCATGGCAAACCAGCAGCGCCGCGCGCTCTTCGAGCTTTCGCGTAACCTGTTGCTCTACGCGCCGGCCTGCAAAAAGGAAAACTTCATCAACGCCATCGGCTACCTCATCCGCCGGCTCGACGAGAACACCGGACCGGAAAATTTCCTCCGCCACGCCTTCAAGATCAAAGTCGGCACCCCGGAATGGCAACAGCTCGAAAAGGGCTTTCTGGCTTCGTTCGACGCCATCACGACCGTCAGTGGCGCGCCGCGCCGGACACAAAATCGCCAATTGCCGCCGGCAAATCCCGCCGCGCTCGCGCATGGTTGGCAACATTTGAATAACGAGCCGGACACGGATTTCGCCCTGCCGCAGAACGGCGAATGGGCGTCGCAAATCATTGCGAAGTGGCAACCGCTTTGCGGTGACCGGGCCGCGCAGATTCCACTGGTGATTGCAGGCGCGGAAATCCTGGAAGGCCGCGCCGTGCGCAAGTGCCTCGACCCGTCGCGCCCCGGGGTGGTGGTCGGAAAATATCGTCCGGCCACTGCCGACGATGTCACGCGCGCGGTCGAGTGTGCCGCCGCCGATCCCGATGGCTGGCGCAACCTTGCGCCGCGGCCGCGGTCGGAAATCCTCGGCAAAGTCGCGCAGGAACTGCGCGTCGCGCGTGGAAACCTCATGGGCGCGGCCCTCGCCGACGGCGGCAAGACCCTGCCGGAATCCGATCCGGAAGTCTCCGAGGCGATTGATTTCCTGGAGTTTTATCGCGATGTCGCGCTCCGGTGGCAGGAGCTGCCGGGCCTCAAAGCACGCGCCAAAGGCGTCGTCGTCGTTGTCTCGCCGTGGAATTTTCCCATCGCGATTCCGTGCGGCGGAGTCGCCGCTTCCCTCGCCGCGGGCAACACGGTCATCCTCAAACCAGCCTCCGACACGGTGTTGGTTGCCTCGGAACTTTGCCAGTGTTTTTGGCGCGCGGGGGTCTCGATGAACGCGCTGCAATTCGTTCCGTGCTCCGGCGGCAAGGAAGGGCGCAAGCTCGTCAATCATCCCCACGTCAACGCCGTGATTCTCACCGGCGGCACCGCGACGGCGCTCGCGATGTTTCGCGACAATCCGCGTTTGAGCCTGTTCGCCGAGACCGGCGGCAAAGACGCCACCATCGTCACCGCGGTCTCCGACCGCGACCAGGCCATCAAACACATCCTGCATTCCGCTTTCAGTCACGCCGGCCAGAAGTGTTCCGCTACCTCGCTGCTGTTGTTGCAGGATGAAGTCTATGACGACCCGGCGTTCCGTCGCGCGCTCTGCGAAGCGGCGCAAAGCCTCAAGGTGGGCTCTGCCTGGGAGCTCGAGACAAAGATCGGCCCGCTCATCCGTCCGCCCGGCGGCGACCTCGAAACCGCGCTCAAAGTCCTCGAACCGGGCGAGGAGTGGGCGTTGATGCCGCGAACACTCGAGGGCAATCCCAATCTCTGGTCGCCCGGCATCAAATACGGGGTGAGTCCGGGCAGCTTCACCCATCTGACGGAGTTTTTCGGCCCGGTGTTGGCGGTGATGCGGTTCGAACTATTGAGCGAGGCAGTCGCCTTGGTGAATCAGACCGGCTACGGCCTGACGAGCGGCCTGGAGAGCCTCGATGAGCGCGAGTGGGATTACTGGAAACAACACCTTCGTGCCGGCAACCTGTACATCAACCGCGTGACGACCGGCGCAATTGTTCTGCGACAGCCGTTCGGCGGCATGGGCAAATCCGTTTTCGGTCCGGGCATGAAGGCCGGTGGCCCGAACTACGTCGCCCAGTTCATGGATTTCACCGATGTTGCGACCGCCACGACGCAAGCCCAACCCGCGAAAGCAACCCTGGCCTCCCTGTGCGAAGGCCTCCGCGCGCGGAAACACCCCGACGCGGCGCGCGCCGCCGCCGCCGCCGCCAGCTACGAGGCCGCACAGCGCGACGAGTTCGGCCGGGAACACGACCACTTCAAACTCGTCGGCCAGGACAACATACGCCGCTACCTGCCGTGCGAAAACGTCCGCGTGCGCGTGCACGCTGACGACACGCCGTTCGAATTGTTCGCCCGGGTTTGCGCCGCGCACGTGGCCGGCTGCCGCGTAACGGTGAGTGTGCCGCCGGGTTCAACCTCACCCGCGGTTTCCGTGCTCGAAGAGCTGACTGAATCGTGGGCCGGCGACATCGAGTTCGTCGAGGAAACCGATGACCAACTCGCCACCGCGCTTCGTGCGCATCAGACCGACCGGGTCCGTTATGCGGCCGCGGACCGCGTTCCGGTGTCGGTGCTGCAAGCCGCGAACGAGGTCAATATTTGCGTCGCCAGCGTGCCGGTGTCCGGCGAGGGCCGGCTGGAATTGCTCTGGTACGTGCGCGAGCAGAGCGTCAGCACCGACTACCACCGTTACGGCAACCTCGGCCGGCGCGCCGGCGAACCCCGAGCCGAGGTGCTGTGAAACGCGGCCATTTGAAAGTTGGCTTCCTCCCTGGAAACCGAATACGTTGCCCTGCACAGCAGTGAAGCAAGACCCAACCCTATGAAAAGTCGCATCTTCTTCTGGGCCATTACCTCCGCCCTGGCCGGATTCCTCTTCGGCTTCGACACCGTCGTCATTTCGGGCGCGGAGCAGAAGATTCAAGCGCTGTGGGGCCTCAGCCCCGGGATACACGGTTTGGCCATGGCTTCGGCGCTCTACGGCACAGTGCTCGGCTCCTTGCTCGGCGGCTGGCCCACCGACCGCTTCGGCCGCAAGGCCACACTGGTCTGGATCGGCGCGCTCTACCTCCTGTCGGCTTTGGGTTGCGCCTTTGCAACGGGCGTTTCCACCTTCATCGCGGCGCGGTTTATCGGCGGCCTCGGAATCGGCATCTCCACCGTCGCCGCTCCCCTCTACATCTCGGAAATCTCCCCTCCGGCCTATCGCGGCCGCCTCGCCGGCATGTTCCAGTTTAATATCGTGTTCGGCATCCTGGTCGCCTTTGCCTCGAATTTTCTGCTCCGCGGCATCGGCGAAAACGCCTGGCGTTGGATGCTCGGTGTCGCGGCGTTCCCGTCCATCGCATACACCGTTATGTGTTTCGCCCTCCCCGAAAGCCCGCGCTGGCTGCTCGGCAGGAAGGGCGACCGTCAGAAAGGTGTGCAGGTCCTCCGGCTGATCGAGCCCGAAGCCCCCGCGGACAAGATTGAGGCCGACGCGGATGAGATTATCGCCGCGTCCTCCGAACGGCGCACCTCGGCGCGCTTCTGGAACTGGCGGCTGCGCATCCCCATCCTGCTCGCGATTCTGATCGCTTTTTTCAACCAACTCTCGGGCATCAACGCGATCCTTTACTTCGCTCCGCGCATTTTCGAGCTGACCGGCCTGGGGGAGAAAGCCGCCCTCCTCCAATCCGTTGGCATCGGTGTGACCAATCTCATCTTCACCTTCGTGGGCCTTTGGCTCATCGATCGGCTGGGCCGCCGGACGCTGCTTTTCATCGGCTCATTCGGCTACATCATCTCGCTGGGTCTCGTTGCCTGGGCCTTTTTCACACAACATTTCAGCGTCGTTCCGGCCTGCATCTTCGCCTTTATCGCCGCGCACGCGATCGGACAGGGCGCCGTGATTTGGGTGTTCATCGCCGAAATCTTCCCGAACCGTCACCGCGCCGAAGGCCAGGCGCTCGGCAGCTTCACGCACTGGGTCTTTGCGGCGCTCTTGACAACCTTCTTCCCGAAGATGGTCACAGCTCTCCCGCCCGGTTACGTCTTCCTCTTCTTCTGCGGCATGATGGTCTTGCAGCTCATCTGGGTGAAAACCATGGTTCCTGAGACCAAGGGCGTTCCGTTGGAGAAAATCCAGGAGCGGCTGGGCCTGAGCGGGTTTCAGGAGACGAGTGCTGCGCTGGTCAATGACTTGTAAAGGACCTCCGCGCGGCTTCGGCGATCAAGCGCGCCGCGTCTTCGGGCGGGATGCGATCCGTGTTGACCACCAAATGGTACAGCAAGTCGTCGTCCAACCGGATATTGAAGTTCGATTTCACGTATCGCTTGCGCCCGCGATCTTCCCTCTCCACAAACTTCGTGGCTGCCTCCGCCGTCCAGCCATTCTGCTTCTGCACCCGTTCGATTCGGCTGGCCAGCGAAGAAATTAAACGGACATGAAACACCCGCGGCATTCGCGACGCCACCACCGCCGCTCCACGGCCGATCAAGATCACGTGTCCCGCGTCCGCCAAATGCAAAATCGTCTCGGCGACTTTGGGCACCAGGACCCAGGATGGCGGGCGCAGCCCGAACAAATCATCCATCACGTCGTCGATGTAGGTGCGGCGGTCCTCCGGCATCTTCTCGGCCAGCGTCATGGGCAAGTGATGTTCTTCGAGCGCCAGTTCCACCAGTTGCCGGTCGAACACCGTCCACGCGCTGGCTCGCGGCGGTTCCGTTTCCTGAAGCAGCCGGGCAAGGCGTTCGGCGATTTCATGCGCGCCCGCCCCGGTTTGATGCGAAATCGTCAGCGCCGGACCGCCCCCCTGCGGGCGCGGACCGTCCAGACGCTCTTTCAGTTCACGGAATTGGCTGGCAACGAACGAACTGGATTTCTCAACAGCAACTTCCATTTTCATAATAACGTTCTATTATATCATGGATTCCGCCCCTGTCCGCCGGCATCCTCATCCTCGTTCTCTTCCTCATCCTCGGCCCCGGTTTTTACCCTTTATCCTTCATGCTTTACCCTTGGGCGTTCAGCCTTTCCTCCCACAACAGCCCGTGGCGCACCTCATCACTTCCCATGAGCAAGCTGCTTGAGCAGGCGGGTGAGTCTCGGCCCCAGCCGCCTCAATTGCCGACCGCGCTGTGATGCCGGAGTTGCAGCCGCTCCGCCAACTCGCCCACGGTGACACAGTCGCGTCCGGGGAAACCCTGGATGGCCAACAGTGCCTGGTGCTGTTGCGGGGTCACGCCGGCAGCCTGCGCGGCCTGTTCGCTGAAATGAAGGAACTGGCGGAGCGCGTACCGGAATCAGGGCAGCTCGTTGATTACCGGATTGTTCAGTGTGCCGATGTTTTCAATGTCGATGCTCAAGGTGTCGCCTGGCTTGAGCCAGTGTGGCGGCTTCTGCGCCATGCCGACGCCGTGGGGAGTGCCGGTGAGAATCACTGATCCCGGCAAAAGCGTCGTGCTGCCGCTGAGGAATTCAATCAACGTCGGGACGTCGAAAATCATGTCGCTCGTATTCCAGTCCTGCATGACTTGGCCGTTCAGCACGGTGCGAATCTTCAACGCGTTCGGATTGGGGATTTCGTCTCGCGACCACGAACGGCGTTTCGACACGTCCAGGACAGATACAATTGAACCGGACCCTCGTGTGCGAGTGATCCAGCGCCGGTGCTTTGGTCATTCCGACAATAGCAAATTTGGTCGTCGTGTACGCAAGCGCGCAATCCGCCTCGCCGGCCACATCCAGCTAAACGAATTGTCCGCCGATGCGTTCGGCAACGGCTCGGCCATTAGCCTCGTCGCGCTCCGCGATCCGGACCGTTGCTGCGGCCTGGGCTTACGTTTCTGCGATGGCCGCGCCGATTCCGGAAGCGCCCCCCGGTGAGCAGCGTCGTTTTCTTACGCAGGCTAAACACGATAGATCCTTTCTGCGTTGGTTCGGAAGAGTTGAACTTGCTCTTGCTCTTTCGAGAAGGGTATCAGCGTCTGGACGGTCCCCACCCACCGCGGGTAACTCGTGGCAAGGGTCATTACCGGCCAGTCGCTCCCGAATATCAGTCGCTCCGGACCGAAGCTCGCAAACGCTTGCTTCAGATACCGCGCCAGTTCGGTTGGTTTCCAATCGTGCCAATCGGCCTCCGTGGTGAGCCCGGAGATTTTGGCCACAACATTGGGGAGTGCCGCGAGTTGCTCCAAATCTCTTGCCCACGACTGAAAGTGATGGTTGCGCACATCAGGTTTGCCAAGATGGTCGAGAACAAAAATAACTTCCGGAACGCGGCGCGCCAGCTCAGTTGCAGACGGCAATTGCTCGTGGCGAATGCACACATCAAAGGTGAACCCAAACTCCGCAAGAAGCCTCACGCCCTCAATAAGCTCAGGCCGCAGGCAGAACTCCTTGTCCGATTCAGCCTGCAAGTTTCGCCGCACGCCCTTCACGAGCGGGCGGCTCGCCAAAGCTACCAGGTCAGCGCGAGCCGCATCTCCGCGTTCCAGCGATGCATGGGCAACGATGCCCTTCAACCGAGGCTCGCTTATTGCCAGAGTGGAAATCCAATCCACTTCCGCCAGGCTCTGCGCGGGTTCACAGCCACACTCTACAAAAATCAATTTGCTGATGTCTGCGGACGCGCTGGCGACGGCGAAGTCCTCCGGCTGAAAGGTCCGGTCGAGCGCGGGTAGCCCATCAAGCCACGCGTAACGAAACTGCGTGGGCTTCCACAAATGCACGTGCGAATCAACGATGGGCGAAACACTCATGGATCATGCGGGTTTCAAATCGCAGGTTGCACCGGCTTGCTGCGGCGTGCGATAAGCGCCGCCCTCGACCAGGCAGGGATGAACGAAGTGTTCACGCAAATGCGGAATGTGTTCGAGAAAGACCACTTCGTGTCCGAGCGCGATGTGGTTAAACAAGACCAGGTGCTGATGCAATTGTCCCATGTCCCCAACATGCGGAACGACCGGCACGCCAAACTTCCGGCACAGCAGGCTTACGGTAATGAATTCGCTCACGCCTGCCACGCGCACGGCATCGACTTGAATGAAGCCCGCGCAACCCGTCTGCAAATAATTCTTAAAGACGACGCGATTCGGGACGTGCTCGCCCAGCGCGAGTTTCGTCGGAGCGATGGCGTCGGCGAGCGTCTTGTGCCCAAGCACGTCGTCGGGATGCGTAGGCTCCTCAATCCAGAATGGATGTATGGCTCCCAATTTCCGGCAGATATCGAGCGCTTGCGGCAAAGTCCATTGCTGGTTCGCATCCACCATCACCCGGGCCTGTTCCCCGGCAGCTTCGCGGACAATTCCGGCGCGGCGCAGGTCGCGCGCGAAGTCGCGAGAGCCGACCTTGAGTTTCATCGCCGTGAAACCGTTGGCAATCGCGCGTTTGCAGTTCTCGCGGACCTGTTCGTCGCCGTAGTTGAACCAACCGACCGAGGTGTCGTACCCGGGATAGCCCGTCTTCAACACCATCTCGCGCGACTGACGTGTTGTCCGGTGTTGGCGAAGCATCGCCAGCGCTTGCGCTGCCGTGAGCTCGTCCTCCAGGTAGGAGAGGTCGAGTGTGGCGACGATTTGTTCGGGCAACAGATCCAGCAGCAGTTTCCAAAGCGGCACGCCGTTGGTCTTGGCCCAGAGGTCCCAACAGGCATTCGTCACAGAGGACAGCGCGAGCTGCACCACCCCCTTGTGCGGACCCAGCCAGCGGAACTGCTGCTCGTCAGCCATTGCTCGCTGCCTGGCTCCGAAATCGGCCATGACCTCCTCGATGGGCCGGCCCAGGAGGCGTTGCGCATAAAACCTCGCTGCTTCGCAGACAAGTTGATTGCCTTCGCCCAGCGTGAAGGCCAATCCGACTCCCATCCGGCCGCGGTCGTCCCGCAGTTCCGTGACGGCATATGAATAAACCGGGTCCCGATGAATCGCATCGCTGCCGTGCCCGTGGCCGATTGCAAACCGCGCGTCGCGAGTCGAAACACTCTGAATCATAAACCTGTTCAGCGCCGATAACCGAGTTCGGCTCCGCCGCTCACGTGCATAATGTGGCCGGTGATAAAGCGCGCTTTGTCCGAAAGCAGGAAGACGCAGGCATCGGCGATCACCATGCTGTCCGGGCAGTAACCCAGCGGGTGTATTTTATCCAGGTAACGTTCGGCAGATTTTGGATCAGGCTGTTCGGAACACCATTGGCGCAACATCGGCGTCCACACGCCCGCAGGGCATACCGCATTCACGCGGATGCCGTATTTGGCATAGTCCAGCGCCATGGATTTCGTCAGCGCGTTCAAGCCGCCCTTGGTCGCCGTGTAGGCGGCGTGGAGTTCCTGGCCGATGACGCCGACCAGACTCGACGTGTTGAGAATGCAGCCCCTGGTCGCCGACAGCGCCTGAAACGCATGGCGCGTCGTGTGGAGCACGCCCTTCAAATTCACATCGAATATCGCACTCCATTCGGCGTCCGTAGTATCGTGAATGGCTTTGCAAGGCGAGGAAATGCCGGCGTTGTTGTGAACCGCATCCAGGCGGCCAAAATGTTTCAGGGCTTTTCCCACCGCAGCCTTCACCTCCGCATTGCGAGTGACATCGCAAACGAGCCCCATGTGTTCCGGACCAAGCTCCGCCGCGACCGCTTCGGTTCCGTCCCGCTCGCGCGCGATGACCACTATTCTGGCGCCTTCATCAGCGTACGCTTTGGCACAGTCGCGGCCAATTCCGCAAGACCCACCGGTCAGAAAGATGACTTTGTCCTTGAGAAGCCGAGTGCTCATGGCAGGAAGAAAACCTCCTTTGTATCCGCCCAAATCCTTCCGGCAGCGGCGGCGTCCGGCAGGGGCAACTGACACGGGTCGGTTTCTTTCCACCAACGTTGCGTTTCCGGATCCGCTGCCATCCGTTTCATGTCCGCATCGAAGTTCGTGCCGGTGTATTCGAGATACGCGAACAGATAGAGATGGCCGTCGATCTCGCGTTCGTGAATGGAAAAATTCCGGATGTGGCAAGCTTTGATTTGCTTCAACACACTCGGCCACGGATGGGCATGGAGTTGACGATAGTAATCGGCCTTCTGAGGCTGGAGGCCGGTCACCGAGGAGTAACGCTGCGGCGCTCGCTGGGTCGCACAACCCGTGAGGCATGCCGCCACAACGAGATAAAAAACAGTTTTCAGGATATTGCGTTTCATTGCGTCAACGGAAAATCAGGTAAAGCGCGACAAACGTGGCCAGCACAAGTACGGTGACCACTCGATAATTTCCCAGGCTGCTGCCGCCTGCCTCGCCGCGCAAGGGCTCGCGCCAATTTTCCCAAACGAGCAAGCGAGCTTCGGGTTTGAGCGTTTCGGGAAGCAGAAAAGTCGTTCCTGCCATGATGACCACACAGGCGACGAGCAGCAGAAAGGCAATCAACATAAAGTCGCCGCGATAGAGGTTGTTCCAATCTAGGAGGAATGTGACGAAGCCCAGCACCATGCCGAGCACGAGCGTGATGAACGCCGCCCTGCCCGAAGCGCGCCTCCAGAATACGCCCAAAAGGAACACGGTCGTGATTGGCGGCGCGACGTAGGAAATCAGTTTGTTAATCCCTTCGAAGATGGTCGTGTAGTGGCCAAACAGCGGCGACGCCACGATGCCGAGAATCGTGCCCAGCACCGTGGTGAGTTTGCCGACGGTGACGAGTTTGTGATCGCTAAGGTTGGGGCGATGGCGCTTGAACAAGTCATACGCGACCAGCGTGGCGGTGGAGTTCAGGGCCGCGGAACAAGTTTGCATGGCGGCCGCCAGCATCGCTGCCGCTACGAGTCCCTTCAGCCCGACCGGCAGCAGATGCGTTATCAGAAACGTGTAGGTGTCGGCCGCGGTTTGCGGTGCAGCCCCCGCAAACGCGTTGCGCTGCACGAGCGCGACGCAGATCACCCCCGGCAGCACAAAGAAAAACACCGGCCAGATTTTCAGAAACGCGCAGAACAGCGGACCAAGCCGGGCGTGCCCTTCATTTTTCGCGGCCAGAACTCGCTGCACGATCGTCTGGTCGCAACACCAATACCAGATGCCGAGCACCGGGTAACCCAATAGAATCGAGTACCACGCGAGTCCGGAGGGATCACCGGAAGTTCGAGCCATGTTCAGAAAGTTCCCCGTGCCCCAGGTGACCTTGCTGTCCGGCACCGCGGCGAGTGGATGCGGATGGGTCGCTAGCGTATGGGCGAGTTCACTCCAACCGCCGATCTTGGAATAGCCAACCACCGTGATGACGATCGCGCCCACGAGCAGCAAAATCGTTTGCACACTTTCGGTCCAGACAACCGCCAGCAGGCCGCCCACCATGGTGTAGATTCCCGTCAGCAAACCCAGCACGGTGATGAACAACAACAATGCGTCCACGCCGAGAAGCGTTGCGCCGGGCGCAAGTCCGAGAATTCCGCGCAACACCCAGGCCGCCGTGTAAAGGGCTACGCCCATGTGAATGACAATCGCGGAGAACAAAGAGACGACCGATAGCACGTCGCGGCAACCGCGATTGAAGCGGCGTTCGAGAAAGTCAGGCAGTGTCGCCACTCTGGAACGCAGATAAAGCGGCGCGAAGAACAACGAAAGCAAAATCAGCGTGAACCCCGCCATCCATTCGAAGTTGCCGAAAACGAGTCCGAATTTGTAAGCCGCTTCGGCAAGACTGACGAGGTGGACGGTCGAAATGTTTGCCGCGAACATGGCCAGGCCAATCACCGGCCAGGCTAGCGTATTGCCTGCGAGAAAGTAGTGGCCGCCTTCGCCCCCGACTTCACTCTTCCGGCGCAGGAAACCCGCTGCGACTCCGAGTCCGACTACACCAAGCATATAGATGCCGATGATCGTCCAATCGATGTGGCTCATTGGGTCGTTCATCGGGGGCAGGGTCGCATCGGAATCAGTTCTCAGACAACTCAATTTCGCTGATCGTTGGGCCGTCAACGGCTTCGAGGATGTTCAGCCGAAACTCCCGAGCCGTTACCGGCGCAAATCGCCGGCGGAACCGTTCGCCGAGTGTTGTGCCGGTGAAAATGGTTTTCCAATGCTCGCCGTCGCGATACTGAAGTTCAAACTTTCGCACGCGCTCGAAGGCCTCACGGATCGCTACGCTCCGAACCGTCCGCGGGGAGTTAAAACTTACAGCAATCCAAGCCTGGCTTTTCCCAGCATCCGTGGCCCAGCGCGTATCGGGGTCGCCGTCGATGGCGAACTGCGGTCCGTATTCCGCCACTTGATTGTGATAGATGTTCGATGCGGTGGCGCGCACATCGGACGGGATTTCTTGCGCGGTCAGGTCCATGGCCGAGCCATCGATTTCCAACTTCAGGATGGTTTCAACCGGCTGGCGTTTGGCGGCGGGCAGGTTCAGGCTGAGTTTGCCATTCTGCTGCAGGAATTGGATTGGGTCGCCGTTGAGCAGGTTTGCGGTGAGAACCTTGCAGGGGATGGTTGGTAGTTCGACAGTGTCGGCTTTGCTTTCAAGAATATGGAGGTAGATCATGCGATCTTTGCGCGTACTGGCCATGACGCGATTGGGCTTCCAGGGACCACCTCGAGTGCCGTAAATGCTTTCGCCGTTCTTCACCAGCCATTCGCCGATCTCTTTCAACCGCTGGACCTGGCGCGGCTCGATTTCGCCCGTCGGCATTGGACCGACGTTGAAGAGCAAGTTACCGTCGCCACCGGCACACCGAACGAGGGTGCGTAGGCATTGCTCTAGTGATTTCATCTTGTCGTTTGGCTTCCACGACCACTGTTCACAGAGAGTCATGCAGGTTTCCCAGGGACGGTTGTCTTGGTATTTGCCGATGCGTTGCTCGGGAGTGTCGTAATCGCCGCCGTCCCCGGTCCGATCATTGATGAGAATGCCCGGTTGCAGTGAGCGCACGAGCCTGATGGTCTGCGCGCCTCGACCCTCGAACCGTTGCGGCACGTCGTTCCAGATCGTGAGCAGGGGACCGTACTTCGTGATCAATTCTCCGACCTGCGAGAGCAGGTAACGATTGTAAGCGTCGAGGTCACTCTTTTCGCGTTTCACGCTGCCGCCCGGACTGGTGAGGGGGAAATCGGGATGCCACCAATCACACGTCGAATAATAGGTGCCGAACGCCATGCCCCGCTTTTTGCACGCCACGGCCAGTTCGGCGACAAGATCGCGGTGGAACGGCGTCTTCATGATGTTGTAATCGCTGAACCTCGTGTCCCAGAGGCAGAATCCGTCGTGATGTTTCGCGGTGAGTACGATGTATTTCATGCCCGCCATTTTTGCGATGCTGACCCATGCCTCGGCATTGAAGTTCGGCGGGTTGAATCGTTTGTAAAGATTGTCGTAGATCTCGATTGGAGTCTCGGCGCCGCGTGACCAGCCGATTTCTTCTCCGGTCAGGCTCACGGGGCCAAAATGAATGAACATTCCAAATCGTTTTGCCTGCCACCTGGCAATGGCGGCCGGATCCGCCTGCGGCCAGGTCGCGGTCGCCATTTCGGGGGCCGCGTCGCTCGCGAGCGGCGTCAAAAGACCTGCCACTAAGATCCATCGATTGAGCCACGATTTCATTTTAAGATTATTGCAGAAACTGACGGCCCTAATCTTGCAAATTCGTTCGGCGAAGGATATTGAACAGGAGTGGAACAACCACGCCGCAATTCGATTTATCAGGTCCGCCGTAAACCGTATGAAATCGACACTTGCGAACCCCAGTTCCGCGGCGTGCAGGAAGGAAAGATCAAGCTGTACGCCCTCACCAAAGGACATTATCCTGGCACGAAACTTTCCTTCAAGATATTTCCGGGTCTCAAGAGTATCGGCTTCTGGGATGGCGCCGGGCCGCAAGAATGGGGACTGGACGAACATCGCAACGAAGGCGTGGAAATCGTTTTCCTGGAAACCGGGAAAATGGCTTTTACGGTGGATCAGCGGCGGTTCGATCTTCGTCCCGGCAGCCTGACCATCACCCGGCCGTGGCAGCTGCACAAGCTGGGCGATCCGAATATCGAACCGGGCCGGTTGCACTGGTTGATTGTGGATGTCGGCGTGCGCCGGCCAAACCAGGAATGGCGCTGGCCGGATTGGCTGGTTCTGACCCCGCACGATCTCGCCGAATTGACGCGAAAATTGCGGCACAGCGAGATACCCGTGTGGAAATCGACACCTCAGATCGCGCAAACGTTTCTAAGCGTTTCACAGTGCATCCTGAATTGGAACCAGCCTCACTCTGTTTCGCGCATGATCGTCAAGCTTAACCAGCTTTTTATCGGCATCCTCGACGCATTAACGGCGCAACAATTCGACGAAAACCCCGAGCTTGCATCGCGCCGGCGCACAGTGGAGTTATTCCTGAAAGACCTGGCGGATAATCCGCTGAGCACCCGGGAACTTTGGACGCTGCCACAGATGGCCAAACAATGCGGAATGGGAGTGACGGCATTCTCGAAATACGCCCGCGAACTGGTGAACGTTGGCGCGATTGATTACCTGAACCAGTGCCGGCTTGATCACGCCGCACAGCAATTGCGGGAACAGCCCGGAGCTTCTGTTACGGAGGTTGCGTTTGGCAATGGGTTCAATTCCAGCCAATACTTCGCCACTTGCTTTCGTCGGCGCTTCAAAATATCGCCCAGCCATTTCGTGCTGAACCAGCACGAGCCAAATCCCCCCCGGCCCTCTCCCAAAGGGAGCGGGAGAAGCTACGGCTGGTCATCGGAATTTCCTACCGCGCAGGATTCGCCGACCGACTGGCGAGAATTCTCCCTCTCCCGTTGGGATAGCACTGTTGGGTTTTGCACAGCGAACAATTCACGCCTCACGCAGCGACATTCCGCCCAAGCGTAAGCCGAAAAAACCGATCCCGGCAACCCTGAAAACCTTGGGAGATCATATCCAATTCGCCCGGCTCAAGGCGGGGCTTCCCCAAAGCAAATTGGCTGAAAAGCTGGGAGTTACGACGATGGAAGTCAAGCTTTGGGAGGAGGATCTGCAGGCGCCCAACGAATCGCAGTGGGCAGTACTTGCCAGAGCTTTGGGTCTGCGCGAATCCTCTTCGCCCAAGAGCCCAACAGTTGAGCAGCGTGTTGGGCATTTGTCATCGAAAGGGGAATGCGCATGCCTTCCTCTTTCCAAAGCGAACTGCGCGATTCGTGCCACATCTTGCCGTCCGGCGTGCGTGATGTTGCCTTCTTGTGATGGGGTTCTGCGCATCCCACGGGACAAATACCTACCATGAGACAACCGTGGGATTCCAGTCCCAAAGGAGCCGACCACCATTGTCCGCGCCCCGAACGTTTTCGGGTTGGAACTTGGAGCTTGGAGCTTGTCCGGGCCGGTTCCCATGTTGTTGCCCGGCTTCGCCGCGCCTCGCACCTGGATTGAGCGGGAACTATGACACACCATGAAGACGAGACAGGCACAAATGTCCGTGTCGAAGCCACACGTGAAGTCGTTCTCTCTCCTGGTACGGTCCAATTAGTTCATCTCGGCCTTTACTTGTCCTTCACGCCCGACTCCATTAACCGCTCCAGCCGGTTAAGCCGAGTTTCCAGTTCGGCGATGTGCTTGTCCTTAGCTCTTAATTCCTCTTCGAGCTTTTGATTCAATCCCTGAATTGGCGCCAGCGCCACGCCCCCCTCGTCAATCGGCGCAATGTGTTTGTCGTCTGTGCCGACGTTGAAGGCGGCAGAGAAATCCTGTGCGGTCGGCCCAAGGTGCCGTGTAGCGGCATCCGTTTTGTAGCTCCATTCAGTGATCGGCAGGGTCGCGACCTTGTCCAGAACCTCTTCTGGACTGATGGCGGTGAAATGTTCCTTGGCATTTCGGTCGCTGTTGTTGTTGAAAGTCCCATTAACCGTCACGCCAGTGGCGGTCCAAAACAAAGAGATCACCTGGCTGCCGCAGGCGGTACCGAGCGCCCCGCCGCCACAGCCAAAGAGGACCGGGCCGTCGGGGTTTGCGCCGGCGAAGGTGGCGGAGCTGTACCAGCCGAGTCCATGATATTGGTCGGTTCCGCCGCGGAAATAGATGTGGTTATCGTTGAGCCGCAACACGCCCCCGTTGATTGATAAGGCGGCGCCGTTAGGGTTGCTCGTGTTAATGCCAACACCGCCCTGCGCTCGAATCAGGAATTGGTTGTTGCCGGTGGAGGAAAATGGCGTGTTTTGTGAATCTGCCCAGACCAACGCGCCCTGATGCAAGGCCTGGGCCTGATTGCCCGCGGCGAAGCTGTAATTGCCGGCTGCATAATTCCGGAAGCCACCGGGCACCGTCGCATATTGGCCGCCATTCGTATTCTGGAAGCCCCCGCCGATGACCGACACGGAAGCGCCGGGTTCAATTGTGTTCTGGTAACCCCCACCGATAGTTGAATTAAATGCATCGATGCCTTGGATACTGTTACCGGACCCGCCGCCAACGGTCGAGTATGAGCAGTTGACTTGAATCGTGTTGTTCGCACCGCCGCCAATGACGGAATGGACGGAGGTATTTTGGATTATGTTATCGGAGCCTCCACCAATCGTAGCGAAATCGCTGGACACGCGGTTCGTGTAAGCAGTGCCAAAGTAGTTGGTTGCACCCCCACCGCCAATGGTCGCTCCTACGATCCCTGAGTCCACCTCGTTATAAAGCGAGCCGCCAGTCAGGTTCGGCGCGCCGTTGGTGTTAGGCTCCAGGCGCCAGGCACGCTGACCATTCACGTGCACCTCCAGCGGCTGGTTATCAGCCGTGCCGATGAAGTTTGGGCCGGGTGTAGTGCCCGTGTTACCGCTGGTTCGCCAGAAGTTCGAGGAGGTCAATCCTCCCAGTGAGCTTGCATTGATGTTGGTCAGGCCAGTCCCGTTCCCGGCGAAGCTGCCGCTGAAGCTGTTCGCCGGATTGTTAAAGGACAAGGCATTACCATAAGTGCCGGGAGCCATTCCCCCGGCAACAACATTCCCGGCAGTGAGCGCATAGGGTGTGGGCGTCAACTTCTGGCGCGGGCTGAGTGTGGCGAAGGCGCCGCCGCCATTCGTGCGCACGCCGAGCTCCAACCAACGATCCGCGCCGGGGAAGTTTGCGCCGAAATCCATCGTGACCGTAAAGAGGCCGTTGCTTAATCCCACAGCCGAATTGGTAATCGGTCCGCTCAAAGGACTGCTGCCGCTGCTCGTCCCGAACAGAGAGAAAGTAAGGTCATAGGTGCCGTTAGCGGGTTGACCACTATCGTTTAGCCGCCCCTGGTAAGTGAAGACCGTGCCTTGGGCCAATACAGCTCTGGTCATTATCACGGCAAACAGCCCGAGCAGAGTAAGTTTGAGATTGCGGATTGCCATAGGAATGCTCCTTTCAGCGACGAGATTGGCATGGCACGAAAAGCTCATGCGCGGTGTTTCTAATGCACGCCGTCCTGTCCTTTTATGAAATCCGCCCGCACAAGTCAATCTCATTAAAATTGCAATAAACATACGGCGTTTTGGCTATTTCGCGGATCGAAACTTCGGCCAACTCCAGACCGTCAACATGGCCGGAAGGGCGAACGCACCTGAATGATCTCGTTACGGGTTTGCTGTGGAATGGGTTGCGATGAATGGCTAAAATCGCGAAATGGGAAACATGCGAATTGGAGATTGTTGGAGCAGTATCCGTGCCCCTGTCCTTCACTCCTCCTTTGATGAGCGCTTCCTGCACGCGGTGATGGACCAGCCAAAGAGTGTGACCTATGTCATCCGTCCGGTGGGGCATCAGCACTCGTTCCGCCGATAATGTGGCGGTCTTTGCTTTCGCCCTCGTAACACACAGCACCAACTCCTCCCTGATGCTCACGTCGAGGTCGTGGTGCCGGCGTGGCGGTCAAGGTGCACACGGACTGGCTGACCTTTCACGAGGAAGCGGCGCGCCCAGCCCCGGCTGAAACCGCGCTGGCCACCTGAGGACAGGATATCAGCAACCGATCATCTCTTCTTTCCACGCATTATGGAGCGCCGACGGTCTCACAGGGGCGGCGGCAGGTGGGCTGGTGTCGGCCCAAGGACTTCAACCATGGCTCCATTTCAGTCTTGCCGGTTTGCTGCTCGGCGCGCTCGCATGCTTCGCCTTCCGGCATTTACTTGGGGTTGACGAGAGGGGCGCGGATGCTCCTGCCGTGCAAAGGTGAAGTCCGACCTTCTCCTGGCCAAGCCGGGGGATGGTATTGGGCGCCATGGCTGTGTGCGTGATGATGGGTGAAGGAGCGTGGCGGATTGGAAGCTAACTATTTGCCAGAGGGGCTTACTACGACGACCATGAACGAACCAGGCTTTGGGCGTGGCCGAGATTGGCCTTCTGACGGAGGCCCAAACTCCGCCGTGGGAAGATATAGCGTATGGGTCGTCGGATCGATACCCATGGTTCGCGCACCCCGCGGAGTCTGAACGGTCTGGACGACCTGGAATTTTCCCGGCGCTGTTTCCCGGGCAACGGTTAGAGTACCGTCGCCGCAACTGGCAAAAGCGTCACCGTCGAATTTCGTGGCGTCAACGCCAGCGCCGATCGCCAGATCGGCCAGGACCTTGCCATCATCCGCACCCATGACGACCAGTTTTTGCGGCTTTCGACACCCGATGAACAGTAGGCGTCGCGCAAGATCCATCGACATACCGACCGGTGAGCCGCCAGGGGCGGTGGGCCATTTATTAACGACCTTCATCGTTTTGGTGTTCACCACCGCGACCTGATCTTTGTCCACCAGGTTGATGTACGCTTTGCCCTGTCCATCGGCGGCGAGAAACTCCGGCTTGCCCCCAAGCTCGACCGCCGCGTCCGCCTTGCCCGTCGCGAGGTCCAAATCCGGCGAGATGGGAATCATGACACCGGCGTCCCCGCAGACAACCAGGACCTTGCCGCTGGCCGAATCGTAGATAACCCCGTCGGAGTCGTCAGCAGTCTTGACATTGCCCAGCACCGCGTAGGTTTTCAAGTCGAACACGCTGACGGAGGCATCCTCGCCGTCAGTAATGAACCCGCGGCCGGCGCTGGCGACGATGGCCACACCGTGGTTGCGCTTTTGGCCGGGAATGTCCGCAACGGTCTTGCCTGTGCTGGCATCGAGAACCATCGTATGCGTCGAGCGCGGAACATACAGAAGCTTGTGCTCCGGATCGACGGTCAGGTAGTCCCAACCACCTTCGCCTCCGACGCGGAAGGTCTGGGAGACGTGATAAGGGCCTGTCCCGCCAGGTGTGGAGGCGGAAGGCTGCGCCTGAGCAAATGATGTAATCAGGACTGCCAGTGACAACCGAACCATGGCGCGCGTGATCTTGCTTTTTCTCATAAGAACTCCAATCGGCTGAGTTTCCTCGTCTCAGCGTGTTTAAGTCTTGCTGTGAGCAGTGCTACAGACAAAAAAGATAGGGGTCAAGGTTGAATGGTGCTCTCCGGTCTGGCTTCATGCGCTTGGTTCAGCAGGAAACGGAGAACGTTATGGGTTCCCCGGTTTCCAGCAGGCTCTTCAGGCTGCTGATGACGGCCGGCCAGCCGCAAATCAAAGATAGAAATTCAAAAATTCAGGAACCTTCCTTAACACCCTCCAGCATTTCCGCCACCCCGCCTCGCGCCTTGGCGCCGAACCTGGCCAGCCGCCGGCCTACTTGGGCCTGTAACGCCTTCACCCGTTCCACGGCTGCTCCCAGCCCTTGCGCTACCTCGCGCCTCTTCTGCCCGTCCCAAACCCTCCCGAACACTTCCAACAACTGCTTCCGCTTCCCTAGGCTCGCCTCAAAACCCCCTTTGAGCTCTCCCAGCAACTTTTCCTTTTCCTTTCGCATCAGCTCCTCATCCGGCGGCGCTATCCGTCCCGGCAGATGATCGAAGATGCTCACCAACTCCCCGTCAGCCTTCGGCGGCAGCACGTCCCATTCACCCGTCACCAGCCGCGTCTCGCTCCTTTCGTGCAACCACCGCACCCGATGCTTTATCAGCGCCCGCAGTTCTCGCCGGATATCCTCCGCCGTGTAAAGAATTGGGACACTCCCCGTCTCCCGGTACATCAGCCGCTCAAACGCCGCCTGCACCAATCCCTCCGCGTCATACCCGTCTGCCAACACTGGGTCGTCCTGTTCCCGCCAACGCCCATACTGTCCAATCTCAAACCGCGCATAACCAATCGCCTCGGCCCAAAAAGCCCTCAGCGCATCGGCACCCAGCGCGCGCAACCGCCCCCGCCAGCCAGGCGGCACCAACGCCGCCCACTCCGCTTCCGCGGGCACAGGTGGCAGTCCGACAGGTCCCTGCTCCAGCGTGTAAATCAGTCCCGGCTCCAAACTTTCACTCTCATCCATAACGCCCGCGCGTATTCACAAAACTGACAGCACAATCCGCGCCATCAGGCCATCACTTATCCTGGATTTTGGACTCTGACCGTGATGTTTGGTTTTTGCTGTTTTCCCGTTGGTTTTCGCTGTTTGGAATTTGTCGTTCTACTTCTCCAAATCAGCCTCCCTGTTACTTGTCCCATTTTTCCATTTTTTTTGAGCCGAAATCATTTTCGACCGGGGGTTTATATATAGAGGGTGTTATCCCCTTCGGCTGCGGCGGACCTGTCAAACCGCCGCGTCCCAGTCATTGATAAACTGAAAGTCACACACACCTATGCAAACCGAACAAACCGAACCTCAACTGCCCCCCACCACGCCCAACGCCCAGCCCGCGCTTTCCACTGACCTCGCCCCCCTCGCGCCATCAGATGGGGAGAGGGCAGCGGAAAGGGGCACTTTAACGGCTCCAACCGTGCACTGGGTTCAAGAAATCCGCGACCTCGCCGCGCAACCGGCAATTAATCATCACCTGGCGACTATCAACCAACTAACCAGCCATCAACTATCAACCGTCAACCACCCGTCCTCCATAGCTCTGGCGACGGTGGATCAACCAGCTCCGACCGTCATTGACGCCAGGCCCCTGGCCGTCCGGCACCACAAGTCTCGCCGCAGGGGTCGCATTGCTAATCTCCCCAAGCCCCACCGCGACATGGTCAACCGCATGCTCTCCAACGGCGTCCCCTACAAAAACATCGTCGCCGCTCTCGCCGAGGCGGGCTTTAGCGTTGTTGAGCGCAACATCTCACGTTGGGCCACTGGCGGCCATCTCGAATGGCGCTTGGAACAGGACCTCATCCTCCAAAACCGCCTCGACCAGGACCATCTGGTCGATCATCTCCGCCGTGAGGACGCCTCCGAGTTGCCCGAAGTCGGCCTCCAGGCCGCCGCCACTCGCCTCTCCCAGATTCTCCTCCAAAAAATCGCCAATGCCGACAACGTCGAAGCCAATCTCGGCACTTTTTCCCAGATCGTGGACCTCCTGTGCCGGCTTAACCGCGAACTTGGGACCCTCCAAAAACAGCGCGACGACTCCCGTCGCTCTCTCGGCGCTGCTTACGACCCAGCCCGAATCAAGAACGAGGATCAAAACTCCACCCTCGAGCGTGAGCGCCTCTTCAGCGATCCGGATGATCCGGATTCCGGCTTGGCCGGCCCAGCGGTTCCGCCTCTCCTGCCTCCCATTCCCACGTCCACCACCCTCGAGGTGAAGGATCTACAAGACGCACTCCGTAGGCAGCGCGAACGAAATAACCACGTTCGGGAAATAATGAAGGCCTTTAACCCCAAAAAGGACCCCGCTTCCACCGTACCTGCGCTTCTTCCGCCAACGGAACCCGCCCCGTAGGATTACGGTCGGCTACGGTCGGCTACGGTCGGCTACGGTCGCCTATGGTCGGCTACGGAAGGGACCGTAGCCGGCCGGCGACCGGAAGACCGGGGGAAGCCCCGGCGGTCCCGTTTGGCCCATGGAGCGGCAGGATTAATTCCGGTTATCGCGGATGGCACGAGTTCGCCGCGCAAAGCGGATTGTGGATTCGCCGAGTTTTGTGCGAGTTGCCTTCATTCACGATGCGAGCTATCTTGGGGGCCTCATTGGCTTGATTATTGCTCTTTTTACTGTTCGCCTATCGAAGCGACATGCCAGCAAGTAAAGTAGGAAGTGGGGCGGCGATGCGGGCGGACTAGAGTTTCGCAAGCAACCAAGGGGTGGTTTTTTGCTCGTCCTTTGACCTTACAACGCGGCTTTGTTTTAAAATATCAACGTGGACGAACCGGGAAACATTCTGGAACCGTTGGCGTATCACATCGAACTGAGGGATTACCTCAAATCGGAGGAGCGCGAACTATGGAACTGGTTCTCTTCCGCAAAAGCGAAAGCGGATTACACCGAAAACCTTCGCCTTGAGTTGCTCAAATCCACGTACCGCCTTGACGCCGAGGGGCACCCCGAACTTTACCAAAGTCTGAACGAGGTGAAGGCCCGGCTTCAACTCGACGTCCCAGTCACTCTTTATCAGGCGCAGAACAGCTCGCAGCTCAATGCCGCGCTCTACTTCATACCCGGGCAGGGCCACGTTGTATTCTCCGGGCCGGTATTCACGCTTTTGAACTCAGAGGAACTGAAGTCCGTCATCGGCCACGAACTCGCGCACTACCACCTGTGGGAGAGGGATGCCGGCCAATTCCATATCGCCGACCGGCTAATTCATGCGGTGGCTAACGATCCGCGCGCATCCGCCAGCCACGAGCAGACGGCACGACGCTATCAGCTTTACACGGAGATTTTCGCCGATCGCGGCTCTTTGCGCGTAACCGATGATGCCGGCCCAGTGGTGGCGGGCCTTGTGAAAATGCTGACCGGCTTGTCCCAGGTCAGCGCCGCCAGCTATTTGAAGCAAGCCGGAGAGATTTTTGCCAACGGTAATGTTTCCACGCAAGGGGTCTCTCATCCGGAAGCGTTTATCCGCGCACGGGCGCTCGCATTATGGCAGGAGTTGGCTGGGAACGCGGCTGCGCCGATCCACGGCATGATTGAAGGTGGGGTCATACTTGATGAGTTGGATTTGCTGGGTCAAAAACGGCTGACCTCGGCTACCCAGCGGCTGCTGCAATGTTTGTTGAGGCCCAAATGGTTCCAGACGCCAGCCACGCTCGGACACGCGAAGCTGTTTTTCGCCAATTTCAGGCCAGCCGACGGCCGTGACAGCCTTCCGGTTGATGAATTAAAATCCGGCGATGCCAAGCTGCACGAATTTCTTTGTTATATCCTGCTCGATTTCACCAAAGCTGACCCCGAGCTGGACGAAATGCCGCTCGCGGCAGCGTTGGAGTTGAGCCGCCAACTCGAATTGGATGCGCAATTCGAGAAACTGGCCGTAAAAGAACTCAAGCTGAGGGTCCGCGACGTGCGGCGAATCAAGGAACAGGCGGCTCAAATGCTCGCCAAAGCCGAGGCGAACGGTGAATGACGTAGTTCAACCGCCGTTCCTGAAATTGCTCGAAGCCGGCGTCGCAAAGGGCGGCTTCGAGACCGACGACGTGCTGGCGGCGTTGTTGCCTCTGATGAAGCAGGTGCGCGCGGCCCACGAAGCAGGACTCGTAGCGCCACTCGACGGGGTTCAAGACCTGACGGTTACCGGCCAGGGGCGCCTGATGTTTTCCCCGGCGAAAGTCAGCTCACCGGAAAAGAGCGCGGCCAGGGTGGAAGCGCTGCAATCCCCGGTCAGCCACGCAGTCGAAGTCGTGGCTGAATCACGCCACACGGCTGATATCGACGACGCATCTCTGACCAGCTCCGATCTCCGTGTGGGCTCGGCCGAAAGCAAAATCACCAAGCCCGTTTTTCTGCCGAACTACCAATCATGGGAGCACGCGGTCGGACATCACGACGAATTGACCGACATCTTCTCCCTCGGGATGCTTCTAGCCAGCATGGCGTGTGGCCTGGATTTCACGGATGCCGGCGAACTGGAGCTCTTCACCGTCAACCGCTCCAATCTCTTTGGCGTGAATCGCCGGCTGAACGCCGTGCTCGCCTCGGTCATTGTGCAGATGACGGAGTTAAACCGGCACAAACGCGCGCCGGATTTAGTGCAGATGATTTCGCGGCTGGAGAATTACCGCGAGCAGCCGGTCGATTTTGATACCAACTTTTTTGGCCGAAAGGAATTCAAGGACTCCGCCCTGGCCGGCAAGCGCCGGTTAATCCAGTCGCACTTGCGCGACCGGCTCTTTGAAATTTCACGGCGCAACCGGCTCATCTATTTCAGGCCCACCCTCCAAACGCTCAATCTGACGGTAGCGTCCGTTCCACTCCTGCTGGATTACCGGAACATCAAGCGGGAGCAACTCTTTGTCTGGCATCGCGAACTGGCCGCCATTATCACCGAGGGCACGCCGATGTCACTGGGCAAATACCTGCGCTTCGAAGACGCGCCTTACATTCCCGGTGTCCTCGACAAAATCATCAGCGAGGCAAGGCGCGACC
>DATMRF010000145.1:0-48982 GCA_035566435.1 Candidatus Acidiferrum sp.
CCATAGGACCCGCGAGAGTGTCGGGCGCCCGAAAGGAATTGCTAACTCGTGGCACGCCGACTCTCGGGTCGGGTTAAGTTAGAGCCCGCGCCAACGCAGGCTACGACACCCTCTCCCAAAAACCAGATGAATCACCCGTGAAATCACGCCTGGTGTCCATGACTATCGGCTTAACTTGGTTCTACAAACCGGGGTTTGGTGCGTGGTCTGTTGAGCAGGAACTCTCGCTTTTCGCCTCAACCCTTTTCATACAAAGAGCTTACGCTCAGTCATCGCTCAAAGTCAACCTCGAAATACCTCCTGACCTTCTTTCGTCTGGCGATCGAGTTCCCGACCCGGCACATGAGCCAATGCAAATCCAACACGCGATCAATTCAGTACGAGATGCTCGCATGCTCAAACATCTCTCATTCCAAACGGAGAAAACCTATGTTCATTGGGTCAAACGCTATGGCGCGTTTCTTCAAGCCGCCAAGCTGCCGCCAGACCAGCCATCCGAAACAAAGATGGAGGCATTCCTGATCAGCCTGGCTCGAACGGGGGTATTCGTGTCGATTGGTGTCCATTCGTGGCTTCAACCGCACAGCCTCCTCCTCCTGAGCGACGACCCCGGCATCTGGAAACCATTACGATACTAATACTGCCGATAGGATTACCTGAACCCCGACCAATCCATCAATCCATCAATCCATCACTCCCGCTCTCGGTTCCGCAATCCCCTCTATCAACTCTCAACTATCAACCACCTCGACACTCCACCACTCCATCACTCCACCAATCCACCAATCCACTAATCCATTAATCCGTAGCGCTTATGAAACTAAACACTCCCGATTCACCCGATACCTTCATCCAGTCCTTCACCGATCCCCAGGAGTGGAGCGCCGCAAAATGGGCCGCCACCGCCTTCCTCTACGACCCGGGCGACTCCAGCCACGAACCGCCCTCCCTCGCTATCGCCTTCGAAAACTTCGACGCCGGCAAACGCATCTTCGACGGCTGGATTGAGCGCCTCGGCCACATCGACACCTACGAAGAACTCCGCATCTCCGTCATTGAGGGTCCCCTCCCCGGCGACCCCCGCGGCTATTCCGTCTTCGTCTCGTCCAACCCCCTCAACACGGTCAAACGTAAGCAGCTCGACCAGCCGGATTTCGACCCCGCCCTCTTCATCCGCTCCGGCCGCCTGAACCGTATGAACCCTGCCCCCCGCTCCCCACACCTGCGTCTCTTCAAAAGCCACTTCGCGCGCCTTGGCCGTTACCTCCTCCTTCCAGCCCACTTTAAGGATTCCCAAATCCAAAACCTCGACTCCGGCCGTTCCATCGAAAAACACGAATTAAACCTCTTCCACACCACCGACCTCAAACCCCACCAGGCCGAATACTCCGTCTTCAGTACCCCCACCGGCGATTGATTACTATGCGCTCTCTCGCAACTTTTTAGTGGACATTCAAGCCCGTTTTTGCATAATAATCCTCGCACGGCTGTGGGTAGGTAAATCATAGTAGGGAAACTAAAGATATACAGAAGTCCGGGGGTGAGCGGAGCTTGCCGCCCGGCCAGTCATTGAGGTGAACATGAGAACCATTTTCACGGGTTTGACCCTTCGTCTGCTCTGCTCTCTTTTCTGCGCGGCCTGCACGCTATGGCCATCGGTCCTGTGCTCCCAAACACCAACTAATTGCGCCGCGCCTCCAGCGGGCCTGGTGAGCTGGTGGCGCGCCGACAACACCGCGAGCGACACCATCGGCGGGAACGCCGGCGTGATGCAACCGGGCGCGACGTTCGCCGCGGGCGAGGTCGGAAGCGCCTTCAGCTTCAATGGGAACACCAATAGTTATATCGAGGTGCCCGATTCTCCTGCTCTGCGCCTCACCAACGAGGTGACCATCGAATTCTGGGTCAAACGCCAGCGATTGACTTTTCCGTCGTACCCCTATGCCGACTACATCGTCGAGAAAGGCGGCGACTTCTTCGGCGGTCAGGACAATTACTCCGCGGCGCTGCATAACTCCACCTATAATTACTGTCTCCATTTCGTGTTCGCCGGTGGCTGGCGAGGCGGGGGAAGCATTGCGGACACGAACTACTGGCACCACTGCGCCATCGTCGCCCGCAACGGCGACACCGACCCTACACTGTACATCGATGGAGTGATGCAGCCCGTGGTTTATGGCGAAGGCGCCTCCACCATCAACCTCTACCCTTCGACCCGCCCGCTCCACATCGGCGCGCAACTCGATCCCGCGACTGGTTGGTTTTATTTCAGCGACACGCTGGTTGACGAACTGGCGATCTACGGCCGCGCGTTGTCCGCGGCCGAAATCCAGTCCATCTATGCCGCGCGGAGCCTGGGCAAATGCGTTCCGGGAGCCCCGCCAGAGTGTGTGCCGCCGCCGTTCGGTCTCACCTCGTGGTGGCGGGCCGAAGGCAACGGCAACGATTCCGTCGGCACCAACAACGCCAGGCTCTTTGGCGGTGTCTCCTTCACCAACGGCGTCGTCGGCCAGGCCTTCCTCTTCAATGGCGTCGATGGCAGCGTCATAGCTGACGACGCGCCGTCCCTGAACATCGGCAGCAACCAGAATTTCTCCATCGAAGCCTGGATCTCCCCCCTGCCCTCGACGACGGACTTCGGCATCATGTCGGTTGTGGACAAGCGCTACGCGCCGACGCTGACAACGAGCCAGGGTTACGAGTTCAACCTTCAGGATGGCCGCATCCATTGCCGGCTCTCGGATTCGATCAGCGGCAACGGTTCCGAATTCGGCCCCGCTGGACCTGATCTGCGCGATGGCAATTTCCACCATGTCGCTGTGAGCGTCGTCCGCGGCTCTTCCACCGGCGGCAACCTGTTCGTCGATGGCCAGGTAGTGCTCAATTTCGATCCGACCAGCGTCGTGGGCGACCTCTCCAATGCCCAACCCTTCCGCATCGGCAATCACGCCTCTTCCTTCGTAAACGCGTTCTTTAAGGGCCGCATCGACGAAGTCTCGCTCTATGCTCGCGCCCTCGGCAGCAACGAAGTCCTGGCCATCTACAACGCCGGCGCAGCCGGCAAATGCACCGCTACTCAGGCCCCCACGATCGTATCGCAACCGCAGGACCAAGTCGTCAATGCCGGCCAGGACGCCATCTTTACGGTGCAAGCCGAGGGTTCGGCGCCGCTCGCTTACCAATGGTTTTTTGGCGCGACTCCGCTTAGCTCTCCTGCCGGCGCGATGCTCGTCGTCAGTAACGCCCAGCCTGCCCAGGCGGGCAGCTACCACGTCGTCGTGTCCAACTCGGTTGGCTTCGCCGTCAGCTCCAACGCGATGCTGACAGTCCTTACCAACCCGCCGACGATCACCTTGCAACCGGCTGACCAAACGGTTGCGGCAGGCCACACCGCCATGCTCTCGGTCAGCGCCCAGGGAACTCCGCCGCTCAGCTATCAATGGTTCCTGGGCTCCAGCCCCGTGGCTGGCGGCACCGACACCTTCCTGATGCTTTACTCCGTCCAACCAACCCAGGCGGGCTACTATTCGGTCGTTG
The DNA here is from genome assembly GCA_035566435.1 of Candidatus Acidiferrum sp. Lineage (GTDB taxonomy): Bacteria > Verrucomicrobiota > Verrucomicrobiia > Limisphaerales > UBA8199 > DATMRF01. The sequence goes on from DATMRF010000145.1 coordinate 3,538, forward strand.
TCTCCAATCCCTATGGCTCGGTCAGGAGTTCCAATGCGCTGCTGACCGTCCTGACCTATCCGCCCACCATCGTTTCCCAGCCGCGGGCTACCAACGCCTATGTCGGCGCCACCGTAACATTCCAGGTGGTCGCCTCCGGCTCGCCCACTCTGAGTTATCGCTGGCTCAAGGACGGCGCCCCCTTGCCTGCGGCCGACAATCCGACCTACAAAATACTCAACGCGCAAGTCACTAATTCCGGGAGCTACTCCGTGATTGTAAGTAACCCATATGGCGCAATTACCAGCTCGGTTGCGGTTCTCAACGTTCTCGTACCTCCGCCGTGCGCTCCCCCGCCGCCGGGCCTGGTGAGTTGGTGGCGCGGTGAGAACAACGTGCTGGATGGCTGGGATGCCAACAACGGCAACCTCCCTCCTGGGACCCTGGCCCAGGTCAGATACGCCGCCGGCAAAGTCGGCCAGTGTTTCTCCTTCTCGTCTTTCCTCGTGCCGGATTCGCCTTCGCTGCACGTGAGCAACATTACACTGCAGGCCTGGGTGAATGCGCCGAGCTATGCCGGCTCCTTATCGCACACCATCGTTTCCAAAGTTGATTATCCGCCCACCGGCGTGGCAGCGGCTCAAAGCAGCTTCTACCTGGGGACAACCAACAACGGCCTGGTTTATTTTGCGGTTAGCCCGAACGGCTCCAACACCGTGTCCGTCACCACAACCGTGCCGCTGGCGCCCAACGACTGGAGCTTCGTAGTGGCTACTTATGACGGCTCTGACCTGCGGCTCTACACCAATGGCATGCTCGCCGCGATAACATTCTACTCGGGCGGGATTTTTCCAGGCAACGACAACCTGGGCATCGGCGCCATCCCGTATCCATACAGTAATTCCGCCATTTACGCGCCCTTCAACGGATTGCTCGACGAAATCTGCATCTATAATCGCGCGCTCTCTGACTCCGAGGTCCTGGCGCTCTATGATTCGGATGTGTCCGGAATGTGCCTGCAGCCGCCCACCATCACCGCGCAACCTCAAAGCCAGCAAATCCCGCTCGGCGAGGACGTCCTGTTCTCGACGTCCGTCCTCGGCACCCGCCCGCTCAGTTACCAGTGGTATTTCAATGGCCAGTTCCTCGCCCGGGCAACGAACGCCAATCTGCTCCTCGAAAAGGTGCGCACCAATCAGGCCGGCACGTATTTCGTTCGAGTCACGAACAGCCTGGGTTCCGCTTCCAGCGACTCGGCGACGCTCAAGCTCCTCCCTGCACCGGTGTGCACGCCGGCCCCCGCCGGATTGGTTAGCTGGTGGCCCGCGGACAATTCCTCCATCGACGTGGTCGGCACCAACAACGCCATCCTCTTAACGCTCTATTTCCCGCCTTACACGACGGGAAAGGTCGGTCAGTGCTTCAGCCTCAACAATCAACGGTCGCCTTACTTGAATCGCGTCTCGGTTCCCAGCTCCCCCGCGCTTGATTTTGGCACGAACTCGGATCTCTCTATCGAGGCGTGGGTCAAGTACCTGCCAAATTCTCTTATCCCGGGCTACCCATACCCGCCGTATCCGCCCTATCTGCAGCCTCCCTCGGATACCCTCGAACTCGTGAGCAAGTATGGGGCGCAAGCCTCTCCTCTCGTCCCCCAATCCGGCTATTCTCTGTCGCTTTCCCAAGGCCGCCTGGCCTTCTGGCTTGGCTGGAGCGTGCTCCGTGTCACCAATTCCGCCATCTTCATCTCCAGCGGACCCGACCTGCGGGATACCATGTTCCACCACGTCGCCGTCACGCTCACCCGCAACCGAACCAACGGCGGCAAACTTTATGTCGACGGCCAGGACGTCCTCACTTTTGACACCACCGGCTTCAAGGGGGGCGTGGCCAACTCTGCACCGCTGCTGATTGGTTCCGATGGCGCCTTTAGCGGCTTGATCGACGAGTTGGCTTTTTACTCTCGTGCCCTGTCCGCCGATGAAGTGCTCGCTATCCGCCAGGCTGGCGCTGCCGGCAAATGCAAGGTGCGGCCGTTCATCATCACCCAGCCGGCCAATCAAACCGCTCCACCGGGCAGCAATGCCACCTTCACCGTCACAGCCGATGGCACGCCCAACCTCCGCTACCAATGGCGGTTTAACGGCGCGCCGCTGTTTGGCGCTACCAGCTCTGCTCTGACCATTACCAACGTCCAGTCGGCGCGGCTCGGGAAGTACTCCGTTACCATCACCAACGGCTTCGGCCTGGTCCTGAGCACTAACGCGATGCTCGCGTTTAACGGCCCACCCGTTGCGGTTTGCGCGACCGCAGTCGTTTCAGCCGGACCGAACTGCATGGCCGCCGCTTCCATCGATAACGGCTCCGCCGATGCCGATGGCGACCCGGTGACCCTGACTCAAACGCCGCCCGGACCCTATCCCCTCGGCACGAACGTCGTTACTTTGACCGCCACCGACAAATGGGGCGTCACCAACTCCTGCACCGCCCTGGTCATAGTCCTCGACCGCACGCCTCCGACCATTATTTGTCCCGCCGACATCGTGGTCACCAACGCGCACACCGCCTTGACCAGCGTCGTCACATTCAGCCCCGCGGTCTCCGACAACTGCTCAGGCGTGGGTGTGCCGGTTTGCAATCCAGCCTCCGGCTCGGCGTTTGCCGTCGGACCCCACACCGTGACGTGCTCGGTAACCGATGCCGCGGGCAACTCCAACCAGTGCGCGTTCAAAGTGACCGTCCTCCCGGGAAATGTTCCGCCAGTCCCGACCATCAGGGTCTCGCCGCTGGCGGAGTTTCCGGGCGTTACCAATCTGCTCGTGATTGCCGGCAATGGCACCAACGCGACTGTCGTCTTTGACGGCTCGAAATCCTACGACCTCGACGACACCAACTTCAATTATTACTGGTACGAGGGCACGAATCTTTTCTCGACCGGCGTGGTCGCGACCCGAATGCTGGCGCTGGGCCTCCACAGCATCACGCTGAAACTCGACGACACATTCCCGTCCGGGGTCAGCAGCGCGTCGGTGGCGGTTCAGGTCATTTCCGCCGAGCAAGCGGTCGAACTTCTCATCGGCGTGATAAAGGACTCGTCGTTGCCCAATCGCGTGCAACAGCCCTTGCTCCAAGGCCTGGACCAGGCGGAGAAGCAACTGGACCGTGGCGACCTGCGCCCGGCTCGGGAAGTTCTGGTGGCCTTCGAACACAAGGTGCGCGAGTTGGTGACTCGACTCGATCTACCGCTGGCGAAAGAGCTCCAAACCGCGGCGCAGCAGATCGTCGACGCCCTTGACCGGGTGGGACAGCATGGCGGGCCCAAGGGCCCACCACCCACGGTGACGCATCAGCCCGACGGCAAACTGCGGATGCGCTTCACCGGAGAGTCTGGCCAGGTCCAAATCATCGAGGCATCCTCCGACCTCCTGGACTGGCAAAAAATCGGGGTGGCCACGGAAGTTGGCAATGGCTGGTTTGAGTTCGAAGACGCCAAAGCAGCTGCGCTGCCCTACAGGTACTACCGCGTCGTCTCGCCGTGACGGTTGATTTGTGTCTTGACAGCAGCGCGCCTTGCGTTTACCAATAGGGCTTAGCACGGAGAACCATGATGCCGGGCTTTAGCCAACTCGCCCCGCCCTGCGCGGCGGCAAAGGGATCCAATAGTTGAAGGATGCTTAATAACTGTTGGGCCTTGCCATGCGCGCTTCCAATTTCAAAATCGCCGGCCCGGGCTTTGCCGGTCTGAACTTCCAGCGCAAAACTCCCTGGCGGGAAGGCCTCGCGGGAGGCGGAGGCCAGTCTGGCCGCTCAGCTTTCACGCTGATTGAACTGCTGGTGGTGATCGCCATCCTCGCCATCCTCGCGGCGCTGCTGTTGCCCAGCCTGGCAAAAGCCAAAGCCCAGGCTTGGCGGGCCAACTGCATCAGCAACCAGAGGCAGATGGTTGTGGCCTGGACGATGTATCCCGGCGATAATCATGAAACGCTGGTGCTCAACGGCGGGGAGACGATGTTTTCTCCGGTGGCCCATCTCTGGGTTTACGGCGGCAACCACGGCGATCCACAGACCCTGACCAATTCCCAATACCTCGTGAACCCCAGTTATGCGCTGTTCGCGCCTTATCTCCAGGCGTTTCAGATTTATAAGTGTGCTGCCGACCGATCGTTGTGGCCTGTGGGAGGCAAGAAAGTTCCCGAGCTGAGGAGCTATTCAATGAACTGCTACGTAGGGACACCGGCGAGCAATGTGGAAACGCCGATAACGCTGAACGGCGCCTTCCGGGTTTATTTGAAATCTTCGGACATCGCCTCAGACTTGCCGGCTCAACGATTCGTGTTTATCGATGTAAATCCAGCCAGCATATGCACGCCCGCGTTCGGCGTGGATATGGTCGCGGACGTTTTTGTGCATTATCCTTCTACACTACATGGAGGCAGCGGCATCCTGGCCTTTGCCGACGGCCACGTCGAATCCCGCAAATGGCTGGACCCGAGGACCCGCAGAGACCTGTCGGGCACCGCGAGTTACATCCCGCATAACGAGCCCGCGCCAAATAATAAAGACCTGACTTGGATTCGAGCCCGCACGACCTCGAAGAAGTGAGGAGCCATTGCGCGCTCGACTGCAGCCGGCTTACATCGCCTCGTCGAGACAGCTCCGCACGGTCTCGATCAGGTTGCGCGAGGGACAAGGCTTCTGAAGAAAGTAAGTCCTGGTTTTCCTGAAGAATTCTGTGTCTTTTCCGGCGATTGCGGCGCTGTAGCCGCTCATGAGAACCACTTTGAGTTTTGGATTCTCAGCGCGCAATCGGTCGGCCAGCTCGTGCCCGGTCATGGCGTCGGGCATCACCAAATCGGTCAGCAGCAACGCGATCTCTTGTTGGTGATCGCGCCACAATTCTAACGCCTCCTTGGTCGAAGCAGCTTCGAAAACCTTGTAGCCGAATGTCTCAAGCACTCGCCGCGTGACGATTCGAACCGGGGTTTCGTCTTCAACTACAAGAATTGATTCCGTTCCGCCGCGCAATCCGGTGTGAATTTCAGAAGCGCCGGCCTTTTTTTGCGGCGGCGGAACCACCGGGAGATAAATCATGAACGTTGTGCCTTGCCCGAGCCGACTGGACACCTCGATCCATCCACGATGCTGTCTGACAATGCCATAGACCGTCGCCAGCCCCAAGCCGGTTCCCCTGCCAGGATCCTTCGTCGTGAAGAAGGGTTCGAACACGCGGGGCAGGTGCTCGGGAGCGATTCCGGTGCCGGTGTCGCTTACGGACAGGCAAACAAACTCGCCGGAGCGTGCCTCCGGATGGGTATGCGCGTACGCCCCATCGAAGTTGACGCGGTTGGTCCCAATGAGCAGCTTGCCACCGCGAGGCATCGCGTCGCGGGCATTGAGTACCAGGTTCACCAACGCCTGCTCGATCATACCGATGTCGGCATCGACATAGGGGAGGCCGGCTCCGGACTCACAATGCAGATGGATATCCTCTTTGATGATGCGCTTCAGCATCTTGGCAAGATTCGCCACCGCTTCGCTCAGGACCACCGGGCTGGCCTGCATCACTTGTTTGCGACTGAAAGTCAACAACTGCCGGGTTAGATTGCCGGCGCGACCGGCGGCGGCAGCAATGTGGCTGAGACAATCTCTCGCGTCCGGAGTCAGTTGTTCGGGCTTCATCAGGAGCAGTTCGGCATTGCCTCGCATTACGGCGAGCAGGTTGTTAAAGTCGTGGGCAATACCTCCGGCCAATTGCCCGATTCCGTCCATCTTTTGCGAGTGACGCAACTGCTCCTCGAGGGCCCGGTGCTCAGTGATGTCCTGCGCGGTGCCGACGATTCGGAAGATCTCGCCAGCTTCGTTCCGAATCGCGAACGCACGCTCCCAAATCCATCGGAGCGAGCCATCGGGGCGGACGATCCGATACGTCTCATCATAGGTTCCTTGAACCTGCTTGGCCATGGCGGCCTCGAATACGCGCTCGCGGTCAGAAGGGTGAATCGCCTCGAACCAAACGCGGAGGTCCTGGTAGAGCTTATCGGCGCTTTGCCCCCAGATCCTCTCGTAGGCAGGGCTGATATAAAGCAGCTTCGTTTCCCGTGCCGATGCGAGCCAAAAGACCTCGTCGATGTTTTCGGTCACCTGGCGAAACCGACTTTCGCTTTCTCTCAGCGAAGCCTCCGCCGCCCTGCGGGTCCGGCGTTCGCTGGCTTCGCGCAGCGCCCGATTGACTGCCGGCACCAACCGGGCCAGATGGTTCTTCAGGACATAATCAGTTGCGCCTGCCTTTAGGCTCTCCACCGCTCGTTCTTCGCCAATCGTTCCAGACACGAAGACGAACGGCGTTTCCGGAGCGAGCCTTTGAACCGCCGCCAGCGCCGCCATCCCATTGTAGGAAGGAATGCTGAAATCAGACAAAACGAGATCGAATCTGGACTCGGCCAGCGCCGCCAAAAACTCCTCACTGGTCCTCGTGCAGATCATTTCGCAGGCCAGGCCTTCGCTCACCATTTTTTCTCCGATGAGCTCCTGGTCACGAGCGTTGTCCTCGAGACAGAGCACTCGCAATGGGCGTTGAGCCGGCGCCGGATTCATGTTGCCTCCTTTCGGGAAGGCGGCGGTTCGTTCAAGACAGCCCAAAACACACCGACCTGTTTGATAGCCTCAATAAAGCGCTCGAAAACGACCGGCTTCACGATGTAGGCGTTCACCCCTAGGGAGTAGCTTTCGGCAAGGTCCGGCTCCTCCCGCGAAGAGGTCAGCATCACGACGGGAAGGTTCCTAAAGCCCGGGTCGCTCCTGAGCCGGCGCAGCACTTCCAGCCCAGTCAGTCGGGGCATCTTGTTATCCAATAAGACCACCGCGGGGTTCCCGCCGTCCCTGGCGCTGAACTTTCCCCGGCAATAGAGGTAATCGAGCGCTTCGACCCCGTCCCGAGTGACATCGACCTGGTTTGCGAGGTTGCTTTCTGCAAAGGCCGCGAGCGTGAGTTCGACGTCCTGCGACTTGTCTTCCACCAGCAGAATGCGTTTCAGGTCAGTCATGGCGGGTTGGCTTGGTCGCGGTTTGGCAATGAGAAATAGAAAGTGGCGCCGCCATTGACTCTGCCTTCGGCCCAAACGCGCCCGCCATGCCGCGCGATAATTCGCCCCACATTGGCCAGGCCAATGCCGGTCCCCTCGAACTCATCGTCCAGGTGCAGTCGCTGAAAGACCCCAAAGAGCTTATCTGCATACTCCATATCGAAGCCGACCCCGTTGTCGCGGATAAAGAGGACGGTTTCATCCGGGCTTTTGACATCGCAGCCAATCTGGATTTCCGCCGGGTCGCGCGGGCGGGTAAACTTTATGGCATTGGCCAGCAAGTTGACGAGCACCTGGCGCAGCAGGTTGGGATCAGCGTTGACTCGCGGCAGGGCTCCGATGTCCCAGACAATGTGCCGGCCGGAGGTTTCGTCCTGGAAGGTCTGAATGGTGTCTTCGACGAGCCGGCGCAGGTCGCAGTCGGTTTTCCGCAGCTCGGCCCGGCCCATCCTCGAAAACAGGAGGAGATCATCGATCAAGCGGCTCATCTGGCGGGAGGCATCAGCGATTCGGCCTAGATACCGCGACTCCTGCTCCGGCAAGCCGTTGTCCTTCGCTTTACCCAACAGGCCGACGTATCCCTCAATATGCCGAAGCGGCGCCCGCAAATCGTGCGAGACGGAATAACTGAACGCCTCCAACTCCTTGTTCATCGCTTCGAGCTGAGCAGTCCGCTCCAGGACGCGCCGTTCCAGGTCCTGGTTCAAGCGGGTAATCTGCTCGTGAGCCTGGCTGAGTTCGGTCTGCCGCTTTTCGAGCCGTTCAGCCATTTCATCGAAGGCCAGGCCGAGCTGAGTCAATTCCGTGCTGCCTTGAATGACTCCCGCGCGCGCGCTGAGGTCGCCTTCTGCCAAACGCCCGGCGGCGGTCACTAACGCGCCGATGGGGTTGAGAAAAAAACTCGTCGCATAGAATCTCGCGGCCACCAATATCGCCGCGACCGCCACGCCTAAGACGATGAAATTCCGGACGAGAATGGCGTTGGCCCGAGCGAAGGAAACCGTGAGCGGAATTCCCACAATCACGAACAGGCTGGCGGCGCCTCCGTCGGCGATAGGGGTAACCGCGTGAAGACTTGAAACCGAATCGATGCCCGGCATCTCGAACACGCCTTCCCTTCCCGCCAGGGCCCGGCGCACCACTTCGGCGCTGTAAAGCGGCTTGCCGACCCAGTTTTCCAGTTCGGGCTGCCGTGCCAGGACATAGCCTTTCCGGTCCACTAGAATAATCGTGCTCCCGGAAGGCAGCCGGATGTGCTTGAGCGCATCCGACAGCCGGGAAGCCCTCAAGGACGCGTACACAACCCGCTTCAAGCCTCCATTTGCGTCGAACACCGGGTATCCAAAATTCAAAGCCGGTGTGCCCGTCAATCGACCCACTTGGAACTCGCCGATAGAGAAATCTCTCGTTTGAACGGTTCGTTGAAAGTATGCGCGATCCTCAAGGTTAATAGCTGCGTTGGTCGGCTGCGCGCTGCAAAACACCGTGCCATTGGCCTCGATCAAGCCGAAGTTCACATAATCCGGGGAAAGCTTTCGCAGGTTCGAAAGATTCTCCCGGCAGAATTCGCGGTTAGTAGCCAGCACAAGGAATGGGAATTCGGTTAGAGTGGCGAGCAACTGTCGCGCGTTTTGAATCAGATGCTCCTCATTGGCAGCGGCCAACTGAGAAATCGCAACCGCCCCCTGGCGAACCCGGGCAGTTTCGCTCCACCGTTGCTCCAGATTCCCGTATAGCACCAATCCCAGCGCTGGAACCGCGATCAGGACCATCAGGACGAATAACTTTGCGCGCAGGGGAGCGAAAGACAATTGGGTCCGCATTTTTCAAACCGGCGCTTCGCCGGTGCTTTTATCTCCTCCGGCTGTTCATGGGCGTTGCTACTCCCTTGGCGTCCCCAGCGGTTGTTTGAGCCATCATAAGACTTATTTCACCATCCAACTTGCAGATTAGCGCCCGAGGCGCTTGTCTGAACTCGCGGACACGTTAGACAACGCTGGGTACACGGTCAAGTCTAACCCATTGAACAGCAGAAACTCTGCCATGTTCAATCCGTAGAAACCCCAAAAAGGCCACAGCGACAAGCCTGGACCTTGCCCCGGTCCATTATCGAAGCAGGTGGGGTGTAAGCGACCGCGTGAATAGTAGTGTTACTTCTATAAAACTCTCGGGCGCACGATCGGCAGCGCTAGCCCGTGCCAGGCAAGCTTCGGCTTGAAAAGGAGCCTTGGGACGCGTAAATTCTTTCATGAGCTATAACCCCGTCTGTCAACACCTCGTTCCGGAGAAGTCTTTCTACTGCCGTGGAACCAATTCCTGAGTTGCAGTAACCGACAAACGACCACTGCGAGAACACATTCGCATTCGCGATCACCCCCTGCCTTCTCCGAGTAAGTATGACACGACCCAGCCCGGCCCCGGACAATGGCTCCGACAATCTGGCTGGCAGCCCGCACGCCAGCTTGTCGCGACCGGCGGCGGCGGAATCTGATAGGCAAGCTCGCATCGTGATCGTTGATGATCACGCGATGGTGCGAGACGGTTTGAGACAGATTCTCGCCGCCCGGTTCCCTCGAGCTGTCTTCGGCGAGGCACGGGATGCTCGCGAAGCTCTGGAGGTGCTTGCCAGCCAAGCCTGGGACGTCATGCTGCTGGATATCTCGATGCCCGGCCAGAGCGGGGTGGATGTGCTCAAACAAATCGAAAACCTGGCTCCAGGTCTGAAGGTTCTGGTCCTTTCGATGCACCCTGAAGACCAATACGCTGTGCGCGTCCTGAAGGCGGGTGCGGTAGGATATATTACAAAGGATAAGGCCTCAGCGGTCCTGGTGGAAGCTGTGAATACCGTACTCGCCGGTGGAAGGTACGTTAGCCCTGCTCTGGCACAGGATCTGGCTTCCAGGCTGAGTGTTCCCAGGGACAGGGCGCCCCATGAGTTGCTGTCCGACCGTGAGTATCAGATCTTGCGGATGTTGGGGGCAGGCAAAAGCGTCAAGGAGATTGGCCACGATCTCTCCTTGAGCATCAAGACCATCAGCACGTACCGGACTCGAATGATGGCTAAACTGAACTTGAAGTCGAACGCAGATGTCATTCGATACGTGCTGACGGAAAAACTGATAGATTGAGCCTGACGGCCTGGATCAAGGAGCAATTCTGCGAGCGCGATACCAGCGCCTGGAGAAAGAAGCAAAGGCGAGATCGCGAGCGGCGAAGACCCCGGTTCCAACTGCGGTTGCCGTAGCCACTACGGTCCGCCCGAGAAAATCCTGGCTCGCATCGACGGCGTACGTCGAGCCCGGTTGGCCGATCCCCGTAACCTTCAGAACACCGCCGTTGAGCAAGCTTACGCGAACCACCGGCGGCGGTGGGTTCGTCACCGGCACCGTGTAAGCCACCTCCGACGAGTAAGCGCTTTCCAATCCTAGAACGTCGTAGGCCGTAACCGCGAAATGATAGGTCGCGCCAGGGTGCAATCCCGGCACCGTTTGTTGCGTAGCGTTGCCGGCGTCGATCATGTTGGTGTAGTTTTGGGAACTGCTTCCCAGATACAGTCGGTAGCCGGCGATAGAGGGGTTCGGCACTGGATTCCAGGCGAGTGTCACCGCCGACTGCGCCCCGGCGGGCGTGCTAAACCAAAGCAAGACGAGTGACACCAGCGCACTGAGGAATCCAGATGGCCTGACCGAACTCGGTTTTCCTGCCGGAGTACTCAGCCGGTTGTTTGAGGTTGAGGTGGGTTCGTCATCTAATGAGCGTGTTGGGCTTAAGTCTTCGAGCATCATGCGGTGCCGCATGCCGCGAAGAACGTGTAATACGCTACGGCCAAAATCCTGATTTCTGTGTCAGTGAGAGTCCGACGACCACGAGCTTCGCCAAGTCAGCGCCGAGCGAACCATTCAAATTCGGCTTGGATCCAGGCACAAAATCTTTTTCCGAATGCGACGGCTGTAGGACACAGGCCGACACACTGATCAGTATTCAGCCCAGTTCCGCCGCAGGAAGAAAACTGGTAGGGTGAGCCGCATGACAGACGATTGCAAAGGCGGCCGCACCCGCGGACGGGTCGGCAGTCCATCGCAACCGGAGTCCTCCCTCTTCGGGAGGGGTGCTGTCAGGGCCCCAGGGTAGCCCGGTCCCAAACACTAACTAACTCGGTTCCTCATTGAAAAACTATGTACACAGACGCTATTCCTTCAGCCTCGGTCCGCGAGGATGTCGACATCCTTCTGGATGGTTCTCCAGTCAGGCTTCCGCCAGGCAGACACTCGCTCAGCGGCATTCGTTCCTACCTGGAAACACTCGCGCTCGGGCAGCAACGGGTCCTCGGCTTTCTATCCGTGGACGGCATTCCTGCGGGGCGCGCTCGGAAGGTTACCGAGCCGGGCCATTTTACACGTGTGGAAGGCAGGACCTTTGCGCTGGACCAAATTCCCCTGCAACTGATTCGAATGACAATGGAGCAAGTCGAGCAGGCCAGGCAAAACGTGCAATCCGCAGTATCCCTTATGCTCATCAATGACGCCGCGGTGGCCCGCGAGCTTTGGTGGGACCTGACCAAAGACCTCAAGCTACCGCTGATGACGCTTAGTCTTCTGCCGGAAACGCTTTCGGGCGCCTTCCCGGGTGGCGCCTCCGCAACTCAAATCCGAAAATGGCAATTGCAACAACTCGGTGAGCTATATAAGGACGTGGACGAGGCTTGCTGCGCCCATAACGCTGCCGTGCTGGCGCAAGCGCTGGAAAGTCGCGTGCTGCCCTGGCTCGACAATCTCGAAGCTTCACTTGCCCTCTTGCACACGACGGTGTCGGCAGGAAGGTCGGCCGCTGAGGAACCGCAGGGTGAGAGCTTCGCCTCCGGTCGCCCAGCGGCCTTCTGGCCTTCCCACGAACCGTGAACGCGAACCTACTCAAGGCGCGCCAAAGGAAGGAGCTGCGTGTCCTGATCGTAGATGACTCCGCGGCGGTTCGAGAAGCGGTCAGCCGCGTGTGCCTCAGCATCCCTGGGATCCAGGTTATCGGGCAGGCAAGAGACGGACTGGAAGGGCTCACGGCTATCCGTCAGCTCAAACCCGATGTCGTAACCCTGGACATCCGTATGCCCAAAATGACCGGGTTGCAAGTACTGAAAGCGCTCGAGAGAGAAAACGCCGGTCCCATCATCGTTGTCCTGACCAGTCTGCCGGCAGATCCCTACCGGCAGAAATGCCACGAGTTGGGGGCCCGCTACTTTTTGGGAAAGTCACGAGACCTGGGCAGCCTGGAGAAACTTCTTTTGGAGCTGCAAGTAAGCCAGTAAAGCAACCTGACCTCACGGCACGACCGCCACCGCAACCCCTGGGGCGCCGGCACGGCGGGGCACAGGTGCGGTCTCCGGCTGAAGGGACGGGCCGCGCATAGCCTCGTGTAGGACTGCGGCTGACATGCGAATCAGAATACCGGCAGGTTTCCGATTCCCCTTTCGGCGTGTAAGATCATCGCACTCAAAGCACAAAGATTTACTCGTTAGACAAGACATTCATGATCGCGACACTCACGGCGTACGATATCGGGGGAATGATGACTCACAGTGATACGCGGGTGTATCCGAACCTGTCACTATTATGGGAACATATCGGGTGCCAACAAAACAACCGGAGGAGCGCACGAGTAAGAGTCCAGACGGATACCGGGGTCACGTACGAGGCACAATTCTCGCCTTGGACTCCAAACCGCAGATTTGTGCCGTCAAACCGATTCCGGCAGTTGTTAAGCGAGTGGTGCGCCAAAGTTGACCAGGCTAAGCAGGGCATTCCAGGGCTGCTCTGAGCCTATTCAGGGCTAAACCTCCCGGGCAGAGTCCAAGCCGTGGCCCTGGGAACGGAAAAGGCCGCCGGTTTGAGTTTCGACCGCAGGAAACGACGCGGAACTGGTTGAATCAATCCGAGAGGTGTTCCAAGTTTACTCATGCACAAGCCTCTGCAGGTACTACACTTGGAAGACCATCGCGAGGACGCTGAACTCGTCCAGGCGATGCTGCAGGTCCAAGGCGTCCCGTGCGTTATCACGTGGCGAAAGACGAAATCTGGATTCGAGGAGGCTTTGCGCGAACACAGGTTTGATGTCATTCTTTCCGACTATACGATTCCCGGATTCGACGGCCTGGCGGCGCTGAAGTTTGCCCGCGAGAAAGCTCCGGACTGCCCGCTCATCTTTGTCTCCGGAACGCTGGGCGAAGAGGCAGCGATTGAGGCGCTTAAACGCGGCGCGACCGATTACGTCCTTAAGCATCGGCCGGCAAGGTTGGCTGAGGCGGTGCGGCGGGCGTTGCGGGAAGCTGCTGACAAAGTTGAACGCCGCCAGGCCGAAGCGGAAATCAAACGCTCGCAAGAGCAGTTGCGAGCCCTGGCGGCCCGGTTGCAAGCAGCGCGGGAAGAGGAACGGACCAGGATTTCGCGCGAGATGCACGATGGCCTCGGCGAGATGCTGACCCGGCTCGACGTGAACCTGGTTTTGATGCGAAAGCTGCTCGAACAACAAGGCGGGCAGCCGCAGTCTCCGGAACTGCTTGAAAAGGTCGCAGAGTCTCACTCGCTCGTTTCCGGAACGGCCGACCTGGTGCGTAACCTCTGCACCGAGTTGCGGCCGGCTGTCCTTGATGACCTCGGGCTGGTGCCCGCACTTGAATGGCAAGTGAGACAATTCCAGGCGCGCACAAACATCCGATGTGAAACCCGCTTCGAAGAGCCGGCGTTCATGAGAAACGAGCAGGCGACCTCAGTGTTCCGCATTTTTCAGGAAATCCTGACCAACGTCGCGCGACATTCCCAAGCGTCGAAGTTGCGCATCGCATTGGAAACCAGGGGAGGGGAGATCTTTCTCGAAGTTAAAGACAACGGCAGAGGCATGCGGCCGGAACAGATGGCGGACTCCAAATCCCTCGGTCTGCTGGGAATGCGCGAGCGGGCCAGCCTCCTGGGCGGTGCCGTTCTCATCGACGGCCAGCCGGGCAAAGGGACCACGGTTTCGGTTCGAGTGCCGCTGGGAGCGCCCGCGTAAGGACGCGAGGCCGTGCCGCTACACAGGAGTAAGGCAGCAGTTTGCCACCCCAGCCGGAATCCCTGGAACGGAGCGCAAAGGTGATGCGCCCCAGGGTTGATCACCGTTGCCTTTTGGTTTGACGGCCTCTCCCAATTCATCCAAATCTGAGCCGCAAGCACTATGAACCCAAACCCATACGTGAATGCCTCGCCCTCGCCAATGGGGTCCCAGGAAGAGCAATCCTATTCACTGGTCCTCATATCCGGCTTGCTCACCACCGCCCTGGCCCTGTTTGGCGTTTACCTTCTCGACGTCAAGGTCGAGGACTTTCATATCATGGGCTGGTATGGTAATTAACCCCCCATGCGATTCATCGGCGGTGTCATCGAGAAGCTGCAGCGGCATCCGAAACGGATCGTGTTCCCGGAGGGGACCGAGCCGCGCGTGCTTCAAGCCGCCCGCCAATACTATTCGTTGCGGCTGGGTGCGCCGATTCTTTTGGGTGACCGCACCCGGATTAAGGACATTGCCGCTGCGGTGAACATCTCGCTGGAGGGAATTCGCATTATCAACCCCGGCGAGAGCGAGGATCTGGACAATTTCTCGCGCCGCTTTGAGGTCTTGCGCCGCTACAAAGGGATGAAGAACTTCGAAGCGCGCGACGCGATGCTACAGCCGAATTATTTCGGCACGATGATGGTCGCTATGCACCAGGCCGACGGCTTTGTGTCGGGCACCAACCAAACCGTCGGCAGCGTCCTACGCCCGCTGTTTCAAATCATCAAGGTCGCGCCGGAGACCACCACCGCTTCCAGTTGCCTCGTGATGGAGGTCGAGGACTCCCGCTACGGCCATGACGGGGTGCTGTTTATGGCTGATTGCGGGGTCATCCCGGAGCCGACGGTGGAGCAATTGGCCGACATCGCTGTTTCCACAGCGCAGTTAGCTCGGCACTTGCTCGGAGTGATGCCCAGGGTGGCCTTGCTCTCGTTCTCGACTAAAGGCGGCTCGCGCCATCCGTCGATAGGCCGCATCCAGGCCGCAGCCGCCCTGGCTGAGAAGAAGGCCGGCAAGAAAGGACTCGAAGCTGTTTTTGACGGCGAGTTGCAGGTGGACACGGCCCTAGTGCCTGAAATCGCCAGGGTAAAATCGCCCGAGGGAAGGATCGTTGGCAATGCCAACGTGCTTATTTTTCCGGACCTTAATTCCGGTAACATCGCCAGCAAGTTGGTGCGTCACCTGGCTCGTGCCAATGCCTACGGACAGTTGCTGCTGGGGTTGGACCGGCCGGCCGCCGATGTTTCGCGCGGTTCCAGTGCGCATGACATCCTCGGCGTCGCCGCCATCGTCGGGGTGCAGGCGGTCGATTATCACGTGCTGTACCCTGGCGCCGGCGCCAAACTGCCCGGAGACGAAGAGACGGCGCCCGCTTGAGGCTGTCCTGGAATTAACACCACGCGCGCGTAACATGCTCCCCTTCTCCACAAACCCCGCTCTCGCAACGCTGCCCGTCTATCAGCCTGGCCGTCCGATTGAGGAAGTCGCACGTGAACTCGGGTTGCCCGCCGACGCCATCATCAAGCTGGCTTCGAACGAAAATCCGATCGGCCCTTCGCGGCTGGCGCTCGCCGCGATGCGCAAAGCCCTGACCCAGGTGAATCTTTACCCCGACGGCAGCGCTTTCTACCTGAAGCAAAAGCTCGCGGCCAGGCTGGGCGTTTCGCCGGCTCATCTCCTGCTCGGCAACGGCTCCAACGAAGTTCTCGAAATCCTCGGCCATGCTTTGTTAGCGCCTCCGGCCGGAGAGATAGCCCAGACTGGCTCCGGTTCAGCCGCCGCCGCGGTCGAGGTCGTCGTATCCCAATACTGCTTCGCCGTCTATCCTATCGTCACGGCGCTCTTCGGCGCGAGGGTGGTGGTCGTGCCGGCGAGGAACTACGGCCACGACCTCGAAGCGATGCTCGCCGCCATCACCGCCGGAACCAGGATCGTGTTCGTTGCCAACCCGAACAATCCGACCGGGACAACCGTTCCGCGGGAAGACCTGGCGCGTTTCATCCAGGCTGTGCCTGAGCGTGTCGTCATCGCCCTGGATGAAGCTTACGTTGAATTCCTGGCTAAGCCGTTAGAGCTGGTGTCGGAGGTCCGTGAGGGGCGCAAACCCAATCTCCTGCTGATGCGCACATTTTCCAAAATCTACGGGCTCGCAGGCGTGCGCCTCGGCTACGGTATCGGCCATCCTGGGTTCATCTCCGAGTTGGAGAAGGTCCGGCAGCCGTTTAACATCAATGCGGTCGCCCAGGCGGGCGCGCTCGCCGCTCTCGACGACACCGCTCACGCGGAACGGACCCGCCGCAACAATCAGCGCGGGCTTAAGTTTTATGCGCGGGCTTTTCACGGCCTGGGTCTCGAATTCATCACCTCCTCCGCCAATTTTATCCTCGTGCGTGTCGGCGACGGCCAGCGCGTGTTCGGCGAAATGCAGAGACTGGGCGTCATTGTGCGGCCCATGGGTGGCTACCAATTGCCCGAGTGGATCCGGATTTCCGTCGGAACACCAAAGCAAAACCAGAGGTGCATGGACGCCTTGAAGCAAGCCCTGGGCAAGGCAGTTTTTGGTTGAAACGCGGGCGAAGCCGCATACACATTGGCGGGGCTTTGATTAAATTTATCGACCTGACGTGAAACTGACCGACCTGCGCGGCATCCTGCAGTATATTCCGCAATTCCGGGAGCGGACCTTCGTCATCAGCATCGATGGCGCCATCGTCACGAACGAGAACTTCGGGAATATCGTGATGGATATCGCCGTGCTGCGCTCGCTGAACATTCGCCTCGTGCTAGTTCATGGCGCCTCGGCGCAGATTAAAACGCTGGCCGACGAGCAGGGCGTGACCCCCACGAACCTGGACGGCAGCGGGCTGACCGATGAAGCGACACTGAAGCTGGCCCTGACGGCGGCCAACCGGCTGACGCACGAAATTCTCGAAGGCCTTTCGGCCAACGATCTGAGGGCCGCTTCCAGCAACGCCATCATCGCCCACCCGCTGGGCATCCTGCACGGAGTGGACCACTTGCTGACCGGCAAGGTCGAGCGGGTTGATGTCGAGCTGTGCCAGAAACTGCTCGATAACGGCATCATCCCGGTGCTGCCGCCGTTGGGTTTCGATGGCGATGGGAAGACCTACCGCGTGAATTCCGACAGCATCGCCCTCGCCGTCGCGGAGGCCCTCAAGGCCGTCAAGCTCATGTTCATCACCACGCAGGAAGGAATCCTCGTGGGCGATCACGTCATCCGGCAGATGCCGGTCGCGGACCTGGAAACAGTGCTCGCCATGCAACGAGCCGAGGTGCATCCAGCGCTGGTATCGAAAGCCATTCACGCCGTCGCCGCCTGCAAAGCCGGAGTACCGCGCGTCCACGTCATCAACGGGTTGCTCGAGGAAGGGTTGCTGGCCGAAGTCTTCACCAATGAAGGGGTTGGCACGCTCATCTACGCGAACGAATTCCAGCAGATTCGCCGCGCGCTCAAAAAGGACGTCCGCAGCATCCTGAACCTCACCAAGCCGTCGGTCGCCACGGAGGAACTGGTGAAGCGAACCCGCGCCAGCGTCGAGAAGCAACTTGCGGATTATTATATTTTCGAGATCGACAAGAACCCGGTGGCCTGTATCGCGCTGCACACTTTTCCCGAGCAAAAAAAAGGTGAGCTGGCCTGCCTGTATGTCAGCCCCGCTCACGAAAACCAGGGGATTGGCCGCAAGCTGATCCAGTTTGTGGAGAACAAGGCCCGCGACCTGGGCTTTGATGAACTCCTTACCCTCTCCACGCAGGCGTTCACTTATTTCCAATCCAAAGGCGGTTTCACTGAAGGTTCGCCTGACGACCTGCCGCCTCAACGGCGGGAAAGATACGAGCAAAGCGGACGCAACTCCAAGGTGCTCGTCAAGAAGCTAAAGTAGTTGAACTGGACCTCACTCGGGGATTGCCGTACCCTGCGCCGGTCGCAACACTTTGAGCCATGGTCCCGGCGACCACCACTTTCATCCTCTTTTTCGGCCTCTGTGCCGGCATGGTGGCCGCCGCGTGGGTGCTGACTTTGCGCCTTACCCCCGAGCGGAAACGAGGAAGAATCGCTCGCTGGCTGCTCTCCTGGTCGCTGAAAGGACTGGTCGCGCCTCTAACGATCTGGGCCCTGATGAACGTGGGGATTTCGTGGAACCTCCAGCCTTTCATGCCGGAAGTACAGGTGGCCCAGAACAGCGGCGTCGGCTGGGCGCCGGAGTTTCTGCACGTGCTGGCCAACGGCCTCTTCATCCTGAGCTCGTATTGGATGACGGCGACGCTGGCCTGGGTGCTGGTCAGCGCCGGCCGAGCGATGGACGGCGAGCCGCGCAAAGATTTCAAAGCATTGTGCCGGATTTGCGCCCTGGGACTGAGCATTCCCGCACTCGTCCTGCTGCTGCTCGGGGGCTGGCTCATGCTCGGCGTGGCGGGCGCGCTCTTGCTGGTCCCGATGGCAGGCTACGCTCCGGCGCTGCTGAACCCGCAAAAACTGCCGCCGATGTACGCCCGCGCGGTCGCGCGGATGAAATTCGGCAAATACAACGAAGCCGAGTTGGAAATTATTCGTGAGCTGGAAAAGTGTGAGGACGATTTTGAGGGCTGGATGATGCTGGCTGGACTTTACGCCGATCACTTTCATGACCTGGCCGAAGCCGAACGCACCGTCCTGGAAATCTGCGATCAACCTCGCATCACTCCGACACAGCTCTCCATCGCTTTGCACCGGCTGGCCGACTGGCACCTGAAACTGGGCGGCAATCCCGCTGCCGCCCACCGGTCTTTGCAAATCGTGTGCGACCGGCTCCGGGGCTCGCATCTGGCCCGCATGGCCGGGCTGCGCATAAACCAACTGCCGCGAACAGCCGAAGATCTGCGCGAACAGCAAAGCGTCAAACCCATTCCGCTGCCGGCGCTGGGAGATCGCCTTGATGAGCCGTCCGTCCCTGCCGAGGGCCTCGACCGGACCAAGGCCGCCCACGCGGCAAACGCCTGCGTGGAACGACTCAAGCAGGAGCCGAACAATGTCCCGGCCCGCGAGCGCCTGGCGCGGCTCTTCGCCGAAGGCCTCGAACGGGCGGACCTTGGCCTGGAGCAAATAGGACTTCTGCTCGACATGCCCGGCCAGCCCGAGAACCGGCGGGCCGAATGGCTCGGACTGATGGGGGCGTGGCAAATTCGGTATCAACACGACCTCGACGCTGGCCGTAGACTGCTTGAGCGCCTGATCCAGGAGTACCCTGAGAGCCCGCAAGCCTTCGCCGCCCGGCGCCGCCTGAGGTTGTTGGAGGCGCCAAGCCAACAGCGCCTCGGGGACGAACCGAGCCAATGAGCCGGCAAGGCATTTCCTAGGCAGTTCCTGCCTTGGGTTGAGACATAGGAGAACCCTCCAAAACGGTCAGAGGTTGAAAATGGCCGAGAACAGCCGGGAAAAATGACGAGCCGAACCCGGCACGCGAGATTTGGCGCACAGGTTGCTGTCTGGAGCGTGACTGACATCGTGTCAGAGTTAGTGAACTCAGGAAACGAAAAGAGACAGCGACTATGGCATGGCCATTTTTAAACGGCGCGTCCAGAAACCGGGACCAGTTGCTCTCGATTGATTTGGGCGGACGAACGACCAAAGCGGTGCACCTGCACCGCAAAGGCGACCGGTTTGTACTCTCACAATACGCGTTGCTGGACGCGCCTATTTACGAGAAGAATCTTTCGGCGGACTTGCTGGCCGAACACCTGAAGAACGTTTGCCAGGCGCTGGACGGCAAGCCGCGGGCCGTAAGCCTGGCCATCGGGGTCAACGATTCCATCGTGCGGCACGCCGACCTGCCGCAGATGCCGATCAACGACATGCGCCAGGTCCTTAAGAACAACACCAAGAACTACCTGCAGCAGGATTTGCCCGGACACGTATTCGACTGCTTTATCATCCCGCCACGCGCGACGCCCAAGGCCGCCGAAAAACCCAAGCTGGGCGGCGGCAGCCCGAAATTCCGGGTACTGGTCGCAGGGGCGAAAAAGCAGCTCATCGAAGACCTGCAAACCGCGATCAAAAACAGCGGGTTGGTCGCCGATCATATCCTGCCGGGACTGCTCGGGCCTGTCAACGCCTTCGAACTCGCGATGCCCGAAGTGTTTGGACGCGAAGTGATTGCCCTGGTGGACATAGGCTTCAAGAACACGAGCATCTGCCTCTTGCAGGAAGGGGAGTTGATTCTGAGCCGCGTAGTCGCTATTGGCGGTGACAGGCTCACCCATGGCCTCGCTGAGTCGCTCGGCATTAGCTACGCTGAAGCGGAGGGCATTAAAGTCGGCATGCCCACCGAGGTCCAATCCAATCTGGAAACGCTCGTCCTGCCGCTGGGCCGGGAGCTGCGCGCCTCTATCGATTTCTTCGAGCACCAGCAGGACAAAACCGTGAGCCAGGTCTTTATCAGCGGCGCGTCCGCGCGCTCGGACTTCCTGGTTCAGATGCTGCAGACCGAACTAATGGCCGAGTGCAAGCCGTGGAACCCGTTGAGTTTTGTCGAGGTGTCGCTCCCGCCGCAACAGGCTGCGGAAGTGGACCATGTGGCGCCGCAGTTGGCGGTGGCAGTGGGTACCGGCGTGGCCGCATTTTAAGGACCTATGCCAATTCGAATTAATTTGCTTGCTGAAGCCCGCGCGCTCGAGGACTTGCGCCGCCGGGACCCAGTCAAACGCGCAACTTTGGTGGGACTTCTCCTTGTGATCGCCCTCGCCGCGTTCAGCAGTTGGCTGCAACTACAGGTGATGATGGTCAGAGGTGAGGTCACCAGGGTCGAAGGACAGATTGCCACCCGCAGCAAGGAGTTTCAACAGGTGCTGGACGACCAGCGGAACCTGGCCGACGCCACCCGCCGCCTGGGCATGCTGCACCAGCTGGCCACCAACCGGCTTTTGTATGGCACCCTGCTCAATGCGCTTCAACAGACCATCATCGACGACGTGCAGCTTACAAAATTCCGCACCGAGCAAACGTATGTTCTCAGTGAGGGCGTTAAGCCCAAAACCAACGCCGACAACCGCGTCATTCCCGGCCGGCCGGCCAGTGTCACTGAAAAGGTTGTCCTTTCGCTTGAAGCCAAGGACAGCGGCCCCAATCCGGGCGACCAGGTGAATAAGTTCAAGCAGACGATGGCCGACTTTGCCTACTTTCGCGGAATCCTGGGAAAAACCAATGAGTTCAGGTTGACCAGCCTTTCGCCGCCCCAGGCGCTCGACGGCAAGCCCTTTGTACAGTTCGGCCTTGAATGTCGTTATCCGGAGAAGACGCGATGAACAAGCTTTCAAAAGAAAAACGTAACCAACTGGTGCTGGTGCTGGTAATTTTTGTAACCCTTGTCGGCGGCTGGTACGCGGTGATCTATAAGAGCCAAACTCAGAACCTGGCGACCTTGCGCGCCAAGCGGGATGCCGCCCGGCAAAAACTTTTGCAGGTCAAACAGGCGGTCGACTCCGCCGATCAGATCGAAGCCCAATTGGCCGAAGGCCGAAAACAGTTGGATAAGATCGAGGAGGGCATGGCCGCGGGCGACTTGTATTCCTGGGCCATCAACACCATTCGCGAGTTTAAACTCGCGCATAAAGTCGAGATTCCCCAATTCAGCCAAATCGACGGTCCGAAGGACATGACCATGCTCGCGGGTTTCCCTTACAAACAGGCGACGCTGACGATCGGCGGCTCAGCGCAGTTCCATGACTTCGGGAAATTCATTTCGGATTTTGAAAATCAGTTCCCCTACATCCGAGTCATGAACCTGAGTCTCGAGCCCGCTTCCAGCCTGGTTTCCTCCGAGAAGGAAAGACTCGCGTTCAGAATGGAAATCGCCGCGCTGGTCAAACCCGGCGCCTGACTATCGAGTTCCAGCCTATGAAAGCTCACGTTGCTCATCTCTCGAAATTGGTGTTCGCCCTGTCCGTAGCCGCGCCTTCACTATCGCTCATTGCCGCCGGCGGGTCTACAAAGAACACGCCCGCCACCGCCAAAATCGGTGACACGAATATCCTCGCGGCCCTGGCTCCGGTGGAGATCCCTCCATCCGTGTTCATCATTTCGGCTAACCCGAAAGAATGCCGCAATCCCTTCTTTCCTCAATCTGCTCCGGCGACGCCATTGCCCACTGTTAAGCACAGCTCCGCCGATATTGGAGCGTTCATCCTTAACGGCATCACCAGCCCACCCAAACGCACCGCGATGATCAACGGTTATACCTTTGAGCCGGGGGAGGAACATGAAATCAAACTGCCTGGCGGCTCTAAGGCCATGGTCAAATGCGAAGAGATCCGCGACGATTCAGTGATTATCGTCGTCGGGGGCGTCCGCCGGGAGTTGCGGCTGCGCGCCGGGATATAGCCCGTCCAAGGTGACACCAGTTCCCCCGCGCCGCCTGTGCGCGTGACGATAGTTTCTGCTTCTCGGCACTTCCCTCTCCGCCTTCCCTGCCCTTTCAGCTCCAAGCCTGACTCCCTTTTGTTGTGTCTCGTTTCTCGGCAATGGGTTTTGTGTCGGAGCTCGGTTTTGCGGCTTTCGTTGACTTGTCCTAATGATGGACAACCTGATGGCGAAATAGTCAATTTCCGTGCGAAATAGACAGGAAAGGCCAGCAACTGAGCCGTTGGCACCGCGACTGCTTAGAACTTTGGCAATAGACAGAACATCTAGTGATGACTGGTCAACGTCAGAACAACTTTAATAAAATGAAACAAAAACTGTGCATTCTCGCGCTCGTTGGGCTGGTCGCCTGGAGTTTGGCCGCCTTTGCCCAAACCACCCCACCTGCTGGCGAAACCCCGGCCGCAACCGCCAGCGTAACCGCCACAAACGATGTGGCACAGCCGACAACGGCGGCCGAAGCCGCTGCCCCGGCTACCAATGCGCCGGCAGCCGATGCTGCTGCCGCCAATGCGCCTGCTACGCCCCCCGCAGGGGATGCCGCGGCTCAACCGGCCGCCGCCGCTACTCCTGCTCCGAGTGCGACGGACGCCAACGCTGCTGCTGCGAGTGTGACGGACACTAACGCCCCGGTAGGCGGCGTGATTCCGCTCATTGTCATGGACGATGTGCCACTGACGGACGCGATTAAGAACCTCGCGCGCCAAGCCGGCCTGAACTATATCCTCGACCCGAAGGTTTCCTTCGGCCAAGTCGGTGCCGATGGCCGCCCCGCTCCTCAGCCAACGGTCTCGATTCGCTGGGAAAATGTCACCGCTGCCCAGGCCCTTAACGCCCTGCTCGGTACCTATAACCTTCAGTTGGTCGAAGATCCTAAGAGCAAGATCGCTCGCGTCGCTGTGAAAGACCCAGCCGCTCCCGATCCGCTGGTGACCAAAATCATTCAGCTTAAGTTTTCCAGCCCCTCGAATATCGTCGGGGCCATCCAGAGCACGCTGACCGACAAGCGCAGCAAAGTAGTGCCCGATACGCGCACGAGCCAGTTGGTTGTGCTCGCGACCGATAAAGAGCTGGTTGAAGTGGATGAGTTGGTGGCCCGCCTCGATACGCAGACGAAACAGGTGCTGATCGAAGGGCGCTTGCTGGAAACTTCATATAATCCCAGCACGGCTAAGGGCGTGGATTGGAGCGGCACTTTGGCCAATCAACACGTCTCGATTGGCAATAACGCCCTTCCAGGCACCGCGCCGACCCCGGCCACCACGATTGCTACAGCCAATGGTCCTGTCACAACTCCGGCCAGCCCTGGCACGATCGGTGGTATCCTTTCGGCGCCAGGAATCCTCGGCAGTCTGAGCAAAGGCTCATTCTTTCAACCTGCTATGGCGTTTTTGAACGCCGACGGCGTCAGCGCGGTGATTTCGTTCCTGAACCAATACTCTGAAACGAAGGTCATCTCCACTCCGCGCACTGTAACTCTGGATAATGAACCCGCTGTCATCGAAGTGGGAACCATGTTTCCCATCGTGAACACCACGGCAGGCACAGCCAACACGACAGGCGGTTCTCAAATCACCTACTCGAACCTGACGGTCAGGCTGGATGTGACTCCGCGTATCTCAGCCAATGACTTCGTCCATCTGAGCGTTAAGCCGAGTGTCCTGCGGCTTGGCCCCCTAGTTAAATCCACGGTCGGCGGCGTCAACAACGCTGTGAACTCCTTCCTCAAGCGTCAAATGGAGACCTCGGTTATGATTCCTAGCGGCGACACCCTGGTGATGGGCGGGCTGATCTCGGATGAAACCGATCAAGCCAACGTGAAGGTCCCGCTCCTGGGTGATATTCCCGGCTTGGGCCTTCTCTTTCGCTATGACACGAAAAACCGCAGCAAGAGCAACTTGATCGTCTTCCTCACCCCGACCATTGTGAAGGATGAGGACTTCCAGCCGACCAAGACCGATTATCTTAAGACTCCCGTCCCCACGAGCGACTATCTCGAAGGCGACTGGTCTTCGTGGAACAGCGGCAAGCCTCGTGACTGGAGCAAACCCGATCCCAGCCCGAAGGATTCGGATATCTCGGCGAAGTTCTCCAGCATTGACACGTCGAGCAATTAAGCTTCCCTAGCTAGCCTCTCACACCACCGGCTTCGTCGCTGAAGCCGGTGGTTTTTTGCTTGGAACTCTCTCCCGCGTGGATCAAGCCGCGGCGACCTTGCGCAGATAGTCGAAGGAGTAAATGCCCGTCGCGTGACCATCAGCCCAGACCGGCTGAACCGCGTAAGTGCCGACGAGCGCCAGCCCGCGCAATTGGAACGCCGGGGGTGCGAGCGGTTGCACGGGGCCTTTGGAGAGACTGCCCATGATGTCCGATTCGCCTTTGCAGCCGGCGCAGGGGCAGGCTCGCCGCAGTTTTTCCAACGGGATATAGCTTTCGCTGCCATCATCCCATTTAATCGCCAGTTCCTCGCCGATTCTCTGGACATCCGACGGTTGCATGCGTTTCACAGAAGCTCGAGCACTCGCTGCAGCTCTGAGTCCGTGTTGTAAAAGTGGGGCGAGAGGCGGATGTATTTCTGCCCGGTGCGGTCCGCTCGCAGCGAAGTGATGATATTGGCTTCAAGCAGTTTTTGATGGAGTGCGGTCAGGTCTTTGCCCGGCTGATGGAACGTGGTGATGCCGCTGGCGTTCTCCATTGGGGCCCCCGCGTGAAGCACCTCGTAGCCTTTGGCTTGAAGCGCCGGCACCAGCCACGCCCTTTTTCGCAACAGCTCGCGCGCAACGCTATCCACTCCGACCTCCAGAAGCAGTTCCATCGCTGTCACCAGCCCGACCAGCCCGAGTAAATTGTGGGTGCCCGCCTCATACCGAGCGGCGCCGTGACGCAGCACGATTTGCTCCTGCGCAACGAAATCCGGGCAGCGGACGTTATGCCAGCCATAGATCGGCGGATGGAGCCGGTCCTGGATTGACTTTCGGACGTACATCACCCCTGCCCCACACGGGCCGAGCAACCACTTATGGGCGTCTGCCGCCAGCAGGTCCACAGACTCCATCGACATTGGAAAAGCGCCGACGGTCTGAATCGCATCCAGGCAAAAGAGTATATTCCGCTGGCGCAAAGAGGCACCGATCGCCTGCGCGTCCAGGCGATAACCGCTGACGAAATGACAGGAAGCCAGGGCGACCAGCCGGGTGTTTTCATCCACCTGGCCCAAGACGTCCTTCGGCCTGATAAATCCCAGGCCCCGTGTGTTCAACAAGCGCACCTCCACCCCCTGCTCTGCCAGCGCCAACCACGGGTAAACGTTCGACGGGTAATCATCAAAATAGATGAGCACGTTGTCGCCTCGCCGAAACTTCAGGCCGCTGGCAATGAAGCTCAGCGCAAGCGACGTAGGACCGACGAAGGCGATCTCCTCCGGCTGGCAGTTTAACAATTGTGCCGCCAGCTTCCGCCCGTCGCTGAGGATCGCCGGATAGACAACCTTCTCCTGGTCCCCGGTCGCGGAGTCGCGCGCATAAGTGGAAATGGCCTCGGCGACTCGGCGGGGAAGCGGACAATCCCCCGCATGAGCAAGAAAGATCTTGTCGCGGGTCACTGGGAATTCGTGCCGGCGCAGGTTCTCGTTGGCAAGCAATTCAGCTAAAGTCATCTTCGATTTGGGATTTACTGTTTAGGCGAGCATGACAGAAGTGGGTGTGAGATATTGAGGCTAGAAACCGCCGGCGGCCCCGACATCCCTGAAATACCCCGCATAGAACTGCACGATTTGGTAGGCGATCAGCAGCATCACCACCAAATAAACGGCGCGCGGAACCCACTGCGTTACCAGGTGCAACTTGCGCGACCCTTCCTCCTGGTAGTACTGGTGGAGCCGATGCAGCGTGTCGTCGAGCTGGCCGCTGATCTCACCGGTGGTGTATTGGTGTGCGAACATTTCGGGAAACTTTCCTGAGGCGGTGACGACCTCGGCCGGGGTCTGCCCGGCGTCAACCAACGGCCGCCACGCCAGCACAATTCGCCGCAACGCCGGCGAGCCGCTAGCCGTAGCCGCGAGTTCCCAGGCCTCGAGAATCGTCACCCCCGCTCGGAGCAACGCTTCGAGCGCGGCCGACAGGCGGCTCAGCGCCAGATAGCGCCGGGCAGTGCCCAACACGGGCATAGGGCGCAGCAGGCCTTCCAAACGGCCGCGCCATCTTTCACCATGCCGGCTTTGGGCGGCATAAATGATCAAGAGCACGAGGGCGTAGATAGGCAGTAGGATACCCAGCATTTGCGCTAAAGGACCAATCCAGCCCGTTGTGCGGATGAGTTTAAGGAACGTGAAGATGAGGACGCCAAAATGGAACAGGAATACCGGGTAGATGAGGTCCGCTATCATCTGCCGAGCGATGCGGGCCCGATCGGTGTAGTAATCGGCCAGCAACTTGAGGCAGGCATCCAGGCGGCCGCTATGTTCGCCGGCGTGCAGCAGCGCGATGTCGAAAGCCGGCACCCAGGAACCGAGGCGCTGAAGGGATTCGGCAAAAGTGTACCCGTCAGTGAGCATCTCCAGCAATTGGCCCACAGGGCGGCGGTAAGAACGATTTGGCGGGTTCCGGTGGAGCTGCTGCAGCGCGGCAGGCAGGCCGATACCAGCCCCGGTGAGTTGGCCGAGTTGGTGATAGAACTCGGCCCGCTGCGTCAGTTGTCCCGGCGTTATGATGAACGGCATGGTGCAAAGCGCCAGTCCCGACGCTTGTTTTTCGCCGCGTTCAGCGGCGAACGTGGCCGTTTACCCGCCGTTCAAGCGGCCACGCGGTCAAAGCTCGTTTTGAGATCGCGTTTGCTGCGCAGGCCCACGATTTGGTCGGCGACCTGCCCTTGCTGGAACAACAGCAAGGTGGGGATGGAGCGAATGCCGAACTGCGCGGCTAGGTTTTGATGGTCGTCAATGTTGACTTTCCCGATGCGGACGCGGCCATCGTACTCCTGGGCGAGCTCGTCCAGGATCGGAGCCAGCATTTTACAGGGTCCGCACCATTCGGCCCAGAAGTCCACCAAAACCGGTTGGGGCGACTCGAGTACTTCTTTGGAGAAGTTCTCTTGGGTCAAAACCACGATATTGGGAGCTGCCATAAAAAAGATTGAGTGGCTAGTAAAACCAATCGGAATTCGCTACTTCAGCCCGGGACGCGCGGAGGAGCCGTTCAGTTGGGCAGGCCGTAAATCATGTAGATGGTTGTGCCGACAGCGGCAAGGCCGATGATGGCTGCCGCCAGGGCCAAGCCCTTGTCCAGGCCGCTAACAGTGGGCGCGAGCGCCATCGGGGCGGGGCGGGTCGCAGGCGGAGCCGTAGGCGCCTGGCGTCCGGCAGCTGCCGGTGCGGCCGTGCCCATCCGGGGAGCAGAGGCAGCCGCAGGAGCGGCATGCGCGCCGGTCGCGGCGGTGAGAGCAGGCGCCGGTGCGGCCGCAGGAGCGGCCGGCCCTCCGGGCGGCAGGGTCGGCAACTTGATCGTCGGGGCCGCCGAGGGCTTGGGCGGCAAATTGATGCGGACCGTTTCCTTCTTGGGTTGGACTTTTCCGGTTTCCTTTTTCGGCGGAACAGCGCCGGTCGGAATGTTGGGAATGTTCTCAGCCATAAATTAAATGTTAATTCAAGCTAAAGAGGTTCGGCGCGAGTGTCAAACTCATAAATCCACAAAACCCGGGGCGGCAGGGGCTCCCCGCCGCCCTCGCACACAAGCCGCAAAAAAAAGTAGCCGCGTTCTGAGCGAACCTCGCGGGCACGGTCGCCGCTCCAACGCTGGGTCCGCTCTTCCCGCGGACGCGCCACGTTCACCGTTAATGCGCGCCCCTGGAATTCTTTGCCGTGAAACTGCTCAACGGCCTTGCTGGCTTCCTCGCCGGTGGCAAATTCCACGAAGGCAAACCCTCGCGATTTCCCCGTCATCTTGTCCAACATGAGGTTGACTGAAGTAACTGCTCCGGCCTGCGAAAAATAGTCCTGCAAATCATTTTCCATGGTCTGGTAGGACAAGTTGCCAACGAATAGCCTGTTTTGGTTCATAAGGTTTTGTCTGCTCAAGAAAACCAGGTGGGGAGGACTGCACTGGCAGGATCACTGAATGTCTGTCTGATTAGGTTCACGGGCAATCTGTCTTCTGACACCGGCACGGTCGTTCTTTGAACGGACGACGCTCTTGTAACAAACCCGGTCCGGAAGGTCAAGAGTGGATTCGGGGGCGAATCTAATCTCTAATAATCCATTACTGCATCCGTCCGGCTCCGCTCCCTCTCACGCTTTTTCTTCGATCAGCTCGCGCCGCGCGCCGCTCAGAAGTTGCTCGATGAACGTCGTGGAATAGACCCCGCGCCGGAAGTTCGGGTCTTGCAGGATCGCCTGTTGAAAGGAGATGGTCGTTTTGATGCCTGTGATCATGTACTCGCTCAACGCGCGGCTCATCTTATCCATCGCCTCACGCCGGTCTTTGCCATACGTGATGAGTTTGCCGATCATGGAATCGTATGCCGAGGGGATGGTGTAGCCGGCATACGCATGGCTATCGACGCGCACGCCGCGGCCACCCGGCTGGTAATACATTTCGATGCGGCCCGGACTGGGGCGAAAATCATCAAAGGGATCTTCCGCGTTGATGCGGCACTCGATGGCATGGCCTTTGAACTGGATGTCGCTCTGGGAATGGCGCAGGGGTTCACCCATCGCGAGCATGATCTGGTAGCGCACGAGGTCGATTCCAGTAACCTCCTCTGTGATAGGATGTTCGACCTGGATCCGCTTGTTCATCTCCAGGAAATAAAAGTTCCCGTTGTTATCAACGATGAACTCGACGGTCCCGGCATTGGTATAATTGGCTTCCTCGGCGATTTTGATGGCTGCCTTGCCCATTTTTTCACGGAGCTTCTTGAATTTGTTATCGATCAGAGGCGACGGCGATTCTTCGACGACCTTCTGGTTACGCCGCTGAATCGAGCAATCCCGTTCACCAAGGTGGATAATGTGGCCCCGGTTGTCGCCCAGGATTTGGAACTCAACATGATGCGGATTCTCGATGAACTTCTCGATATACACTCCCGAATTGCCAAACGCCTTCTCGGCTTCGCTGCGGGCGGTGTGGAAGCCCTTGACGAGTGAAATATCGTTGTGCGCCACGCGCATCCCCCTTCCGCCTCCCCCGGCCACTGCTTTGATCATGACCGGGTAGCCGATGCGTTTGGCCACCGTCAAGGCATCCTGCTCATTTTCCACCACCCCTTCCGAACCCGGCGGCGTCGGCACCCCCGCCTTCTTGGCCAGGGCGCGGCTCACCGCCTTATCCTCTAACGCGTTCATTGCCCGTGAGTTGGGGCCGATGAAGCGGATATTGCAGCTTTCGCAAACATCGGCGAAATGAGCGTTCTCCGCCAGAAACCCGTAGCCGGGGTGAATCGCATCTACATCGGTGATTTCAGCCGCACTGACGATGCGATCAATCCGCAAATAGCTTTCGCTAGCGGCAGCTTTGCCAATACAAATGGCTTCGTCGGCCAGTTGGACGTGCATGGAGTTTGCATCCGCCTCCGAATAAATGGCGACAGTGCGGATATTAAGTTCCTTGCACGCGCGGATGATGCGGACAGCAATCTCCCCGCGGTTGGCAACCAGCACTTTTTCGAACATGGCTCGGATTTCGAGTTTAGGACTTCCTGGTTCCGACGGAACACTCCACTGGCGCCAGCGAAGAACCCGTGGCCCGCTTTAATTGGGGCGGATTTTGAACAGAGGTTGGCCGAATTCCACCGGCTTGGCGTTTTCGATCATCACCTGCGTGACGACACCCTTGGCCTCCGCCTTGATCTCGTTCATCACCTTCATCGCTTCGATGATGCAAACCACCGTCTCAGGGTGGACCTCCGTGCCGATTTCCACGTACGGCGCCGACTCCGGAGAGGGCGCGCGATAGAAGGTGCCAATCATGGGGGACTTGATTTCCAATTCGTTGGAGGGGGCGGGCACGGAGGCTGAGATCGCAGGGGGCGCTGCCATCTGCGGCTGAACATAGGTAAGGACTGGGGTGTCTTCAGAGGAAACGGCAGCTCCGCCGCCATTCGTTCCCCGCTTCATTTTGATCTTAAACACCTGATTCTCGAGTTCGAACTCGGAAATCGAGTTCTTCCTCATCAAGTCAATTATCGCTTTGATGTCTTTTAGGTCGATTGAGTCCACGGGCTTTTGTCGTTAGAGCGAGGTCCTCATTGGTTACGGTTTTGGCCGCATTAAAGGTTATAAGCAAAAAAGCAGCAGCCGAACCTCGACTCTGCTTGACCCAGTAAATTCAATTGTGACCGAGCATAATGAGCGTGCTCCAGCGCGTCAATAAGCAAAATCCCTGCTGATTTGGCAAGTGTAAAAGGTGCGTATTTCGACAAGAATATGGCCTATTTTGGTATTTCTTTACGTTCGTTAACGTTACAAGCCGCTTCCACGGCCAAAATGTACGAGTACGCTCCAAAACCCGCAATCTGTCCTCGACAGACCGGTGCGATCAACGACTTGTGACGGAATTCTTCCCTCGCGTGAACGTTCGAAAGGTGGATTTCAATCGTAGGTAACCCGACTGCCGAAATGGCGTCACGAAGCGCCACACTGGTATGCGTGTAGGCAGCGGCATTCAGCACGATCACGTCGAAGTGCTGCTTAGCTTGTTGGACCCAGGTGACCAATTCGCCTTCCAGGTTTGACTGGCGGAACTCGACTTCCGCACCGAGTTCCCTGGCCCGTTGGCGCACTCTTGCTTCGATATCCGCCAGGGTTGTATGGCCATAGACTTCCGGCTCTCGGTGGCCGAGCAGATTCAGATTTGGGCCATTCAGGAACAGGATTCTCATGCCGGGGCGAGAAGCTAACGAAGGGACCCGCCCTTGTCGATGGGATTGTCCGAACATGATTGTTCCCCAATTCCCCAGGTGTATAATCCTCCCGCCATGGCAGTCCAAAACCACATTGTCAAAGTCCAAAAACGGAATCGAGCGCTGGTGGCATTCGATGCCGCCAGGATCCGGCGGGCGATGCTGCGCGCCGCCGAATCCGTTGGCGGCTTTCAACAGGACTATCTGCCAGGCATCAACGACAAAATCTTTGCCGCGTGGGAGACGGACGCAAAAATTGCCGAGTTCCTTGCCGACGCGGTGGTGGTCTGCCTCAACTCCGACCCGCACCACCTGATCACGAATTTTCCGCCCACCATCGAAACCATTCAGGACGAAGTGCTTCACGCGCTGCGCAGCTATGGCTTCCAGAACACCGCCGATGCTTACGCCTGTTATCGCTGGGGCCGCCATTGGTTGCGGGAGGGAGCGCTAACTCCCGCCCAATTTGCCGGCAACGGATTTCCGGCGGCGCGCATGGAGGAAACACTTGCCTGGAACCGCCGACGCGGCTGCGACACTGTGGCGGGACTAAATGAGCTCGTCCGGCGCGGCCGGCTTAAATCGCTGGTTGAAGACTCGCTGGCGCGATTCGAGCGCGCGCTCGACGAGGCCGCGTCTAAGGTCGTCGCGCGTCTTGATGCGGGCGACAATCTCCGTATGATCTGGGTCAGTGGGCCCAGTTCCTCGGGCAAAACGACCACTACGGTCAAACTGACCGAACGGCTCTGCCGGCAAGGCCTGCGGTTCCTGATGCTCAATCTGGATGATTATTTCTGGTCGCTGGTGGAGCATCCGACCGATTGGATCAACGATCGCAACTACGAAACGCCCGAAGCGATGGATATCCAGTTGCTCAATCGCCACCTGCGCGAACTGCTGGAAGGGAAGACGATCGACAAGCCGGTCTATAGCTTTAAGGAAGGCCGGCGGCTGGCTAGCAAACCCATCAAACTCGAAAAAGATCAGATCCTGTTGCTCGATTGTCTCCATGGTTTATATCCGCCGATCACGGAAGGCATCGACGCCTCCGCCCAGTTCCGGCTCTACATCGAAACGCAGAATGTCCTTTACGAGGGTGACGGCGCCTCCCGGCGGCTCACCAAATTCACCGATGTGCGCCTGCTGCGCCGCATATTGCGCGACGTGCGGCATCGCAACCACCGGCCGCTGCTGACGGTGCTCCATTGGCATTACGTCCGCTCCGGTGAACTCTTTAGCATCGTTCCGCTGAGCGGCCTGGCTGACCACACCATCGATGGTGGTTTCCCGTTCGACTTGCCGGTGCTCAAGCCGTTCCTCTGTGGCCCTGAAGGGTGCCTGCCGCAACCGGAGGATTTCCAGTCCTACTCCGGTTTCCTGGACGCCCAAATCCGTTATCAGCGAGTCCGTGACCTGCTCGCTTCTGTCGAGGGCCTGGCGCCGGAGCAAGTCAGCGGCTACGACATCGTTCCCGGCGACGCCGTGGTTCGCGAATTCATTGGGGGCAGCACGATCCAGATACCTCACAACGAATAGCCAGACGATGATTTGACTTGGCTGGCACCGCCGGTAAGTTGAAGGCGTGAGAGTCCTCCTCGCATTAGTGGTTGGAATTGCCCTCGGCGCGGCGGGGCTTTGGTACTTCAGCACCACGCAAGGGAAAGCCAATGTCCAATCTGCAGGCAGGCAGGTTGAAACGGCGGCCAAATCCGCGAGCGATGCCGTGCAGGACAAGGTGCGCGATCTTGACTTGAGCCCGCAAAAGATCAAAGACGAACTGGCGCGCAGCGGCCACGTGGTTAGACAAAAAGCGCAGGAGGCGGGCCAGGCCATCAACGATGCCACCTCCGATGCTCGAATCACCGCGGCTATAAAGGCCAAAATGGTTGCCAGCCGGGACCTGCCGAGTCTGAGTATTTCGGTAAACACTACGGCTGGAGTCGTTACCCTGTCCGGCATGGTCAACTCAGCAGACGACATCGGCAAGGCCATGGTGCTCGCGATGGGAACCGACGGAGTGCGACAGGTGATTTCCACGCTACAAATCAAGCCCCAACCCAAACCGGCTCCTGCGTCCTGAAATCGGGGATTTAGCGCAAAAATGGCCACCAGGAATGGACATGAAGCTGACGGTCTGCCCGGTGCCGCCAACCTGACGTTCGTCGAGGGCCTGTACGAGGATTACCTGCGAGACCCCGCTTCGGTTTCGCCGGATTGGCGCCATTACTTCGCCGAGGTTGCGGAAGGCGAGTTCCGATTCCCCAAACCGCGCTTTGGGCCCTCGTTCCGGCCTTTCAGTATTTTCAATCCGCCGTCCCCTGCTCTGCCCCGCCCAGCCAGCCGCCTCGCGGACCCGGAAATTGCGGTCCTGCAGCACCGCGTTTACCTGCTCACCCGTATTTATCGAGTGCGCGGCCATCGCATCGCGCAGATCGACCCGCTGGGCTTGCCCCGTCCCGTCCCACCCGAGCTGACCCCGGAATTCTTCGGGTTCACCGACGCAGACATGGACCAGCCGGTCTATAGCGAGACGTTCCAATACGACGGTCCGCTGACGCTCGGCAAGTTGCTGGAACGTCTGCGCAATACCTACTGCCGTTCCATCGGCGTGCAGTACATGCACATCGATGAACTGAGCGTCCGGCGCTGGCTGCAGCGGCGAATGGAGGCGACCCAAAACCACGTCGAGCTCACCCGCGACGAGCAGTTGCGCATCCTCACCCGCTTGACCGATGCCGTCACGTTCGAGGAATTCATACGGCGAAAATTCCCCGGCGCGAAGACCTTTTCTCTGGACGGCTCGGAGAGCCTGATTCCGTTGCTGGACTTGGCCATCGAAAAGGCCGGCGAGCAAGGCATACAGGAAATCGTCCTCGGCATGGCCCACCGCGGCCGGCTCAATGTGCTGGCCAATATCGTGGGCAAGAGCGCCCGCCAAATCTTTCGCGAGTATGCCGACACTGACTGGAAATCGTATTCAGGCCGAGGTGACGTGAAATACCATTTGGGACACAGCGCCGACTGGGTCACCAGCCGCGGCGCGAAGATCCATCTGTCCCTTTGTTTTAATCCGAGTCATTTGGAGATCGTGAATCCGGTCGTGCTGGGCCGTACACGAGCGAAGCAGGATCGGGTCGGCGACAGCGAGCGCCGGCGCGGCCTGACGCTGTTGATTCACGGGGACGCAGCGTTTGCGGGCGAGGGTGTGGTGCAGGAGACGCTGAACCTGAGCCAGCTCCGCGGTTACAGCGTGGGCGGCACGCTGCATGTCGTGGTCAACAATCAAATCGGTTTTACCACCAGCCCGGAAGACGCGCGGTCCAGTCAATATGCGACCGATGTCGGGAAGATGCTCCAGATTCCCATTTTTCACGTGAATGGCGAGGATCCCGAGGCCGTCGCCCAGGTGGTCCGGCTGGGGATGGATTTTCGCTACGAGTTCAAGCGCGACGTCATCGTCAACATGTACGGCTACCGCCGCCTTGGCCACAACGAAGGGGACGAGCCGGCCTTTACCCAGCCCGTGATGTACCGCGCCATCGCCAAACGCAAGTCGGTCCGCGAAGGCTACCTCGAACACCTGCTCACCCTGGGGGAATTGACCCGCGAAGAAGCTGATGCGATCGCTGCCCAGCGGCGCGACCTGCTGGAAAAAGAACTCTCGGAATCTCAGTCCGCCAAGCCGCTGCCGGTCGAGCCGCGCCGCGGCATCTGGTCCAGATACAAGGGCGGGCCGGAGCCTCAGGAGCCGGAGCTCGAAACCGGCGTGCCCCGCGAGAAGCTGGCCGAATGGCTCGCAGCCCAGGCCCGGTTGCCGGCCGATTTCCATCCGCATCCGAAGATCAACAAACTGCTTCAAACTCGCGAGCAAATGGCTGCCGGCCAGGAACCGCTCGATTGGTCGGCGGCGGAATCGCTCGCTTTCGCGAGCCTCGGCTGCGAAGGAATTCGCGTGCGGCTAAGCGGGCAGGATTCGGAGCGCGGCACGTTCAGTCAACGGCACGCTGTCCTGCACGACTACCAGGACGGGCATACCTACGCGCCGCTCCAACACTTGGCGCCCGGCCAGGCGCCAATCGAAATCTTCAACAGCCCTCTTTCCGAAGTCGGCGTCCTCGGTTTCGAATACGGCTACAGTCTCGATTACCCCGACGGCCTGGTGCTCTGGGAGGCGCAGTTCGGCGATTTCTGGAACGTCGCCCAGCCTATCGTGGACCAGTTCATCGCCAGCGCCGAAGACAAATGGCGGCGGCTAAGCGGGCTGGTGTTGCTGCTGCCCCATAGCTTCGAGGGCCAGGGGCCCGAGCATTCCAGCGCCCGGCTCGAACGCTTCCTCATGCTTTCAGTCGAAGACAACCTCCAGGTCGTTTATCCCACTACTCCGGCCCAGTATTTTCATTGCCTCCGCCGGCAGGCGCTCCGGCCGTGGCACAAGCCGCTCGTTGTCATGACGCCCAAGAGCCTGCTCCGCCATCCCAAGGCCGTGTCGAGCCTCGAGGATTGCTCTCGCGGGTGCTTCCAACGAATCCTTCCCGATGCCCTGGCGAAACCCGCTGGACATGTTCAACGCGTTGTCCTTTGTACTGGGAAGATTTACTATGAGTTGGCAGCGCATCGCGAGGAAACCGGCCGCGACGACGTCGCTCTCATCCGGCTGGAGCAACTGTATCCTCTGCGTCCCGAAGCGCTCCAGGCCGCGCTGGCGCCTTATCGCGAAGGCACACCTGTGTTCTGGGTCCAGGAAGAACCGGCCAACATGGGCGCCTGGGTGTACCTGCGCATCTACCTGGGTGAGGCCATCTCCCGCCGACATCCTTTCGCCGCGATTACGCGAACACCCTCGGCCACGCCAGCCGGCGGCTCGCATCGCCGCCACAAGCAGGAGCAGGCCGAGATCGTTTCCCGGGCGTTCAGTGAACAGGCTATTCCCGAAAAGACCGGCGGAACCAAATGATATGCAAATTGAATTGAAAGTTCCCGAGGTCGGTGAGTCCATCACCGAAGTTGAAATCGGCGGCTGGCTCAAATCCAAAGGTGAGGCGGTGAGCAGAGACGAACCGCTCGTGACGCTCGAGAGTGAAAAGGCCACGGTCGAACTGCCCGCGCCGGACTCGGGCACATTGAGTGGGCTCCTGAAACAAAAGGGCGATACGGCCAAAGTCGGCGAAGTGATCGGCTACCTGGAAAAAGACGGCCAGAAAGACGCCTCGCCAAAGGTGCCTGAGCCGAAAGCTGCGGAACCAAAGCCGGTGGCGCAAGCTGACGCCGGACGGGCTGAACCGCGAGTCATGCCCGCGGCTCAAATCGCCCTGGAAGAACATGGGCTGCGGCCCGGCCAGGTGAAAGGCACCGGTCCCGGCGGGCGCATCCAGAAAGAAGATGTGTTGCGCTACATCGAGGAGCCTGCGGCGGAGGCGGCCAAGCCTCCGGCCGACGCGCCCGCCGCCACAGAAGCAAGTGTCACTCTGCCATCGTCCGGTCGCCAAGAGGAAGTCGTACCGATGAGCCGCTTGCGCCGCACGGTTGCCGAACGCCTGGTGCAGGCGCAGAACGCTGCTGCTTTGCTCACCACCTTTAACGAGCTTGATATGACGGGCATCGTCGCCCTCCGAAAAGAATACGGCGAAGCCTTCCAGCAGAAATATCAGGTCAAGCTCGGGTTCATGTCGTTTTTCGTCAAAGCCTGCATCGATGCGCTCAAACAGTTCCCCGCGCTGAACGCTGAGGTGCGGGAAGCCAACATTGTTTATCATAATTACTACGACCTCGGCGTCGCGGTCGGCGGGGGCAAAGGCCTGGTCGTTCCGGTGCTGCGCAATGCTGAACGCATGAGCTTCGCCGAAGTTGAGCTGGCCATCGCCGATTTCGCCAGGCGCGCAAAGGACAACAAGCTCAAGCTAAACGAGCTGCAGGGCGGCACCTTTACGATTAGCAACGGCGGCGTCTATGGGTCGCTGCTTTCGACGCCGATCGTCAACCCGCCTCAGAGCGGCATCCTCGGCTTGCACGCTATCCAGGACCGGCCCGTCGCGCGCGGAGGCAACGTGGTCATCCGTCCCATGATGTACGTCGCCCTGACCTACGACCACCGCCTGGTCGATGGCCGCGAAGCGGTCTCGTTCCTCAAACGCGTCAAGGAAGTCATCGAAAACCCGGCACGGATGTTGATGGAAATCTAGTCTTGCTTCCTCTTGCCTGTCTGCCGCCGCCTCCTTACGCTACGCTCCATGGAAGTAAGCGTGGCGAACTTTCGCCGGCTCGATTCGGAGAAGATTGTTGCCACCGTCAAGGCGCTGCATGACCGGATTGAGGATCGGTTTCCCGGCGCGGGGTTGGGACAGGTTGTCGCGGAATTGCTGAAGGTGGCCGAGGAGACCGTCCAACGGACGGCCTGGATCCAGCGGCCGCATTTGCCGCTGCGCGCGGTGGCCGTCGCGCTGAGCTTGATGGTCCTTGGCGTACTGGTCGAACTGCTGCTTCACATCCACCAGTTTCAATTCAATGATTTCACCAACTCCGTCCAGGCGCTGGACTCCAGCATCAGCTCGGTCGTCTTTATAGGCGCAGCTATCCTGTTCTTTGTGAGCTGGGAAAACAGGATCAAGCGCAGCCGCGCTCTGAAGGCGATTCACGAATTGCGCGCGCTGGCCCATATCATCGATATGCACCAGTTGACCAAGGACCCCGAAAGCGCCTTCAGCGCGACGGCAAAGGCGGCTGGACGCAAGCGCATCATGACCCCGTCCCAGTTGACCCGGTATTTGGACTATTGCAGCGACGCGATGGCGCTTATCAGCAAAATCGCCGCGCTTTACGTGCAGGGGTTCCAGGACCCGGTCCTGCTCGATGCCGTCGATGACGTAGAAGACTTAACCGCCGGGTTCTCGCGCAAGATCTGGCAAAAGATCACAATCCTGGAAAACCTGGATGCCGAGCCGCTCGTGCCAAAAACGGCGGCGGGGCGCGAAATTCAAAATCCGAAGCCTGAAATTCGAAACAAATCCGAATAGACCAGACCGGCGCCTTCGTGCATTATTTCCGCAGGCTGATAGCCCTCCGGCCATTTAATGGGCCGAGGCGCCCACTCGTTTCCGGCCCGGCGTGAGGTTTGCCACAGAAATCCTCTCCGTCTGGCGGCTTGAGCACGGCACTGCCCAAATCGATCGCAACCTGACAACGCTATAATCAGAAAGAGACTGCAATGAAACATGGTTTGAATATTCCAGTCGGCGGCGCTTTGGACCTCGTGTCCCTCGGCGCACTGGTCCACCGCCTTGACCCGGGCATTATCCCGTTCCGGAAGGCGACTGAATGCAAAATCCACGTCAGCGGCGGCGAGTTTAACGTGGCCGCCAACCTGGCCGATTGTTTCCGGCTGCAAACCGGCATCGCCAGCGCGATGGTGGATTATCCGATCGGCGACCTAATCGCCGAGCGGGTGCGCGCAATGGGGGTGAAACCGTTCTACAAGCATTTCAAGCATGACGGCGTTCACGGACCCAACATGGCGACGGTCTATAGCGACCGCGGCCAGGGCGTGCGCGCCCCGGTCGTTTTCTACAACCGCTGCAACGAAGCCGGCGCGCTGCTCAAGCCCGGCGACTTCGACTGGAAAACCATTTTCGCCGGCGGCGTCCGCTGGTTCCATAGCGGGGGCATCTTCGCCGCGCTGTCGCCCACCACAGCCGAGGTAATCACCGAAGGCATGAAGGCGGCCAAGTCCGCCGGCGCGCTCGTCTCGTTCGATCTCAACTACCGTGCCAAGCTGTGGAACATCTCGGGTGGCCACGAGCGGGCCGTGGCCGTGCTCGACCGGATCGTGAAAAACGTCGATGTGCTCGTCGGCAACGAAGAGGACCTGCAGATGGGGTTGGGCATTCCCGGCCCGGAGGTCGCCGCCAAGTCCAAACTCGACCCCAGCGCGTTTTTCGGGATGATAGACAAAGTCAGCAAGAAGCATCCCCAGGTCAAAGTGGTCGCGACGACTCTGCGGGAGGTTCACTCGACGAACCGGCACAGTTGGAGCGCCGTAGCCTGGATCAACGGCAAGACATTTGTGGCGCCCACGTGCGAACTCGAGGTCTGTGACCGGGTGGGCGGCGGCGACGGGTTCGCGGCCGGGTTTTTCTATGGCTTGCTCGCTGGCGAACCGGAAGCCGAAGCCGTCAAGCTGGGCTGGGCGCATGGCGCGCTCCTGACCACCTTCCCGGGCGATACGACGATGGCGGCGCTCGAACAAGTCCGTGCGTTTGCCAAAGGCGGTTCGGCGCGGATACAGCGGTAAGTGACGGGTGGCGAAGGGGAGCCGCAAACAGTAATCAGTGAATCAGTAATCAGCGGTCAATGGTCGGTAATTTGTAGTCGGCGTGGGGAAACCGGATCGCGGACCGGGAAAGAAAGACCCGAGACTCCTAACGTCGCCTTCTGCAGTGGCGGAGGGAATAGGCTCAAACGTATAGGGCGGCCTGGAGTTCGCGGACCATAACGCCGATGAAGGGATAGCGGCGCTCGGGCTCGGTTTCGAGGCAACGCAGCAGGACTTTCTCAAGGGCGGCCGGCATGTCCGGGTTGAGCGTGCGCGGGTTGACGAACTCGGAGCGGTCCAGTTGCAGCTTGAGAATCTCCGCCGGGCTCTCGCCGGGGAAGGGCTTCTGATTGGTGAGTAGTTCGTAAGCCGAGGCGCCGTAAGAAAAAATATCGACCCGGTTCGAGAGTGGCTGACCCAGCAACTGTTCCGGCGCCATGTAGGCGGGTGTGCCCGGATTTTTCCGGGACATTTTCTTCGGCTGCGCCGGGATAGGTTGCGCCAGGTCAAAATCGACCAGCCGCACCTTGCCGTTGCGGGTCACGAGCACGTTCTCCGGCTTGAAGTCGAGGTGCATGAAACCGTTTTCGTGCATGTGTTCGAGGGCGACCGCCATATCGATAAGAATCTGAGCGACGTTTTCCAGCAACACCGGGTCGTGGCGGGCGTAGAGTTCTTTCAGGTTCGCCGCCTCGACGTATTCCATCAGCAGGTAGAGCTGTCCGTTGATTTTGCCATGCTCGACGTAGCCAATAATTCCCTCCCGGTCGGTGATCTTGGAAAGGATATCACAGCCGCGCAGGAACCGGCGGCGGGCGAGCAGATTGAACCGCAGGCGGTGGTGCATGAGGCGAAGCGCGTAGGCTTTATTCCGCACATCGGTCGCGAGCCAGATATCGGCCATGCCGCCGCTGTTGATAAGTTCCTGAAGGTAAAAGCGTCCGAACGGCCCGGGCTCGGGCGCGTTGCCGTCTCCTGACTTGTTGGACATGCCAAGCATCGAGCTTATTTATCACGCGCCTGCTGTGCTGGCCAATGGTTTTGTTCAAACCATTTTGTTCACAATTGACCCTGGCTAGGAAACGCGGTTTACTTCCGCGGCAACAACCTATGAGTCCTCCCAAGCCCTCGCTGGATGACTTGCGCATCGAGCGCCCGAGCGGCACCCCAGCGCGAATCCGAAGCTGGGCGGTGGTAGTGTTCGTCCTCGTGCTGTTCGCCGTTGGGGCCGTTGTCTGGTGGTTCAGTCGTCCCCAAGCCCTCGTCGTGCAAACCGCGGTGGCGCGCGAAAGCAGCGCCCCGGGCGGCGAGCGCACGGTGTTGAACGCTTCGGGGTATGTGACCGCGCGACGGCAGGCGACCGTTTCATCGAAAGTGACCGGCAAGGTGACCGAGGTGCTGATCGAGGAGGGGATGAAGGTCCAGGAAGGCCAAGTACTGGCCCGGCTCGATGACACCAACGTCAAAGCCAGCCTGCTGCTCGCGCAGGCCCAATGGGTTTCCGCCAGCAACGCCCTGGCCGAAACACGCGTCCGCATCCGCGAGGCCGACCAGGAGCTGGAGCGGCAGGCGGGGCTTCTGAAAAACAAAATCGCCACCCAGGCCGACTACGACCATTCGGAAGCGTCAGCCCTGGCTTACAAGGCGAAGTTAGAGCAGCAGCAGGCGGACATCGTCGTGGCGGAGCGGACGGTGGCAACCTGGCAGCAACAGTTGGATGATACGATCATTCGCGCCCCGTTTACGGGAATCGTTACTTCCAAGAACGCGCAGCCGGGTGAAATGATTTCGCCGATATCGGCCGGGGGTGGGTTCACGCGCACCGGCATCTGCACGATCGTCGATATGCAATCGTTGGAGATCGAGATCGATGTCAACGAAAGCTACATCAACCGCGTCCAGGACCGTCAACCGGTCGAGGCGATTCTGGATGCCTATCCGGATTGGAAGATCCCTTGCAAGGTCATTGCGATTATTCCCACCGCCGACCGGCAGAAGTCCACCGTGAAAGTGCGAGTTGGTTTTGACAAGTTGGACTCGCGCATCCTGCCGGAGATGAGCGTTAAGGTGGGATTCCACGAGACCGGCGGGGCGGCAGTGGCGGCGCACCAAGTCACTGTTCCGAAAGCGGCGATTCAACAACAGGACGGGCACGATGTCGTGTTTATCGTCCGCGACGGGCGCGCCGAGCGCCGCGCCGTGACCGTCAGTGGCTCCGGAGACGACCAGGCCACCATCACCGCAGGTCTGGCTGCAGGCGAAAAGGTGGTGCTGGATGCGCCCGGTGGGTTGAAGGAGGGCGCGGCGGTGAGGGAGCCGAAGCCTGCGCCGTGATCAGGCGGATGGAGCAGGAGCCTGCTTATCGGGACATGCTGGCCTGAAACCACGATCTGGCCTGGCTTCGCCGGCACACCACCCTCCCGGCTCCGGCGAACTGAGCCCGGCAGCCATTCGCAATATCAGGATTGTCGCGATGCTCGGAAGTGGCTATCCTGGCGACAAAGCAAGACAGCACACAAGATGGCCGCTGTCGAGGCGGCGTACTGGAACGAAACTAAGCGAAAGGACCAACCCATGAAGAAGGATCTCACATTTACAAGGCGCAGTTTCATCCGGACCGCGGCAGCGGGTTCCCTGGCCCTTGGGTGGCTCGGCGCCGGGCGGGCCCCCATGGCGTTTGCAGCCGAGGCGTCAAAGCCCGCGCTGCTCGGCGGCACACCCGTCCACAAGGGCGGCTGGGCTAAATGGCCGGAATGGCGCGAGGCGTGGGAGCCTGACGTGCTGAAAGTTTTCCGGAGTGGTAAATGGTTCCGCGGTTCCGACAATCACGTAGAGGAGTTTGAGCGCGGTTACGCTCAGTTGCTGGGCGCAAAAAGCTGCCTGGCCACCGCCAGCGGCACCACCGCCCTGATGGTCAGCCTGCACGTCATGGACGTGGACGCTGGCGACGAGGTGATCGTTTCGCCCTACACCTTCATCGCGAGTTACAACGCGATCCTCTCCCGCATGGCGTTGCCTGTGTTTGCCGACACCGATCCCGCCACGCTCACGATTGATGCAGCCTCGATTGAGAGCCGCGTCACGGAGCGCACTCGCGCCATCATGCCCGTGCACATTTTCGGGATCCCCTGTGACATGGACCCGATCAACGCCTTCGCCCGCAAACACAAGTTTGCCGTCGTCGAGGATGCCTGCCAGGCTTGGCTCGCGGAATACAGAGGCCGCAAATGCGGCACCATCGGCGACTTGGGCTGCTTCAGTTTCCAGGAATCCAAGCACATTCCTTCCGGTGAAGGCGGGGCCATCACCGGCATGAGCGAGGAGCTGATCGATAAGTGCAACTCCTATCACAACTGCGGCCGCGCGGTCGGAGCCAACAAGGGGAACGGCTGTTTTACTCGCGGCAACAACTACCGGATGACCCAGGCCCAGGCCGTCATTCTCATGCAGCAATTCGACAAATTGGTGAAGCAAACGGCCATCCGCCGCGCTAACGCCGACTATCTGAGCGCGAACCTTGGGCAAATCCCCGGCATCACGCCGGTCCGGCTGCCGGAAAACAGCCGGGCGGTGTGGCATCTCTACCCGTACCGCTACGACGCCGCGCAGTTCAACGGACTGCGACTCGATAAGTTCGCAAGAGCGATGTCGGCTGAAGGTATCCCCTGCGGCGGCGTGTATCACGAACAGTATTACGACGGCCTGCTCGACGAGGCGATTGCTTCGCGCGGCTTCAAACGGCTGTGGAGCGCCGAGCGGCTCAAGGCCTACCGCGACAGCTTCCAGGAACTCAAAGGCAACAAACAGGTCTGCGAGACGACGGTGGCCATGACCCAAAATATGCTCCTGGCTGACCGCGGGGACATGGACCACATCCTCGAAGCCATTCGCAGGGTCCAGACGCATAGCGCCGAGCTGGCGAAGGCGGCGTAGGGAGGGGAGCGCCGCAGCGTTAAGACGTGCAACGTGAAAGCGCAATAACCTGACAACCTGACAACCTGACAACCTGATAACCTGATAACCCGATAAACCTTGAACAGTCGATCCTGATATGAAACGTGCGGGGCATTTGTTTGGGTGCTGGCGGATGGGGATGAGGTGCGCAATGGCGACACTCCTCGGGGTGGTGGGAGCTGCCGCCGTGAGCCCGACTCCGGAGGTGGGGATAGCGGTGCGCGACATCACGCCGGAACTGCCCATTCGGCTGGCCGGCTATGCGGGCCGAAAACGGGCCGCCGACAAGGTGGACTGTCCGCTCGTCGTCCAGGCCCTGGCGCTGAAAAACTCCTCCGGAGAACGATTCGTGTTTGTAGCGTTGGATAATTGCGAGGTGAGCCATGCGTTCATGCAGCCGGTCCTGCAACAGTATGCGGGCGAGTTCAAGCTTGGCCGCGGGGAGGTCGCCGTGGTGTCCAGCCACACGCATTCGGCGCCGGTGCTTGAACAAACACTTACCGATATGGCCCAACCGCCGCCGGACGACCGCGCTCGCATCGAGAAATATAGCCGCTTTCTGCAGGCCAGGCTGGTGGAGGTCGTCGGAGCCGCACTCGCGGATTGCCAGCCTGCGACGCTCGAGCAAGGTCTCGGACGCGCCACTTTTGCCATGAACCGTCGCGTTTACCAGGGCGACACCGTCGTGTTCGGCGACAATCCCGACGGCCCGGTGGACTGGGACGTGCCCGTGCTGCGGATCAAGGCCACAAACGGCGTGGTCCGCGCGATCCTTTTCGGCTATGCTTGCCATGGCACGTCCGTCCGAAGCGGTGACGATTGGTACACCGTCTCCGGCGATTACATGGCCTACGCGCGCCAGCAACTCGAAGCGCACCAGCCCGGCGCAGTGGCAATGTATCTTACCGGCATGGGCGCGGACTCCGACCCTGCGCCACGAGGCCGCCTGCTCGATGCCAAACGCCATGGCCTGGAACTCGCCGGCGCTGTCATCGGTGTGCTTG
The DNA here is from genome assembly GCA_035566435.1 of Candidatus Acidiferrum sp. Lineage (GTDB taxonomy): Bacteria > Verrucomicrobiota > Verrucomicrobiia > Limisphaerales > UBA8199 > DATMRF01. Next base: position 48,247 of record DATMRF010000145.1, read on the forward strand.
ACCGTCCGATGCGCCCGGTCCGCGGCGCGTTCCAATTGGCCTACGACGAGGTCGAGCTGCCGCTGGCGCCGCCTCCCAGCCACGAGCAATTGGAGAAAGACGCTCAGACCCAGGACATTAACGTGAAGGTGCGAGCCGCCGCCTACCTGAAGCGGCTGGACGCTGGTCAGCCGCTGCCGGAGTCGGTCAAATTGCCGCTGGCGGTCATGCGCCTCGGTGATGACCTGACCTTTGTGCTCGCGGGTGGCGAGGTGGTGGTCGACTACTCGCGGCGTATCAAACGCCTGCTCGTGGCCGAGCACCCGTGGGTGATCGGTTACGCCTACGAGGTCCCCTGCTATATTCCTTCGGCGCGTCTGCTCAAGGAAGGCGGGTACGAAACCGATTCGTCGCTTATCTATTATGGCTACTACGGTCCGTTCCGCGGCTCGATTGAAACGCAGTTGGTTAGCCGGCTCGAAGGCCTGGCGGCCAATTTGCACCCCTAAACGAGTGACAAAGTTCCGCAACCGCCATTGTAGGAGACGACGTAAAGAGAATCAGATCCGCAAAAAGCAGCGGCATGAGGTGAACGAAACGGTAGGGACGCTGTCCTGAGACTGTCTCAAAAGGTTTTGAGACGTCATGGGGAGTGGCGAACTATGGGGGGTTCAGAGTGCAGCCAAAGGAAATTGAAATGAGTCCAGGAAAGCCAACTCTTCCAGGCGACCAGGGCCAGCTTTGCTTTTTCCGGGCG
>DATMRF010000146.1:0-3232 GCA_035566435.1 Candidatus Acidiferrum sp.
GTAAATCCTGTTGGTACGGGCACCGAGTGTTTGAACTCCGGATCCGAAGCCACCGAACTGATCAGGAAGAGGTTGGTTCCGTAGAGGGCGCATGGCTTGTCCGGAGCCGCCGGACAACCCACTTCCTTCAGGACGGGCAGGCGCACCAGGTTCGCCAGCGGTTGCCAATCGCCTCGGGCACTCCCTTCCACCGCCCGGAAGCGAAGCGGGCCGAAAGCAGACGGGCCGAAACTCTTTAGCGGATCGAAAACCGCCATCACGGTGTGCGCATCCTGAGGAACAAGAGTACCGTCATCGAGGCTCAAGGAGACGCTGTACGATGCATCTGCCGTAGCTACCTCGATTTTCTCCGAGCGTGTAAATGTTTCCGGGATTTCCATGTTCACGAAAAACGAAAGTCTCCCATCCTGTGGCAGCTCATCCTGATTGCCCAGTCGAATGGCGGTAGGCCCGGGCCCAGGTTGGATAGTCTGGTTAAGAAGCGTGATTCTGGGACGCGGCGGGTCGACGACGGTGTCAACATTCGACACGCGGCCATCTTTGAGACTTACCTTGGCCGTGACTTTGTCGCCGGCGTGTACCCCGGAAGTGTCCCTGGAGTCCGTAGCCAACCGCAGCTGATCTCTGTTGTCCAGGCGTGAGAACTCCGCTGGGCCGAAGTGGATACCGTTTAGCTCTACCGCAGCCACCTCGTCTAGGCGTGTTCCGAGGAGAGTTGCTTGTGCGTCGCCCGCGTTGATGGCGAATTTATCCAAGCGCGCGGCTTCGGAATAGCTGCGCAGCTCAACTTCGTCCGCTTTTCCCACGCCATACTGTTTTACCTGCATCGTGATTCTTCCCGGGCTCTCCTCTTTCAGTGGAACTTTGAGTTCGAGTTCATCGGGTTTCGATGAATCCCAGGTTGCCTTTAGCGGCTTGCCTTCCTCGTTCTTCAGGGTGACTGTCTCGACACAGGCCGCGGCGTCCGATTTGAAATGGATGGTGTCCTCGCGGCCTACGACCAGGGCGCTTTCGTCAGCCGAGGTGACAATCCACTGGGCGGCGTGCGCGTTTTGCAGGCGAAAGGAAGGTCCCTCAAAGGAGTCAAACCCCCAGTTTCCCCGAAGCGTTCCCTTGACCTCGCTCTCCAACTTGTCTGCCGCGACGCTTTGCGTGGCGATGGAAAACCCACCGCGTGCCGCATCCGCCGGAGCCGGGAGATCAAACGCATGGCCTGATTTGTCGGCGACGTGCAGAACCATACTGTGCGCGTAGTCGGTTGAGAAGACTACGGGAGCGCCTTCCGCTGCGAGCAACAGGTCAGGCTTTTCCAGGCAGAGCACCTGATGAGTGTCCACGGGACGAAGGGGAGGCAACTGCGGCGCCTCCACCGCCGGCAAACTCACTACCAGCACCGACATGGGTTTGCGAAACGAAGGCGGATTGTTGAGTTTCAGGTTCAGCTCGTCAAGGTGAGGCAGCGCCAGCGCGGGAATATAGCGGTACTCGGGGGTATGAAAGCTTTCCAACATTTTCGCCACATCCACGACCGCGCCTACATAGGGACTGTAGGCGCCGCCGCCCGCCAATCGGGTTGTGCTCAGCTGACCAACGAGATCGGGCCCGCTTCCGGAGGTGAGCGCTGACACCATGGACTGACTATGGCCATCATCGAGTACCAACTGGTCCGTGTTCTGGGTAAGGCATGATTCCTGCTGCTGACGGGGCTTGGTGAAACATTCGTTATCGATCTTGATGTTGAGACTGCGGGCCAAAAGAACAGACCGGTCATGCAGAACACTGGCATCGTCGCCGGACATCTCCCTGACCGCGCTCAAATATTTGTCCAGACGCGAACGGTCCAGACTGGCCTGATTCAGGTCCTGCGAAGCGCGCACGAATGCTCCGGGCTTGCCCCGCACCGCGGACCGCAGCGTGCCGAAATCGCCGCCGGTCTGGGGAGCGAGGAAAATCAACGCCTGTTGGGCGCCGGCTGGAACCGTGATTACGACCCCCTCTTCGCGCACATGTTTGTTCCAGGTTTCAACCCTCGTGAACCAGTTCTCGGGCGGCGGATTGGTCGACCCGCGCAGGAATGCCGAAATCATCAGGAAGTGCACGGACTCCTCGTCCGGCATGTCGGGGTGGATCCAAATGCGATCCCCAGGCTGCAGGTTCGGCACGCGGTCAATGGGCAAGGTCTTGCCCGCCCGGGTCACCCTTATTTCTATTCTTGGCCCGGCCAGGTCAAATGCTGCGGTGTCAGCCCGAAGCAAACTTACGAACAGAAATACGAAAGCCAGCTGCAAAAAAAGGACTCGACAAAACATGTCCTTATTGTAAGAGGTTCTGAGCCATTGATGGAGAGCCGGAAGGGCAGAAATTTCGTCTGAGGCCACACCAAAGTAAGGTTTCTGGACTGAACCATTGGGCCTGGAAAGCATCGCACGCGGGCAACAGCGATGCGCCCTGCCTCATCGAGAAATTGCCCCAGCAGGTACGGAGCATGTTACCCTGAACGGCGCGAACGGACATGCTTCCGCGACCCGCTATGATGAACCATAAAACGACGAGTCTCTACATCCTGCTACTGACCCTCTTTGTTTCTGCCGTGATGGGACGAGAGGCAGCGGCGTCAAAACACAAACAGCAGGTTCGCAAGGAATCGTTTGGAAAAACCGGGGACGGGAGGCCGGTGGATCTGTATACCTTAACCAACTCAACGGGCCTCGAAGTGCGCGCCATGACGTACGGGGGCATCATCATATCCCTGCGGGTACCAGACAAGAGCGGCAACCTGGGTGACATCGTCCTCGGACACGACAAGCTCGACGGATATCTGGTCAACCCTCCCTATTTTGGCGTCATCGTCGGACGTTACGCCAATCGGATTGCCAACGCCACATTCACGCTCGACGACGTGAAATATACCCTGGCCAAGAATGACGGCCCCAACTCCCTGCATGGCGGAATGAATGGGTTCAACAAGCAGGTCTGGGAGGCCAGGGAGTTCAAGAACGCAAAAGGAGTCGGGGTCGCATTCAGCTATTTGAGCAAGGATGGTGAAGAAGGTTATCCCGGCAACCTTCGGGTCAAAGTCAGCTACACCGTTACGAACGAAAACCAGTTGATTCTGGATTATGAGGCGACTACCGACAAAGCGACGCCTTTAAATCTCTCGCAGCACAGTTATTTCAATCTGGCAGGAGAAGGCAGCGGCGACATCCTTGAGCATCACGTTATGCTCAATGCC
>DATMRF010000147.1:0-108211 GCA_035566435.1 Candidatus Acidiferrum sp.
CCATCGGCCCTGGTCTGCTCCAGATGTACCCTAAGAAACCAATCGTCTCCAGGCCCCCTGAAAAGGGTAAAGGAGCACCGAGTGGAGCATCAACCGTTTGACCCGGCCGCGGCTGACTTTAATGCGGTGCTGAGCGTCGAGCACGTTGTTCGCCCACAGCAGCTTAAGCGTTTCCTGGCCGATTAGGATAGGCCAGGCACAGGCCAATCGCACGCGCATGCTGCCGCGGGGCAGGGCATTGGTATAGGCCCAACCCGCCTGCAAGTGGAAGTCGGCCTTGGTGAGGTAGTCGTTATAGACGGGGCGCAGCCGCGGCTCGTTTCCGGGCCGGAGAAGGTCCACAGGATTCAAGCTGCAACTGGCCAGGCGAGCGGCCGGGAGATAACAGCGGCCCTGGCGCAGGTCCGCGGGCAAATCACGCAGGATGTTGACCAATTGCAATCCTTTCCCAAATCTGATGCCCTGGGCGAGCAGCCAGGAGTCGTTGAGATAAACTTGGGGGAAAAGGCGCGCGCGGCAGTGCCGGGTCCAGAACTCGCCGACGCAGCCGGCGACACGGTAGGTGTAATCGTCCAACTCGGCATCGGTCTGCAGGGACGTTATGTGGCCGGGGGAGGAGACGGCGAACCGCTGCAGGTCGAGTTCCTGGCCACTGATGATGGTAATGAGGACCTCACGGAGCAATTTGATATCGGCCGGCGAAAAACTCTGCAGCAGGCTCAGACTGGCCTCACAGTTTTCCAGCAGGAGGCGTTCGGCGGGAGAGCCCTGGCGCGGGACCAAGTCGCTGAAATCGAGCGGGTCCTGGCGAGAGCCCTGAATGCGCTCGCGCAGTTGCTGCAAGGCGGCCAGACGCTGGTCCAACGGCACCAATTGGGTGTCGGCTATGGTATCGGCCGTGCGGGCCAACAGGTAGGCAAGGCTGATCTGTGGACGGATGGAAGTGGGTAGGATGCGGAGAGTGGCATAAAACGAACGCGAGACCGCGCGCAGATGCGAGGTGAGGAGTTGGTCGGACGGGCGTGCCATTATGCCGGGCTTTTGAAACACGGATTGCCGCGACGTGAGGTCGAGTCACGTTGCGACGAGGATCATTAAGGCCGCGCCGGTGGTACCAGGCTCCGTTTTTGCCATGCCGAGAGCGAACCTGTAAAGTCCGGGTCCGGTGGATCGTCGAGGAGGGCGATGTACTCGAGCGAATGAGCATCCGGGTCGCGGAAATAGAGTTGGGCCGATGGCATCCAGCCAATCACGGAAGATTGTATCATAACCTGGGGTCATTGTCGAAATGGACTCCCCATTTGGTGAAGATCGCCTGTCGCTGTTTTGGGTCAAGGGTTCCGGCTGCAGCCGCCTGATGCATCTCGTCGCCCAACTCGTCGAATCCTCCGGGGCGAAAAATCATCAGGGCCCGGGCGGGCACGCCGCCGGCGTTGCGAAACTGGTGGGGGACATCTTTCGGAATCACCACCAGCGAACCTGCTTCGGCCGTAAACCGTTCATCGCCCGCCTGCATCTCGTAGGCGCCTTCGAGGATGTAATAGAACTCTTCGTCCCGATCGTGCACGTGCAGCGCCACACCGTCGCCTGGCAGCGTGGTCATCTCGCAGGCGCAGTACGCGCCCTCCGTTTGGCGGCTGGAGATGCGGACGGTGGTGCCGCCTTGCGACGTGGACTTCAGCGGTGGGACAAAAATGGTTGTTGGTTTGGATTTCATGGTTCGTCTCCGCGCGGATTACTGTTAGCGACCAATATACGCCTAACCCGGGTAATTGATAGCACTGGGAATGGTCTGATTAACACCGTGGCTTTAGCCCGGTGGTGAGCTGAGCCGTACGTGTCCAGCCGTTTCAACGGCTTCTCGCTCGCAGGGAGCAAAGTGTTGAAACACTTCAAACCTCAAGACCAGCTCTCTCCACCGGGCTAAAGCCGCGGTGTGAATGAAAGCTCAAATCGGCCAGCATTTCCAATCCGGCGTGAGGGGCGCGGCTCCGGTCTGTCCAATTAACATGGCTGACAAGATTGATAAGGGGCCACAACCGATGTCCCTCGTTTCTTTCGTGATCCCGGCCTGGAATGAGGAACCGCTGATCGGCCGGACCCTGGACGTGTTGTTTGCGTCCGCGCAGCAAATGGGCTGCCCATTCGAGGTGGTGGTGGCGGATGACGCGTCCACCGATGGGACTGCCGGGATTGCACGGGCCAAAGGTGCGCGTGTGGTTTCGCTCAACCGGCGCCAGATTGCAGCCGCCCGGAATGCCGGGGCGAAGGCGGCTCACGGCGGCCTGTTGATTTTCGTCGATGCCGACACGCGGGTGACTCCCGACGTCTTGCGGGCGACGCTTCAAGCGGTCCGCGGCGGGGCGGTTGGCGGCGGCTGCGCGGTCCGGTTCGAAGGGCGTGTGCCTCGCTACGCCAGGTTGCTCCTGCCGATTTTCATCTGGTTTTATCGCGTGGTCGGTCTGGCGGCAGGCTGCTTTCTTTTCTGTACTCGCGAGGCGTTTGACGCAGCGGGAGGCTTCGATGAGGGGCTCTACGCCAGCGAGGAGTGCGCCCTGAGCTGGGCGCTCAAGCGACAAGGTCGATTCGTCCTGCTGCGCGAAAGCGTGCTCACCTCGGGCCGCAAACTGCGGACCCACTCCGGCTGGGAAATCCTCGGCGTCCTGCTTCGCCTGGCGAGGCGTGGCCGGCGTGCGGTTCGTGACCGCCAGGATAAAGAGATCTGGTACGCGACGCGCCGTCCGGATCCGGAGCCCGATTAAGCCGAATCTATGCCGTAGAAACCACGAATGGACAGTAATCGACACTAATTCACCGGCTCTCGTCGCGGTGTTGGCAGGCGCGGCTGTCACTAATCTGTGAGAACGGCTTCGCCGTTGCTGCGCATTTGCACGCGCGCTCTGGTTTGCGTCAAGCGCCTCCGAAAAGTTTTTCAAAAAATTCACTGGAATTTTTTCTTGAGCGGATGAAGGTTTTTCCCTGTCGGTTAAACGAAAGGTACAAAATTATGACTAAACCAATACCAGATGGTTATCACACGATTACTCCGCACCTCGTGGTGTCGGACGCCGCCAAAGCGATCGAGTTTTACAAGAGAGCTTTTGGCGCGCAGGAAAAGGACCGCTTCATGATGCCCGACGGCAAAGGCGTCATGCATGCGGAATTGAAAATCGGCGACTCCGTCGTGATGCTTGGCAACGAGATGCCGCCGACGTGTCTGTCGCCGAAAAGCCGTGGCGGCACCAGCGTCACCCTTAACCTTTATGTTGAGAACGCGGACGCGATGTTCGAGCGCGCGGTGAAGGCCGGGTGTACGGTGAAAATGCCGATGACGGACCAGTTCTGGGGCGACCGCTACGGTCAGGTGGAAGATCTCTTCGGCCATCAATGGTCGATGGCCACGCACAAACAGGACCTGACGAAGGACCAGATCGCTGCGAACGCGAAGGCTTTCTTTGCGAAGATGGCAAAGAAACCAGCACCTGAAATGGCGGCGGCCTAAACCGTATCTTGTCTATCGAAATCCTGAACGCGAAACCTTAACGCAAAGGCGCAAGGAAGCGAAGACGCAACTAAACTGACAGGGACGCTGTCCACAGCGTCCCTATCTCTTCTCGAAGATGAGCCGCTTTTCTGAGGCTAAACCCGGTTCCCACCTTTGCGGTGCTGTCCCCAAGAATGAAGCAATTCGAGCAAGATTCCTCTAATCGTGAGTGTTTGGGTTCTCTGCGCTCATCGCGGCTCGGCGGTTTATCTGTTCGGCGGATTTGCTTGCGGCTCGACCGCTCTATGCCTTAGCGTCTTTGCGTCACAAACTGCCTGCGGTCGCAATTGTTGTCAGGGCAGGGCGATGTCTTTGAGATCGAATGGGACCTTGCTGATCTTGCGATTCAACGCGACCTTTGCCACCAGCTTCATCGAGTTATCCAACGGCTTTTTGAGGCTCAACGTTTTGTGTGCCGGGCCGCCGTTGAAAGACCAACTCGACATACCGCTGGAAACCGCCTTGCCTGAAGCATCCACAATCTCGATGGACTCGAGCGCGTTTTCGTCGCCGGTGATTTCGATGCCGATCGAACGGACATCCTCGCCCGCAGCTATGTCGGTGGTCACGCCCAGGTTGGCGCCCGCTGGAATGGCGAGCGTCTGCTTCCCGGCGCCCTTGAGAGTGGCGAGCTCAACCGCCTGAATCGTCCCCTGTTCGGCAAGACTTAAGGTGCCGCGGAGGCGAACGATCTTTGTCGCAGAGCGTTTCGGTTGGGCAAGGCTCAATTCAACCTGGGGGGCGGTGGGTTTGCCCTTGTTTCCGAAGTTCGATTTGCGGAAAAACTCGTTCGAGTATGCTTTGAACTTTGCGGCTTCGTTGAAGGTGTCCTTCGTGGGAATGAGGCTGGTTCCCTGGTCGTCAACCGCCTGTTCCAGTTTCAGGTCGCCGTAGCGCACACTCGACTCGGCCTCGGGCCCGGTCAATGAGAGGACCAGTTTCAAGTAAGGAGGCGTTCGAAACACCTTGTCATCGCCGTAAGCAACGCTGCGAGAATCCTCGAGTCGAAAGGGGACCGCTTCAACGGCGGCCTGAACGAATCGATTGAAGCCGAGGACGAACAAAAAAACGAGCAGTGGAAGGCTTTTCATAATCCAGCTCAGGGTGAGGGTACCGGCCCCGGTAGCCGACCCGTGGCAGTCCCAGGTCGCCGCAGATTTCACGTCGTTGATCCGGTCCCTCGAACGCGCAGTGCTCACAGTGCAATAATTCATAGTAATGCGCCGAATCGAGCACGAATTGTGCCATTGGCAACGTTCGCCAGACTTCGCCCGGTTAGTGCAAACCCTTGAGACTGATACTGATCAGGATATCTGGGCCTCTTCGGGATGCTCTTCCACCGGGAGGGCGGACAGTTGGATCCTCGGTTTCCGTTCGGCGAAGAAGTCGCAGCTCCATTGGTCCGGGAAAAGTACGACGGCCTTTCCGGCGGCGTCGGAGGCGAGCCGGGCGCCGGTCGGCAACTGCGAGCCGTCGATGGGTGCCCCCTCGTCGGCGACGACCCACCGCAATACTTTCCAGGGGCTGGGTTCGAGCCGGGATTCAGCGCCGTATTCGGTTTGCAGGCGGTATTGGACGACCTCGAACTGCAACGGGCCGACGGCGCCAAGGAGGGGCACGCGCTGGCCGGAGTCTTTGAGCAGGAAGGACTGCACCACGCCTTCCTGCAGGAGTTGTTCGAGGCCTTCGCGGAAACGCTTGAACTGGGCGGTGCTTGGGCTTTGCAGCCAGGCGAAGCATTCCGGTGTGAACCGCGGGATTTCGCGATAGACCAGGAACGGGTCCTCGGCCAGGGTGTCGCCGATGCGAAAATCGGTATGGCCGACGAGCCCGACGACGTCTCCGGGGAAGGCTTCATCGATGGTTTCGCGGTCGCGGCCGAAGAGTTTGTGCGAGCTGGAGAGCCGAAGCTTTCTGCCGGTGCGCGTGTGCGTGACGGTCATGTCGCGCTCGAACCGGCCGGAACACACGCGGACGAAAGCGAGCCGGTCGCGATGTTTGGGGTCCATGTTGGCCTGGATCTTGAAGATGAACCCGGAGAAGCCGGATTCAAGTGGCACGATTTCCCGGCCATCCGCCGGGCGTGGACGCGGCGGCGGCGCCAGTTCGAGAAAGGCGTCCAGCAGCAATTGGACGCCGAAGTTGTTGACGGCGCTGCCGAAGAAGACCGGCGTCAACTCGCCCGCCAACACTGCCGGATGGTCGAAGCTTGCGCCGGCGCCGTCGAGCATGGCCAGTTCCTCGACTGTGCGCGCATAGACGTCGGGATTCATCTGATCCCGCACGATTGGGTCGGAAAGGCCATGAACAGAAACCGGGGCACGAAATTGGCCGCCCGGAACGCGTTCGAAGAAATGCACCAGCTTTGCCTGCCGGTCGAACACGCCGCGAAAGTCAGGTCCGTCGCCCAGCGGCCAGTTCACAGGGAATGCGGCAATGCCGAGCACGCGCTCGAGTTCATCCAGGAGCGACAAGGGGTCGCGCGCCGGCCGGTCCATTTTGTTCATGAAGGTGAAGATGGGGATGCCGCGCTGACGGCAGACCTCGAAGAGCTTGCGGGTCTGGGTCTCGATGCCTTTGCCGGCATCAATCACCATGACCGCGGCGTCCACCGCCGTCAGCACCCGGTAGGTATCCTCTGAAAAGTCCTTGTGGCCCGGGGTGTCGAGGAGGTTGACGCAATAGCCGCGGTACTCGAATTGCAACACGGTCGAGCTGACGGAAATGCCGCGTTGGCGTTCGAGTTCCATCCAGTCGGAGGTGGTGGCGCGCTGGTTTTTGCGCGCGGTGACGGAGCCGGCCAATTGGACCGCCCCGCCGTATAAAAGGAATTTCTCGGTTAAAGTCGTTTTGCCGGCGTCCGGATGCGAGATAATCGCGAAAGTCCGCCGGCGGGAAATCTGTTTTTGCATAAATCGGAGTCGTTATTTCTGCGTTAAAAGCGTGTTGAAATTGTGTTTGCCCGCGAGCACCACGAGAGAGAGCTGGTAAGGTGCTGCGAAATTGCGGCGCCAGGGAGGGCGACAGAGGGGGCGATCTAGGGTGGAGTAGGCAGCGGGCAGGAGAGCGCGCGACGGGCTGAGGTCAGCCCCGCGTGGCGCGGCAAGTCATCCAGAGAAAGCTGCATTGGCCCGAACGATACACCAGGCTGCGGCAGGAGTAAAGGGCCACGATTGGGTGCGGCGGGGGGAAATCTCACGTCCCGGCCTGTATCCGAGATTCTCGGACATGCGCTGCGGCCGCTTACTGTCGCGACGCTCTTATAAGCCTGAAAAACCCAAGAAATCAGCCAAAACTCCGGTTAAGACGCCGGGATTTTTCCATTACGGCGGGCTATCGCGCATGGCATTCCTGTGGTATAATTGAGTCGAAGAAACGGTTAGAAACGGACGTTGACAGGCATGGTTGGGTTTGTCTAATCTGGAAGCCGACAATTTAATCGAGAAAGACGACCATGTTGCTTCGACTCAGTTTAATTATCGCCATCATCGCCGGGTTGGCAGTTGGGACCCTGAACTTTCTCAAGACGAAGGAGAAAATCGTTAACCTGGTTAACGACCGCAACAACGAGAAAAGCTTGAAAGAAACCGCGCTGAACGATCTGCATAACACGCAGCAGCAGTTGGCCAAGACCAACGCCATCCTCAAGCAGACCCAGGCGGAACTGGCCTCGACTAAAGACGAGCGCGACAAGGCAGTGGCCGAAGCCGCCGACAAGACCAAGAAACTGGAAACCGTCACAACCGAACGGGATAATATTCGCAAGGAGCGCGATCTCGCCCAGGCCGACCTCGAGGCCTACAAGGTGACGGGGCTAACCCCGCCGCAGATCCTGGCGATGAACAAACAGTATAAAGAGCTGCAAAAAGAAAACGATTTGCTCGGCAAGATAGCTCTCGAGCGGATGCACAAGATTCAAGCCCTGACCAATGAACTGGCGATTTACAAGAGCCCTGATTATGTTGTGCCCTTGCCAGCCAATTTAAGGGGCAAGGTACTGGTCACCGATCCCAAGTGGAATTTCGTAGTGCTCAATATCGGCCAGGATCAAGGCGTGTTGGAATACGGCGAGTTGCTGGTGAACCGCGACGGCCGGTTGGTCGCCAAGGTCAAGGTTCGCAGCGTGCAGAAAGACCGCAGCATCGCCAACGTGATGCCGGGGTGGCAGCTCGGCGAAGTGATGGAAGGCGACCAAGTGATTCCGGCACATCCGGAAACGCCGGAAAGCGGCCAGGTGACCGCCGCCAGCGCCGAGACGAAAGGCCAGGTCACCACAGCCAGTCCATGAAAACTCTCACAGTTAACCTTCGCTGGGTAATGCTTCTTTTGGCAACGGCCGGCTTGCTGGCCGTAAACGGGTGCGCGACCACTCCGGATTCTGAAAATGCCTCCGTCCGGCCGTGGAATGCTCCGATGGGTTGGGAAAACGGCCTGCCGACCTCGATGACCGAGGGTCATTAGCGCGGATATTTCATCCCTGCCGGCGCTCAAGGCTGTCGGCGTTAGCAGAACCCGAAAGATGTTTACTTCGCCACTTCCACACACCGGGTTTCGCGGATCACAGTGATCTTAATCTGGCCGGGGTAATGGAGTTCGGCCTCGATCTTTGAGGCCAGGTTCCGGGCCAGAGCAAAGGCTTCCTCGTCCCCGATCTGTTCCGGTTGCACCATGACGCGCAATTCGCGCCCTGCCTGGACCGCAAAGGCCTTTTCCACACCGGGGAATGAGCCGGCAAGTTTTTCCAGGTCCTCGACCCGTTTGAGGTAAGTGGTCATGCTTTCGGAACGGGCGCCAGGCCGGGAGGCGCTGATGGCATCGGCCGCGCTGACGAGGATGCCGAGTGGTCCAATGGCTGGCACATCATTGTGATGAGAGGCGACGCCGTTGACGACGGCTTCGGACTCGCCGAACCGCCGGAGCAATTCCGCCCCAGCGAGCGCATGCGGGCCCTCGGTTTCGTGGTTCAAGGCCTTGCCGATATCGTGCAGCAGGCCGGCGCGCTTGGCCGCACCGACGTCAATGCCAAGTTCAGCGGCCATGAGCCCCATCAAATGCGCCACCTCAACGGAATGGTCCAGGATGTTTTGCGAGAAGCTATGGCGGAAATGCAGCCGGCCCAGGACTTTCACAATCTCCGGGGCCAAAGGAGGCAAACCGGTTTTCGCAACCGCCTCCTCGCCGAGCCGCACAATGGTCTCCTCGATTTCCTGGCTCACTTTTGCCACCACCTCTTCAACCCGGGTTGGATGAATTCGGCCATCGGCAAGCAAGCGCAACATCGATTCGCGGGCCACTTCGCGGCGGACAGGGTCGAAGCCTGACAGCAGCACAGAGCCGGGCGTATCGTCAACCAAAACGGTCACGCCGGTCGCGGCCTCGAAGGCGCGGATATTGCGCCCCTCACGACCGATAATCCGTCCTTTGACGTCGTCGCCGGCGGGCAACACGATGCTCGCGGTGGTGCTTTCGAAGGTGTGCTCGGCGGCGTAGCGTTGGATGGCCAGGCTGATGATCCGCCGGGCTTGTTCCTCCGCCCGGTTCCTGGCGTCCTCGACGATGTGGCGCGAAAGTGCATTCGCATCGCGCAAAGAGTCCTGTTCGATGCGTTTCAAGAGCGACTCCCGAGCCTCCGCTTCACTCAAACCCGCCAGGCGTTGGAGGAGTCCGCGTTCCTGGCGCCGCAAGTCGGCCAGTTCGCGCTCCTGTTCGGCCAGCGCCGCCTCACGCCGCCGCGCAGCGTCCTGGTCGTATTGCACGTTTTTTTCGGCTTCGACAAGCCGCTGCAGTTGCGAGTTGATGAGGGCTTCGCGTTCGGCCAGCCGATGCTCCAGTTCGAGCCGTTCGGCGCGGCGCGCGGCGAGGGCCTGGTCGTTCTGTTCGCGGGATTTGAGGGTTTCCTCGCTGGCGGCTAACCGTGCGTCGCGCATCAGTGTGTCAGCCTCGCGTCTGGCTTGGTCCAGCAGGGATTCGGCCGCGAGAGTCCCGGCGCGGCCGGTTTTGCGTTTTCTCCAAAGGAGAAAAACATAACACACCACCCCGCCGCTCAGCACCAGGCTGGCGTGCTCCAAAGTATCAACTAACGAGCTCATTACAGACCGCGCGCAGGTTACAGCTCGATCCAGCGCGTCGGCGTCAAGATGCAATTCAAATAAACGTCATGCGGCTCGACGGGCACCGCGCGCACGATCTGTTCATCGAAGGCTACGCCGCACGTCGTTCCGCGCACCGCCGCAAGCAGTCGGTCGTAAAACCCTTTGCCCCGGCCCAACCGGCGGCCATGCAGATCGAATGCTACCCCAGGCACGAGGATAAAGTCCAGCCGGTTTAATGGCACCGCTTGGCAGTGGGGCAGGGGCTCGCGAATGCCAAACCTCCCCGGCCGGACATCGCTCTCCGGATCCTCGACGCGGCAAGCCGTGTATTGGGCGGTCTCCGCCACAAATCGGGGCAATGAGGCTGTCTTGCCGGCGGCAATTGCATTGGCGATGAGGGGCCAGATATCCAACTCCAATGGCAACGGAGCAAAAAAAAGAATTGATCCAGCCTCTCGCCAGGTCGCCTGCTTTTCCAGAAGGGCGCGCGCCTTCGCCGATGCCGCCACTCGCGGTTCCGCAGGGAGCCGCGTTAGAACCGAAGCGACCTGGTTGCGCAACGCGGCCTTCGTTTCCCTTAAGGTCCTATTCCCTCCGTTCGTCCCTTCACTTTCCCGCATTTTCATTCTCGCCCTTTGCCCTTCGCCCTTCGTTCCTGGCACCTTGCCCCTCGGCTTTAGCGAGTGCGCGCCAACGCTCGACGCGTTCTTTAATCTTCTTCTCCACCCCCTGGTCCGTCGGGTCGTAATAGCGCTTTTCGGCGCCGAGATAATCCTGCGGCACGAAGTGCTCGGGGTAATCATGCGCGTATTTGTAGCCTTCGCCATGGCCCAGACGCTTGGCGCCGGGGTAATGCGCGTCGCGCAGCGGCTCCGGCACCGGGAGGGTCCGGCCCGACTCGACATCTTTGAGCGCGGCGTCAATCGCCAGGATGGTGCTGTTACTTTTTGGGGCAGTGGCGATGTAAATCGTGGCTTCAGCCAGGGGAATACGCGCTTCCGGCCAGCCGATGAATTCCGCTGCCTGGAAAGCCGCATTGGCCAGCACCAGCGCCATCGGGTCCGCCAGGCCCACATCTTCCGCGGCATGAACGACGATGCGCCGCGCAATGAACCGTGGGTCCTCGCCCGCGTGGATCATCTTCGCCAGCCAGTACAGGGCCGCGTCGGGGTCGCTGCCGCGTATTGATTTAATGAAAGCCGAAATGGTGTCGTAATGCGCGTCTTCGTCATCGTACACGACGGCTTTCTTCTGGATGCTCTGCTCCGCGGTGGCGAGGTCGATATGGACGATGCCATGAGAATCCGGCGCGGAAGTGAGCGCGGCGATTTCGAGGGCGTTCAGGGCCTTGCGCGCGTCACCATCGGACAGTTTGGCGAGATGCCGCACCGCAGTCTCTTCCGCCTGAAGTTTCAAGTAACCCAGCCCGCGTTCCGGGTCGGCCAGTGCCCGGCGAAGGAGGCGTTCCAAATCCGCCTCGCTCAAGGGCCGCAGCTCGAAAATTTGCGAGCGGGAAACGAGCGGGGAGTTGACGAAGAAGAACGGGTTATGGGTTGTCGCGCCGATGAGCCGTACCACGCCGGCCTCGACGTCCGGCAACAGCACATCCTGCTGCGCTTTGTTGAACCGGTGGATTTCGTCGATGAACAGGATTGTGGACAGCCCCTTGTTCTCGAGCCGGTTCGCCGCTGCGGCAAGCACGCGGCGCATATCGGCTACATTGGATTCCACCCCGCTGAGCCGTTCGAATTTGCTTTTCGTCTGGCGAGCAATGATCTGCGCCAGAGAGGTTTTGCCGGTGCCCGGCGGGCCATAAAAGATGAGCGACTGGATGCGGTCGGCCTCGATGGCGCGGCGGAGCAGTTGTCCCGGGCCAAGGATATGGGATTGTCCCTCGAACTCGCCCAGGTCGCGCGGTCGCATGCGGGCGGCGAGCGGTTGATGACGCCGCGCTTCCGCCTCCGGTGGGGCTTCCGGCTGGGGAGCGGCAGCGGCTGCAAACAAATCATCGCGCGCCATGCGGCTAACATACCAGCGGTGACGCGTGCTGCCCAAAGAAAACGTCAGAAAAAAACCCCGCCATTGCCGTGTGTAACAGTTCCTTTGAACTTATTAGAAACAGATGGAACCCGCCGGGCTGCTTTCGACGTCCAATCAAGGCCTGTCGGCCACAACCTCAGCTAAAGTTCCTTGGTTTATTTACTACGGTTCAAGGACATAGTTTCTAATCACGCGCATAGGCAGGGTAAAATCTCAAGATCGGTTCCTTATGGGAGCCGATGCCAATCGCTTTGCCAAAGAACAGGCGCGTTACTTCACTTGCTACTCTCTCGCGCCTTGCACTGGTATTGTTACCCATTCCGCTCGGCTTCACAAGATGTTTTTTTGCCAACTCGTTTTGGGTTTAACAGACGCCGGCTCCTCGCTCTGGTTTGGCGCCAGGCTCCGGCGCGGGGTGCGGCAATTTCTGCGAGCGGCGAAGTAGGTGTTTGATTCGTGACACCAGGCGTTCCGGGCTGATCGGCTTTGTGAAATACTCGTCGGCACCCGACTCCAGGCTCGCAAAGCGAGCGAACTCGCTGCTCAGGCCGGTTAGAATAATGACCGGGATGCCGGCTGTCGCCTCGTCTTTCCGCAAACATTCGCAAACTGCGAACCCGTCCAGTCCCGGGAGCACAAGGTCCAACACGATGAGGTCGGGCGCGACGGAACGTACCGACTGGAGCGCATCCGCGCCATTGGTGGCGGTGGCGATTCTGAAACCGGCCTGCTTGAGACCCAGGCGCATCAGTTCCAGCAATTCGCTGTTGTCTTCGACTATCAGTATCTTCTTTCGCATAAGGTGGCTACCCAAGCGCAACCGCCTCCATGCCGCTATGGGCAAACCTATTAATCGATTCCATTTGAGCAGGAACGATGCCGGAATCGATGTACAGGCAACACTCTGCAGTACACAGGCCACCCTTGGCGGCTTACAATCCCCAAAGCAGCCCAACCTGAGTCTCTGGAAGTGCCAGTGTGCGTGGAGTTTGGGGTTCGGGCATCGACTGCGGGCTGCCGGCTGTGGGTTGCGGATCCTGGATTGTGGACAAATCTTGCCTTGTACGGGACGGGTTGACAGAGTGTCAAACGTGTTGGCGTTAACGGCACGCTGGAACCGGGGTAATCGTTGGGGCGTTCTGCCTATCGCTATTGCGTTTTTCTTCTGTCTCGGCGGCCGCGAAGTGTCGGCGGGAGAACGCCATCCTACCCGGGGCGCGTTCGAGGTGTGGCAGGTGCAGGACAGATGGCAGGCGGGCCCGGTCACCGCGATTGTGCAGTCCCGCGAGGGCTATTTGTGGCTGGGAACCTACCACGGGCTGGCGCGTTATGATGGAGTTCGATTCACGGTGTTCGATTCGATCAACACGCCTGATTTGCCCAACGGGGCGATCACCAGCCTGCACGAGGGTCCCGATGGGGCGCTCTGGATCGGCCACGAGACCGGGCATCTTACGCGGTTCGATGGCGGCCAGTTCCAAACGATTAACCTGGGCCGAACTTGGCCCGGCGGCGCGATCGAGGGGTTGGCGACCGACGAAGATGGCGATCTCTGGCTGCTGAATGTCGCGGGGGTGCTTTTCCGCGTGCGCGACGGCAAATCCGTGCTGGCGCCTGGCGGCGCATCGCCGACGCGGAAAGTTGCTTTGTCGCGGGCTGGGAACGGCAAGCTTTGGATCACCGCCAACGGAATGGTGGCGACGCTCCGGCAAGGAACGGTGGTGCCGTTCCAATTCCCGGGCGGCGCGGCAAGCTATTCTTACGAGAGGGTACTCCCAGCGCGCGACGGAGGATTGTGGGTGGTGGGCAACGCACGATTGCGGAAATGGCGCGACGGGCGGTGGGTGCCGGAATCGGAAGCTCGGCTGCCTCGCACGCCGGGCGCGGCCACCTGCCTGCTGGAAACGCGTTCCGGCCAGGTGCTGGCGGGCACGCTGCGGGACGGCCTCAACCTGTGTGTCCCTGGGGAAGAGCCAGTTCAATTCACGCGGGACGAGGGCCTGTCCCACGATTGGGTGCGCGCTCTCTGCGAAGATCACGAGGGGAATATCTGGGTGGGGACTGGCGCCGGGTTCGACGGCGTGCGTCGGCGCAGGGTGCAAATGCTGGCACCTCCCGACAAGTGGCGCGGCTGCGCTGTCTTATCATTCAGTGTTCTGGCGGACGAATCGGCCTGGATCGGCACCGAAGGCGCCGGCTTGTATCACTTCGATGGCGGACAGTGGACCCCTTTCACGGAGGCTGCCGGGGTTTCGAATTTGTTCGTCTGGTCCGTGCTGGAAACCAGGCACCACCAATTATTGGTCGGAACATGGGGCGGAGGGCTGTTGGCCAGGAAGGGAGACCGCTTCGAGCCGCTGCAAGAGTTGAGCCGGGTCACTTCCCCGGCCCGGGTGTTGCATGAGGACCGGCAAGGTGTGCTGTGGATTGGCACGACCATCGGGCTGTACCGTTATGAGGCGGGCCGGCTCTCGTTGTTTGCCGGCGCGGAGCAACTTTCCTTGCCAGATGTGCGCAGCATCGTCGAGGCGAACGACCATACGCTGTGGTTCGGGATGTCGGGCGGCGGTCTCGGCTGCGTAAGGGACGGTAACGTCAAACAGTTCGGAACGCGTGACGGCCTGGGCGGCAAGTCCGTGGAGTGCCTCTATGCTGATCCCGATGGGACCCTCTGGATTGGCACCTCCGACAACGGTCTGACGCGATTCAAAGACGGAAAGTTCGCTGTCATCACGACCACGAATGGCCTGCCGATTAGCGTCATCAACCAGATCGTGGATGACGGCGCGGGGAACTTGTGGCTCGGTTCGCTGCGGGGAATCCTGCGTGCCAGCAAGGCCGACCTCGACCGATGTGCCGACGGCTTGGCTCCGAGAGTCCGTTTCCTCAGCTATGGGTATGCCGAAGGGCTGAGTTCCGAACTGTGCTCGGGCGGGTTCCAGCCCGGAGCGTGCCGTAGCTCGAGTGGGCGTCTCTGGTTTCCTACCGCCAAAGGGCTCGCCGTCGTGGATCCCGCGAACGCCAGCACGAATACCGCCAAACCTCCCGTCGCGATTGAACAGTTGCTCGTGGATGGCAAGCCGATCGAACCGCGGCTCTTGGCGGCTTGCGTCCAGGCATCTGGACTGTCGAGCAACTCCCGGGACCGCGCGGAGAGTCCCGGGCCGGCGGTGACGGGCCGCCCTACTGATTCGCCGGTTCCTCCATTCATGGAATCCAAAACCAGCTTGCGCATGCCTCCGGGCCGTCACCGGTTCGAGTTCCAGTACGCCGGCATGAGCTTTATCACCCCGGACAAAATGGCGTTCAAGTACAGGCTGGAAGGGTTGGAAAGGGACTGGCAGGAGGCGGGCGCTCAGCGGGTGGCACCCTACAGCTATCTGCCGCCGGGTAGTTACACCTTCCGGGTGATCGCCTGCAACAACGACAATGTTTGGAACGAGGCCGGCGCTTCGCTCGCACTCGTCGTAGCGCCCTATTTCTGGCAGACTTGGTGGTTTCAAACGATCTTGCTCTTCGGAGGGGCGGCCGGGGTGGGTGCTGGTGTCCTGTGGGCGACGCGGCGCCGCCTCCGGCGCAAACTCGAGCTGTTGGAACGGCAGCGCGCTTTGGAACGCGAGCGCGCCCGCATCGCCCGCGACATTCATGACGACCTCGGGGCCAGCCTGACGCGCATCACTATGTTGAGCCAATCCGTGCGCAGCGAGGTTGAGGGCCAGGCGCAGGCCGCCGCGGATGTGGACCAGATCTACGGAACGGCGCGCGAACTCACCCGCGCGATGGATGAAATCGTCTGGGCCGTCAACCCCAAGCACGACACGCTGGACAGCCTTGTGACCTATCTTGGCCGCTACGCGCAGCACTTCCTGAGCGTGGCCGCCATTCGCTGCCGCCTGGATGTGCCAGTGAACCTGCCGGCCTGGGCGCTGACTGCGGAAGTCCGCCACAACGTGTTTTTGGCTTTGAAGGAGGCGCTCCATAACGTCATTAAACACGCCGGCGCGACCGAGGTCCGCGTCTCTCTCGACATGCGGCCCGATGGTTTTGTGTTGCAGATCGCGGATAACGGACGCGGATTCGACTGGCATGCGCTCAACACGCGGGCGACCCCCATTGGCGATGGCGCCCGGGTCGCCGGCGGCAATGGCGTGTCGAATATGCAGAAACGCCTCGAGGAAATCGGCGGCCGCTGCCAGTGGGAGACGGCACGCGGCGAGGGGACGCGCGTAAACCTTGTGGTAGTGGTGACCCGGATGTGAGCGTCAAAACGCCAAAAAGTTAAAACGTTGGAACGTCATGGGCGGGCAAGGCGTCGGCTGGCCAATCGAGAATTAAGAATTAAAAATCAAAGATCGACCTGCGTCATCAAAACACATGACAACCAAATCGTTAACTTTTCAGATATAAGACAACCGTGGCTATTGCCGTATCCATTGTCGAGGACGACGCCCACGCCCGGAAAATTCTCGCGGGCTGGGTAAGCCGCGCCTCGGGGTTCCGCCTCGCCGGCGAATGGGGCGATGCCGAGAGCGCGCTGGCGGGACTCGCCGAGAAAAAGCCCAATGTCGTCCTCATGGATATCAACCTGCCCGGGATGAGCGGGGTCGAAGCCGTCAAGCGCCTCAAGCCGATGTTGCCGGAGGCTCAGTTCGTGATGTTGACGGTGTACGAAGACGCGGACCATATCTACAATGCGCTGGCAGCCGGGGCCACCGGCTACTTGCTGAAACAAACACCTCGCGCCGAACTGCTCGGCGCCCTCGAGGACGTGCATCGTGGCGGTTCGCCCATGACCAGCAATATCGCGCGCAAAGTCGTCCAGTCATTCCGGCAAGCTTCCGCAATCGCGGCAGGTGATGATGAGCTTTCTCCACGCGAACAGGAAGTGCTCGACCTGCTGGCGCGCGGCTACCTCTACAAAGAAATCGCCGAGCGCCTCAACATCAGCGTGCCGACGGTGAACACGTACGTCCGGCGCATGTACGAAAAACTGCATGTCCGCTCCCGCGCCCAGGCCGTCGCCAAATACGCCCACCTGGCCGACGGCGAGGAACGCCCACCGGCCGCCGCCCGCGCCTGACCCGGGAATTCCTCCACCCGCCCAGGCCCGCTCTGCTCCTGGATGCCTGCTTATTCGCCCATGGTGTCATTACTTTTGATGACATGCCAAACCAGGCAGAAATGGTAGCTTCTGGCTCAATAAACCGTTCTGAAAACCCAATCCGCTGAGCGCACTGTGGGCGGTCCGAGTAGAGTCCGTCTGGCAGAGGCTGGGGGCATGCGTTAGTGCTCGCCCCGATTTGCAGCTGTGGCTTGGCTGGCTGTCAGAGCGGATGACAGTATGAAAGAACACGTGAAAACCCACAGCGACCTCCGAACCAAACTCTCTATGAAAGCACTGCACCTAATCAGGTTATGTCTCAGCTTGGCGGCTGGGGTGGCCCTCCTCGGCGCTGGAGCGAACAGCCAGGCGCAAACCCTGACGACTTCCTGGACTAACACCTTCGATACCGGCGCCTCGACCGCAGGCTATGCCTGGTGGTACGACATGTATCAAAGTGCCTACGGGTTCGGCTACCAAACTCCGATAACCAATTCATTCGAAACGACCCTGAACAGCACGCTGGCTCCGCCGCCGGTTGGTGGGGCAGGTTCCGGTTCGCTTGCGTTCTGGTCCCTGTGGCCGGGTGTCCCGGCGAACAGTGGCAAAGGTGGTCAGAACCTCATCATCGGTTTCTTTGGAGGCGGCAACCCGTTCGACTTCAGCCAAACTATCGATGCCACCAAGTACGACAGCCTTTCGTTCGATTTGTACGTGGATCCCTCATCCCCCCTGGACCGGGCCAGCAACGTCTGCAGCCTTACAGTTGGGTTTGTCGTCAATAACTATAGCACTTACACGATCACCAATGTTGTTATTGGAACCAACAACTTCGGCAAGTGGCTGCGTTATGTGTGCCCGATAGACAAAACCACGGCACCGGCTCCTCCGTCTCCCTTGGCCGCCGGCCCCATGTTTAATATCAATTGTTATGGAGGGGAAAATGTAAGCCTGTTCACGAACACCATCCCGACGAAAATGTGGATTGACAACCTTTACCTGAAGTTGTCCACGGTGGTTTCGCCACCGCCGGCTATGGCGAGAACGTTCGGCACTCCCAAAGCCGGCCTTAATCTGCTTTCGGGCGGTCCGAGCTCCGACCAATACCAGCGCAACAGCATTAAGTTAAAACAGACGACAGGCGTTGGCTGGGTCGGGCAGCAGGGTGTCAGCTACTCCATGACCATCACGAATTTCCCGGACGGGACAGCACAGCCAGGGTACCAGGCGCACCTGTTCATCACAACCGGCCCTGGGAACGCCGCTTCTCTCGATTACAACGAGACAAACGTGGTCTGGCTTAATGTGCAGGCGAATTCGAACAACACAGGTGTCGCCGCCTTCAGGTACAAAATCAATGAGCCCGGTGCCAATAGCAACATGTTCGGTGCCGAATACATTGGGATAGCCTCAGCCGGGACCCTCACGAACCTTGCCGCTCCGACGGTTTTGGGGACTTGGGGCTTGACATTTAACAACGATACGAATATCACGATCACAGGGCCGGGAGGAGCCAGCGTCACTTTCAACATTCGACCCGAAGTGGCAGCCCCTTTTGTCGAACCCTTGAACGTCGTGTTTGGTGCGCAGCCGAACAATCCATTCAACGTGGGACAGGAGGTCGTCTTGTCGTCGGTGAGTGGGACCAACAGTGGTGCCGCCTTCCCGATCGTCAGCGATAATTTCCTGGCAGATAGCACCCTCGACACAAGTATTTGGAGCATCCTCACTGGCGAGCCCAACACGATATTTGTCTTCCCGCTGGACCCGGGCCAGAAGGTGATATCCTGGCGTATTCCGGATTCGGGTTTTGGTCTGCAAGTTTCAAAGAATCTGTCCTCGTCCAACAACTGGATCGTCCTCACCGGCTCAGAGGCCCCTGGGGCTCCGCTAACCACCTGGACCATCAGCGGTCAACGCTACGCGCTGGTGCCTTCCGCCGACCTGGCCCCCGACCAAAACTACTTCCGCATGTTCACCCGGCGATTTACAAAGTTGCAGCTGTTGATGCCGGGCGAAACCGCCGCGCCGGGAACTGCGTCGGGCAAGACGGGCACGCCGGATGCTCAGGTCGCCGGCCTCCCGTTCAACGTGACGGTCAATGCGGTTGATGCCAACTGGTTTCCGGCCACCTATGCCACCGACCATATCATCCACATCACGAGCAGCGATCCCGTGGCCACGTTGCCTGCCGACACCACACTGGTAGGCGGAAAGGCCACACTGAGCGTGACCGTTTTTACTTCCGGGACTGTTACGGTCACCGCCAGCGATGTGACCGACCCCACTAAGACCGCCAACACCGGCACGCCGATCATGATTCCCTGAGCTCTCGACGGATTAGGTGTCGCCAGAGTTGTGCGACATTGTAAAACGGGGCGCCGCCTGTCAGCGGCGCCCCTTTTCGTGCCCCGACGAGTAACATTCGTCATCAAAACTCACGACTGGAGTTGACGCGGGGCTTGCACCAGAATGGAAAAGCTGTGATTGTGGTCTCCGTACCCACAATCTGCTGCGTTGCATGGCTCGCAAAATGTTTTCAAAGGAGATTCCTCCCGGTTTTGTCTCCGAGGTTCTAGGTGCATTGGCCAGTGTCGCGGTCCTGGTCGCTCTCGCCGCCCAGGCGCAGGCGCCGCTCCCGATTTACACCGACCATTTGGTCAACGGATTCCAGGACTGGGGTTGGGGAACCCGCAATTTGGCCAACACCTCGCCGGTGCATTCCGGCGCGAACTCCATCAGCGCGGACGGCACGGCCTGGAACGTCGCCGTCTCCTTTCAGCACCCGGATTTCAATACCTCTGTCTATTCCAGTCTGGTTTTTTGGGCTAATGGGGGCGCCGGCGGCGGCCAGGTCCTGCAGGTCCAGGCGCAGGTCGGCAGCGCTACCGGTCCGACTGTGCACATCGGACCCTTGCAGACCAACAGTTGGCAGCAATTCGTGGTCCCGCTCAGCTCGTTGGGAGCCGCGCATGTGAGCAACCTGAATCGGCTCAATCTCCAACTGACCAGCAACGGCACCACCAACACGTTTTACATCGATGATGTCCAACTCACCGCAGCCGCCGGCCCCGGTGCGGTGCATCTGGGCCTCAACGCGACTCAGGCTCTGCGCGGAGTGGACGCGCGGTGGTTCGGCGTGAACACCGCCATCTGGGACGGCAATTTCGATACCCCCACTACGATTTCCTCGCTGAAGGAGATGGGGACAAGCATCCTCCGGTTTCCCGGCGGGTCGCTCTCGGATGAATATCACTGGGCCAGCAACACCAGCGGCACGAATACTTGGAAGTGGGCCACCGGTTTTCCCAATTTTGTTCATGTGGCCACCAACGTCGGCGCCCAGGCCTTCATCACCGTGAACTACGGCAGCGGCACACCCGCCGAAGCTGCCGCCTGGGTGCGCGGCTCCAATGTGACCAATCATTACGGCTTCAAATATTGGGAAATCGGTAACGAACTGTATGGCACGTGGGAGACCGACACGAACATCCCGGCCAATGACGCCTACACGTATGCGCTTCGGGCCACCAACTACATCCAGCAAATGAAGGCCGCTGATCCGTCGATCAAGGCCGGCATCGTGCTCACACCGGGCGAGGACAGTTCGGTCAACGGTGACACCACCCACCCCGCTACCAACCTCCTTACCGGCCAGGTTCATTACGGCTGGACGCCGGTCCTCTTGAGTACTCTCAAAAGCCAGGGCTTCACACCCGATTTCGGCATTTATCACCGCTACCCTGAATACACGGCCCAAAACCAGGTCAACTGTTCCGATAGCGACCCGCTTGCGTTGCAGTCCTCCGCCGGTTGGGCTGCCGACGCGGCCGACCTGCGCCGGCAGATCGCCGGGTATTTCGGGCCGGCCGGCACCAATATCGAACTCGTGTGTACCGAGAACAACGGTGACGCTGGGTACCAGGGCGTCCAATCCACCAGCCTCGTTAACGGCCTGTACTACGCCGACAATTTGGGCCGGCTCAGCCAGACCGAATTCAACGCCTATGTGTGGTGGGACTTGCGGAACGGAACAGATACCGGTGGAAGTTTCGACTCGACCCTATACGGGTGGCGGACCTACGGCGACCTGGGTATGATTAATGGACTGAACACACGGCATCCAACCTTCTACGCCGCGAAGCTGATGCAATATTTTGCGCAGCCGGGTGACACGATCCTGGGCGCCACCAGCGATTATCTGTTGCTGTCCGCCTACGCCGCACGGCGCGCGAGCGGAGCCATCTCGTTGCTGGTGCTGAACAAAGATACCACCACCAATTTCAATGCGGAGATTGCCCTGACAGGCTTTGCGCCTGGCACGGCCGCGATGCTGCGTTCTTACGGGATCCCGCAGGACGAAGCGGCGCGCACGAACGGCCCGGAGCTGTCACAGGATATCGCCACGAACAGCTTTGCGGCCGCCGGATCGAATTTCAGTTACAGCTTCCCTCCCTTATCGATCTCGTTGTTCACCCTTTCGCCCGCAGCGCCCCGGCTAGCCGTGGTGGCCCCGGCGCAACCGGGGCAGCTCGTTCTGCAGTTGCAGGGCCAGGCAAGCGTCCGCTATGTCCTCCAGAGCTCGACCGACCTGAAGACCTGGACCGGCTCCTCGACCAACACTTTGATGGGCAGCTCGTTGAACTTGACCAATCCATCCCCAACAGGCCGGACAGTGGCGTTCTGGCGTGCGGTGTGGCAACCTTGATGCAGCGTCTCTATGCTCCCGACCTCTTTTCACATCTCGCGTCGTTCGTTTGTTAAGAAGTGTTCGCTGGCCGCGGCGGCGAGCGGCTTGCCTTTATGGTTTGTGGAGCGGGAACTGCACGCGGCGGCTGCGAGCCAGAAGCCGCCGTCCGCAAATGATCGTCCGGGTATCGCCCTGATTGGCTGCGGTGGGATGGGCCGCGGCGACACGGCCAATGCGAGCCGCTTTGGGGAAATCGTGGCGCTGTGCGACGTCGATCGGAGCCACGTCGACGCGGCGGCAAAGCAATTCAGCAAGGCGGAGAAGAAGCCCGCTCAGTACAATGATTTCCGGAAACTGCTGGAACGTGAAGATGTCCACGTGGTCATCAATGCGACGCCCGACCATTGGCATACACTGGTGAATCTCGCCGCTATCAAAGCGGGCAAGGACGTTTATGGCGAGAAGCCGCTGACTTTGACCATTGACGAGGGCAAGTGGGTAGTGCAGGCGGTGCGTGCAAAGAACGCCGTGCTTCAAACCGGCAGCCAGCAACGGAGCGATCCCCGCTTCCGACTGGCGTGCGAACTGGTTCGCAACGGCAGGCTCGGCAAGCTCAAGGAAGTGACGGTTTGGCTGCCCGCGGGCTTGCGTGAAGGGCCCTTCAAGCCTGAGCCAGTACCTGCGGCGCTGGACTGGGATTTCTGGCAGGGCCAGGCGCCGAAGACAGATTACATGCATCAGCGGTGTCACCTCTACTTTCGATATTGGTATGACTACTCGGGCGGGACGATGACCGACTGGGGCGCCCATCACAATGACATCGCGCTCTGGGCGCTCGGCTTGCCCGGGCCGGTCTCTATCGAGGCCGAAGCGCTGTCACAACCGATTCCCGGCGGATACACCGCGATCAGCGAATACCATGTGAAATTCACCTACGCTACCGGCGTGGTGCATCATGTTCGCACCACCCGGGCCGACAATATCTACGGTGCGGTGGACGACCCGCAAGGGCAGCGAAACGGAGTCCGGTTCGAGGGGTCTGATGGGTGGATTTGGGTCAACCGCGGAAACCTGCGCGCGAGCGATAATTCGCTGCTGACCACTCCATTGTCAGAAGGCGCCATCCGATTGTATAACAGCGAGGATCACATGGGGAACTTCTTCGAGTGCGTCCGCAGCCGGCAGCGGCCGATTGCCGATGTGGAAGTCGGCCATCGCGCCGCGTCCGTCTGCCACCTGGGCGCGATCGCGCTGCGGACTGGATTGAGGCTGCAGTGGGACCCGCAGGCTGAAAAGTTTATCGGGGAGCATGCCGCTGAAGGCAATGCGCACGTCGCACGAGAGATGCGGAAGCCCTACGACTACAGTTTTGCGTAGGCGTTAGCGTTTGGCGGTCACCGCAGCCGGCGTGGGACCGGGGTCTCTTTGATTTGGTTCGGTAGAGGCGATCAGGAGGAACCCGAGGTCTTGCTTTATGAAACTGCCAGCAAGGGAGTCGTTGAACACGGCAACCTGCAGGTTGTGCAGACCGGGAAAGATATGGCTGCCGTAAGCGTCCTGCTGGAATTTGTCCATGGCCTTCAGTTCGGCGGGATTAAAAGCCCGCGCGTTCAACAGCGCAAGCCCCACCAGCAGCATGCACGCAAAGCGCACCATGCCCGAGCCCATGCCCAAATAATATTCACCACGTCCAAAAACATCGCTGCCGATCAGCTTGGGACCGACTCGGCTTTGAATGAGCGTGAACAACACGAAAACGATCAGTGCGGCCCCGAGATAAGTGAGCAGGTAGGCCGAAAGGAGGTCAAACTGGCCGGACTGCGCCACCATTGCCCCGGCAGGCCCGTAAACCGCCGCGCACACCAGCAACAGCGCGAGCCACTTAAGCAGGCTGAGCAATTCCAGGGAGAGCCCGTGTTTCCGTCCGCGCACGAGGCCCGCGGCCAGCACAAAGAGCAGTAATAAGTCAAAGAAATTGAAGGGCAGGTTCACGTTACTCACGCTCCCGTTTGGCAGGTTCTCGATCTATTGGTACGTCTAAAGATGTTCAAAGTACTTACCTTAGATTGTAGCCAGTTTCGTGCCAAAATCGGGTGGTGCTCGGGCAGATTGTGCGGCTAGATTTAGCATAAATCCTGGGAAAATCATTGATTTGACGTGCGAAGCAGTCAAAAAACCACACTTCAGTAATGCACGTTTGGAGCTTGGAGGAAATCATTCGTCTGATAGATTAATTGGCACGATGGGCCAAAAAGACCGCTTCCGTTTTAGCGTGACTGTTCTTAGCGACGACCTCCCGGTAATTGCGGCAATGTGTGGGCTCGCTTGGTTTTGCCAGCCCGAAATTTGCCGGCAGACTGCCGTATTCCGAACAACGGAAGATGACTGGAAACGAGACAGTCATCACGTGACATTCCATTATACAAGCGAGGGTAATCGGCAAAGTTTTATTACCGAATCCAAACGGTCATTTCTAGGGTCTTGGGAAATTACGAACCAGAAAAGCAATGATCCGCCAAGATAACAGATGAGCCAAGGATCATACAATCTGCTTCCTCCAAAACACCGCTGGACTAAAGATCCTCTGGTTTGGCTAACTATTGCGCTCGTGCTTTTAACGGCAATTCTGGTGTGGAGAGTGTTCGCAAAATAGGTTTGGTGATTTCAAATTGGGACATTAGCCTGAGCGTTTAATTCAGAAAATGAAAACCACAAAACGGCTTCTTCTTTGGGCCAGTGTCATAATCGGAGCGGGCCTTTGGCTCGTGTACGTGTGGCCCACTCAATGGGAACACTATCAAATGGGAGGTTTAAACCTTCAAGTAAACCGGTTTACAGGGAAAACCGAATGGCTGACACAAGAAGGCTGGAGGATGCACACCGATCAACCTTCAGGGCCTTGGATGAAGTACAAAGCATTCGAGAATCCAGCAAATTAGGGCACTACCACCAATTTCTGATGCCTTCGTTCAAAAACCTATTAAGACATGCTGCCCGACAGAAGACCGCATTCTGTTACGTTCATTTTCTGAACGAAACTATTTATTTCTTCAAAGCTGCTTGTGCCACTCCGACCTGTTCGTTTTTCTTCTTTGCCAGTCGGTAATCTCTGTACTGAGGCCAGAGGTAATCAAGAATTTGCTCTCGCGTGTAAATCTGTGCCCCTCTGACAACCACCTTATCCAACAGCCCATTAAGCTGTTTTTCCGATTTCGCTCTTTCGTGCGGCGCAATGTGATCTAATTGCCACCATGCTTCTAGAATCTGCTCGACTTCAGGGTTTCTGGCCATCGAATAGCTGTGCAATTAGTTCGTTTGTCTTCTGAGAATTCTTTGGCCCATGCTCGGCGCGAAATGTGGCATGCAGGGAATTCAGAGTGGCTTCCAAGTCCTCAATGGTGAACTTGAGCGGAGGAGAGACCATGCCGGATTTTTTCGCAGCCCAAATAAGAGTTTCGCCGTTTGCGATCAGATCGGCCAAAAAGGGGCGATGGTCGTTTAGCATCGCATCGTATTTATTGGACAACATGCCTTCTTCTTCTTGCTGGCGAAAAGCATCCACTTGCATGAGCCAGAGAGTGCCCACGATGGCATTTGAAAGTTCAGGCGCTATTCCTGGCTGACTCATAACCCAATTAAGCGCCGTTTCGAGCCGGTCCACAGGAATTTTTAGCTCTACAGACCCCTCAGTGCCGCGTCGTGCTGTCTCACGAAAGATTGGTCTAGGGGAATCTGCTGTAAGCGTCATAGGCAACGATTTTTCCATCACAACCCACCATGTGGGTTTGTCAATACACTAACTGTTTCCGCATAGAAACGCAACACTTTATATAAATGTTTGCTTCCCAATAGCTTGAATATAGAATAAATGGAGGTTGCGTCAAGCGGCTCTGCTTGGCAGTCTGAGGATGCCCCAGGCAGGGCTCGAACCTGCACGGCGATTACTCGCCTAACCTTGGGATTCTCCAAAAAACTCGAAAACCTGCGCCATTCCGTGGCCCTGCTGGCCTGCTATTGGAATTTCTGCTGGCTTCACCACACCACGAAGCAGACGCCAGCGCAGGCCACAGGGCTTACGGACCATGCCTGGACGGTCGAGGAACTGCTGGCCGCTATCTCTTCGGCCAGAATTCCACCACAATCTAACCGTGCATTACCCAAAATCGGGCACTTTCCCTTCCGGCTGATTCGGTCTAGCCTTGCTTTCGGCCTTTTCCGGCAATGCTCACTCCCGCCGGAGACAGCCGCCACGGCGATTGGCAAAGTTATGCGAAAGTCATTGTAGGACACTACGTAAGGAGTCTCTAATCAACGTTTGCATGTGGCGCGTTCCCCTACGGTTAGAACGTATTGATCAGAGATTCCTTATGTCGTCTCCTGCAGTAACCAACGCCGCCCCGTTTGGAGACTTCGTCACTCGCCGTGGAACAGCCGGGGCGAGAGCGCAAGAATCATTGACTTTGACGGACGGGCCTTGAAGGATGGACCATGAACGCGAATCGCTGGCTATCGTTTCCGGGCTTGGAACTCGTTGTGGCGATGCTGGCTATCCTGCCGTCTCGCGTTTCACCAGGAGCATCGGTCTCGGAGCCGTACAAAGGTTGGTTTACGTTCGACCCAAAGCCCGATCCCTTCACCGACAATAGTGCCATCGACTTGCGGTTCCTGAACGAGAAATTCGCCGGCGAACAGGGGTTCATCGCGGTCAAGGACGGACAGTTCATTCACTCTACTAACGGCGAGCCACTTCGGTTTTGGGGGGTGAACGGACCGCCGCATGAACTGAAAGGAGCCGAACTGCAGCGATGCGCGCGCATGCTGGCCAAACACGGGGTGAACCTGGTCCGGGTCCACGGCGGGTATTTCAACGAACGCGGAGAGATTGATCGGGAGAAGGTAACGCATGCCATCGAGATCGTGGAGGCGATGAAGGCGGAGGGCATCTACACTCATTTCTCCATTTACTTTCCGCTCTGGCTGACCCCCAAACCCGATAACCCCTTCGTGAAAGGCTACGACGGTAAGACGCACCCTTTCGCGGCGCTGTTCTTCAACCCGGAGTTCCAGGCTCGTTATCGCGAATGGTGGACAGCACTGCTCACCACGCGCAGTCCGACTACCGGCAAACCACTGGTGGATGAACCCGCGGTGGCCAGCCTGGAAATCCAAAACGAGGATTCATTTTTCTTTTGGACCTTTTCGGAGCAGAACATCCCCGACCCGCAGCTCCGGCTGCTGGAGAAGATGTTCGGCGATTGGTTGACGAGGAAATACGGTTCGCTTTCTGCGACGCTCGCCAAATGGAATGGACTGCAGGTCAAACGCGACGCGTTCGCCGAGGGACGCGTCGGTTTCCGGCCGCTCTGGAACATGTTCAACGAGAAAACCACCCGCGACCAGGACACAGCGGCTTTCCTGCTCGAAACGCAAACGAAGTTCTATACCGACACCTGCTCCTTTTTGCGCAGCCTCGGATTCAAAGGCCCAATCACCGCATCGAACTGGGCCACCGCGAGTCCTGAGGTCTTCGGTCCGCTGGAAAAGTTGAGTTATACCTGCGGCGATTTTATCGACCGGCACGGATATTTCGGCAGCAATCAGAAAGGCGACAGCGCGGAATGGTCGGTACGAAACGGGCACACTTACACGGACCGCAGCGGGTTGCGGTTCGAGGCGGAGCAGCCGGGAAAGCCGAGGCAGTTTGTGCATCCGTCGATGGACCCGCATTATGATGGCAAACCGTCGATGTTGTCGGAAACGACCTGGAACCGGCCGAACCGATTCCGCGGCGAAGCGCCCCTGTATGTTGCGGTGTATGGCGCGCTGCAGCATAGCGACGCCATCATCCACTTCGCGCTGGACAGCGGCCGGTGGGCCGTGAAGCCCGGATATTTCATGCAACCGTGGACCCTCATGTCGCCTGCTATGATGGGCCAGTTTCCGGCGGCGGCATTGATCTACCGGCGGGGCCTCGTGACCACCGGCAGCGTGGTGGCGGAAGTCAATCTGGACCGCCATGCCCTTGCACGCCTGGAAGGCACGCCGCTGCCGCAGGACGCCGCGCTGGACGAGCTGCGCTTGAAGGATCTCCCGGCCGGATCGGAACCAAAAGCCGGCGGGCGCCTCGACCCGCTGCTCCATTACACAGGCAGGGTCGATGTTCGGTTCGTCACGGGGCCAGGTTCGGTGAAGCTGGGGCGGTCGAACCCTTCGATCGACCACGCCGCCCAAACCGTTGCAAGCAGTACCGGAGAATTGAAACTCGATTACGGCAAAGGTGTGCTGACCATTGATGCCGCCTGCGCGCAGGGTGTCAGCGGCCTGCTCCAGACGGTCGGCCGGGTCGAAACGAAAGACCTTTCCATTTCGTCGAGCCTGGAGTTAGGGCACATCGTCGTCGTGTCATTGGATGCGCAGCCGCTGCGCAGCTCAGGCAAAATGCTGCTGCAGGTGATGTCCGAAGAGCAGCCGACGGGTTTCCAGACCGAACCCGCCGGTGAAGGAGTGAGACGGATCGTCAATATCGGGACGGATCCCTGGCTGGTGAAGGAATTTCAAGGTACGGTGAGCTTCAAGCGGCCGGACGCGGACCGTCTCAAAGTGACGGCGTTGGATTTCAACGGCTATCCCGGGACCGTGATTGGCACGGCGGCGCGCGTCTCGCTGCGGCCTCAAACGGTTTACTACTTGCTTGACCGATGAGTCAATCTGCTGAGCAGACTACCGCGGGAGGGCCCCGCCCTCCGGCCTTCCGGGTGCGCGGGCTGACCAAAGTCTATGGCATGGGAGAGGCTGAGGTGCGGGCGCTGGCGGGTGTGGACCTGGAACTGTTCGCTGGTGAACTGGTGGTGTTGCTGGGGCCGTCCGGCAGCGGCAAGACCACGCTGCTGAATAATCTGGGCGGCCTGGATGTGCCGACCTCGGGCGAGCTTTGGTACAAGGAACTCGACCTGACCGCCTCAAACGAGGCGGAGTTAACCCAGTTCCGCCGCAATACCGTCGGTTTTGTTTTCCAGTTTTACAACTTGATACCTAGCCTGACGGCCCGGGAAAACGTCGGTTTAATCACGGAGATCGCGCGCGATCCGATGCCACCCGAGGCCGCGCTGGAGATGGTGAAGCTGGGCGGGCGCCTGGATCATTTTCCGGCGCAGCTGTCAGGCGGGGAACAACAGCGCGTCGCCATCGCGCGGGCGATTGCCAAGCGGCCGGAAGTGCTGCTGTGCGACGAACCGACCGGCGCGCTGGATGTCCGCACCGGGGTGGTGGTCCTCGAGGCGATTCAACGCGTGAACCAGGAGTTGGGTACGCTGACGGTGATCATCACGCACAACGCGGTGATGGCGGAAATGGCGGACAGGGTCGTCCGTCTTTCCGATGGGCGCGTGCATGATGTCCACGCCAACGGCCGGCGCGCACCGGCCAGCAGTCTCAACTGGTGAGGCGCTTGCATGGTTTCCCACCTCGACCGAAAACTGTGGCGCGATTTGCGCCGCATGAAAGGGCAGGCGTTCGCGGTCGCCCTGGTCATGGCTTGCGGTTTGGCGATGATGATCATGGCGCGCAGCCTGATTCATTCCCTGGAATCGACGCGACAGGAATACTACGAGGCGAACCGTTTCGCGGAGGTTTTCGTGGCGCTCAAGCGCGCCCCCAACTCGGTGGCGGCACGGGCGAAGGAAATCCCCGGCGTGGCGACGGTGCAGCCGGGCATTGCGATCCAGGTGACGCTCGATGTTGCCGGGCTGGACGAGCCGGCGAGCGGGATGGTCCGTTCGTTGCCCGACCTCGGTCTGCCGGAGCTGAACCGCCTCTTTTTGCGGGCCGGGAGCCTGCTGGCACCGGGGAGCCGCGGCGAGGTGCTGGTGAGCGAAGCTTTCGCCGAGGCCAATGCTCTGAAGCCCGGTGACAAGCTCGCTATGCTGCTGAATGGCAAGCGGCAGGAATTGCGCATCGTGGGCATCGTGCTGTCGCCCGAGCTCATCTTCGAATCGCGCCCGGGCGCCGCGCTGCCGGACAACCGCACCTATGGCTCTTTCTGGATGCCTTACAAGGAGCTGGCCCGGGCGTTCGACCTCGACGGCGCGTTCAATTTTCTCGCGCTGACGCTTGCACCCGGCGCCGCGGAACGGCCGGTGATTGCCGACCTGGACCGCTTGCTCACTCCCTATGGCGGCCGGGGCGCCTACGGACGCGGCGACCATCCGTCCCACATCCGCGTTTCGGATGAGATCCGCGTTCTGCAAACGATATCCATTGGATTCCCAATCGTTTTTCTAAGCGTGGCTGCGTTCATGACCAACGCGGTGCTGTCGCGCCTGCTGGTCCTGCAACGGGAACAGATCGCGATTCTCAAAGCCTTCGGCTTCACGAACCAGCAGATCGTCGTCCATTATCTCAAGTTCGCGTTCGTGATGGTGGCGGTCGGCACCGTCCTGGGCGGGGCAGGGGGAGTGGTCCTGGGGCACCGGTTGGTTCTGATGTATCATCGCTTTTTCAGGTTCCCTGAGCTTGATTTTCGCTTGGCCCAAACCGCCTTTCCCCTGGCGCTGCTCGTCAGCGCGGCGGCGGCCCTGGCGGGCGTGGTCAGCTCTGTCCGCCGGGCCGCCAGGCTCCCGCCTGCCGAGGCGATGCGGCCGGAGCCGCCCGCCAATTACCGTCCGGCCCTGGTTGAACGGACGGGCATTGCGCGTTTTCTTTCGCACACCTTCCGGATCGCCGTTCGCAATATCGAACGCAAGCCGATGCAGGCGGTTTTCACGGTAGCAGGGCTGGCGCTGGCGACCGGCATCCTGATCGTGCCGAATTGCTTCCGGGATGGGGTCGGGGAAGTGCTCGATTTCCAGTGGGACGTCGTGCAGCGCCAGGACGTGGGCATCGGGCTCGTCGAGCCGGTGAGCGACGAGGTGCGGTACCTGTTCCGGCAACTGCCGGGCGTGGTGACGGAGGAACCCTTTCGTTACGCGTATGTGCGAATCAGTTACGGGCGCGAGCGGCGCCAGTTGGCCATCCAGGGGCTGCCTGCGAACGGTCTGCATAACCGGGTGATTGATGCCACCTCGCACCAGATTCAGCTTCCAGCCAGCGGCCTGGTCGTCTCGAGCAAACTGGCCGAGATCCTGGGTGCGCGGCCTGAAGATGAGTTGGTGGTCGAAGTGCTCGAGGGCAAGCGGCCGGTGCGCAAGGTCAGGCTGGCCGGTCTGGCCGAGGACTTCGCGGGCATGGCGGCTTACATGGATATGCACGCGCTGAACCGGTTGCTCGACGAGGGCGACCTCATTTCCGGCGCGAATTTCCGCGTCGATGGCGCGCATCGCGTCGAGTTCTTGCGCGCCTTGAAAGGAATTCCCAAGCTGAGCTGGGTTGCGATTAAGGACTCGCTCCGCGAGAACTTCCGGCAGACCACCGCGGCCAGCATCGGGTTGATTCAAACGATTTACATGGCCTTCGCAATCGTCGTGGCCTTCGGCGTGGTCTATAACAACGCGCGCATTTCTTTGGCGGAGCGGGCGCGGGAACTGGCCACCTTGCGCGTCATCGGTTTTTCGCGGCGGGAAGTCGGCGGGGTCTTGGTCACGGAGTTGGTGTTGTTGGCGCTTATCGCAGTGCCGTTTGGTCTGCTGTTGGGGACCGGTTTCGCCACGGCGATTCTAAGGGCGGTGAACACGGAAACCGTGAGGCTGCCGCTCATCCTCACCGCCCACAATTACGCGTTTGCCGTGCTGGTGGTGACGGTCGCCTCGGCGCTCTCGGCGCTGGTCGTGCTGCGCAAACTTAACCAACTCGATCTCGTCGGTGCATTAAAGGCTCCGGAATGAAATCCATTTGCATTTCTCGATTTTCAAATTTCAAATAGGCCCTGGCATGACCCAAACGCGCACATCCGCAGCCAACCACCACACCCGGCGCTGGATTCCTTATGCCGGCGCCGTCCTCCTTGTCGCTCTGCTGGTGGCCGGCCTTTGGCCGAAGCCGCTGCCGGTCGAAATCGCTCGCGCCTCGATTGGCGCGTTGCGCGCGACGGTGAACGAGGAAGGCAAGACGCGCATTAAGCAGCGCTACGTGGTCTCAGCGCCCGTCGCCGGCCAGCTCCAGCGCATCCCCTTCAAGGCTGGCGCCGAGATAACCGCCGGCGAGACGGTCGCGGTGATCGAACCGGTATCGGCTGCGCTCTTGGATGCCCGCGCCCGCCGGACTACTGAGGCGAAGCGCGATTCGGCTTTCGCGAACGTGGAAAAAGCCCGCACGGCGCACACCCTTGCCGCCAGCGAGCTGCGGCGCTCCGAGAAGCTGTATTCGGACAAGACCATCTCGATCCAGGAGTTGGAAACGGTCCAAATGCGTGCGGCCTCGACCGCGAGCGAGGAGGCGGCCGCCGAAGGCGCCCTGCGCCAGGCGGAGGCAGAGCTGGCCGAGTTTGCTCCGGGGAGCTACCCTGGCACGAACGCGCCGTCGCTGCCCCGGGAAATCAAGGCGCCTGCGTCAGGCCGCGTCTTGCGGGTGTTCGAGGAGAACTCGCGCTCCGTGCCGGCGGGCACTGAACTGCTGGAGATTGGCGACCCGGCCGACCTGGAAGTGGTCGTGGAAGTGCTCTCGCGGGATGGCGCGATGATTGCGCCGGGAGCGCCGGTCGAATTTGACCAATGGGGCGGCGGCGATCCGCTGTTGGGTCGCGTCCGGATGGTCGAGCCGGCGGCGTTCACAAAGGTCTCAGCCTTAGGCGTCGAGGAGCAGCGTGTGAATGTGGTGGCTGACCTGGTCACGCCGCCGGAACAGCGCCGCAATGTCGGTGACAAATTCCGGGTGGACGCCCGGATAATCATCTGGGAAGCCCGGGACGCGCTCAAGGTTCCGGCCGGCTCTCTCTTCCGGCAGGGCGACCAGTGGGCGACCTTTGTGGTGGCGGATGGCCGTGCCCGGTTGCGGGTCGTCAAGGCGGGCCGTTCCAGCGGCACCGAAACCCAGGTGCTCGATGGCCTGAAAGAGGGCGAAGAGGTGATTCTCTATCCCGGGAGCCGCGTGCACGATGGGCAGAGAGTCAGACCAATTAAGATCTAGCCACGACCACAAAGCAGACTCATGGAGTATACGTCCCATAGGATCCTGACCCTGGCCCGACTATTTCACATCCACGAGGGTGTAGCGACAGCAACGACCGTAGCGCAGGTTTCCAAACCTGCCGTATCGCCGACTTCCAAGTCGGCAACGCGCCGAAGTGGCATGCGTGTCCGCAGGTTTGAAGCCCCGTCATACGGCAGGTTTGGAAACCTGCGCCACCTTCCGTGGCGTGAAATATCCGGACTAGCTCTGTTGCTCGCGGCCGCCTCCTGCCCGGCCGAGACCAATTCGCTTTCAGTCGTTCAGGACACGCTTGGCCACCTCGATGCCAAGCTGACCCGCCAGGCCAACGAGTTGCTTTGGTTTCAGCGCCTCGCCGATATCGCCGTGGTGGACAAGGTCCGCTTCACCGGCCCGCCGCCCCGTTCGACGAATAACGTCGCGCCGGCCTCCGGCAGCAACCACGTCGTCATTTCGGCGTTCACCTTCCTGCCGCGCCAACGAAGCCGCGACCGCAGCCGGCCGCTAATCGTCCTGGCTCACGGCGAGATTCACGGCAACGTCGCGACCGACGAAGACTTCCACGTCGTCCGTGAACTGGTCCAGCAGGGCTATGCGGTCATTGCGCCGGATTACCGAGGCAGCAGCGGTTACGGCGCGGACTTCTGGCATCAGATCGATTACGGCGGACTGGAAATCGAAGATGTCCATGCCGCGCGACAGTTCATGCTGGACCGGTATCGTCAGATCGATCCGCGCCGCGTCGGCATCATCGGCTGGAGCCACGGCGGGGCGATCGCGTTGTTAACGGTCTTTGCCCATCCGGGCGACTACGCCGCCTGCTACGCCGGCGCGCCGGTCAGCGACCTGGAAGAGCGCATCCGGATTCGGGGCGAGACCTACGGGCAGCTCTTGGCCGCCCCTTATCACCTGGGGAAAACCGTCGCCGAAGCCCCCGACGAATACCGCCGCCGTTCCCCGGCCTGGAACGTGGAGAAGTTGCGCACCCCGTTGCTGCTGCACGCCAACACCAATGACGAAGATGTCACCATCGGCGAGGTAGAGCGCTTGATCCGCGCGCTGCAGGCGGCCCAGAAAGGGTTCGATTGGCGGATTTACACCAACGCACCGGGCGGCCATTACTTCAACCGCCTGGACACCTCTTTGGCCCTCGAATCCCGCGCCGAAATCTGGCGCTTCCTGGCCAAGCACCTGCGCCCGCCGCACCCGGCGGCGAACCGGATCGGCTGCCTTCCTACCACTGGCAGGAACACTGTGCTGGACTTTGGTGATTCTCCTCAGCAATGTCGCGGTCGTGTTTGAGCGTAGCGGGGTCAGTGGCGCAGATTCGGATATTGCATAGTCCGAAAGAACCGTAGGGCAGTTAACCGTGTAAGGCCCGTTACTAACGGTACGATTACCCACGGCAAAATTTCCCGCCTGAATCCCTCCATTTAACTTAATTTTGGCAAGACTTATGCTGCTTTTCATGCCATGAAGTAAAACTGAAATGAGGCCCAAAGCCAAAAAAACAACCGAGTCGTCAGCCATACCTCCACAGTTGGAGCCGTCAGGCGCTCAGGCATCCGTGGGTCCGCCGCTCCGTGCCCCAGTGCGTCCTAACCCACGCACTCAGGCCAAAGGCGTCCCTCACCATTCTGCCCATCCGCCGCGCTCCACTCGCCCTCGGGCTATTGCCCATCGGCGATTGGCGATTTGGGTCAACTCACCATCCACCAATCCATCAATCCATCAATCCATCACCCCGAAACTCCGTCACTCCACGAGTTCATCCGAGTTCATCCGAGTTCATCCGAGTTAAAAAACAAAAAAACCGCCAAGTTAAGCAGTTCACTCATCTTTAACCCGCTCCTGACTCACATGCTTTTCGCCACGTCTCGAGTGAGGCGTAGCGCCGTTCTTTGACAATTTAATCTAACAAGGCCTGCCGAGCTCGCACCCCGAGAAGGGGCCGGAGCACCCGCTCCGGCCCCCCTTGGCTGGCAAAGCCAGAGAAAGTCTCCTGACATTTCCTGACTGAAAAATTGCGCAACCGTTCATTTTGACGACGGTGGCGAAATTAATGGAATTACGGAAGCGCTAATAATTCAACTACTTACGCGAAGATGCGTCAGTGTGCGGGAGAGCGAAATGGGTTCGAGCCCCGCCGCTCCGGCCGTCGTTTCCTTGGCTCTTCTTGAGCTAATTCACCTTGCGTTCCCTTCGAGGTTCTGACACTCTTCTAATTAGAATACCCCGATTTACCAGGTTTGTGAGAACCGAAGAGCATTCAATCCGCTCCGTTACTGGTGATCCATTATGGCCCAATCGACAAAGCTCCGATTCTTTCCCGTGTACGCCTTGCAGTGTAATCCCTGTGCACAATCAGCGTTACAAGCTTAATCCCCTTTTCAGGCTCGTGGCAGTCCTTTTCTTTTTGGGTTTTGCGTCTGCTTTGGTCGCCCAGGCACAGCGCTCCGTACCCCGCCGTCCCTTGCATCTGCAGAACAAAAATGACGCCACCAACACCCTGGCGGATGCCTGGCAACAGGCTCGGCAAATGAAGTATGACCCAAACGCGTGGCCAGGCGCGGCGCTGCCCAAAACCGGCGGACCGGGTCCTTTGGTCGCCACGTTGAACACAAACAACTGGGAATGGCTTGGCCCGGGCAACATCGGCGGGCGAACGCGCTCGATTGTGATTCATCCCACCCAGCCGGGCACCATGTGGGTGGGCGGCGTGGGCGGCGGCGTCTGGAAGACCACCAACAACGCGGCAAGTTTTTTCCCCTGCGACGATTGGATGGGCAACCTGGCCGTCAGTTGCCTGGCCCTCGACCAAACCAACCCCAGCGTGCTTTATGCCGGCACCGGTGAAGGGTTCGGCAACGCCGATTCAATTACCGGGGCGGGTGTTTTCAAATCCTTCGATGGCGGATCGAACTGGATGCAACTCAATAACTTTTTACTGAATTCCTATAATATCAACCGGTTGGTCATCTCGCCGACCAACAATAAAGTCATCCTGGCTGCCACTTCCGCCGGGATAGCGCGCAGCACGGACGCGGGCACAAACTGGAACTCAACTTTTTTGTCGGGAAGCGTTCTGGACATTGCTTTTGGTCCCACAAACGGCATGCAATGCGTCGCGGCGGGGAAGAACCTGGCCGGCGGTCTTGCCCTTTACTCAACCAATGGCGGAACTACCTGGACAGCAGCCGCTGGAGTCGCGACCACCGGACGCGTCGAACTGGCCTACGCGCCCTCCGCTCCGAATATCGTCTATGCCAGCCAGGACACCAACGGGGGAACGCTCTGGATTTCGACCGACGGCGGCGCCAGCTACACGCTGCGCAACACCGGAAGCAATTACCTCGGAGCCCAGGGCTATTATGCCAACTGCATCTGGGTTGACCCAACCTCTTCCAGCAACCTCGTCGTGGGCGGGTTGGACCTTTGGCGCAGCACGGATGGCGGCGCAACGTTGACGAAAATCAGCGATTGGATTGCCAACGAGAACAACAACGCGATGGTTTCGGTCCACGCGGACCACCACGCGATTGTCAGCGCGCCGGGGTTTGACGGCGTGGCCAACACCACGGTGTATTTTGGCAACGATGGCGGCCTCTACTGTGCGACCAACATTTATACGGTTACGACCAACGCCGGCTGGCTCAATCTGAATCACAACCTCGGCATCACCCAGCCTTACGGCATCGCCGCCAACCCGACGACCTTCACCACGATCCTCGGCAACCAGGACAACGGGAGCACTCAATGGACGCCGGCAAACGGCACCAGCTGGACAACCTGGTCCGGAGGTGACGGCGGTTTCTGCGCCGCCGACCCGACCGATCCAAATTATTTCTACGGCGAGTATGTTTATTTGCAAATCTATCGCAGTACGAACGCCACGTTGAGTCAGACCTACATTTATGGCGGCATTGGCGAGGCCGGCGTCGCGGCCGGCTACGAACTGGATGATCCCGACGCGCCGCACAGCGCCAGCTTCATCGCCCCGTTCGTTCTGGATCCGAACAATCCCAATACGATGCTTGCCGGCGGCAGCAATCTTTGGCGCAGCGTGAATGTCAAAGCGCCCACGCCGTCGTGGACCTGCATCACCACCAACAACCCCAACCCGCGGTTGGATCTCTCATTTATCAGCGCGATTGCCGTTACACCAGGCAACTCGGACATCATCTGGATCGGCTATAACGACGGCGTCGTCTATCAAACGACCAACGGCACCGGGGCTCGGCCGATATGGACGCGGAAGAGTCCGGGTTCGGTCAACGCATGCACCGGGCTGGCGGTGGATCCGAACAATGCCAATACCGTCTATGCCTGCTTCTCTGGGTTCGGTCCGAACAATTTCTACCGCACGACCGATGGCGGCACGAACTGGACCAACCTCAGCTCCGGACTGCCGGCCGCACCGCTTCATTCGGTGGTGGTCGCGCCGTTCAATTCGAGTTACGTTTACGTCGGCTCGGATCTCGGCGTTTTCGGCTCCGCGGACCAGGGTCTCACGTGGTCTCCAGCGAACGAAGGTCCGGCCAACGTCCAGGTGCTGAATCTGGCCTGGGCGCGAAATTACCTTTTGGCGGCCACCCACGGGCGAGGGGCGTATCGTATCGCACTCGGACCGCCTACCATTGTCCTCACGCCGGCGAGTGTGACCAACTACGTCGGCTCGAGCGCGACCTTTAGCCCGTCGGTCGTTGGCCAGCCGGCCCTGGGGTTCCAATGGACATACAACGGCAGGAACCTGGCGGGCGCGAACAGCCCGACACTTACACTAACCAATCTGCAAACGACAAACTCGGGGACTTACACCCTGTGGGCGTCGAATAGCTTTGGCTCCGGGAGCGGCGCCATAACGCTGACGGTGGTTGAGCCACCCCCATACTACGGCCAGGCCGCTGGGGCGGGGCCGGTCGCCTATTGGCGTCTGAACGAAACCGCAGGCGCAACTGCTTATGACTCGGTGGGTGGATACAACGGTACCAATCGTGGCAGCCTGGTGCTGGGCGTCAAGGGCCCCACTCCGCCGGTGTTCCCGGGCTTTGACTCGAGCAATACTGCCTACCAGTTCGATGGCACGACTGCCAGCGTCGCCGTTCCAGCGCTGAACCTGAACACCAATACCGTTACGATCACGGCCTGGGTCAATCTCAATGGAGCGCAAGGGCACTCCCCGGGCATTTTCTCCTGGCAAGGGGCTGGCAATGCCGGCGGACAGTTCCTGTTCGGCGATTCAAACAATACACTTTCGGCCTATTGGAACGGAAATCTTCTCACCTCAACCCTGCTGGTCCCGACTAACCAGTGGACATTCGTTGCGCTGGTGGTCAGCCCCACCAATACCGTGATTTATATGGCCACGAATTCCACCCTGGCTTCGTGGACGAGCTCTGGGGCGAATGCTGCGGCTGCCTTTGACAGCGCGTCTTACATTGGCGCCAGCCCCTCCGACCATTTTAGGGGCGGCATTGATGAGGTGACCATTTACAATCACTTGCTCACACCCACACAGGTCGCAAACCAGCTTGCCTCTGCACAGACTTTGTTGCCGGCGGTCACACTCACTGCGCCGGCTAACGGCGGTTCATTTGTCGCGCTCTCGAACATCCTGTTGACCGCGTCCGTAACAACCAACGGCCACAGCATCGGCAAGGTGCAGTTCTACAACAGCTCGAGTCTGGTTGGAGAATCCACAACACAGCCTTACCAGGCAACATTGTCCGGGGCAACCGCAGGGCCTCTCACTTTTGTGGCGCAGGCTATTTACGATGGCGCCAACGTGGTGAGTTCATTGCCAGTGAACATCACCGTCACCAATCTTCCGCCGACTCCGGGGAACGATATTACCAACACCACGCCGAGTACCCCTGTCACTATTGCCGTCCTCGCCAACGACACTGATCCCTACAATCTGCCGCTGACCATCCAGTCCGTGAACCACCCCGGGCGCGGCACGGCCGTCATCGCCGGGACCAATGTGATGTATACCCCCTTTGATTATTGGTTCGGCGTGGACGCGTTCAATTACACCGTCAACGACGGCTTTGGCGCCGCGGCGTCCGCGTCGGTCACCGTAACAACTCCTTTCCCCAATTTCACATCGACCTATACGAATGCCGTGCTCAACCTGGGTCCCGTCGCCTATTGGCGTTTGAACGAGACTTCCGGCACCACTGCCTTCGACTCAGCGCGCGCGCACAACGGGACCAACAATGGGAGCTTGGTCCTCGGCACGAGTGGTCCGACTGCTCCTGCGTTCCCGGGCTTTGAGGCGGCCAACACCGCGTATCAATTCGATGGCGCGGATACCAGCATCTCGTTTCCTGCGCTAAACCTAAACAGCAGTAACCTCACCATCACCGCGTGGCTCAAGTCCGGCGGCTCGCAGGGAACCAACTCGGGTATTGTGTCCTGGGGTGGCACGAACAGCTTTTGGTTTGGCTTCGGGAGTTACACTTTCAACAACAACACTCTCAACTACGAGCGGGACGGCTTTTCATACGGTTCGTCGCTCACAGTGCCATCCAATCAATGGACCTTCGTCGCGCTCGTTGTGGGTGTGCCAACCAACAATGGCGCGTTTTACCTGGCCACCAACTCGACGCTGGCATCCTACCCCATCAGCCTGTACTACTTTTTTACGCCCCCCATAATTTTCACCAACACAGCGTTTCTGGGAAACAATACCGGCCACTACTTCAACGGGGCGATGGATGAAGTGGCGGTTTTTAACAAGACGCTCACGGCCGCCCAAATTGGCGGTCTCCTGGCCGCGGCGCTCACCGGTGTTCCGTCGGTGGCGTTGACCGCTCCGACCAACGGTAGTTCGTTCAATGCCGCTTCCAATATCCTGTTATCCGCCTCGG
The DNA here is from genome assembly GCA_035566435.1 of Candidatus Acidiferrum sp. Lineage (GTDB taxonomy): Bacteria > Verrucomicrobiota > Verrucomicrobiia > Limisphaerales > UBA8199 > DATMRF01. The sequence continues at coordinate 39,419 of DATMRF010000147.1, forward strand.
TCACCACCAATGGCAACCATACCATCTCCAAGGTGCAATTCTACAACACGAACGCGACCTTGCTGGGAGAAGCGCTCACTCCGCCTTACAAGTATTCGTGGGCCGGCATGCCGGCGGGAAACTACTCCATTCTTGCGCGCGCAATCTATGACGGCTTGGAGTCGGTCGATTCAGCCGCGGTCAGCGTGACCGTCACCAATTCGGGCACGGTCACCGCCACGGTGGGCGGCCTCACCAATCCCGGTGGCGACCCGGTAACGATCAGTTTTTCCGGCACGCCCGGCCACATCTTTGACGTCCAGCGCTCCACCAACCTCCTGAGTTGGACCACCATCCTCACGACGAACGCTCCGGCAAGTGGCCTGTTCATCTGCTCGGACAATTTCAGCGACCTCAGCGGCCCGCCTGCCTACGCCTTTTACCGCCTGAGTTGGGCGCCCTGAACCTGACTGTTAGGGTGCATTCCTTTCTAAGGTTGACGGAACGCGCAAACTGGCACCACACAGCGCCGCCCCGTGTTCAGTTCCGGAGATAAATGGTCCCGTAGTGCCGCAAGAGTTCACCTCCTTACATCCGTGAGGTTTTCTCGCAAAAGGGGGGCGGGAAAGGCGGACCCCAATTAGGTTACGAACTCGGCGATTCGCAGCCAGGGGATTGCGATCGACCCCGTTGGAATTCAGATTGCCACCAACCAGACGATGCGCCCGTTCGGCGTTCCGGCGCCGGTGAATGCGAGTTTCTCCCGCCCCGGCAGCAGTTTTGTGTCCTTCACCATGGAACCCAACCGCCCCGCGGAATTCACCGGGCCGGGCACGTTGGCGCTCAGCAGCGGCGTGCCTTTTCCCGGCGGCAAGTTCATTTCATACTTCGTTGCCGAGGATGCCTTTGTCCTGCCCGACCAGCGGGCGATGGTCGGGCCGAGCGGGAGTTATGCGATCATGGTGGAAAAATCCTTCGACCTGAATGCGTGGACCCCTGTCCTTTTGGAAAGCACCGCAGACGCAAACCAGGCGTTTTATCGCCTGCGGATCCGGCGCTAGAAGAAACAGTTGCCGTTTGGCACGGGGCCTCGGCTCGCCACCCAGTGGGGGTTTGGATGTGCTCTCCAAGCTCAAGCTTGCGTTTAGGGTGGCGGTCGCTCAACTTTTCAATAGGCTGCGGCTTGCCACATGAATATCGAGCCTTGTCCACACTGTTACCGGAAGGTCATTCCAATGGCGGACGGTACGTGTCCGTCCTGCGGCAAGAGTGCGAATGACCGGAAAGACACAGACTTGACCAAAGTTTTGGTCGGTATCCGCTCTGGGCAGCGATTGCCGGGCGTGTGTCATTCTTGTGGGGCTCCGACCACCAATACGAGGCGGCTGACCGCGGCATCAGAGCCACAGGGCACGACGTTCACCTCTGGTCTTGGTGGGTTCATCGCTCGCTTTATTAAGCCGCTTGGGCTCATTGACAGAATGGAGCGATACAACAAGACCGTGGAGGTTTCGTTGATGTTGCCGACTTGCGATCAGTGCGCTCGTACTTTGCGTTACATTACGCCGCATTACGTTGACTTCGACGCCCACCGCGTTGACTTGGTGGTCCACGTGGCGTTCAAGAAAGCGATGGATGAAAATGCATCGACCTAACGCTTGCTGTAATGGACGTCGGATTCGTGCACTGTTTGGCAATCGAACATTGCTGCTCCGGCGTGTATGAGCAAGCCCGTTCGGCGGCAACACATATATGAAAACATTAACGCGGTATTGGGCCTTCACGTTCGCCACCTTGGTGCTCTGTTTCGCTGTTCTCACCGGGTGCGGCATCACCAATGCGAAGGAGAACGCGAACAAGGTCCTCACGAGGCATTTTCAAACGATCTCGACCAATGGCTTTGATGAGGCACTTGCCGGTTACGGCAACCAGTTCTTCCAGAAGACCACCAAAGACGAGTGGAGCAAGGCCTTGGCGCGCCTGACGTCGAAACTGGGTACGTACCAAAACCACACCATCACCGGCTGGCGTGCCTTCACCCAGGCCGGCACCTTCGGAGCAGGCACGACGGTAACGCTGCAATGTCAGGTCAATTACTCGAAGCATTCAGCTCAGGAGACGTTCACCCTGTTCAAAGGGGTTACAGATTCCGACTACAAGATTATCGCGCACCAAATTGACGGTGCCGCACTGCTGACAGAATGAAGACACCGCCGAACCAAAGCGTGGAGTCAACGGGAGGCAGCCGTTGGGCTCAGAGTATATTCGCGAATCGCTGGAGGCTATCTCATTAACACCCCGCTTCACGGACAGTGCGAAAATCCTGCGGATATCGCCCAGCACGACCACGGCCGAGTCGTCAACTGGACGCCGCCGACCATCTGGGCGATGGCAAAGAGCGGCCGCCAGTTGTCGGCCACGCGGTTGAAGATGCCCGGAGGCAGCGCCGGTTTGCACGCCTGGATGGCGGCGAGGTTGTCCTTGGCCCAGCGCGCCAGCTTGCGTCCCAGCTCCTGCTCCAGGGCGGCGTGTTGCGGGTCAAATGGCTCGAGGATTTCGCCTTCCTTGGCCTTGACCAGGTGGATGAGGATGGAACGGTCGCGCAGCGTTGCAGGCAGGGTGCCCAGGCCGGCCAGCGCCGCCGGCGCGAAGGCTTTGAAGGCGCGCACTTTGTTGCCGCCGCCTTCGGAGCGGTAGGCGCAGCCGCCACGTTTGTGGCCGGCATTGAGCAGGCCGCGCAATTCGTTGTTGGCGCGCAGGTAAGCGTCCAACTCGTCGAGCACCAGGGTCGGGGGCCGCACATCCACGACGCGAATCATGACGCCCGGGGTAAAACTGTCGGCGCTCAAGGGCCGCGGGACCAACGTGCCGATAACTTCCAGGGCCGTGCTCTTGCCGCAGCCAGGCTCCGCCGAAAGGAAGTTGAGCCGCGGTGTGATGTGGAAGACCCAGAAGACATGGGCGTCGCCGGTCCACAAGGTGGTGGCGTCGGCGCCGCCGGCCGGAAAGACGATGCGCCGGGAGTAAGCCCCGGAGACTTGAGAAAAGAGCGCCGGAGCGTCGAGGATGGGCTCGGGCCAGGGCTTCAGCTGGGGCAGGATGACCACATCCGCTTGCGCGTCGTCCAGTTGCGAACGGCGCCGGGCGACTTGCTTATCCAACACCCGGACGCGAACCCCGAGCCGGCGGGCCTCTTTGCACCGGGCGTGGTCATAGTCCGCGGGCGAAAGCCGGGCCAGGCGCAGGAACGTTTCTTCCTCGGTCTCTTTTGCTGAAGTTGAAGGTTGAAAGTTGAAGGTTGAAAGTTGCAAGTTCACGATCATAACTCGCAGACTGCAACCTGCACCTTGGAACCGAAAAAACCTGTGCAGAAGAACGACGTCTCTCGCTCCAGTCATTCATCGTGCCTTGGGGGGCGGAGTAACGTTGTCCTGGTGCGTTGAGGACGGGCGCACACCACCCTCGAACGTCCATGGAAGGGGAACTCGCCTTTAGAATTGTCCAACAACTCATGTTCTGAGATCAGCTTCGGAAACTTCTTTCCTAGTCTCCTGCAACGAACGTGAGCGGAAGACGAAGAACATTTCGTTGCCGAGGCGTTTGGCGGATTTGAGGCGCAGGCGGTGCCCGGCAGCGAGCGAGCTGACGCCGCGGCCGTCGGTGATGGTGGGAGCGTCGCCTCCGCCGAAGATTTTCGGGCAGACCGTGAGGTGGAGTTCGTCCACCAGGCCGGCGCGGAACAAGGCATCGTTCACTTCACCGCCGCCTTCGCAGAGCAAACATTTGACGTTCCAGTTGCGCCGGAGCCAGCGGAACGCGGCGGAGAAATCAATCGCTCTGGTTCCGCAGACCTTCACCTCGCTGGCCAGACTGGAAAGTCGTTTGCGGCGCGACGCCGGAGCGCTGCTGGTTGTGAGAATGATGACTGGGGAAAACCTGTGTTTGAAGAGCTCCGCGTTGGGGTTCACTGAGCCTGAGCGACTGACGATGATTCGCAGATTGTACTCCGCCAGACCGCGCCGGAGGCGCAGGCGCCGATACTTGGCTGGCCCGGGGCCCATCGTGACGCGGTTCAAGTCCACTGTCCGCGCGCCAGCCATGACTGCGTCCGCGGTGGCGCGCAGTTCGAGCAGGTGTTGTTGGTCGCGACGGCTTCCGAAGGAGGAAACGCCGCGGTTCGCCGTAGCGATCTTGCCATCGGCGGTCATTGCCATGTTGATGATGACGAAGGGGAGGGGGGCGGAACGTGATGCGCGATGCGTGATGTGTGAAACGCGATGGCTGGCTCCGGCGGCGTGACGTGCAGGGTTCATAGGATGAGCATTGCATCGCCGTAACTGAAGAAGCGGTACCGCCGGCGAACCGCTTCGGCATAGGCCGCAAGCAAAAGTTCGCGGCCGCGAGTTTCTTGCGGAGCTGCGAAGGCGCTCGCCAACATCAACAGGCTGGAGCGCGGGAGGTGAAAATTCGTCAGCAGCCGGTCCACGATACTGAAATTGTAAGGCGGGAAAATAAAAATTCGGGTTCTGCCGGCACTAGCGGCGAGCCGCCCGTGGTTCTGCGCCGCGACGCTTTCGAGGACTCGCACGGTGGTGGTGCCCGCGGCGATGACGCGGCGGCCAGCTTGCTTGGCCTGGTTGATGAGCCGTGCGGCCGGTTCGCTCAGCTCGTACCGTTCCTCGTGCAGGACGTGCCCGGCGATGTTTTCGGTCTTGACCGGCGCGAAAGTTCCCGCGCCCACATGCAGCGTGAGAAAGCAAACCTGCACGCCGCGCGAGCGGGCGTCAGTCAGCACTGTTTCCGTAAAATGCAGACCGGCAGTGGGCGCAGCCACCGAGCCTCCGGGCCCCGCGTAAACCGTTTGGTATCGTTCCTGATCCAAAGCCATGTGGGTGGCTTTCACACGTTCAATATAAGGCGGCAACGGCACCTCGCCGAGCTCCCCAAGGGCCTCGAGGATGTTCGAAGTCCCGGTGAAGTGCAATCGCCGGTGCCCATCAGCGTTCGCCGCGAGCACCGTCGCTCGCACTGTGGCGGGCCGGCCCTGTGGAGCGTGGAAAATAATCTGCGTCCCGATTCTCGCCCTCTTCCCCGGCCGCATGAGCGCCCACCAATCGTTCAGGCCGTTCTCTTCGAGCAACAAAACCTCGAACTGGCCTCCGGTCCTGGCACTCACAGCACGCAGCCGCGCACGGATGACTCGCGAATTGTTCAGGGCCAGAACATCGCCCGGTTCCAGGTAGTCGAGCAGGTCGCCAAACTGGCGATGCTCTAATCGGCCCGACGCACGATTGAGCACCATGAGCCGGGATTGGTCTCGATGAGGCGCTGGCGTTTGCGCGATCAGTTCTGGCGGCAGTTCGTAATCGAAGTCGGCTGTTCGCACAAGGCGAGGATCGTTACATGGCAAGCGAGTGACAATCGGGAAGTTTTGTGAGGATCTATGAGCGATTCAGGCTTCGAAACCGCCCGGAAAGACATTTGTAACGTTACATATTGCAGAGCACCACTGTTAACCATTGGTTTAGCAGGTCCGGGGCGAAATTGTGAATAACTTTTTAATAACTATGAAAGAAAACTGTTGACGTATAATGGGGTAAAGTGGGAAAAAGTGGGGTGTTGTGGGGCAAGAGTGCAGGTTTGGTTTTGCCTGTGAATAAGTGATGGACCCGAAAGAGCACATAGAGCCGACGTACTATAACTCGTCTTACCGTCATGGGGTTGATGAGAAACGTCGTGTTCAGATCCCGGCGAAGTGGCGTCCCCAGCAGCCGGGGGGCGAGTTCACGCTTGTGCTTTGGCCCAAAGCCAAAGAAGGACCCTGCCTCCGTGCCTTACCCCAAGAGCAGATGGCTGTGCTGATGCGGGATATCGACACAATGCCGAACAGTGACCCGAGCAAAGTGGTGCTGAAACGGTTCATAGGAAGCGAATCGGTGCAGGCACCACTGGATAAAGTCGGGCGGATTTGTTTGCCGGAGGAGATGGCCAAAGCGGCGAGCATAACCGACCAGGCGGTCCTGGTCGGTTTGCTCGACCGGTTCGAGATATGGAATCCGGAGCGCTATGACAAGGTCAAGGCGTCCGACGCGATCATGGCGCAGGAAGCGTTCAAACTCATGGAGTGATTTATGAGCCTGTTGCGATTGCTAACGGCGGGACGGAGCCTGGTCGGCTCAAAAAATCCCGAAACCCGATACCACCTCAGCCGGCAGGGGGCTTTGCCCAAGTTTGGAGGGAAGAAGAACCCATTCCGCGCCACGGCCAGACCGGAGACGGCCCAATCGGCGGCTCTCGCGCCAGACAGAGCAGGGAATGAGCCGGTAGAGCCCGTCTTTCCGACCCCGGTCCTGGCGTCTGTGGCCGAAAGCGAAGGGCCGTCCCCCGTTGGTGGGGCAACCGTCACCGCAAGCGCCACTAGTGCGGGAGTGGTTGCCGCAACATCTCCCCAAGCCCAAGGGCACGGCACCCTGGCCCGCTGCGCCGGCAAACTGAAATCGTTGCTGGTGCTTCGGCGCGAGCACACGCCGGTGCGTGCAGCGCCGCGATCTGCGAAGCCGATGGTTCAGGCTGAATTATTGTTGGAGAGGGTGCGAGTGGTGAGGAATGACCTGAGCGATAGCGACGTTGAAATCGTTCCCGTCAAACCGCAGGACCCCCGGGCCGTCGAAAAGCCGGCGGACGGCGGCTGGGAGAAAGTTGCCGGCCGGCTCTTCGGGGCGGGCAAGGTATAGCGGGCAGGAAGCCAATGCACAGTGCCGGAATTCATTCATCAACCCGCAATGCTGGCAGAGGTGCTGGAGGCGCTGAGGCCGAAGGCCGGCGGGCGGTACGCCGACGGAACGATCGGTGGGGGTGGACACGCGGCAGCCATTTTGACCGCGAGTTCGCCGACTGGATGGTTGTATGGGTGCGATCGCGATGGCGCCGCCATTGAAGCCGCACGGCGGCTGCTGGCTGGGTTTGCCGGGCGCTTCGAGCTCCGCCAGGCAAACTTTTCGGAGCTGCCAAATTGGGTGCCGACGGCGAGCTGCGACGCAGTATTGCTGGATTTGGGTGTGAGTTCGCCGCAACTGGACACAGCAGCGCGCGGGTTCAGTTTCCAGCAGGATGGGCCGTTGGACATGCGGATGGACACGCGGCAGCCGCTCACGGCCGCCGCACTGGTCAATACGGCGGGCGCGGAAGAACTGGGGAAGCTCTTTTGGGAACTGGGCGGCGAGCGGGATGCGCGGCGTTTCGGGCGGGCTGTGGTGCGCGAGCGGGAGCGCCGGCCGTTTGAGACGACGCGCCAATTGGCCGAGTTGATCGAGCGGCTGGCGCCGCGGCGCGGAAAGAAGACGCACCCGGCGACGCGGGTTTTTCAGGCTTTACGCATGGCGGTGAACGACGAGCTGGGAAGTTTGCAGCAGGGGTTGGCGGGGGCGCTTAAGTTGTTGCGCCCTGGCGGCCGGCTGGCGGTGATCACGTTTCACTCGCTGGAAGATCGGGTGGTGAAAGATTTCGGGCGCGCGCGGGCGCGGGATTACACATTCACCGGAGGAGTGGATGTTCCAGAGTTGCGCGAGCCGCGCGCGCCGGAGTTGACGTGGGTAAGCCGCAAAGCGGTGAAGCCCGGTGCGGGGGAGCTGGCTCAAAACCCGCGCAGCCGAAGCGCCCAATTGAGAGTGATGGAAAAGATATGAGTGATTTAGGCCCTATGGGTTTCATTTATGGCTCGGAATCGTAAATCGCAGTCGGCGGCCGCCCGCTTCGGGCCGGCGCTCAAAGCTTTTCTGCTGTGCATCCTCATCGGGGGGGCTGGGGTGGGGTATGTTTGGCAGAAAGACCAGATCGACAGGCTGGGACGGCAGATTCGAAGCCGCGAAATCCGGTTGGGGCAGTTGGAAGACCAAAATGAAAAGCTGAGCAAACAACTGGCGACCATGTGCGGGCCCCAATACTTGGAAGCTCAGATTCAGAAACTGAACCTCGGCCTCATGAGGCCGCAACCAAGCCAAATCTGGGTCCTGACCGAACCGGCCGCCGAAACTCACCGCGCGAATGCGGAACGGCAGTACGCCGCCCAAAACCAGGGCGAGTCACCGTTGCCATGAGTTCGGGACACTAAGCCGAATAAAATGAACGACCACTCGATTTTGCCGCCGCCCGTGACGCCGTCGGATGAGGAACCGATCGCCGCGGGCGAGCGGCAAGTTAGGACCGAACCAGGCTGCCGGAAACGGCAGGGAATGACAAGTATTTTACCGCCGCCCGTGACGCCGTCGGATGAGGAACCGATCGCCGCGGGCAGGCGGTGATTTTCAAAATGGCGACACGAATTTTATTGCGCCGGCTGCTTTGGTTGACGCTGTTGCTGGGCCTGGCTTTCGCCGGGCTGGGCTACCGACTCCTCGACCTGCAGGTGCTGCGGCACGAGGAGCTGAGCGCCCTGGCCCAGCAGAATACGCAGAGCGAGTTGCTGCTGGAGCCTCGCCGTGGGGATATCGTCGATGTCAAGGGCAACCTCCTGGCCACCACCGTTGAGACGAAGACGGTTTGCGCGGAACCGGGGCTCATCGGCAACTACCAGGGTCAGGTCGCCCGTGTCCTTGCCCCGCTGCTCCAGGCCGAGGAGAGCAAGCTCGCACGGTTGCTCACTCCATGTCTCCGCCAAAACACCAACGGCGAGACCATCACTAACCTCCATGTGGTGCTTAAGAGGAGGTTACCGGTTGAGACTTGGGAAAAGATACAATCGGCAATGACCAACCTTTCCTCTGGCCTAGCCAGGAATGTCTCGACCAACAAAGCGGCGGTCGCAGCTTTGCGCAACCTCGGACTCAAGGCGGTTTTTGCGGAGAGCGAACCCATGCGCGCATATCCCAGCCAGCGACTGGCGGCGCATGTCCTGGGCTACGCCGTCTCGGAAGAGAAGCGGGTTGGGGAGGTCCCTGTGCGGGAGATTGTCGGCAGAGACGGTATCGAGCTGACCTTAAACTCCAAGCTGGCCGGCGTGCGCGGCTGGCGCGTCACCGAAAGGGACCGCCAGCGCCGCGAGCTGGTGAGCTGGCGGGAGCAGGATATCGAAGCTCACGACGGGCTTAACGTGGTGCTCAGCATCGATTCAGTGGTGCAGAGCATTGTCGAGCAGGAATTGGCCGTGGCTTTGGAGAAGCATTCGCCCATCAGCATTTCAGGGATCGTGAGCCGTCCGCGCACAGGCGAAATTCTCGCTATGGCCACCTTGCCGAACTTCGATCCAAACAATCTTGGCGGCGCGACGGCGGACGCTCGCCGCGACCGGGTGGTAACCGACCTCGCCGAGCCAGGTTCGACCTTCAAAATCGTCGTCGTTTCCGGCGCGCTGAACGACGGTCTGGTGCGACTGACCGATACCTTTGACTGCGAGCACGGAGCGTGGTCTTACGGCGGCCATACACTCCACGACCACGAGCGTTATGGAGTCCTTTCGGTGGAAAACATCATCACGAAATCCTCGAACATCGGCGCGGGCAAGATCGGCGTGAAAATGGGACCAGCCCGGCTGTACGATTACATTCGGGATTACGGGTTTGGCAGTATCACCGGAATTCCGCTGCCCGCCGAGGCGCACGGGGTCGTCTATCCCGTGAGCCGGTGGAGCAAAGTCTCGGTCGCCCAGCTTCCGATGGGCCAAGGTCTGTCCGTGACACGTCTGCAAATGGTGATGGCCATGTGCGCGATTGCGAACCAGGGCTGGCTTATGCGGCCGATGTTGGTCGAGCGGCTGGAGGACCGCCAGCATAACGTCGTGGCAAGCTATTCACCTCAGCGGGTCCGGCAGGTCGTCAGCGAATCGACTGCAAAAGAGATGGTCCAGGCGCTTAAGACGGTAGTTTCACCGGAGGGCACCGCCCCGAAAGCCGCCCTCGAACACTACACGGTCGCCGGCAAAACCGGCACTGCCTGGAAGGTCGAGAATGGTTTTTACGTGCGTAAATATTTCTCCTCGTTCATCGGTTTCTTTCCAGCGGATAATCCCGAACTGTGCATTTCCATCACGATGGACGAACCCAAGCAAGGCTTTTATGGCGGACAGGTTGCAGCCCCGGCTTTCAAAGCCATCGCCGAGCGCGCCGCCGATTACCTGAATATCCGCCCCGAGGATGCGATCGCGCCTTCCATCCCGGCCACTCTCGCGGCGCCAGCGGACAGTCCCCCGCTAAAAACGGCCGCCGCCTTCCCATAGTGATGTAACCGCAAAAACCATGAAAGGCTAACATGAGTTCACTTCCGTTTATCTCGCACCACCTGTTTGTCGCGGCGACCAGCCAGGACAGCCATGCCCGAGGGATACCGGCTCGGCAGGAGCTGCCACCCCCAGGCCCCGCCGACTCGGTTGACACCGTCCTGCTGGCATTGCGCGAACGTTGCGAACCGGCGTTCGCCCAGCGCGCAGATAGCTTGCGGCGGGCCATCCTGCTGGCAGAAACCTGATGCGTTGATGGAAGCTCGTTCCTTACAATTCGTAGTCACGGCCTGCGCCGGAGAGCTGCAAAGCGGTTCTCCGGCGGCAACCGTTTTCCGGGTCAGCACCGACTCACGCAAGACGCAGGCAGGAGATGTATTCGTAGCCCTTCGCGGTGAGCGGTTTGATGGTCATGATTTCCTGAGCGACGTGTCCAAAAGGGCGGCGGCCGTAGTGGTGGGCCACGGCCACGTTGTAGCGGACGCGGGCCGGTGCGCGGTGATCGCCGTGGACGATACCCGCAAGGCGCTGGGGCGTCTCGCGGCCGCGTATCGAAAGGATTTTTGTCTCCCGATTGCGGCCGTCGCCGGCTCCAATGGGAAGACCACCACTAAAGAACTTATCGCCTCCGTGCTGAGGCAAAGGCTGGCGACCCTATGGAGCGAGGCCAGCTTCAACAACGACATCGGCGTTCCTTTGACGCTGCTCAGACTCGAAAGGAGCCATCAGGCGGCGGTGCTTGAAGTCGGCACCAACCATCCGGGCGAATTGGAGCCGCTGTTGCGGATGGTTCGAGCGGACTACGGGATCCTTACCAGCATCGGCCGCGAGCATCTGGAGTTTTTCGGGGATCTCGAGGGAGTTGTCCGGGAGGAAGGCTGGCTGGCCGAGCTGCTGCCGGCTACCGGCAAGTTGCTCGTGAACGGCGACAGCGCCTGGACTGACCGCATGGTCGGGCGCACCTCCGCGACCGTGGTACGGCTGGGCCTGGGCGAGGGCAACGATTGGCAAGCCAGCGCGTTGCGCCTGGGGCGGCAGGGACTGACTTTCCGCGTGGAGGCGCCGAAACCGGAGTTCACGGGCGACTATCGAATCCATTTGCTCGGCCGTCACCAGGCGCTGAATGCGTTGTTTGCCATTGCGCTGGGAGCGGAATTGGGACTGAGCCGCGCCGAAATCGAACGCGGCCTGGCGGAGTGCCAGCCGGCCAGGATGCGCCTGCAACTCTGGGAGTCGAACGGTGTGCGCGTGCTTGATGATGCCTACAATGCGAACGCCGATTCCATGTTAACGGCGCTCGAGACGTTGCAAGCGCTGCCTTGCAAGGGTCGGCGTGTAGCTGTGCTAGGTGACATGGCTGAACTGGGCGTTCACAGTGAGGCCGCCCACGAGGAGGTCGGCCGGCGTGCTGCGGAATTGGGAATCGCCCAGTTGTTCGCGGTCGGCAAGATGGCGCCGACGATGGCTCGGGGCGCCCGGAGCGCCGGGTTGAACCGCGTCTTCGAATTTGCGGACGTAGAATCTGCGGCGGCAGCCGTGAAGCAGTTCGTCAAAGAAGGCGACGTGCTGCTGTTGAAGGCGTCGCGCGCCACCCGTCTGGAGCGTATTGCCGACGGGCTTCGCTCCGGCGAGGCCGCCGGAAAAAACTGAATGCTGTATTATTTGAGCCAACACCTGCTCGATTGGTCGGCCAATACGCCGTGGGCCGGGCGGCTGTCCGCGCTGCGGCTGTTTGGTTACATCACGGTGCGCAGCGCCGGCGCCGCAGTGACCGCGTTGGTGATCAGCTTATGGCTGGGACCCCCCGTCATCGCCTGGTTGAAACGGTTGAAATTCGGCCAAGACTACAAGGACAAGGCCGAGTCGGCGGGCGACATGAAGGTCCGGTTGCTGAGCAAGAAGGGCACGCCCACCATGGGCGGCATCCTGATCGTGCTGGCGTTGAACTTCACAACTCTGTTGTGGGCGCAATGGAATCCACTTGTCGAACTGACGCTGCTCTCTGTCGTCGTGCTGACGGGCTTGGGTTTTTACGACGATTATGCAAAGACCACTCAGCAGAGCGGCGGGGGCGCCAGGCCACAGGTCAAACTCTGGGTGCAAGTCGCGCTGGCGCTATTCGTCGCGGTTTATCTCTGGAAGCTGCCAGCGTGCAGCGATCTCCGGCTGCCGGAGAATAAATCGTCCATTTCCAGCAATCTGGTGTCAACTCTGATGGTGCCGTTCTACAAATACCCGATCGCGATTGGAGCCGCCCTGGGCATCGTGCTGACGACACTGACGCTGGTCGGCAGCTCCAACGCGGTCAATCTAACCGATGGTCTGGACGGCCTGGCGATTGGCTGCACTCTCATTGTTTCGCTGGTCTTTCTCGTGCTCACCTACCTTGCCGGGGACCGAGTGGCCTCGACTTACCTGCTCATCCCGCATGTGCCGGGCGCCGGGGAATTGACGGTCTTTTGCTCCGCGATGTTCGGGGCTGGTCTCGGCTTTCTCTGGTTCAACTGTCATCCGGCGCAGGTCTTTATGGGCGACACCGGCTCGCTCGCCCTGGGCGGCGCGCTGGGAATCATCGCGGTGCTCATCCATCAACCGCTCGTGTTAATCATCGCCGGTGGCGTGTTCGTCATGGAAGCCGGCTCCGTCATTCTGCAAATGGGCTGGTTTCGCTACACCAAACGCAGGCACGGAACCGGGCAGCGGCTTTTTCTGATGGCTCCTATCCACCATCACTTTGAAAAAAAGGGCTGGTACGAATCCCAGGTGGTGATGCGATTCTACATTCTGGGAGTGCTCTGCGCGGTCGTGGCGTTGAGCACGCTCAAACTCAGATAAGCATGAACCCGGATGCTCAAACTCGATAACAAGCCAGTGCTCGTGATCGGCCTCGGCGGGCGCGGCCAGGCCGCTTGCGAGCTGCTGCGCCGCCTCGGCGCCCGGGTTGTGGGTGTGGATTGCCGGGACACCGACGAGCTGCGCTCCGGAGCCGAGAAACTGCGCGGGCTTGGTGTAGAGGTGGCGTTGGGTACGGTGCTGCCGCCGCCGGGAGACTTCGATCTCGCCGTACTCGGTCCGGCGGTGCCCGCCAACTCGCCCGTGGTCCTGGCCGTGAAAGCGGCCGGCGTGCCAATGCTCGGCGAGCTGGAGCTGGGCTTTCAAACGGCGAAATGCTTAAGCATCGTCATCAGCGGCACCAACGGAAAGAGCACCACCGCGGGGTTGATCGAGCGGTTGCTCGTCCATAACCATCGCAAGGCCCTCGTCGCCGGCCACCGCGCGCGGCCAGTCTGTTCGGTTGCCGACCAGACGAAAGACCTGGACTTTCTGATCCTCCAGGCCAACTCGTTCCAACTGGAAGGCACCGAATTCTTCCGGCCCGCAGTCGCCGTGCTTCTCAACCTGGCTCCCGACCACCTGGATCGTTACGCCGACGCGGCCGATTATGCTCGAGCCACCGCCGGTTTGTTTCGCAATCAACAAGCTTTTGATTGGGCGATCATTCAGCGTGAGGCCCTCTCCTGTCTTCAGCAGCTCATTCTCCCGGTGCCCGCCAAGACCATTACGTTTAGCGCGACCGACCCGGCTGCCGACCTGTACCTGGACCGCGGTTTGGTCATCAGCCGCATTCCGAACTGGTCGGGTCCTTTGCTAGACACTGCCCATTGCCAGCTCCGCGGCCCCCACAACGCGGAAAACCTCATGGCTGCCCTTGCGGTCGGCCACGCGTTGCGCCTTCCGCTCGAGAACATGGTGGAATCGCTAAAGACCTGCACCTCCGGCCCGCATCGTTGCGAACTCGTCTCGGAAATGGAAGGCGTGCAGTTCATTAACGACGCGAAAGCGGCCAATGTGGACGCGCTGCAAAAAGCACTGTTGACCGCCCGGTCGGGCCCGGGAGGCGAAGCCAACGTTTGGTTGATCGCGGGCGGCCGGGATCAAGGCCTCGAATTCCACGATGTGGGCCCCGCGCTCTCCAGGCGCGTCAAACGCGCTTTCCTAATCGGCGAAGCGAGCGAAAAAATTCGCGCCGCGTGGAGCCTTTTTACTCCTTGCCAGGTTACGGCTTCGCTGTTAGAAGCAGTAGCTGAAGCGGCAAAAAGTGCGGTTTCGGGCGATGTAGTTTTGTTTTCACCGGCGTGCCCGGGCTTCGACCAGTTTCGAAATTATCAACACCGCGGTGAAATCTTTTGCCAGGCAGTGAAATCAATACGTAGGGGTGCCTTGACCGGCGACCCCCATATGAACGGTAAAATTACGACGGCGTGAAACCAATCCAACACGCAACCGGAAATCTAAAACATTCGCCGCGGGTTTTTTTTGAGGAAAAACCCCGCGGCAACAGCCGCAAAACCCTCGAACCCTAGCTTAAGAAAATCAAATAACTCATATAGCAATGAATAATCCAAGCCCTCTCGTTCCCCAAGGCTCCATTCAGGAGCAGAAAAACCAGGGCCGCGCCCGCGTCAAGATCGCAGTCTTTGTCGTGTTGGCCGTGCATGGCATCGGTTTGCTGGCCTTGCTGATGCAGGGCTGCAAGAAGGAGCCCGAGACGGCCGCTCTGCCGGGTGACCAGACGGCGAGCAACGCCGCCCCCGCGTTTGCCGAATCCACCAACCCGCCGGTGGCTGACACCAACCCGCCTCCCCTGACGGGCACGCCCCCGGCCCCCACCGAGCCGCCGTCGGCTGCCATCACCGATTATAAGATCGTTGCCGGCGACACCTTCAGCACCATCGCCCGAAAATTCCACACTACTACCCGTGCGCTGATGGACGCCAATCCCGGTCTGGAGCCAACCAAACTCAAGATCGGACAGTCGATCAAGATTCCCGCGCCGGTTGCACCCGCCGCCCTTGGAGGAGGCACGGCGACTCCGGCTGCGACCAGTGGTACCGGCGAACAAATCTATGTGGTCAAGTCGGGAGACACGCTTATCAAAATTGCCACCGACCACAAGACCTCGGTAAAGGCGCTCCGCTCGGCCAACAGTTTGACCACGGATAAAATCAAGGTCGGCCAAAAGCTCAAAATTCCGGCAACAGCTTCCGCGCCCGCGGTGACCTCAGCGCCGCCGGTCGCGCCGGTTGAATCGGCTCAGGCTCCAGGTGGGACGTCGCCGCCGCCGGTCGTGGCTCCGCGGTAAGAGGAATTTGCCACGTCGGACGTGTTCAGCCTGGCGCCGGACGCTTGCGGTCGAATATGAGACTAGCAGTCACCATTCTGGTTTTTTGTGTCGCGGCGCTGTTGGCGCTAGGGATGGTGATGCTCTATAGCTCGAGCATGGTGCAAAAGGGCGCGCAATACCTGCTGATGCAGTTGTTGTGGGGCGGGTTGGGCCTGGCGTTTGGCGTGGCGGTTACGCTGATGGATTACCGTTGGCTGAGGCGGGCCGCCTGGCCGCTGCTGGGGATGGCTGTGCTGTTGCTGGCCCTGGTGTTCGAGCATCACCTTGCTCCGAAAATCAACGGCGCCCGCCGCTGGCTCGTTACGGGTGGCTTCCGGTTCCAGCCTTCCGAGTTGGCGAAACTGGCGTTAATCCTTGTGCTCGCGTGGTACGGCGAGCGGTATCAGAGGCAGATGGGCGGGTGGAAACGAGGGGTCCTGCTTCCGGGATGCTTCATCGCCGTGGTTCTGGGCCTGGTGTTCGCGGAGCCCGATCGTGGCACGACGGTTCTGCTGGCAGCCGTCAGCGGCACCATGCTGCTGCTGGCCGGGGTGCGCTGGCGTTTCATCCTGCCACCGGTGGTGCTTGGATTGACGGCCCTCGGGGTTTCGCTTCGGCACGACCACATGCGCTCAGCGCGTATTTTTGGATGGCTCTACCTGGAGGAACATAAGAGCGGGGTGGGGTATCAGGCCTACCAGGCGATGCTGGCGCTGGGCGCGGGGGGCTGGACCGGGCTGGGCCTGGGTAACGGCCGGCAAAAATACGGATTTGTTCCTGAGCATCACACAGACTTCATCTTTTCGATGATTGGCGAGGAGTTGGGGTTAATCGCAACTTTGTTGGTGGTGGTGGCTTTTGTGGCCATCCTTATTTGCGGCATTTACATCGCGCTGCACGCTCCCGACACCTTCGGCCTGTTGCTCGGCTCCGGGATTGCTTTCTTAATCGGTCTCCAGGCGTTCATCAATATCGGCGTTGTTACCAGCGTGCTGCCCAACAAAGGCTTACCGCTGCCTTTTATTAGCTATGGCGGCTCCAATCTGCTGATGATGCTCACCAGTGTCGGAGTGTTGTTAAGCATCGCGCGGCAGGGCCGTGGCACCGACTCGCTGGGTGAAGGCGCGGCCGACCGTCGCCAAATTCCGGGCCTTCGACGCCCGCGCAACCCGTTCAGGAATTCAGAGCGAGAAACCCGGGTCTCTCGATTGTTTCACCGGGTTTCGATCCCAGCGCCCTCATGACTGACAGCCGCCCAAGCCTGACCAGAATTGCGATCGCATGCGGCGGTACCGGCGGTCATCTCTTCCCAGGTCTGGCTGTGGCGGAGCAACTGCTCCGGCGCGCTTGCTCCGTTGTGCTGCTGGTTTCGCCAAAGGAGGTGGATCAGCAGGGCGTTCGGCAGGCCGCCGGCTTGGAGGTGCTGACGTTGCCGAGTGTCGGCCTGACTCGAGGGCATCTGCTCGCGTTTCTGCGCGGCTTCGCCCAATCGTATCGCGCCGCGAGAAGTGCTTTCGTAGGTCGCCCGCCGGAGGCAGCGCTGGCGATGGGAGGATTCACCAGCGCGCCGCCGCTCCTGGCGGCCAAGCGCTTGGGCGCCCAAACGTTCCTGCACGAATCCAACACGATTCCGGGCCGCGCAAACCGCTGGCTTGCCCGGGTGGTGAACGGAGCGTTTTGCGGTTTTCCTTCGGCTGCGAACTGCTTGCGCCAGCGCCAAGTGACCGTCACGGGAACACCGGTCCGCCTGCAGTTCCGCCCGCGAGACGTGGGCTTTTGTCGCGAGTCGCTGGGGTTTGACCCTGTGCGGCCGGTCGTGCTGGTAATGGGAGGCAGCCAGGGGGCGAGCGGGATCAACGATCTTGTAACCGCGTCGCTGCCGGCGCTGGCTAGACAGGCTCCCCAGTGGCAGTGGGTCCATTTGGCTGGTCCGGCCGATGCCGCGGCTGTGAAACAGAAATACGAGGCGTTGAAACTGAAAGCGGTCGTGTACCCGTTTGCTTCCGAAATGGAGCTGGTTCTGGGGGCAGCTACCGTGGCCATCAGCCGCGCCGGGGCCTCCTCGTTGGCGGAACTCGCGGCGATGCGCGTGCCGGCCGTGCTGGTGCCCTATCCGCTTGCCACGGACAACCACCAGTTCTACAACGCCCGCGCTTTCGAGGCGACAGGCGCGGCGCGGTTGCTCGAGCAGGCGGGCGCCAGCCCTGAAGGGTTGTGTCAGGTGCTGGCCGACCTGGTGCAAAATGGGTCTACCCGGGAACAGATGCAGGGCGCACTCGCGCAATGGCATGCCCCACGCGCCGCGGAGCAGATTGCGGAAGCCATTCTGGGAAGTCTGAAGGTTATTGATGGGGCGGCGGTGCCGGCGAAGCGGTTCCCGCTGCAGGCCCACGAGCCGGGTTGGAGGATGGTATGAGGCAGGAAGCCTCCCTGTTGAATGCAAACCCGAGCGAGGCGCTCGAGGAATTGGCGCGGCAACTCTCGCCCCAGACTGTGCTGCGCCGCAACGAGCCCCTGGCCCGGCGCACGACGTTGCGCGTCGGTGGCCCCGCGGATGTTTACATTGAGCCTGCCTCGGAGCCGGACCTGGCGGCGGTGGTGCGATTTTGCGGCGCTCGCAACCTGCCGCTGTTTGTCCTGGGTCGCGGGTCCAATTTGCTGGTCAAAGACGGCGGCTTCCGTGGAGTGGTGATTTGCCTGGCGCAGCCGGCGTTCAGCCGAGTCGAAGTGGTCGGAGAGCGTCTGGAGGGCGGGGCCGGTGCGAAATTAAAGAGCGTTGCCGTCGAGGCGAAGCGGCGGGGTCTGTCGGGCCTGGAGTTCCTGGAGGGCATACCGGGGAGCGTGGGCGGGGCGTTGCGCATGAATGCGGGGGCGATGGGCGGCGCGATGTTCGAGGTGGTACGGACGGTCCGCGTGATGGCTCTGAATGGCTCGATTGAGCAGCGCACGCCCTCGGAGCTGCAGGTGAAATACCGCGGCTGCGCGACCCTTACGAATCACATCGCGCTCGGCGCGATACTGCAGGGTCAAGCCGGGAACCCGGAGGCCATCGAGCGCCGCATGAGCGAGTTCAGCCGGAAGCGCTGGAGTTCGCAACCTGCCGCCCCGAGTGCCGGGTGCATGTTTAAGAACCCTGCCGCCGTCCCGGCGGGCAAACTCATTGAGGAACTGGGCTTGAAAGGCGCGCGTGTGGGGGGAGCCATGGTGTCGATGGAGCACGGTAATTTTCTGATCAACGACGGAACCGCTACCGCGCGCGACGTGTTGGAGTTGATCGAGCTGATCCGCCAGCGTGCCCAATCCGGGCGAGGCATCGAGCTGGAAACCGAAGTGGAAATCATCGGCGAATGAAGTTGAAAGTCACCGTGATGTTGGGGGGACCGAGCGCGGAGCGGGAGGTGTCGCTGCGTTCGGGAGCGGCGGTGGCAGGAGCGCTACGCTCACTTGGCCACGAAGTGCGGGAGCTGGATCCGCAGGGCGACTCCTGGGACCTGCCGCCGGGAACCGAGGTGGTCTTCCTGGCGCTCCATGGTACCTACGGCGAGGATGGCACCGTTCAGTGCCGGCTTGAAGAATTGGGTCTGCCTTATACCGGCTGCGATCCCGAGGCGAGCCGACTCGGCTTTGATAAGGTTCTGACTAAACAACGCTGTATCGCTGCTGCGGTTCCCACGGCGCGATTTGCCTTGATTGATTTGCCGAGCGCAAGCTGGCCATTGGGCTGGAATCCGCCGGTAGTTCTCAAACCCGTCCATCAAGGGTCGAGCGTTGGCCTGCAATTTGTCGAGCGCGTGGCTGACTGGAGCAAGGCGCTGACCGAGGCTATGCGCTTTGACACCCAGGTTCTGATGGAGGAAAAGATCGCCGGTCGCGAGACCACGGTGGGCATCCTCGACAGTGCGCCATTGCCGATTGTGGAGGTCCGGCCCCAAACGGGTGTCTACGATTACCAGACCAAGTATACCGCTGGGGCGACAGAGTATTTGTGCCCGGCGCCGTTCGACGAGGTTACTACTACACGCATCCAGGAAGCCGGGCTGGGAGCCTTCAAGGCGATTGGTGGCCGGGATTATGCCCGTGTGGATGTCATGGTGCGCCCCAACGGCGACCCGGTAGTGTTGGAAGTGAACACACTGCCCGGTATGACTGAGACCAGCCTTCTACCAAAGGCGGCGGCGGCGGCGGGTATCGGGTATGCCGACCTGTGCCAGCGAATGCTCGATTTGGCCCTGAGCCGGCGAAATGGCGCAGGGCGAACCTCCAAAATTGTGTCCTGAGAACTGATGTGGTTCAAGCGTAAACAAAAAAACCGGCGGCTGGGACGCGAGTTCGTGCTCGACGTAAAGCTCCGCTCCGGCCAGGTCAGGGCGGCCCGCGCGCGCATGGCGGCGCTGGCGTTGGCGGTCGTCTTTGCTGCGGTGGTGGGGGTCTATGTGCTGTGGCAGGCCGGCGGTTGGGCTCTCGACCGGCTGGTTTACGAAAATAGAGCATTCTCCATCGACGAAGTGGATGTTCAAACCGATGGCGTCATTCCTCTGGACCAGCTGCGGCGTTGGACCGGCGTGCGCCCCGGGGAGAACCTGCTGGCGCTGGACCTGTCAAGGGTCATACGCGATTTGGAGCTGGTCTCGCTGGTAAAATCTGCCTCTGCGGAACGCATTTTGCCGCATACGCTGAGGGTTCGGGTGGTCGAGCGCGAGCCGGTGGCCCATATCAATCTTTTTAGACCCCGCCAGGGCGGCGGCCTCGACCCCGTGACTTATGAGGTAGATGCGGACGGTTACGTAATGATGCCATTGGAGCCGCAACCGCGCGCCGTGCCCGCCGGCCAGTCGGCCGATCAGTTGCCGATCCTCAGGCCCATCAATGCGGCCGAGGCGATGGCAGGTCGCCGTCTTGAATCCCCGCAAGTCCAGGCCGCGCTGCAGTTTCTGAGCGCGTTCGAGAATTCGCCCATGGCCGGCCTGGTGGATCTCAAATGCATCGAGGTCTCGAGCCCTGAGGTGCTCATGGTTACGACGGGCCAGGGCAGCGAGATTACGTTCGGCCTTAGCAGCCCGGAGCAGCAACTCCTCCGCTGGCAGGTGATCTTCGAGCGCGGACAGAAGCTCAGCAAGGCAATCGCGACGCTCGACCTGGCCGTTACGAACAATGTTCCCGCTACCTGGCTGGAGGCCAGCAGTGTTTCTGCGGGGAACCCGAAGCGTCCAAAACCTCTCAGAAAAAAGCATGTTTGACCCTGCTTCTACGATAATTGTCGGGCTTGAAATCGGTACCTCGAAGGTGTGCGCTGTGGTAGGCGATTTGAGCGCCGATGGGGCTTTAAACATCGTTGGGCTTGGCCAGGCGCGGTCCCGCGGCGTGCGCAAAGGAGAAATCTGCGATGCGCCGATGGCCGAGGAGGATGTTCGCCAGGCGATTGTCGAGGCGGAGCAGATGGCCGATGTCGAAATCCGCAGCGTGCACCTCGGCGTGACCGGCGGTCACCTGCGCGGGTTCAACAACCGCGGCGTCCACCCCGTTGTCTCCGCCGATCGTGAAATCACGGAAGCCGACGTCCAGGACGTCATCAAGAACGCCAAGACCATCAACCTGCCCGCCCAAAACCACGTCATTCACGCCATCCGCCAGCACTTCCTCGTTGACGGCCAGGACAGCATCACCAATCCTGTTGGCATGCTCGGCGCCCGCGTCGAGGTCGATGTGCATGTCGTCCACGGCAACCTGAACCGCCTGCAAAACGCCATCCGCACCGTCAAGGGCTTACAGCTCGAGGTTGATGATATCGTTTTCAATGGCCTCGCTTCGTCGCTCGCCTTGCTCAGCAACGAGCAAAAGGAACTCGGCTCGCTGGTCATCGATATTGGCGGCGGCACCACCGAATATGTCGTCTATGGCAACGGCATCATCAAACATACCGGGGTGCTCGCCGTTGGCGGCGACCATGTTTCCAACGACTTGGCTTACGGGTTGAAGGTGCCGTTGAGCCGCGCCGAACAGCTTAAGGTAGAGCACGGTTCGGCGTTTGTAGAGGAGCCGGCCAAGGCACAGACGATCACCATTTCCAACGAGCTGGGCATGCCGCTCAAGGTGATCAGCTTGGAGAATCTCCGGCGCATCATGGCTCTTCGCCTCGAGGAGATTTTCCAGCTCATCCTTCAGGACCTCGAGCAGGCCGATGCCTTGAATTACCTTCGGGCGGGCGTCTTCCTTTGCGGCGGGGGCGCGCGCATCTCTCAGATCGCGAAACTCGCCGAGCAAACCCTGCAGATGCCCGTGTCCCTGGGCAAAACCAACTCCATCAGTGGCCTCAAGTCCGCCCTCGACCAGCCGGAGTTTGCCACCGCCATCGGCCTCGTGAAATTCGGCTCCTTCCAGCAGCGCAAACGTGCTGGCAGGGCTTCTCTCACTGAAGGCATCAAGACCACGCTCGGCCAGTTTTTCAAACGGAGCTAACCCCATGTGGCCCGAGACCAAAACCCATCCCCACCTGCAGACAGGCCGCGACCCGGCACCTGGAAAGCCCTGAAACCTGATTTATGGACAACTCGCTCCCGCCACAACGCACTTCCGCGGAACCCAGCCAAGCGATGGACATCAGAATCTTCGGAATTGGCAACGCCGGCATCTCCGTCTCCGAGCGGCTGCTCAGCGTGGGCCTTCCCGCCGCGGCCATGGTCGCGGTAGATACTCAGGCTCTGGCTTGCTCGTTCGCCGCGGAGTTGGTCCAGATCGAAGGCCAGCGCTTGCGGGGCCACGGTTCGGGCGCTGAATCGGAACACGGCCTGGTGCTGGCCGAAGCAAGCAGCGCCAGGTTGAAGGCTCTGTGTGAGGGGGTAAAGGTCGTGTTCATCGTCGCTGGCCTGGGCGGCGGGGTCGGCACCGGCATTAGCCCCGTCCTGGCGCGGGTGGCGCGGGAGGCGGGCGCCCTGGTGTTGGCGTTCGCCATGACACCATTCGAGTGCGAGGGCAGCCGCCGCCAAGTCGTCGCCCTCGAAGGCCTCGAGGAGCTTCGAGAAGCGGCCGACGGCGTCATTTGCCTGCCCAACCAGAAAGTCACGAAGACCATGGACGACCGCACCAGTGTCCTCGATGCCTTCAAGATCGCCGGTGAACTCTTGGCAGACGCCGTGCTCGGCATCTGGCGGTTGCTGAGTCACAAAGGCCTCATCGAGATTCACTTTGTCGATTTGTGCGAACTGCTGCGCGGGCGCCACGCCGATTGCGCCTTCGCGGTGGCTCAGGCCGCGGGCGCCACTCGCTCCCGCGACGTGTTGGACAAGCTGCTGGCCCATCCCATGCTCGACGGGGGAGAGATCCTGGGCGACTCGGACGCGGTGCTCGTCAGCCTGCTGGGCGGGCCGGACCTTACGATGGTTGAGGTAAACCGTGTCATGGAGGAAATCGGCAGCAAATGCGCGCGCGCGCAGGTGATTATGGGCGCGGCGATCGATCCGGCTTTCGCGGACCATCTCGCCGTCACTCTGATTGCGGCTCGCAAGTCGGCGGACTTGCCCGTGCGCGAAACCATGCGGCGCGGCGCGGCCGAGGGGCTCGACACGCAGTTGGTGGACCGCTGCTCGACGGCCCGGCCCGGCAGCCGTTTTGTCCCGCCGCCACCGGCACTGCCGCCGGAAAAGATGCGGCAGATGTTCGCTGAGCAGGGTGCAGGAGCGTCGCGCCCCCGCAAGGCGCGTCCCAAAATGCGCCAGGGACAATTGCCCCTCGAAATCGTTTCCAAAGGCCGCTTCGACAAGAGCGAGCCCACCATCCACAAAGGCGAAGACCTCGACGTACCGACCTACATCCGGCGGGGTGTCTCACTTAATTGAGAGCCTGGCCCTGACTCAGATCAAAGACGCCATTGGCTGGGCATCGGATCTCTAAGGCATCGTTCTCAATCGCCCGCCGATCGCCCTCACTATAGTCCTTGTCCACGGCCTGATTCTCCTTTCGGCTCGACCTCAGCCCTTTCCTTGCCTCATGCTGAGGGCATGGCGGCAGCGCCGATGATCCCAATCGTGGTGGTTTTGGTCTTTGCCGGGGCCAGCTTCTTTTTCTCGCTCGCGGAAACCTCGCTCTTTTCCCTGAGCAAATGGCAAGTGCGGCGGCTCGCGGAACCTCCGTCGCGCGCGGGTGCCATCGTCGCCCGGCTCCTGGCCCAGCCGCAGGACCTGTTGGCGACGATGGTGCTGGGCAACACCATTACCGCGGCCGCCATGCTGGCGGTCGCGCTGCTGATGGCTCTGAACGGCCGCTGGCCTTTGGTCGGGACCGTCATCGGGTTGTGGCTGCTCCTTCTGGTGGGTTGCGAGGTGTTGCCCAAGACCCTCGCCGTGCGCAAGCCCGAGCAATGGGCCTTGCGCGTCGCCCGGCCGCTCTCTTTCCTGCTCGCTATCAGCCTTCCCCTGTGCCGCGTCGCCCAGCAAATGAACGCCGTCATTCTGCGTCGGCTCATCCCGCGCAATGTTCCGTCCCAAAGCGCGTTGACCGATGCCGATTACCACGAGTTGCTGGAAATGGCCTTTCAGCAGGGTGCGCTGGCGCAATCGGAAAAAGAAATCATCCTCCAAATCATCAACCTGGACCGCCGCACCGCCAAGGAGGTGATGAAACCGCGCTCGCAAATGGCGGCGATTTCCGACGATTTGTCGCTCGAAGAAATGCTAATTGCTGCGCGCAAGCACAAACACCGCCGGCTTCCGATTTATGATGAAACTCCCGACACCATTGTCGGCATCCTGAACACTCGCGCTTTGCTGCTCGACCTCCAGATCGATTTGGCCGATGCGATCGAGTTTCCTTCCTTTGTGCCCGAGTCGATGAATCTCCAGCAACTGTTAAAGAGTCTGCGGCGGCAGCAGCGCGGCTTGGCCATCGTGCTCGATGAGTTCGGCAGCACCGCGGGCATAGTCACCATGGAGGACATCCTGGAAGAAATGATCGGCAAGATTCGCAGCGAAGACGAGCCGCAAGGTCTGGTCCTGGAAAAACTCGGCCCGGGCCGCTGGCGCCTGAGCGGCGGGCTGCGGCTCGACGACTTTCGGCGCGAATACCCACCGCTCGGGGACGTCCCGGATGTGGAAACCATGGGCGGCTTGCTGATGAGCTTGCTCGAAGTGGTCCCGAACCCTGGTGACACGGCGACTTTTCGCGGTCTTAAGCTTACAGCGAAAACGACCGACGAACGGCGCGTCCGTGAGCTGCTGGTCGAGTCCGTGGCACGCGAAGGGGCGCGGAAGGGTTGAAATGAACCGCGCGCTCCTTATCTGGCTCATCTTCGTATCCTGCCTGGTCCTGTCCTTTATCCTGTCGGGCATGGAGGCTGGGGTGTTTGCGTTGAGCCGGTTGCGGATCCGGCAACAGATCCGGGCAGGACGGCGTTCGGCCCAGGTCCTGCATGATTACCTCGAGCATCCGGAGAATTTCCTTTGGACTATCCTCGTCGGCAATACCGTCGCCAATTTTCTCATTCTGGGCTGGCTGGTCGTGCTGTTGTTTCGTGTCCTGGGCAACCGCCATTTTGTCTGGTTCGTTGCAGTATATCTGGTGCTCGTTTTTCTTTTTTTCGCTTTCTTCGACCTGCTCCCCAAGATGCTGTTTCGAGCCTACCCCACCCGGCTGTGCATTTTCCTGGCTCGGCCTTTTCGCCTGGTGCATTTCACTTTGCGGCCGCTGGTAGCCCTGGTCGAGGGTTTTTCGGATCTCTCGCTGCGCTGGCATGGTGGCAAGGTTTTTACCGGGCACCTGTTCGGAAACCGTGAGGAGCTGCGACTGGTCATGCAGGAATCGGCCCAGACCTTTACCTCAGAGGAGCGGGCGATGATCAACCGCGTGCTGGATTTGGAGAGCCTGACGGTGCGGCAGGCTATGGCCCCGCTCGAAAACGCCGTCACGGTGACGGCCCAGACGCCGATCAGCCGGGTGCTGGCACTTTGCCGCGAACACAAGCTGACTCGTCTGCCGGTGTGGGAAACGCGGGATGGCCAGCCTCGCATCCTGGGATTGGTGAACCTCGACCCGCTGCTGTATCATGCCCACCTGGACCCGGCGCGGCCCGTCGCGGACCACCTCAAGCCCGCCCTTTACCTCGAGGAAGACTTGCGCGTGGAAGTCGCCCTCCGACGGATGCAGCGCAGCGGGCAGCGCCTGGCCATCGTGCTGGCCCGGGACCGGCGCGAAATCGGCCTGCTCAGTCTTCAAGACGTGCTCAAGCTGATTTTCGGGGAGGTGAGCATTTAGCATGGATTGGTCCCACGCAGCTCTGATCGCCCTGCGGTTGCTCGCCGTGGTCGTTCTGGTCCTGCTCAACGCGTTCTTCGTCGCTTCCGAATTCGCGTTGGTCAAAATCCGGGATACGCAGTTGACGCCGCTGATCCGCCGCGGCCACCGCCGCGCGCAGGTCGCCGATTTCATTCTGCGGCGGCTGGATGCGTCGCTCAGCGCGGCGCAGTTGGGCATCACCCTGGCCAGCCTCGGGCTCGGCTGGATTGGCGAGCCGGTGTTTGTCGTCCTGCTCGGGCCTCTTTTTGGCTGGTTGCACATCGAGTCTGGGCAAGCGCGCAGTTTGCTCGCGTTCGCCGTCGGGTTCTCGTCGCTCACCTTCCTCCACATCAGCGCTGGGGAACAGGCTCCCAAGTGGCTGGCGATCCAGAAACCGCTGACGGTCACCCTTTGGATTTCCTGGCCGCTCCTCTGGTTTTACCGCGCTTCCTATCCATTTGTGCTGGCACTCAACTGGGCCTCTCAATGGCTGCTGCGGCAGGTCGGGGTCGAATCGGGGACGGACACCGAGCGCCTCCACTCCGAGGAGGAGTTGCGACTATTGCTGGCGGCCGTCCAAAAACGCGCGGGCGGGCCATCTCTCCGACGCGAAATCCTTCGCAACGCCTTTGACCTCCGCCGCCGTGTCGCCCGCGAAGTGATGCGCCCCCGGCACGAAATCATCAGCCTCGACACCGAGGCCAGCTTGACGGAGTGCCTGGATGTTGCCGAGAAAACCCGGTACTCACGGTTCCCACTCTGCGAGCGTGGTGACCTCGACAAAACCCTCGGCGTGGTCCACATCAAAGACCTGTATGCCCTGCGCCTCAAAGCGCGCACCGGCGCCGACTTGCTGCCCGCGGCACGCAAACTTATCTACGTGCCCGAAACCGCACATTTGGAAAATCTTTTGCAATTGTTTCTCGAGCGGAAACTGCACCTGGCCATCGTCGTTGATGAATACGGCGGGACGGTGGGCATGGTCACACTGGAAAACATCCTCGAAGAATTGGTGGGTCAAATTCAGGACGAGTTCGACCAGGAAAAGCCACCGGTGGTGCGGCTGAGCGAGACCAGTTGGAGTGTCGTCGGCTCCCTTCCTTTATTCGAGCTGGAGGAACTGGTCGGAGCGCCACTGCAGGAAGAGGGCATTACCACCGTGAGCGGCTGGGTGACGCACCGGCTGGGGGGATTTCCAAAAACGGGCGATGCTCTCACCGTGGGCCTCTTCGAGCTTTGCGTCGAAGAGCTCGACGGCATGAGAGTGGCGCGCCTCAAACTGACCAAACGCGTCGAGCCGGAGCCGCGCCCCTCATAAGAACTTCATCCTCTTCCTCTTTCTCGTCCTCGCAGTCGATTTGGGTTGGGGAATGGAGGGGAGGAGTGATGGAGTGATGGGGGAATGCAGAAGAACGGATCGATTGCTGATCGAAGATAAGCCGGGGGGACGTCCGTTGCGGCTCGCTGTCGTGACCTCACCTCGCGTCGGTCGTCGAACAGGTGCCTCCACGGATCGCCAAGCCGGTTGCCAACAGAGTCCCCAGACCAATGAGAACTGCCGCGGCCCAAAGGTGGCCCGCTACGGCGCCGGTAAAAAACAGAAGATTGAGAGACGACCAAACGACGACAGGATAATAGTCTGGCGGAGGTCTGACTGGTTTCTTGTTGAGAAGTAAGGGGGTCACGAAGGCCGCGAGCACAAGCATCGCCACTCCCCGGCCCAGGAAACTTACCCAGGGAGCGCCGTACCAGTCGGTTGGCAGCCGAGTCGGTTTCCAGGACCAGTATTGCTCGACTTTGGTGGCGAATGGTTGCAGGCCGAAATCGAACAGGACGGTCAGCAGGACAGTCAACGCCAGAAGCCACCATCCGTAATTGCGGCCATGACGCCAAGGCCGGAGCACCAGGCGCGCAAGGCCGCGCGAGTTGAGCAGGGTCACGAGCCAAATCAGCGGCACGGGCCAGGGGAGCATACAGAATAATTGCCGGCCAATGCGTTCGCCACAGACGCACGGACCCAGCGGGATTCCCACGATGGAATTGAGGCTCTCCACTGCTCCCGCAGTGAGCACGACCACGAGCGAGGCCAGGAGCACATTCTGACCGGGCAATTGGCGCATCAACGAGACCAGGGTGGTCGCCGTTGCCAGCACCAGCAATAGTCCCTCTGGCCAGCGCGCCTGAGAGAAGGCGGAAACGGATAAACAAAGGCGCGCCAACACCAACAGGAAAGCGAGGAGAAACCCCATCAGCACAACTGGCGGAAGGGCTTTCCGGAGACCGAAAAAACGGTCCGGGGCCTTTAGTGGAATATGCCGCAGTTCCACACGGTTCATCGGCCAGTAGCGTATCGCCGCTTCACCAGGAACTCACCCAAAATTCACTTGTCCAACGGCCCTGGAATTGCTCTACTGTGCGCTGATTTTCTAAACATTCGCTATGACACTTGACCAGGTCAACAAACTGATTCAGTCGTGCGCCGCACAGATGAACGCCCGGTATAAAAAAGTCGTTTTTGACGAGTGGGCCGTGATTTCGCTGGCATACAAAAAAGTCCACTTGCTCGCCTACAGCGGCCCCCGCAAACAGGGATTTCAGGAGAATTTTCTGACGGACGCCGGCTCTCTGAAGAGCGGTTTGCTGGCCAAGGGATACAACGTCGGCGATTTCGAGTTCGCCCGCCACGGAGTGGGAACCGGGTTCGAATCTTTCATGGTGTTGGGGCAGGGGATTTTCCTGATATGCAACAACACCGTCCAATCTATGGACGGCATCACCCAGGATTCGCTTTGGTTGGGCGCCCAGGTGCCTTTCGTGGAGCTAAGTGACAAAATCCGCAGCGACCCCGTCGAAGCCCAGCCGTAACGATTCAGTCAGAGTTCTTAACGCAATGACGCGGTCCAGCGCGGGCGGTCACCCTACTTCATCAGCCCGGTGTACAGAAAGACCACGTAGCCTGCGCTCAGGACCCACCCCATCAACCGTGGCAGCCGGCCGAACACGGCGATCAAAACAAAGTGCAAAGCGGCTGCCGCCAGCAGAATGAAAATCCCGGTCTGAAAAAACGGCGCCACGGCGATCGGTTGATAGAGCGCATAGATGCCAATGCAAAGCGGGATACAGATGTGGCCGTCGCCAACCTGGGAGGTGTAAACCACTTCCGGGTTGCCTTTCCAGGCGTAGTAAAACGCGAGCAGTCCGTTCGGCACCACATTCAGCCACCCGCTTAGCCACCCGAGATACTTTGCGCTGATTAACCCGCCGGTTTGGATTTTGGAAAGCCAGTCCACTAGCCAGTCCGTGCTGACGTAAATCCCATAGGCGCCGACAGCCAGCAACGCCAGGTCCAACGGCAGCATCCACCCAAACGATTTGTTCTGCCGCACGTTGCTCTTGAGCACTTCGAATACGTGGAAACATTGCCAGAATAGAAAGAGCCCGACGAGCACCAGGCCGTCAGATAAATCCAGCTTGCCGTGGCGCGCCAGCGCCCAGACCGCTCCGGTGAAAAACAGGACCGCGGCCAGTGTCAGCAGCAGCGACAGGCGGTTGACCTTGTGTTCCTGCTCTTTCTTGCGCTGGTTCTTCTTGGAACCCTTGGCTCTAAGCGCCGGCAGCACGTTCATTCCCCAAAGCATCGTCGGCACCCCAATCAGCAGCGTAAGGTTCGTGACGTTGTTGACCAGGCAGTTGGTGAGCACGTCTCCCCCCGGCCCGCCTTTTACCCCTAGCACGAACGCGAAGATCAGGTTGCCCATGCCGGAACAATAAGGCATCACGAGAGTCCCCAACACGGTGCCTTCGACGCCGCCCGCATTCATTGCTTCCAGCCGCCAGATCATAAGGACCGAGGCGGCCAGGAACAGCAAGACATAGCACCACGGGGCCCAGAAGCCGGTGCTGTCGATGATAGTGGCGAGCGAGTTCAAGGCGCCCGAATTGAAAATTGAAAATTGAGGATTGAAGATTGAGAATTACGCTGACTCGCCGGGTTCGCGGCGCGTCCGGGGCAGGGGAGTGGTTTCTGCAACGACATCATCGTGCACGGAGCTTTTGTCGTGCCATCACTGCCGCGCGTCGGAGAGTCGCGCCAGCACGTCCTCGGCCGACATGCCATGCACCTTGATGGTTTTATGGCGGGAGGTGTGTCCCCGGAGCAATTCCACCTGACCGCGGGGGCACTCCAGTTTTTCGGCCAGCAACCGGACCAACGCCTCGTTGGCGGCGGCATCCACCGGCGGCGCCGTAACCTTGATGCGCAATTCGTTGCCCAGCGTCTCGCCAATCTCGTTCGCCGATGCGCGCGGCTGCAGGTTGATCGACAGCACCACCCCGTCCAGCCTGGCGTTCAGAAACGGAGCAAAACTCATGGGTGATCCGGTCATTTTCGAGTTTCCATTTTGCATTTGCGCGCCCGGCACTAAGCGCTAGCCGAGCCGCGTTTCAAAGCTTAGAATATCAACCAGCAGCTTATGAGCAACGCAAACCCATTCCTCCGGCTGGCCCCCCTCTTGTGTGGCGTCCTTTTCCTGCACGCTTGTTCGTCTGAACCGCCCAAACCTGCGGCATCCCTGCCGGCCGCAGAGCGGAAAGCGGAGGCTCCGGCCACAACCTCGGCAACCTCCACGAGCGATTCACTGGCCGCGGCCGCGGCCAAACCGTCCGCTCTTTTCGCCGGCGAAGGCTGGGAACAGATGTTCGATGGCCACACTCTCACCGGCTGGAAGGAAACCCTCTTCGCGGGCCGCGGCGAGGTCGAATGCCGTTCCGGTTTGCTTGTGCTGAACATGGGAGATCCGTTCACCGGCCTGAATTGGACAAACGATTTTCCGAAGATGAATTACGAAATCGCACTGGACGCGATGCGTGTGATGGGCTCCGACTTTTTCTGCGGTATGACCGTCCCGGTCCGCGACAGTTTCTGCAGCCTGATCGTGGGTGGCTGGGGCGGGTCGCTGGTAGGCATCTCCAGCCTCGATGGCATGGACGCTTCCGAGAATGAGACGATGAAATACGTCAGTTTTGAAAGCGGCCGCTGGTACCGCCTCCGGCTCCGAATCACTGAAGGCCGCATCGAGGGCTGGCTCGACGACAAGAAACTGATCGACGTGAATACCGCGGGCAAAAAGATTTCTTTGCGGCCGGGCGAGATCGAGATGTCGAAGCCCTTTGGCCTGGCCTCGTGGCAAACCTCGGCCGCTTTCCGCCAAATCAAGATGCACCACGTGGACACTCCAGCCGACCCGCCGCGGAAAGAGCTCTAAATCGTAAATCCCTACGCCGTATAGGTGCTGGAAGCCACCGCGCCGCCGTGGCCAGTCCAGTTCGTATGGAAAAACTGGCCGCGGGGTTGGTCCAGGCGTTCGTAAGTGTGGGCGCCAAAGTAATCGCGTTGGGCCTGAAGGAGGTTCGCTGGGAGGCGTTCGCTGCGGTAACCGTCGTAAAAGGCGAGCGCCGTGCTGAACGCCGGCACCGGGATGCCTTTTTTGACTGCCGCCGACACAGCGTTGCGCCAGGAGCGATGCGAGCCGTTCAGGGCCTTCCGGAAGAAGGGGTCGAGCGCCAGATTCAAAAGCTTTGAGTTGCGGTCGTACGCTTCCTTGATCTTCCCCAGGAAGATGCTGCGAATAATACACCCGCCGCGCCACATCAGCGCGATGCCGCCGTAGTTCAGGTTCCAACCGTATTGCTTCGCCGCGGCGCGCATGAGCATGTAGCCCTGGGCGTAGGAAATAATTTTCGAGGCGTACAGCGCTTTGCGGATGTCTTCGACCACTTTGGCGCGGTCGCCCCTGATTGCCGGGTTCGGTCCGTGCAGTTTCTTTGTGGCGGCGACCCGCTCTTCCTTCAAGGCCGAGACCATCCGCGCATAAACGGCTTCGGCGATCAGCGTGATCGGAATACCCAATTCCTGTGAAGACATGACCGTCCATTTGCCGGTGCCTTTCTGGCCGGCGCTGTCAAGGATTTTATCCACCAGAGGTTGGCCATCCGTGTCTTTAAACGCGAGAATGTCCCGAGTGATTTCAACCAGGTAGGAATTCAGCTCACCCTGCTGCCACTCGGCAAAGACCTTGTGCATGTCGTCCGCGGTCATTCCCAGCCCCGTTTTCATCAAGTTGTAGGCCTCGCAAATGAGCTGCATGTCGCCGTACTCGATGCCGTTGTGGACCATTTTGACATAGTGGCCGGCGCCGTTTTCGCCCACCCAATCGCAGCAGGGCGAGCCGTCCTCCACTTTCGCGGCGATTTTCTGGAAGATGCCCTTCACGTGCGGCCACGCTGCCGGCGAGCCTCCAGGCATGATGCTCGGCCCGTGCCGCGCGCCTTCTTCACCACCGGACACGCCGGTGCCGATGTAAAGCAAGCCCTTCGATTCGGCATATTTCGTGCGGCGGATGGTGTCTTCAAACAGCGAGTTCCCGCCGTCAATAATGATGTCGCCGGCTTCGAGCAGCGGCAGCAGATGCTCGATGAATTCGTCCACCGCCTGGCCGGCTTTGACCATCAGCATGACCCGACGCGGCTTCTTGAGCAGCGCGACCATCTCCTGGAGGGAGTGCGCGCCGATCACGCTGGTGCCCTTGGCCTCGTTGTTCAAAAAATCATCAACCTTCGAGACGGTCCGGTTGAAGGCCACCACGGTGAAGCCGTGGTCGTTCATGTTCAAAATCAGGTTCTGGCCCATGACCGCCAGCCCAATCAACGCAATGTCAGCCTTAGGTTCCATAATCTTTATGTCCTTATTACGAAGCCGCCACACTACAGCAAAGGAGTTCTCAGGCCAGAGAAAAATTAGGACTTTGGCGCAGGGGTGAGCATCTCACTTTTTGAGCGGGTTCGGCGGGCCGATGGTGGCCAGACCAGACCCTTTCACTTTCAAGGAGCCGGGGTTGCGGCAAGGGGCGGGGGTATTAGCGTGGGATTTTGGCGTTGAAAAAAATTTAGTGTTAAGCAGTGTTAAGCAGTGTTAAGCAGTGTTAAGGAGTGTTAAAATCCGGGGAGCCGGATCGGGCGGGAGGGGGCAGCGGGCAGCCGAGCAAGGGCTTGAACAGGGAGCTGTGAGCGCCCGAAGTGCGCATAGCCGGGTTTTCATGGCGACTTTATTTCCAGGTTTTGTATTTTCGGGCCGGTCGCGTTGGCGACACAGCCCTCTACTATATATTGTGCGACAAAAGCTGTCTGACGGCGGACAGCCCTGTCGGGAACATAATTGTTGCTCGTTGGTCGCTGCCATTCCCTCACGTCCCCTCCTATTTTGACCCTTCCAAAAAGTGAGATGCTCACGGCGCAGGGGTGCGGGCGCGAATACCTTAGCCCAGCCCAGCCGGCTGGGGATAACGGCGGTGAAAAGACCCGCGGGCTGAATGGCCGCGATAGCGTGAGAGGCTATCCCCGCAGCACCTCCAACATCCGGCGGTCCAGCTTGTGTCCGCGGAAATCCTCGTAGTTCACGTCCTCTCGTTGGCTGTCCAGCACGCCAAAGCTCCCGCGCAGGTTCCACAGCGCCCAGCCCCAGCCGGCTTCCCGCCAAAGGTCCAGGTAGTCCCGCATGAACGCGAGCGCCACTGCGTGCGGCGTGCGGTTGAACACGCCCCATTCGCCGACGTGCACTCCGACGCCTTGCTTCTGAATTTCTTTCCAGGGCTGGATGCGTTCGGCCCGCAAGACTTGTTTGTCGATGATCCTGTTGCCTTCCTTCAACGGCCAGGTCGGCTCCGGCCAGCCCTCACCGTGAACCCAGCTTGCTCTGTAATGTGTCACCTGCATCGGGTAATAACCACGCGTGCTCTGCGCAATCCCCAGCTTGGCCAGGCTGGCGATAGGGTCGTTCCCCCACTTCAGTCCGTCGGCAATGACGAGCCGTTGCGGGTCTTCCAGGCGGATCGCCTGCACCAGGTGTTCGACCACCCGCACGTAGGTCGCTTCCGGCACAGCGGGCGGCTCGTTCAACAAATCAAAACTCAGTCGTTCGTTCGGGATGCCTTTGTAGCGCAGCGCGAAGTGCTGCCAGTGAAATGCGCAGGCCTCGAGCGCTTTGTCATCTTTCCACAGGTCCAGCGGCTCCTTGGGCGGGTTAACGCAATAGCCGGGGGCGCGGTGCAGGTTCAGGTTGACGTGGATGCCGTGCTGCCGGCCCAGCTCGACCGCCGCATCGACGTGGTTCAACTCCGGCTCGCGCAGCTTGAGCCAGTCCGCGGGGTCGGTCCAGCACAGGTACGACATCGGCAGGCGCGCGAAATCAAAGCCCCACTCGGCCATCATGATGAAATCGCTTTCCTGGAACGGCGGGTTGCCGTTCTCCCATTTGGTGAATTTCTCGAGCAGGTTGAATCCGCGCCAGCGGGGCAGGTGGCTGGCGGAAGGCGGCGGTTTGTCGGCGGCGGTTGCGGTTAAGAAGGGGGTTGCGGTGAGGCCGAGGGCCAAGGTTCCGGTGGTGTTCAGGAAATCTCGTCGGTTCATATTGGGGTTAGGGCGGCTCGCGCATCCGCGGTTTCATCCCACGGGCGAGCGAGGCGCGCTCGCCGATTCTTAGCCGGTGTAGCGCGGCAAAGCGAGGGGTTTCTTGCCATTTTCCTGCTCGCGGGATGGCCGAATCTATAATTTGGCACTCAATAAGAAATTGCCCGCAGATTGTTAAAGCCGCTAAAGTCCAAATGGAGGCCGGCAGCGGCGTCGTCTGTTTCGTATCTGGCGCCCGATGACGAAAGCTGAGCCGGAGAATTCGGTTGAGCCAATTGTTTATGAGCGACACGAGGCACATGGAAGACAATGTCACCTACCAGAACGTGGGTACGGTCTCCGGCGGGAAGCTGGCCGACATCAAGCCCGCACAGCGCGCGGGCGCGTTGCGCGGGGCTCAGTTGCTGGCCAAGGCCCTGCGTGCCGAGGGCGTGGATACGCTTTTCGGCTATCCCGGCGGCGCGAATCTGGAAATCTTCGATGTGCTGTGCGAATTCGACATCCGTTGCATTCGCACGGAACACGAGCAAGGTGCGGCTCATGCGGCGGAGGGCTATGCCCGGGCCACCGGCAAGGTGGGTGTTTGCCTTGCGACCTCGGGACCGGGAGCCACGAACCTGGTGACGGGTATTGGCGATGCCCATAGTGATTCCATTCCCATCGTCGCGATTACCGGCAATGTGCCGTCCCATCTGCTGGGCAAGAATGCCTTTCAGGAGGTGGATATCGTGGGCGTGACCAGGCCCATCACCAAAAAGAACTATTTGGTAAAGAAGGTGACGGATATCCCCGAAGTGGTGCGAGAGGCCTTCGCGCTTGCTGGCGGCAATCGTCCGGGGCCGGTGTTGATCGATATCCCCAAAGATATTCAGCAACAGTATCCGCGCGACGCGGAAGGTAATTACACGCCACCCCGCATTCCGGCCATAATCGAAGCGCCAGAGCCTGAAATCGGCGGACTCACCGAGGCTCAACTTGGCGAGTGCTGCCGTATGCTGGCTGAAGCCAGGCGTCCGGTCATTTACGCGGGGGGCGGTATCGTCTCGTCTGACAGCGCGGCACAATTGTTGCAGTTGGCCGAACGCCTCCAGTGCCCCGTCACCACCACCCTCATGGGTTGGGGGGCGTTTCCGCCGCAACATCCGTTGGCCCTCCATTGCCTCGGCATGCACGGCAGCAAATATGCCAATATCGCCGTCAACGAGGCGGATTTGGTTATCGCGACGGGCGTGCGCTTCGATGACCGCGTGACGGGAAATGTCCGCGAATTCATCAAACAGGGTAAGATCATTCACATAGACATTGATCGCGATGAACTGAATAAGAACAAGACGGTGACTCTGCCCATCTGCGCGAATCTGGCGGTGGCTTTGGCGCAACTGGCCGAGCGTGCCGACGGAGGCGATTACAGCGAGTGGCGAAAGTATCTGGCGTCGTTGCGCGAGCAATACCCTCTTCAAGTTCCGGCATCGGTGAATGTAAAACCGCAACACGCCATCCGCTTGCTGAGCGATTTAACCGGTGGTGAGGCCATCATCACGCTTGGGGTCGGCCAGCACCAAATGTGGGCCATGCAACACTACCACTCCAAACAGCCTCGTTCGTTTCTGAGCAGCTCCGGGTTTGGGACGATGGGCTACGGCCTGCCAGCTGCCATCGGGGCCAAGGTGGGCTGCCCCGGTCGAACCGTGATTGATATTGACGGCGACGGTTCGCTCAACATGACCGTCCATGAATTGGCCACCTGCCGCCGGTTCGGCATCGGCGTCAAGGTCGTGATCATCAACAACCAGTGGCTGGGGATGGTGCGCCAGTGGCAGGACATGATTTATGATGGCCACCGTTCCGGGTCGGGCATGTCGGATCCCATAATGGCAGTGAAACCGCAGGGTGAAATCGATATTTATCCCGACTTCGTGACGATCGCCGCGGGCTATCGCATCCGCGCCGAACGGGTCACTCGAAAAACTGAGCTGCCGGGGGCGTTTGGCCGCATGCTCGCCGACCCCGACGAGCCGTATCTGTTGGACGTGATCGTGGAAGGGGAGGAAAACGTGTTTCCAATGATTCCAGCCGGCGGCAGCTACCGCGACATCATCATGAGCGCCGACGATCTGGCCGCGCGTGCAAGCCGTTCGCAGGGCAGCCATATTTAGTCGTAAGCAGAGAAACCACTCGGCAGTCAACCGGTGGCCTATCGAATGCGAGTCCCGCCAAAATTCCCAAGCCCCTCGGGCTCTGGTGGCGCTCCATTAGCGAATGGCCGCACTGGATCGCAGCAGGGGGGGGCGGCCGTATTGTCCGAGCGAATCACCCAAACTATGGGCTGAACCCTCCGATGCGTCGCCGGTCACACCGGCTGTTTGAAGCAAGCCACGTCCTACCAGAGCACTGCAGCCAAGACCTGCAATTATCTTTCGTCAGTGTTGTCAGGCTCACATGAAGGCTCACTGCTGGCCGGCTCCCCGCAC
Organism: Candidatus Acidiferrum sp.; assembly: GCA_035566435.1. Classification (GTDB taxonomy): domain Bacteria; phylum Verrucomicrobiota; class Verrucomicrobiia; order Limisphaerales; family UBA8199; genus DATMRF01. The sequence goes on from DATMRF010000147.1 coordinate 75,969, forward strand.
AATGCAACTCCTCAGTCGTCTCGCAGCAATGAGAACCAACGACGCCGCGCACAATACCACCAGCATCGCCCGCAGGTACGTGGCGGTCGGCAAAGAGATCCCGATGCCGGTCGCGAGGGCCACATACGCCGCCACACAGACGGGACACTTGGGAAGCAGTGCCAGCGTAACGCTCGAAACGATCCAGCCAGCAGCCTCCCCGCCACGGCGCAGCCGCGACGCGGGCCGGCGGGCGTTGTCGCCGGCTCGCGTCTTGATTTGGCAGCAGTGGCGGGCGTTCACGCGCGCGCCTCCGCCGCGTGGCAACACGAGCCGGCGTTTTGAGCAAGCGGCGCGTATTCGTCGTGGCGGCGCCACCAGGTGCCCGTCTCGTTGCGCCCCTTGGGTGCCCGGTCGAGCCACTGGTACATTCCCCACAGGCCGTCCAGCCCACGCGCATAGGCGGAATAGGTGTGGTAGACGACGCCATCCTCGAGCACGAACGCGCTCATGCCCGGCCTCTCGCGCGTGTACGTGGCCACGTCGGTTCCGGTCATGGCCGCGTGCTCGGCGACGGGTCCTTCGCCGCGTTTGGTCATTGAGTCGCCGATCCCGCGTTCCGTCCACGCGGGCTCGCGCCGGTAGTTGTATTCGACGGTCCCCTCGCGCTGTTGCTTCTCGGTGAGCGAGACATTGAAGTCGAAGTTGAAGTCCCCGCCGAGCGAGGACGCCCAGGGGAAGCTCCAGCCCATCCGCCGCTTGTACGCCTGCAGCTTCGCGAGGGGGGCCCGCGACACCGCCGAATGCGTGACGTCGTGGTTCGCCAGGTGGACGGCGAAGCCGTCGAACCCATCCGCGATCGCCGAGCAGGACGGACAGCCCGCCGTGTAGTCGGGCCCGAACATGAAGTGATAGACAAGGAGCTGCGAGCGTCCTCGGAAGAGGTCTGCCAGCGAGGCGCTCCCCTCGTCGGTCTCGAATCGATACCCCTTGTCGATCCGAACCCACGGCAGCTCCTGCCGCCGCCGCGCCAGCTCGTCGCTGCGCTGTGTTAGCTCCTTCTCCTCCTTGAGCAGACCGAGCCGGGCTGCAAGCCATTCCTCTCGCGATACGATTTTGTGCTCTCGCTGTGGATTCTTGGGTTCAGACATAGTTGCCTTTGTGCTCATAATTACCTTTCGTTTCCTGCTTTTGTAGTTCGTCCAAATATTTTTCAAACTGATCCAGATTCCCTTCCCAAAATTCCCGATACCGATCGATCCACGACCGCGCCTCCTGCATCGGCTTCGCCTCCAGCGCCAGCGAATGCACCCGCCCCTTGCGCCGCCGCTTCACTAACCCTGCTTTTTCCAAAACGATTAAATGCTTCGACACTGCCGCCAGCGATATCGCCTGCGGCCGCGCCAGCTCCGTCACGCACTCGTCCCCCTTCGACAGTTGCGCCAAAATCCGCCGCCGCGTCGGATTCGCCAGCGCCCCAAAGGTTCGGTCCAACACCTTCGAATGATATTCAACCATATGGTTGAATATTAAATGAAATGAAAACGAACGCAAATAAATTTTGCAGCGAGACCTTCTTGGCGAGCCAGAAAACTGTCACCCGCGGCTTCGGCAGTCCGAAACCGTCACGCCGGCAGCGCGGCAACCAGCTGTCGCTCTGGGACGAAACTCACGGAGGGAGTCTCCAAACTAGGAACCGTGGCGGGTTGAGCGGGATTAGGTCGGGCCGACAACAGTTTTCCGAGCGCACCGTGCAAGTCAGTCACCGTGAAGGGTTTCTTCAGCACAGCGTCCACCGGGTTTTCGACGTCGCGACGTGCCCTCTCCGAAGCAGAAATCATCAGGATCGGCAGCGACGGAACCAAAAACTTGATGCCGATCGCAAGCTTGTTGCCCTCCATCACTGGCATCTCGAAGTCCGTGATGACAAGGTCGAACTCACCTATATCGAATAAGTTCAGCGCCTCGGCGCCATTTCTGGCCTCGGTGACCTGATGCCCTTCGAGCTCGAGCATCATACGGACACACGCGCGGAGTGGCTCCTCGTCGTCAACGAGCAGGATTCGCTGGCCGCGGACCTCAAACTGTTCGGCGCTCAAATCGTGCCCAACCCAGGGCGCCTCCGCACCTCCGGTCCGGGGTGGTTCGAAGCTTGGTGAAACGGGATGTCTATTGTTTGTCATTTGTCTCAATTCCTCCTCGAGTTGTAGAGAGCTTGATTGGCTCCGCGCCGTTAACGGCCGTGCCAACTTCAACCTCTTCGGTCGCCATGGCTGCGGAGATGGTTTGGCGGTGAACGCCCAGTTTCTGCGCAGCCAGCGAAATGTTATTGCCCACAAGCTGAACTACATGCCGGATGTAGCGGTACTTGACCTCGTCCAGCAGCAGGATGTCTTCCTCGCGTTGGGGGAGGAAGACATCGGGAGCGGCTTCGAATCGGCCCATCCAACGCTTGACCCGGTTTGCCAGGGCGCTACCCCCGAGGGTCTTTTCCAAGAATTCATCCGCATCCGCCAACAGGGCATCCATCTTCACGTTGTAGGACTTGCCGCTCATAACGATAATCGGCATTAACTCAGAGATTGAGCGCGCTTTCCGCACAACTTCAGTGGCCACATGGTCCAGGAACCAGTCCACAAGCACGACCGAAACCTTGTTTCGCGCCAAGGCCTCGAGCGCCTCTGAAACCGAAGTCGCGGTGATGCAGACAATGCCCTCGGCTTCGAGACAATCAGTGATGTACCGGCGAAAGTCTTGATCAGCGTCTACCACGAGCACTCGCTTGCCTCCGCTGGTGTCTGTTTCTTTCATATTCATGGATGACAAATTGTTGAAAAATTGACAGCATGACCAATGCCAATGTCGAATTACTCACTCTGCCAGCGGGATACTGGTGAAAAAACCATCAGTCGTATCCGATGTGTATAATTCTGTGGACGATGATCTGTCCCATTCCTAGATAGGCATGGGACATAAGTGTATAGTTTTTAGACGATGAGCTATCCAATTCTTAGGTAACCAGTGGACAGAATCGGTGTCGAGTTGGACTGGTGAATGGACACCCCCGCATGTGCTTCGTTACGGCACGGAAGGTCGTACCGGCCTTGAAGTAGGGACTGAGGTGCCGTTGTTGTGCCACTCTGGAAAGCGGGCACTTTCCGTTTCTTTAATATGCAAGTTTAATGCCCGCAATAGCTTGCGATGATACATTGTCGTGTGACATTGCATAGACGTCGCGTACGTCGGTAGTAAACACCGCCGTCCGCACAAGTAAACACGGGTTCCTTTTGCAGGACCAACAAGGCAATCTGGATGCAATACCAACGCTATCGGCTCGTTTGAGATGTAATATCTTGAAGCGGAGTGCGGATAGCGGTTAGTTAACGAGATTCACCTGTCGCAACCCTTCCCCGTATCTGTCAACCTTATTAACTGCCCCTCGTTTTGACCCCGTTTCAAACTGCTTTTGCTGCCGAGTCACAACGGCGGTTTGCGACCAGAAACCAGAAAGTGCATGCCACCGCCTGCCGTGTGAAATGTTTTCTTTTCGATTTCAATCAGTTCTTCATTCATCATTTCAAAGATTAGCCGTGTTCCATTTTCCATCGATTCTTTGCTGGCCCCGCCTGCGGCCGCATATTTGAGCAATGCTTTTGCGTCGCACGGCCCGGTTTTCGTCTTCTTCCATTCCTTCGCCTCCTTGATCAGTATTTTTTGCTCCTGGCTTTCATAAGGTGGAATCAACGGAGCGGCTCTGTCCGAAAGCGTTACCGCAATGTCCGTTAATCTCAACCTGCCAAACATGCCGGGCAACAAGTCGCCGATGGTGTTGTCTCCGGCACCGGCCAATTTCCTTCCACGATGATATCTGAGCCAGAATTCAAATCGCTGGACAATCGAGTCAACGGGTTCATCCGCCGTTATGGATGAGAACGCCATGAGGTTGAACAGATTGTTGGGTTCAGCCGCAATAATGATGCCGCCAGGTTTCGCAATTCTCACCATCTCACGCAAGGCTCCAAAGGGATCACCCAGGTGCATAAGAACGGTTTGGCACGTCACAACGTCGCATGTGTCGGATGGCAGCGGCAGGGCGCTGGCGTCGCCTCTTTTGAAGGTGAATCTGTCTCTATTGACAGCTGGCAATCGGGCAAAAAATCGCGCAGGAGCCTCCTTGACCCATTTTCTCTCTGGGTCTATTGCGACCAGCGTGGCATGGGGCTTCAGGAATGGATAAAGCAACGTGGACCAGTGGCCCAGCCCGCAACCAACGTCCGCCAGCGAGGAAGCATCGGACAGACGCCAGCGCTTTGCCATCAATCGCAGAAAATCCGGCCGCCACCAAAAGTCCCTCTGCTCTCCAAAATACTCTTCCGAGTGCGCGCGTTTAATCTTCATGACCACTTAGCCCACAAACGACACAAGCTGCTTTTGATGCCGAGTCACAATGCCAGCATTTCATCCGCGGCAAGAATCGAGCGCTGTCCATAATGCGTCAGCAGCAAAGTAAAACGAGCAGAACCGGAAAGCGAGCCCTTGAGCTCGCCGGTTCTGCGGTCGAAGGTTCGTTGGTCTCGGATTTGGCCTGCCTGTTTTTTCCTCTTTCGTGTGTGCCGGTTAATCACTTTTCCGGGGCAGCCTAAAATGATACGAGTGGTTAATGTTCGACAACGTCCGCGGTTCGGCTCGCTCGGCTATCGGGAAACCCTTGCAAGTTTTCCGGCACCGCCCGTTTTTGATCTTCTGGGTCGGCGCCTGCATCTCCAACACCGGTAACTGGACGGAGAACGCCGCCCAAAGTTGGGCCGTTACGACCCAAACCGCCGGTAATCCCCATCAGGGCCTTCTCGTCGAGGTTTTGCAATTCGCGGACTTCTGTCCGGTGCTCCTGCTGGCTCTGCTCGCCGGCGTGATATCGGACCGGGTCAACCGGAAGGTTTGGTTAATCACCCTGCAGGCGACGGCTTGCGTGCTCGGTGCGGGCCTTGCCGTCGCGGCGTTCATGGGGCGGGCCACACCCTGGGTCGTTATCCTTTTTACATTTCTCGAAGGGATCGTCTGGGCTCTCAATGGCCCTGTTTTTCTTTCGGTCGTGCCTGGTCTTGTTCCGCGCGCCGAACTGGATCGTGCCATCGCGCTCAACTCAGTCCAGTTCAACATGGCCAGGCTCTGCGGCCCGATGGTGGCGGCCGCGCTCATCGGGGCCATCGGCGTCGCCGGCGCCTTCACGTTCAATGCCTGCACATTCCTGCCGCTGTTGATTGCCCTGCTCGTAGCTATTCCCAGCACTCCCGCTCCTTCGCGCCCCATGAAAGCGTCCATCTACGACGACATCCGGGAGGGTTTAAGATTCGTTTGGACGACCCCCGGCACTCGGCGCCTGACCATCATGGGAGTGGCCTTCATGTTCCTGGCCGCGCCCGTGCAGGGATTGCTGCCCGTATTCGCGCAAAGCGTGCTGAAAGGCGGCCCAACGCTTTTTGGCCTTATGCTGTCAGCCATCGGCCTGGGCTCCATCCTGGGCGCATTCCTGCTCTCCTCCATCCCCTCCTACTACCCCCGCCACCACCTCATCCCTCTGGCCATGTGCGCCTTTGCCGCCATCGGATTGCTTTTCAGCCTCTCCACGACACCGATCCTGAGCCTCATCATATTGGTCGCCGGCGGCGCTTGTTGGTTGCTGAGCCTTAATCCCAGCAACACCGCCAATCAACTCCTCGCCACCGATGCGAACCGCGGCCGCGTCCTCTCGATTATGCTTCTGGCCCAGCAGGGTGGGATGCCGCTCGGCCACTTGTTCGCGGGCTTTCTGACCCGCTACATGTCTGCACCCTGGGTGCTGCGCCTGATGCTCGGCGCACTCCTGGTGGTGACGGTCGTGTTTCTCTTCGTGCGTGAACCGGCAATTGACAACCTGCCCCGCCGCGACTCGGGCAAACTCTCGCTTTGGGCCACCTTTTGGGAGGCCGTTACCGCTCACTCTCACCACCCCGCCTATCCGGCGGAGATCGCCGTTTCATCTAAAGAGAGCAAACGAGAGCGGCCCTCGCGGCCTCTCTTGAAGTGAGGTGCGCCCGGGCCGCCGCGATTTCTTCTTGCGGTGCCTTTCGAGGGTGAAGCACCAACCCGCATTGCCGTGTTCGATGAACATCTGCACGGACAGGGTTCAGAACAAAAATTTCTCCAGCCGCGACGCCGGCCGGGCGGCGTGACACCTTAAAAACCTTGTTCTGAACCCTGGAGACCCCTCGGCAGACCCCTCGACAGCAATTGACCGGCACGGCCGCTTCTGCTACTCTTCTTTCCATGAGTGAGCCCGAGACCCCATTCTCCCTCACGCGCGTCGCGCCGGCGAATCGGCGGGAGTGTAAGAAGGAACTCTTTATCACTGTATCAGTGCGGAGTACGGCTCGTGTGGTGAATGAACCACTAACCAATCCAGGAGGGTGTTTATATGGCCATTTCAGTTGACAACATCATCCCCAACCCGACAATTCCGCCACGGGTTGCGCAGGGCGGTCTGCAGGTTCTCAGCGGGATAGTCGAATGCCGCTTCCGAGGCGATGTCGCTGGAACGGGCAGGGATACCCTGACGTTCAATGTCGGGCCCGTGATTTTCACCGGGCAGTCCGCCCCGCCCATCGCCAGTTGCACTGTGTCCCTCGCGAGTTTCGGATTTGACGGCGCGGGAAGCGATGCGCTCTGGGCCGTCGATAGCGCCGAGGTAACGAACTTCGTCAATCAGGACAAAAGCTCTGGAACCGCCGATCTGGAAGTCGTCGCCAACCTCGCTGTGAGGGGCGAGGCCGGGTTGATTCTTCGAGTCAATTACAGCCTGTTCTACACTCCGTCGTAACCGCTGGACCCCTGCTGAGCATCAATCGATCGAGCTGGTGACGCTGTTCCTCCGGCTGGCGGTGGAGGCTCAAAATCATAATGGCGCCGCCCCTGCATCGCCAGGCGCGAAATTCTGGAACGGGTCAGCTGTAGCTTCGTCCAGTTATTACGGCGTGGCCCTTTTTCTTTCCCCGGCAGAACATTACCGCCAATTCTTATGAAGCCAGTGCAAATTCCCTCCGCGGAGGTACGAAGATAAACCTCCGCGGCATTTCGATGATCATTCGCATCCACGGTCGCGACAGGGGTGGTGTCGTCAGCGCGGTTGAGTCGCACGAGGTGCCGAGGGAGCCCGACGCACAAATTCATCATCGCGAGGACAAGACGTTCCAGATTGACACTGCTTATTTCTGGAGCAGCTTTCATTTGTGATTGAAAGCTAAAGGGTCAAAGAAACGCTCGCTTATCCGTCATAACGCCCACCGTCGACCACGTCTGGACGAGAGGCCGGGAAGGAACATCAGCTTTGACGCCGTCCGAAGGGTGGTGCTTGCCCTTCCGGAAGTGGAAGAGGGGACGCTCCACGGAGCCCCGGCGTTCAAGGTGCGTGGAAAACTGACGGCTTGTGCGGCGATTCACCAGTCGGCCGAGCGAGACACACTCGCCGTTCGCATCCCTTTCGATTTGCGAGCGGCTCTGCTGGAGTCCGACCCGGACAGCTACTACCTCACCGGTCATTATGTGAACCACCCGGTGGTTCTGGTGCGGCTGTCGCGCACCAATGAGAAGGGGCTACGGCAACTGCTGGGGGCATCGTGGCGGTTCGTGAGCGCGAACGGGCCGAAAATAAAGCCAATTGTGAGGCTGGTGGTGTTTATGCTTTTCGCTTGTGCCGCCGGTCAAGTTGGAGCCGCGCAAAACAAACGGGAGCCATCAGACAGGCCAATCGAACCCACCTACAACGGCCGACCACTCAGCCATTGGGTCGAAATTCTGAGTGGCGGGCTCTACTCTTCCAAATCCTGGCCGGACATCGACGAAATCGAGGGAGGAGCCGAGGCACAGGAGGCGTTGGAACACATTGGGGCCGAAGCGGTCCCTTTTCTCTTGAAGCAGATTCCCGCCAGGGGAGCCATGGTGGCCTTCCGAGTGCTCGGCCCGGCTGCACGCTCCGCTATCCCGCAACTTGTCGCGATGGCGACGAATGAGTTGGCGGCTGCCAGGACTTCGGAGCGTCCCGCACGGGGTCTCCTCGCAATTGGGGTTATCCGCTGACGGTGCTGGGATGGATCGGTCCCGACACCCTTCCCGAGCTTTCGAGGATTCTCACCAACTACCATGAGCCGGAGATACGATTCTCGACGCTCTTGGCGATCGACACGATGGGAGCCAAGGCAGTTCCCGCCGTGCCCGCCCTCCTTCCGTGCGTGAATGATGAAAACGAAATGGTCGCCCGTAAGGCGATAAACGTACTGAGGCGATTAGGCGGCCGGCAACAACCGGTCTTTGGGGCATTGACGAACCTTCTTCAGAGTCGTCCCGCTCTGCGAGGCGAGACGCTGGATGCCCTGGTGAGCTTCGGCGATGAAGCTTTACCTGTCCTACTTAAGGGGCTGCAGGGCGCGAACCTCGGGACGCATTATATCGCAGGCAATACTTTTATTCGAGCTTCACCAGAAGTGCTGACGAACGCAGCGCTATTGTCGATGGTGGCGGCTGAACTGCATTCGCCAGATCCGGAGGCGCGTGATTGGGCGGCCCGGATGCTCCGCGCTGCTGACGGACAATCCAGTTTTGCGAAGCCCCAACATCTCGCGGATCTCGTGGAGTCTCACGGGAGCATGAGCCAAATCCGCAACGAGGCCACCAACGCTCTTCGTCGCCTCGCTCCGCAACTTTTGCGTAGCGGTCCGCCTTTGATCGGAGCGCTTTGCGCCGCGGCAAGTGACCAGCTCTATTAGATGCTTCTCCGGAATCTCCGGGTCTGAGGTCGCACAAAGTAGAACGTAACGGCCACCAAAAGGAAAAAAAGAAGGTATACGACAGTAAAAACCCAGGCTGGGAAATCATAAAAAAGCAGTTGGTGAAGCCAATGCGCGATGAAACCGTTCTGATACAGTAGTCCGGTGCCGTTACTTGACCGAAGAGCGTCCTCCCAAGTGGTCAGGGGGCACATGATACCCAGCACGCTCTCGGCCGCGATAACCCCAATTAAGAGCAGGTGAACGATTCTGAAGTAGAAATTGCGTACGAAGGCCCAACCGCGAAAATACCCGAACCAAATGACCGGCACGGCGCCGACACAAAACAGCACCACGGTTGCGTGGAGGACCAGTATGACATCGGCCAACCCGGGAAAAAGTGGACGCATTGAAATCTCAAGGCGCGAGTTCCGCGCACACGCCAAGCCCCAATATTGGCCGGAACAGTTGTTCAGGTAAATGACCATTATCCGGTCACAATCGCTGCTTGTCAGACCGCGCGGCGGACGTAGCATCGCGGCATGAGCTTGCTGAGGGTTGAGCGGCTGTCCAAAACGTTCGGCGCGATTCGCGCGGTGGATTCCATCAGCTTCGAGGTGCGGCCCGGCGAAATATACGGGCTGCTCGGCCCGAACGGCGCGGGCAAGACGACCACGATCTCGATGATCTCTGGGTTGCTCAAGCCCGACGCCGGCGAGGTGTTCGTCGCCAGCGCCGCGTTCTGGTCCGACCCGCAAAAGGCCAAGAGCATCATGGGGGTGGTGCCGCAGGAGATTGCAATCTACGAGGAGTTGAGCGGGCGCGAGAACCTCGAATTCTGGGGCCGGATGGCCGGGCTGGGTCCGCGCGACGCCAAAGCGCGCGCGGCCGAATTGCTCGAGGCGCTGACGCTCATTGACCGCGCCAAGGACGCGGTGAAGACCTACTCCGGCGGCATGAAGCGGCGGATCAATCTCGGCTGCGCGCTGCTGCACCGGCCGCAATTGCTGCTGCTGGATGAGCCGACGGTGGGCATCGATCCACAGGCGCGGCTGAACATTCTTGAATTTATCCGCAGCCTGCGGGCGTCCGGCACGGCCATTCTTTACACGACGCACTATCTCGAAGAGGCGGAGACGCTGTGCCAGCGCATCGGTATCATCGATAACGGGCGCGTGCTGGCGGAAGGGACTCTAAGCGAATTGCAGGAGCGGCTGGGCGGCGACCGCGTGTTCGTGCTCGAGGCGGATTTCAAGGGTTCTTCACCCGACGCCTGGGACGGGTTTCACAACCGGTTCCGGGTGATTCAAAAGTCCGAGAAGCAACTGGTGGTCGCGGCGATTGGCGCCCGCGATCCGTCGGAGTGCCTGAAGGATTTGCTCGGCCTGCCGGTGCATGTGGAAAACGTCACTCTCAAGCGGCCCAGCTTGAATGATGTGTTTCTCCAACTCACGGGACGGGAGTTGAGGGAGTAGCATGCTCCGCGTGCTCCTGGCCAAAGATCTCCGCCGCGCGTGGCGCAATCCGCTGCCGTGGCTGATCAACCTCATTGTGCCGCTGGCGATGACCGCGCTGATCGGCATGGTGTTCGGCGGCAAGTCCGATAGCGGCGCGCTGGGCCGCATCCGATTCGCCGTGGTGGACGAAGATAAGTCCGTGCTGAGCGACGTGCTGCGTGGCTCGGCGAACCAGCGTGAGGGCGGCAAGTATCTCGAACCTGTGTTCCTGGAGCGTGAGGACGCGTTGCGCCAGCTCAACGCCAGCAAGCTCAGCGCGGTGCTCATCATACCAGAGCATTTCATGCGCGATTATCTCACGGCCCGCGAGGCGGTCAGCCTGGAGCTGATCAAGAACCCGGCAGAGTCCATTCACCCGGCGGTGCTGGAGGAATTGCTGGGCGCAGTCGTGACCGCGTTGAACGCGATCTCGCGCAATTTCAATTCAGAATTCCCCGAATGGCAGGAGGTGTTTGAAGGCAAGGAGGATTACCACAAGGTTTCAATGTTGATCGAGCGCGCGGGCGAGAAACTTAAGACGGCGAAAAAGCTGATCGACCCGCCGCTCGTCACTTACGAAAAGGAAGACAGCGGCGGGACGCCGCAAGGTGAGGAAGCGAGCGCTGGCAAAGCCAATGGCGGCGACTCGAACCACGCCGCGGGCAAGACCGCAGGCGGCAAAAGCGGGAAATCGAAGCAAGATGACTCGACCAACGTGTTCGCCTATCTGCTGCTCGGGCTGGCGGCGATGTTTCTGCTCTTCCTGGGCAATAACGCGATGACGGACCTGCATCGCGAGCTGCGGAAGGGCACCTTCGAGCGTTACCAAACGATGCATCAGCGGCTCGGGCCGTTCATCGTCGGCAAGGTGGTGTTCGCAGTGGTAGTGCTGCTGCTATGCAGCGCTATCATGCTGGGCGGCGGCGGCTTGATTTTCCGGGTTCACTGGCAGCATCCGGTTCCCTTGATATCGCTCGCGTTTGGCTACGCCGTCTTCGTGGCGGGTCTTTTTGCCGTTCTGGTGGCGTTGGTTCCGGACGAGCGGCGCTCGGCGGTGTTGACCAATGTGGCAGGGATGGCGCTGGGCCTGGTTGGGGGCTGCGCGTTTCCTCCGCAGCAGCTTCCCGCGTTTTTGCGCGATCACCTCACGCCGCTGATGCCGAGCAATTGGTTTGTCGAAACCGCACGAAATCTGCAGTTCAGCAGCGAGAACGTCCTGTGGACATTGGTCCTGCTCAAACTGGCAGTGACCGGTGTGGTTCTGATTGCGATGGCGGCTTTCCTGTTCCGGCGGCGATTCAAAGCCGGTTTGCGCGCATGAAACGCATCCTCGACATCGGTCACACGGACTTGCGGCTCTTTCTCAAGCACAAGAGCGCTTATATCTGGCTGTTCGCCGTGCCGCTCGCGTTCGTATATATCATGGGCTTTGCTGCGCGCGGACCGGGCGATCCGTACAATCGCAAGCCGCCCGTGCTCATCGAAAACGCAGACACAAATTTCCTGGGACGCATTTTCCTGGACGAACTCAGCGCGCAGAAAATGCGGCTCCTCGAGCCGAAGGAGCGGAAGGCGGCCGCGCGCGTTATCCGGATCCCCGCCGAGTTCACGGACAACGCGCGCCAACTCAAGCAAACGAAATTGCAGTTCCTCAACGGCGAAGATTCCGGTGAGGCCGACGCGGCGCTCATCGAGGTGCGGTTGGTGCGAGCGCTGATCGCGATGAACGGTCATCTCCTTGAGGCGGCGACGGGGACGAACACGCTTGAAACGCTTTCGGAAGACAAGCTTCGAGAAATCATGGTCCGGCCCAACCCCGTGAGCCTGACCGCCCGTTTCGCCGGAAGACAGCCCGTTCCTTCGGGCTTTAACTTTTCGCTGCCCGGCAATCTCGTGATGTATCTGATGATGAACCTGCTCATCTTCGGCGGCTCGACCGTGGCGTCGGAACGGCGCAACGGAGTCATCAAGCGGCTCATGGTTCATCCCGTGACGCGACTCGAACTGGTCATGGGAAAGATCTACGGCCTGATGCTGCTGGGCCTGGTGCAGATTCTATTTTTCCTCGCGGTGGGAAAGTTCATGTTTCACGTCAATCTTGGCGCCAATCTCCCGGCGGTGACGTTGACACTGCTGGTCTTCGCCTGGGTCGCTGGGTCGCTAGGCGTGCTGGTCGGGTCGTTAACGGCGGCCGAAGATCGGGTGAGGGGAATCTGCGTGCTCGCGAGTCTGTTGATGGCGGCGCTGGGCGGCTGCTGGTGGCCTCTGGAAATCGGACCGCCCTCGCTCAAGACCATCGCCCTCTGCACCCCCGCGGGGTGGGCATTGCAGGCCTTGCACCAGCTCATCAGCTTCGGCAGTGGCTGGGGCGCGGTGCTGACTCCGCTCGCGGTGCTGCTGGCGTTCGGCGCGACCGCGAATCTGCTGGCGGCGCGATTTTTCAGGAGTTGAGACGCGCAAAGCCTTCAGTAGCCGGCGGGGCGGGGACGGGCTCGTCCCCATCGATTGGGCGGCAACCGGAGACCCCGATGGCGCAAGGGAGACCCCCGCTGCCAAAATGTTCCAGTCGAGCCGGTCGGTTGTATTGCCGAGTGCGGGAGTCGGAAATCGATGAAATCGAGGCCGCTGACAAACAAGCTAAAAAGCCCATTTCGGCGTGGATTCGGGATGTTCTGTTGACGGCTGGAAGGCTTAAGTGTGATTAGGGTTGCTGTAACGGTGGAGATGGCTTTCGGTTAAAATTGCCATGCGTGAGTTTCACGCACCATGCGTGAATTTCACGCTTGTCGTTCGATTGCTGCTGTCAGAACAAGCGAAAAGACACGAAAAAATTGATGGCATGAGCGATGCTGGAAGTAAGGCAGCGGGGAAACTTGCTAATGAAAAGAAACCCATTACTACTTTGCTGGCTGCTCTTGGCCACACCGGCTATTGTAGAAGCTCAGTTCAATTACACGGTCACTAATCAGACGATCACTATAACCGCATACACGGGCACCAACAGCGTTGTGGCCGTCCCAAGCACGATAGACGGTCTGCCGGTGACCAGCATAGGGTATGAGGCATTCTACGAGAGCGGAATAACCAGCGTGACCATCCCCAACAGCGTCATCAGCATCGGCGACTTTGCGTTCTCTGGATGCACCAACCTCGCCAGCGTCACGATTCCCAACAGCGTCACTAGCATCGGAGAAGCTGCGTTCAATGGCTGCTTCAGCTTGACCAACGTCGCCATCCCCAGCAGCGTCACCAAGATCGGGATCTCGGCGTTCAATCATTGCTACGGTCTGACCAGCGTCAGCATCCCCAACAGCGTCACCAGCATCGGAAACGGTGCGTTCGATTACTGCACCAACCTGACTAACGTCTCCATCCCCAACAGCATCGCCAGGATCGCAGATTATGCGTTCGAGGGCTGCTCCAGCCTGACCGGCGTCACGATCCCCAACGGCGTCACCAGCATCGGAGAGTATGCGTTCAATGGCTGCTTCAGCCTGACCAATGTCGCCATCCCCAGCAGCGTCACCAAGATCGGGATCTCGGCGTTTGGTATCTGTACCAGCCTGACCGGCATCACAATCCCCGACAGCGTCACCAGCATCGGAGACCAAGCGTTCGAGGCATGCTCTAGCCTGACCAGCATATATTTTCAAGGCAATGCCCCCAGCCTTGGTTCGCACGTGTTCGTCTTCGACAAGGCCACCGCCTATTATTTGCCGGGAACTGCGGGGTGGGGTTCACCTGTTGGCGACGGAATTCCAACAGGGTTTTGGATACTTCCCTATCCACTGATCCTGAACCGTAGTTTTGGCGTACGATCCAACCAATTTGGTTTCACCGTTTCTTGGGCAACATACCTCTCTGTCGTTGTTGAGGCTTCCACGAGTCTATCAAGTCCCGTGTGGCAACCGGTGCAAACGAACGCCCTCAACAATGGAGTGGTTAATTTCATCGACCCCGAGTGGACCAACCATCCTAACCGTTTCTACCGAATCCGCTCCCAGTAATCCAGTTTCCGGCACACAGCAGTTTTTCCGATTGAGTGAACCGAAAAGCCCCCGCTCCTCAAAACCATATAACGGAAATTTCTGAGCGATCGCGAGCCGCTTAAATGAGCGGTCACAAGGCGATTGATTCTCACAAATCCTAACAGCAAAATCGGGTACGCAAGTCATTGAGAGAGTGAAAATCGCCCAGAAAACCTGAGGGAAATAACGATATAATTCTTTAATCAGATTTCAAATCGGCGATACAGCGGAATACAATTCTGCGCCACGCGGCAAGCTCTTACGGCAGCCTTGTCACTAGCCCTGTTGCCGGTGGCCGGTTGCGGCATTTCAGCTTGCCCGGCAGGTTAAAGCGCGTATAATAAGCTGTATCATCCTCACTCATAAGCCACTCGGGGCTTCCTGGGGAGCTTGAGGTCGGTTTACGTCCGTTTAATGCGAAGGGGTTTGCGGTGGGTATTTTGGACGAGACAAAGACGCCTCAAGGCGCAGAGCTGAAATCGCTCAGCTCGGTGTGCCTGCGGGAGTCTGGCGGCGCGGGCCAGTTCGACACCACCCATTGGAGCGTGGTGATGGTCGCTGGCAAGGACTCTTCAGCGGTCGCTCGGGAGGCCATGGAAAAGCTGTGCCGATGCTATTGGTATCCCCTGTATGCATTTATCCGACGGCGCGGCTACGAAGCGCCTGAGGCGCAGGATTTGACGCAGAGCTTTTTTGCGCGGCTCCTGGAAAAGGACTACCTGAGCGCCGTCGATCGCAGCAAGGGCAAGTTCCGCTCTTTTCTGCTGGCATCTCTCGAGCATTTCCTGGCGAACGAATGGCGCCGCACCCGCGCGCTGAAACGGGGCGGAGGAGCGGTGTTTGTTCCTTTGGACGATGAAGCCGCGGAGCACCAGTACCTGCAAGGCCCCGCGGCGGGAATGTCTCCCGAACAATGTTACGAACAGCAATGGGCCACCACTTTGCTCGAGCAGGTCCTGTGGCGCTTGAGAGAGGAATTCCAAGCCGCCGGCAAGTCGGAATTATTCGCGCAGATCAAGATCTTCCTGACGGGGGAAAAAAGAACGACCTCGTACGCCGAACTGGCGGCGAAATTGGGGACCACGGAGGCAGCTTTGAAGATGGCGGTCAGCCGGATGCGCCAGCGTTACGGCGAGCTGTTGCGCTCGGAGATCGCGATGACGGTCTCAAGCCCGGAAGAAGTCGAGGAGGAGCTGCGCGCCTTGTTCGCCGCGCTTGCCGGTTGACGGGGGTTTGTCCCGTGGCGGGCGCTGCTATGCAATCGGAATTTAACGCAAAGACGCAAAGAAGCAGAGCCGCAGAGGTGGGAATCGAGCCTTACGGCATGAGCGTCGGCCACCTGTTCGTGACAGCCCACCACGCAGGCCAGAACAACAAATTCTCAGCGCCTTTGCACCTTTGCGCCTTTGCGTTAAAAAATTCTGGCTGAATCGTTACCTTTCAGCGGTTTATGGTCTGAATACAATGGAAGCGGCGCTCGGCCGGTTCTTATGGCAGCCCAGAGAATATGTGAAGAATGCGGAGCGGCTTTGCCCGCCAACGCTCCGCAAGGTCTCTGTCCCAAGTGCTTGGTGGCGATGGCTATCGGCCTCGGACATTCAGGCGCCGCTGGGGAGGCCATTGCCGCTTCGGTCGAAAATCAAAAATCGGAAATCAAAAATCCCAGGGTCCGCTATTTCGGTGATTACGAGTTGCTGGAGGAAATTGCGCGCGGGGGCATGGGCATCGTCTATAAGGCCCGGCAGGTGAGCCTGAATCGGGTGGTCGCGGTCAAGATGCTGCTCTTTGGCCGGTTTTCGAGCCGTGAGTTCGTGCAGCGTTTCCGTATCGAGGCCGAAGCGGTGGCGAGCCTGCACCACCCGAACATCGTTGCCATTCATGAGATCGGCGAGCACGAGGGCCAGCACTATTTCTCGATGGACTACGTCGAAGGCCAGAACCTGGCGGCTCGCGCGCGGGAAAATCCGTTGCCGCCGGAGCTGGCAGCGGAATACGTCAGGGCCATCGCGCAGGCCATCCACTACGCCCATCAGCATGGCGTGCTGCACCGCGATCTAAAGCCGTCGAACATCCTCATCGACGCGCTCGACCAGCCGCATATCACGGATTTCGGGCTGGCCAAGCGGTTAGAGTCCGCTTCCGACCTGACGCTGCCGGGGGAGGTATTGGGCACGCCTAATTATGTCGCGCCCGAGCAGGCGGCGGGCCGAAACGCGGAGATTGGGCCCACCAGCGACGTCTATTCTCTCGGCGCAATTCTGTATTACTCACTAACGGGCCGAGCGCCGTTTCTGTCGGAGACTATCCAGGGCACCTTGCGGCAGGTGCTCGAAACGGACCCGGTTGCCCCACGGTTGCTGCACCCAAAGATTCCGCACGATCTCGAAACGATTTGCCTGAAGTGCTTGAATAAAGAACCACGCGGGCGGTATCCGGATGCCGCGGAGTTGGCGGAGGACCTGGCTCGCTGGCGGGCCGGGAAACCCATTCTGGCGCGGCCTGCGGGCCAGGCCGAACGAATATGGCGCTGGTGCCGGCGTCAGCCCGCTCTCTCGAGCCTCATTGCGGCGGTGTTGACGCTGCTGGTGACGGTCGCGATTGGTTCTTCGAGCATGTTGGTCATGGAAAAACGGGCTCGCGACAACGAGGTCAGGCTTCGCCGGCAAGCTCAAGTGCACCAACGGCAGGCTCAAACCGAGGCAGAAAAGAGCAGCAAAGTAGCCCGATTCCTCAAAGACACTCTCGAGGTCTTGCCCTCGGTAGCTCGGGGAGGCAACGCTGCAACCTTCCGCAAGATTTTGAATGATAGGTCGGAGCGCGTCGGCAAAGAATTCACCAACCAGCCGGACGTCGAAGTGGAGCTTCGCCTTACCCTGGCCGGTGTTTATCACGAACTCGGATTCTATCAACCGATGGAGGAAATGGCTCGCGCTGCCTTGAGCACTGGCCGCTCGCGTCTGGGCAACCGGAACCCTGCCGTGCCTCGCGCGCTGGCCTCCATCGGCGATGCGCTGATGCATTTGGGCAGGCTTACGCAGTCGGAAAGCTTCTGCCGCGAAGCGCTCGACTTGCACCTTCAACAGGTGGGCGCCGACCAGCCGGAGACGGTAGGTTTTCTCAGCACCCTTGGCAACGTCCTGCAGCGCGAACGCAAGCTGGACGAGGCTCACGATGCGTATCAAAGGGCTCTCAATATTACGCAACGAGCGAAGGGCGAGAATAACGCTGAAGTTGCCGGCCTGCTCGACAATCTCGAGCTCATACTCCAAAGCCAGGGGCGGCTGCCGGAGGCTGAAGTGCTGGCGCGCCAAGTGCTGGCGATGCGCCAGCAGTTGTTCGGCTCCGAGCACGCCGACGTGGCCACTTCCCTCCACAACCTCGGCCACGTCCTTTATTTGGAACGCAGCTTGCCTGAAGCGGAGTCGAGGTATCGCGAGGCGTTGGCGATGCGTCGGAAACTCTTCGGCGACGAGCACGTGGCCGTGGCTACCTCCCTTTACAGCCTGGCACTCGTTCTCTCGGCTCAAACAAACGCTGCCGCCGCGGAACCGCTCTATCGTGAGGCGCTGGTGATGCGGCAAAAGCTCCTGGGTGAGGAGCATCCGGCCGTTGCCGAAACGCTGAGCGGCCTGGCCAGTGTGCTCCGCGAGGAGGGGCACGTCGATGAAGCGGACGCCCGGTCACGGCAGGCGCTGGCGATCAGCCGGAAGGCCTGGCCCAATGAGCCTGAAAAGTGGCTGGGAGGAAACAAATGAAATTCCTCGTTACCTTTGCTCGAGTTCAGGTCTGTAAAGAAGTGGAAGGCGCTCGAATGGACGAGGCTTTCGTGACGGTGAAACCAAGATACACCAGGCGGAAATCGCCCGGATCAACGAAAGGCAGAGTGTTATGAAGACGTTGTTAGAAAACCAGCTAGGCTCGGCTCGCTCATGGCCGATGAACTTCAAATCAACCGCAGTGGTGTTGTCGCTGCTGGCGTTGGCGGTTGTCTCGCGTGCGCAGGCAACCGACAACCGTACGCCCGACGTGCCCGCCGCCCTGGCGGTGCCCGACGGCAACAAGGTCCACTTCCACGCGTATGGGGTGGGTGTCCAGATCTACGCCTGGAACGCTACGACCACCAAATGGGTCTTCCTGGCGCCTGAGGCGACGTTGTTCGACTCGGACGGAAACGTGGTAGGGACCCACTTTTTGGACGTAGCGCTTGGTCTGCCGGAGTGGGAAAGCGACAGCGGCAGCACGGTCGTGGGGAAACGCATCGCGGCGGCGACTGTGGATGCGACTGCGATTCCGTGGCTTTTGCTGCTGGCCGTGCAAACGTCCGGCCCCGGCATCTTTGCGCCGACGACCTACGTCCAGCGGGTCAACACGGTGGGAGGGCTCGCGCCGGCAACGCCCGGCACAAGTAACGGCCAGGTGGCCCGTGTGGCGTATGCGGCGGAATACTTCTTCTTCCGGGCAGAGTGATTGCTCCCGAACTGCAACCTGCTCGCCGGCCTGCGCCGACGAGCAGGAATTTGCATGAACCAAATGCATTTGATTGAGCGGGGCGGGGACGGCCACGTCCCCGATGATTGCGAGCGGCGGGCGCTTCACGGGGACGTGGCCGTCCCCGCCCCGATTCAACTTTTCCGTACACGCGCGACTCGGGAGTGCGTGCCTTCCACCAGCTACCCGCAGCGCTGGAATTCCCGCCGACAGATCCGACCCCGAACCCGGCAGAGTCGGGGGCTCTCCCTTCGGGTTCGAAAAGTCGCAATGGCCCTCCTCGGCATGATCGTGGGAGTGTGGGTAGCCCCGGGAGCGACTCATTTTCAGACGCTGAGATCTTTCGGTTCGTTAGCCAACGATGGGCTCAACCCGCAGAGCTCGCTCATCCAGGCGAGCGACGGAGCACTGTACGGAACCACGGCCAAGGGTGGCAGCAACAATGTCGGCACCGTCTTCAGGCTGCGCATCGACGGGAGCGGGTATAGCATCGTCCACAGCTTTATCACCGATGGACTCGATGGCCAGACACCCTTCGCTGGCCTGCTGGAGGGCAGCGATGGAGCGCTTTATGGCACGACCTCCTCCGGCGGCACAAACGGTCTGGGCACGGTGTTTAAACTGAACAAGAGCGGCAGCGGCTACGTTGTCCTGCACCATTTTGGCGGGGTTGGCGACGGGTCTGTTCCGATCGCGTCGTTGGTGGAAGGAAGTGATGGGGCGCTTTATGGCACGACCTCCCAGGGCGGCACGAATGGATTTGGGACGGTGTTCAAACTAAACGCGGACGGAAGCGGCTACGCGGCCGTGCACCACTTTGGCGCGAGCGGCGATGGGCAGACTCCCGTGGCCGCTCTGTTACAGGCGAGCGACGGAGCGCTCTACGGGACGACCCAGTTTGGGGGCGTTTCCAATTACTTCGGCGACCACGGCAGCGGTATAGTCTTCAGAATAAACAAGGACGGGGGCGGTTACAGTGTTGTGTTCACCTTCACCGGGTTAGGGAATCCAACAGCGGCCTTGGTGGAGGGTAGCGATGGCGCATTGTACGGAACGACCATGAACCGCATAGCCGCCAGCGTCGACTTCGGCAGCAACTCTATCGCCTTCAAACTGCAAAAGGACGGTGGCGGCTTTGCCATCCTGACACACTTTGTCAGGGCGAACACGGGGGTTGGAGGACTAGTGCAGGGCAGCGACGGAGCGCTCTATGGGACGATGGCAATGGGCTATGACTACTTTAACACTTATCCCGGCATAGTGTTCGCGGTTCACCCGGATGGCAGCGGCTCTAGTCTTTTGCACAGTTTCGATTCCTCCCAGCAAGGCTCGGCCGTTTCGCTGTTGTGCGCTGGCGACGGGTTGTTTTACGGCACTACCAGCGACGGGGGTGATTTCGGAAAGGGCGCTGTGTTCCGGCTTTGGCCGCCAGAGACTCCTGACCTTCTCGATGTGTCGCTGTCGGGGAACACGGCTCAATTGCGTTTGGCGGGTGTGGATGGCCAGCGATATCAACTACTGCGCTCGACGGATCTAAGCAATTGGCTGGTTATCGCTACAATCACAATGCCCATTGGCGGGATGTTTACGAACCTGGACAGTTCATCTCCAGGTACGGCGGCTTATTATCGCGCGGCCTGGATTCCCTGACGCGCTTAAGAGCCCTATGAAAACTCGAGATCTGCGTTTGTCGCTCGCCTCGTTGGGCGCGGCATTCGCCTTCAGCAACGTTACTATCGGCCAAGTCTGGCTTCAAACCAGCGCGCCGATGACCAACTGGAGTTCGGTTTCCTGCTCGGCCGACGGCAGCAAACTGGTGGCGGTCGTCGGAGGCTTGGAAGGGCAGATTTTTGCATCGACCAACTCGGGTTTGACGTGGAACCCAACTTCAGCGTCGCTGACCAATTGGGCTGCGGTGGCATCTTCGGCGGATGGTAATAACCTGTTGGCGGCGGTTGGGTACCCCGAAGGCGCAATCTATCTCTCCACGAATGGAGGCGCGCTATGGACGCCGGCAACTGCTCCCATCCAAGCCTGGCAGGCTGTCGCCTCTTCGGCCGATGGGGCCACGTTGGCCGCGGCGGGGTTCGGCCCTATCTATGTTTCTCACGACTGGGGAGGCACCTGGACCCCGACGAGCTTCCCTTACAAACTCTGGAACTCTCTCGCAATGTCGGCCGATGGCACCAGGCTGGTCGGTGGCGCCATGATTGACCGGCTGTACAGCGCCGCAGTCTCCGCGACCAACTGGAACCAGAGCCAGCCGACGAGCACGAATTGGACCGTGACGGCCTCCGCCGACGGCACCCGGTTTGCCGCTGCCGCGAACCCGGGACCGCTCCTTCTTTCCACCGATTCGGGCGTTACCTGGACACCATCGGCGGCGCCGGGTTTCGGTTGGGACGCCGTCGCGTGTTCGGCAGACGGCAACACGCTCGTTGCCGCTACCTTTTGGCAAATTTACTTGTCCTTGGACGGGGGCGCCACCTGGACCAATACCGCGGCCCCGTCGCTAAACTGGCGTGCGCTGGCCTCCTCGGCGGACGGCAACAAACTCGTCGCGATTTCGATCAACGGCGGTATTTACATTTGGCAAGCCACCCCGGCGCCCGTGCTGACCCTTTCGCCTTCGGGCAGCAACGTGCTCCTTTCCTGGACTGTGCCGTCTATAGATTTCGCGTTGCAGCAGAACTCCAGTTTGAACACCCCGAACTGGACGGACGTGCCGACAACGCCCGCGCTGAATTTCACAACCCTGCGATCCCAGGTAGTGGTGTTACAGACGAAGACCAGCCTCTTTTATCGGCTCAAGCACTAACCGCAAAGCAGCAATAATTCTGCCCTAATCATTCCGCCCTGGCCCGTTCTTCGCGTCTTTTACGCGCCGGTCTGAACCTGGTTCGGATAAACCTCCATTCTCACGAGGGCTTCCAGGATAGGCGCGAATGCGGCAGTGGCGAGGCGATCAGCTTCCAGAAGTGAGTCGGGGAAGCCCGGCCCGAGTGGATCAGAATCCTCCCCCACACGTGAAGTTTAGGCGCGCGTAACCGGCGCGGTTTGACCCGGCCGGAGCGTGGACGTCTAAAGCGGTTGTTGGTCATCAGGCATTCCTTTCGGCATTTATCTGTTAGAGTCATGAAGCCCGGGTTAGGTTCCCCGACCGCACCGACCATCAGAGGTTCAGATTTCACCGTGGGATGGACGTTTGCGTTTGATTACCGGTCCTTGCGGCTCAAAAAAGTCGGGAACCTTTTGCGGGACGCTGCCTCTCACTCTTGAAACCAAGTTGAACACTGGAACCAGAACCCCGGAGCCGAACCGATCTGGGGAGCCGAAAGAAGCACCACATGAAAAACTTGCTAAACTACGACGCGTCAACGAATCGACGGAACAAGTCCTCTGCTCCCAAACGAGAATTTTTCGCCCACATCATCGCAGTCGTTGCCGCTACCCTCTGCTTTGCTTTGTTGCCGCGGTGGGCGGAGGGGCAGAATGCTTACCTTCAGCATAATCTTGTCTCCGACCTTCCCGGGTTGGCCGACAACACAGATACCAACCTGCTAAATCCGTGGGGGATTGCGCTCAACGCCAACAGCCCATTCTGGATCTCGGCCAATCACGCCGGGTTATCAACACTTTACAACGGTAGTGGCACGCCCCAAGCACTCATTGTTAATATCCCACCCCCCCCCAGCGGCGTGCCCCCGGCGGCTCCCACGGGAATCGTTTTCAACGGCACGCCGGGGTTCCCGGTCGCTCCCGGCGCCCCGGCCCACTTCATTTTTGCCACGGAGGATGGGACTATCGTGGGCTGGAACACGGGAACCAATGCGGTGCTAAAAGTGGACAACTCGGCGTCGGGCACTGTTTACAAGGGGCTGGCGATGGGCACTAACAGCACCGGGACTTTCATTTACGCCGCGGATTTCCACAACGGAAAGGTCGATGTTTTCGATACCAACTACAGCGCGGCTACTTTGACAGGCACCTTCAGCGATCCCAGCATTCCGGCCGGTTTCGCTCCTTTTGGCATCCAAAACGTGGACGGGCGATTATATGTCGCCTACGCGAAGCAGGATGCTGTCAAACACGACGATGTGCCGGGGCCGGGCAACGGGTATGTAAACATTTTTGATACCAGCGGCGTGCTGGTCGGAAGGTTCGCGTCCGCTGGAGCGCTCGATTCACCGTGGGGCATCGTCAAAGCGCCGGTGGGGTTCGGTCCCTTCGGCGGCGACTTGCTCATCGGCAATTTCGGCGACGGACGGATCAACGCTTTTGACCTGGCGACTGCCATTTTGCAAGGGCCTTTGAACGACACAAACGGGGTTCCGCTGTTCATCGATGGCCTCTGGGGCCTTGCGTTCGGGAATGGCGGAAACGGCGGTGACCGCCAGAAGCTCTATTTTACGGCCGGCATCGCAGGTCCCGGCGCGATCGAAGACCACGGGTTATTCGGGAGTCTTTCGGCGGCATTTCCGGCGCTCACGCTGGGCGCTTCCTACCTCCAACATAACCTGGTTTCCGACCTGCCTGGACTGGCTGACCACACCGACACCAACCTTCTGAATCCGTGGGGGATTTCCTTCAGCGCCACCAGTCCGTTCTGGATTTCCGACAATCATGCGGGGGTTTCGACCCTGTATAACAGCAGCGGCACACCACAGAGCCTGATTGTCACTATCCCACCGCCGACGGGTGGCACGCCGCCGGCCGCGCCGAGCGGGACGATCTTCAACGGCACCACCAACTTCATTGTGTCGGGCACGACGCCGGCACATTTTATTTTCTCGACTGAGGATGGCACCATCGCCGCCTGGGCCAGCGGGTCCACCGCAGTGCTGAAGGCCGACAATTCGGCTGCGGGAGCCGTCTACAAAGGACTCGCCTCAGGCAGCATTTCGGGCAGCAACTACTTGTACGCAACCGATTTCCACAACGGGAGAATCGATGTGTTCAATGCCAGCTTTGCCCCTGCGGCGCTGTCCGGTTCCTTTGCTGATGCCACCATCCCCGCCGGTTACGCGCCGTTCAACATTCAAAATATCGGCGGCGAGCTTTACGTTACGTATGCATTGCAAGGTCCGGGCGCGCACGACGACGCTTCCGGTCCGGGCCACGGTTATGTGAATGTCTTTGATACCAGCGGTCATATGCTCCAGCGACTTGCTTCGGCTGGCGTGCTCAACTCGCCCTGGGGTATCGCTAAGGCGCCCGCAGGTTTTGGCGGATTCGCGGGGGATTTGCTGGTTGGCAACTTCGGGGACGGACGCATCAACGCGTTCAATCCGACCAACGGCGTTTGGCTCGGCACCGTCAACGACACGAATGGCATCCCGGTTTCGATCCAGGGTTTGTGGGCGCTCGCGTTCGGCAACGGCGGCAGCGGAGGCGAAACGCACACGCTCTACTTCACCGCTGGGCTTAACGGCGAAAATGACGGCCTGTTCGGCAGCCTGGCGCCGGTGATGCCGGTCTTGACGAGCATCGCCGATAAGGGACTCTTTGCTGCGCTGAATTGGGCCGGCGGCAGTGGCACCTTCCTCCTTCAGAAAAAGGCCAGTCTGTCCGATTCCAATTGGCTCGACGTGCTGACCACGCAGAACCGCGCGATGACGGCCGCCAAGGATACTTTGAGTGGCTTCTTGCGGTTGCAAGCACAGGCGACCAACACGGTCCTGCCGTTCACCGTGCTGCTCAGTGGAGCGGCGGAAAACCCGCCGGTTACTTCCGCCGGTACCGGCGTCGGCACGCTCACTATCGAAGGCAGCAACCTCACCTACAATGTTAACTTTTCAGGTTTGTCCTCAGCGGCGATAGCCGGCCACATCCACGCCCCCGCGGCCGCGACGAACAACGCGGGAGTGGTTATTCCTTTCAGCGTCCCCGCCGCAATGTCGGGGACGATTTCCGGGTCTACGACCTTAACTCCCGATTTGGTGGCCGATATTGTCAATGGGTTGGCTTACGTCAACGTCCATACGGGGAACAATCCTGGTGGCGAAATCCGGGGTCAGATTGTGCCGCTGCGGATCGCCATGACACTCAATGGCGCTTCCGAGGTCCCGGCCGTAAACACACCTGCCACCGCCACCGGTTCGCTGACTCTGGTCGGCAACGAGCTGTATTACGACATCAGCTACTCGGGACTCCAGGGGCCCGCCACCGCTTCCCACATCCACGGGCCGGCTGACCCCACCTTACCGGCAGGTGTGATCATCCCGCTCAATACGCCTACCGGCACTTCCGGCAACATTTCCGGGACGGTCTTCGTTAATCCAACTAACATGGCTTACCTCCTGGCCGGGCTCACCTATATCAACATCCATACCACGTCGAATGCCTCGGGCGAGATCCGCGGCCAGATTTATCCTTCTCAGTTCGGTGCGGCCATGAGCGGTGCGAACGAAGTCGGGCCGACGGCTTCCCCTGGCACCGGCACGGGCTCGATGACGATCCTCAACAGCACGCTGACCTACAACATCACATTTACGAACCTGTTGTCACCCGCTACCGTGGCCCATATCCACGGACCTGCCACAACGTCGCAAAACGCGGGAGTCTTGATCCCATTCAGCCCGCCTGCAGCCAGTTCAGGCACGATTTCCGGCACCGCGGCTCTGACC
Source organism: Candidatus Acidiferrum sp. (assembly GCA_035566435.1). Lineage (GTDB taxonomy): Bacteria > Verrucomicrobiota > Verrucomicrobiia > Limisphaerales > UBA8199 > DATMRF01. Next base: position 101,384 of record DATMRF010000147.1, read on the forward strand.
TCCCAACAACTCTTGGATATCGTGTCCGGCTTGACCTACGCCAACATCCACACCACGAACTACCCCGGCGGCGAGATCCGGGGCCAGCTTCTGCCGCGTAACTGAGATGGCCTTCAGGCTCATTGAATCGCTAACGCAACCGGCGCGAAACCGATGCTACCGGAAGAAGAGTGGCGTGTAGATGGCGAACGGCAGACGCCGGTTGCGCTGAGTGATTCATGGCCGCGACTCCCAATGATTTGGTCCTGTTCGTCGGCCGGTTCCACCCGTTGCTGGTGCACTTGCCGATCGGCGTTCTGGCCTTGGTCGGCACGCTTGAACTCCTGGCCAGATGGCCACGGTTCAAAACTCCAGCTCAGAATAGCGGGTTGATGCTCGGGCTTGCCGCGACAGGCGCAGTAGCGTCGGCTTTCTGTGGCTGGCTGTTATCGCAATCCGGGGATTACGACGCTGAGCTTCTGCGCTGGCACAAATGGGCCGGGTTCTCGCTCGCCGCGGCTTGCATTGCGACGTTGCTGGTCAACCTCTCCGGGCGGTTGCGGGCCTACCGACTGTGCCTCGCTGCTACACTGGCTTTGCTGGTCGTCACCGGTCACTTCGGCGCGTCGATTACCCACGGACGCGACTTTCTCACCCATTACGCTCCCGGCCCGCTTCGGCGGCTGTTGGGTGGGTCGCCGGTCCGCGCCGCGACCCCTGCGGTCCCGGCCGACCCGTTGCAGCGGCGCGTGTTCGCGGACGTCATCCAGCCCATTCTGCGGCAACGATGCTGGGCCTGCCACTCCGCCGAAAAGCAAAAAGCAAATCTCCGCCTGGACGGTCTCGAGGGAATGCTCAAAGGTGGCAAGAACGGGCCGGCGCTCGTCGTCGGCAAAGCGAGCGAAAGCCCGATGCTCCAACGGCTGCTGCTCCCGCTGGATGACGACGACCACATGCCGCCGAACGGCAAACCACAACCCGCTACGGCTCAAATCAACCTGCTCCAGTGGTGGATTAACGCCGGCACCCCGACGAACGGCCTGGTCGGCGACGTGCCGGGCGGTGAAGAGCTCCAGCGCCTCCTCGGCGTTGGCACAGGAGCGGCCACGCCGCATTGACCGCACCTCGAGAGCAAGGAAGGGCCTCTGCTGAAACAGCACAGATTGGTCCCGCGCAGCAAGCAGACTCCTCCTCATCCTCCTCCTCATCCCCTTCCTCATTCTCTTCCTCGTCCTCAATCCGCTATTCATTGTTTGATGACCCTATGGTCGCACTTGAAAAACCGCCGCAGCACTGCTTCCATCACCTCATGTCCGAAGGAAAAAAAGAGAGCACGGGTCTGCCCAACATTCATCAGGCGACCTCGGCCTACGAGTCGTGGCTGGGCCGCCAAATGCCGCTGCTGCCGGCTGACCTCAAACTGAAGCACTCGCGAATGGCGGAGAGTCCTTTCGCTTTTCTCCGGGCCACATTCTACCGGTGGCGCCAGCTTTGGCCGCGGCTATGCCCGGAGCTCATGTCATCGCCCGAAGTACTCGGGGTGGGCGACCTGCACGTCGAGAACTTCGGCACCTGGCGCGACGCCGAAGGACGCCTGGTCTGGGGCGTCAACGATTTTGACGAGGCTTGCCGGCTGCCGTATCCGAATGACCTGGTGCGGTTGGCGGTGAGCGCGCAGTTGGCGGCGAGGGAGAACCAGCGCTTAGCCGGCGACGAGGAGATTTGTGAGACGTTGCTCGCGGGATACGCGGAGGCGATGCAGTCCGGGGGCCGGCCGTTTGTCCTGGCAGAGCGGCATCATTGGTTGCGGGAGATGGCGATCAGCGAGCTACGCGACCCGATTCGCTTCTGGGGCAAGCTCAACCAGTGGCCCAGTGTGGGTCAAGCTGTGCCGGCGGAAGTGCGGGCGGCGTTGCGACGGGCGATGCCTGAGGCGGGGTTGCCGCTCCGGGTGGTGCATCGCCAGGCCGGCTTGGGCAGCCTCGGTCGCCGCCGCTTCACCGCGCTGGCGGAATGGTGCGGCGGCCTGGTCGCCCGCGAAGCGAAGGAGCTTGCCCCGTCCGCATGGAATTGGGAAGCCAAACAGAATGGAAAGTCCCCGCTGCTCTACGCCAAAGCCATCCAACAAGCCGTGCGCGTGGCCGACCCGTTCGTGGGATTCCAAAAGCAATGGCTGCTGCGGCGGCTCGCGCCGGATTGCAGCCGGATCGAACTGGCCTCTCTGCTGGCGGCGAAGGACGTATTGAAACTGCTGCAAGGAATGGGCTGGGAAACCGCCAATGTGCACCTCGGCGACCGGAAGGCAGTCGCCGCGCTTCGAAAGGAACTGCGCACGCTTCCCGCCTCATGGTTGCGCAAGGCCTCAGCCGCAATGCTAAAGGCGACACTTGCCGACTGGGAGAATTGGCGCGCGCGCCTGTAAGGCCCTGGCCCGCAAATTTCACACCCACGACTGTGCCGCGGCAGCAGCGGTTGTAGCGCAGGTTCCCAAACCTGCCGTATCGCCGACTTCCAAGTCGGCAGAGTGTTGTGATTGCATTGGTACCCGCAGGTTCGGAGACCTGCGATACGGCCGGTTGGGAGAATTGGCGCGCGCGCCTATAAGGCCCTCGCCCGCAAATTTCACACCCACGGCTGTGCCGCGGCAGCCGCGGTCGTAGCGCAGGTTTCCAAACCTGCCGTGTCGCCGACTTCCAAGTCGGCAGAGTGTCGTGATTGCATTGGTCCTCATCCTCGATCCGTTCTCCGCCCTCCCATCGCTCCACCACTCCATCACCCCATTTCGCCCCGCCGGCTCCCCCCATTTGACATATGTAACCGTTCGCATTACATATACGGTGTCTGATCATGAGGACCAGTTGTCGATTTGCGATGGCAGTGCATGTCTTGGCCGTCCTGGCTTACAAAGAGGGCGACCGGGTCTCGTCGTCTTTGCTCGCGGCGAGTGTGAATACCAATCCGGTGATCATCCGCCGGCTGTTGCTGGTGTTGCAGGGCGCCAAATTGGTGGAAACCCGCAAAGGGTCCGGGTTCGGCTCGCGGCTGAGCCGCTCGCCGGCCCGGATTAACCTGGGACAAGTGTATCGTGCCGTGGAATGCGACAAGTCGTTTGCCTTCTCCCACCGTCAGCCCAATCTAAACTGCCCGGTGGGCCATGGCATCCGGACTGCCCTCGAGCAAGTGTTCGCTTCGGCCCGGGAAGCCCTCGAAAGGGACCTGGCGAAAACAACCCTGGCGGGGATCGTCGAATCCGTCAAGGCCCCGCCCGTGCGGCCAACGCGACGGAACGGGCAGGCCGAACGGAACGTTTTTGAAGCACGAAGCCAAGTGTAACGCGTGAGGTTACAGCAAGAAAGTAGCGCAGGTGATGCCTATGAAAAAACGAACTAAAATGGCGCAGGTGAAAGTGGTCAAACTAAAGCCGTCTCGCGTCCGGGCGCGCAGCGCGCGGCTGTCGCGGCGCCCGCGCTTGGCTCCGGAGCCGGCCCAGGCCGCGGCGCTGCCGGTGTCGCTTGAGCCTGCAGGCCAGGATTCCCAGCCGGCTGAAAAGCCGGCGTCGCGGCCGCCGCAAGGCAGCACATTGGAACTCTACCTGCGTGAAATCGGCCAGGTCAAACTCTTGACCCCGCAGGAAGAGATCGCGCTTGCGAAGCGGATCCAAAAAGGGGACGACGCGGCCCGGGAACACATGATTAAGGCCAACCTGCGGCTCGTGGTGAAAATTGCGCGTGATTACGACGGCTGCGGCCTGCCGTTGCTCGACCTCATCAACGAGGGCAACATCGGCTTGATCAAAGGCGTGGAACGATTTGACCCTGCGAAAGGGGCGAAGCTATCGACTTATGCCTCCTGGTGGATCAAGCAGGCCATCAAGCGCGCACTGGCCAACCAGTCGAAGACCATCCGGCTGCCCGTGCACGTCGTCGATAAAGTGGCCCATATCCGCAAGGCGGAGGTAAAGCTGCGCGAACTCTTCGACCGTGAACCGACCGACGACGAGGTGGCCGAGGCCGTGGGGTTGAACCCGCGGCGAGTGCGGGAATATCGCGAGGCGGCTCGGGCCCCGGTGCCCCTCGATGCGCCGATTGGCAATGACGACGACTCGGCTCAGGTTTCCGAAATCGTGGCGGATACCAACGCGGCGGCGCCGTTCGACCAATTGGTTAAGCAGACGGACGCCGCGCTGGTGAAGGATTTGTTTGCGACGCTGCCCCCGCGGGAGCGGGCGATCCTGAGCATGCGCTTCGGTTTGGAGGATGATGCCCCGAAGACGCTCGAAGAAATCGGCCAGCATTTTCGGGTGACGCGCGAGCGCATCCGGCAGATTCAGAATGAAGCGCTCCAACGCCTGCGGGTTAAGCTGGCCGAGCGTGACGGCTTGGCCGCCGAAGGCATGAAGGCGCTGGCCGTCTAGGCTGCCAAAGGGCCGGGGAGGTCGGAATGTCCCCTCGTTTGTAGGAGACGACGTCAGGAGTCTCTAACGTCGTTCCAGGTCACCTTCCATCTGGGGATTCGGGGTTTATGTCGCCTCTTGCGCCGTGCGCGGATCTCCATCCGCACCCTAAGTTCTGCCGCAGCGCACCCAACCAATGTAAAACTATCGTTTCCAATTTGCAGATTGTTGAAAGATCGACCCCTTTTTTCCCGAATATCCTCTAGCGAGATGAAATGTATGACGAACCACCGGCAGCAAAACGACGACGTCCAGCGGTTGGGCCTGGTCCGAATGCTTCATCCCCACGAAAACCTGGTGGCCGCAGCGGCCGTAGCGCAGGCTTCCAAGCCTGCTGTATCGCCGACTTCCAAGTCGGCACTGCGTCGAACCCGAGCGGGCTCAGCAGGTTTGGAAACCTGCGCCTCGCTCGGCAGCCGGCTCGCTCCACGGAATGACTTGAGATGAAATGTATGACGAACCACCGGCAGCAAAACGACGACGTCCAGCGGTTGGGCTTGGTCCGAATGCTTCACCTCTACGAAAACCTGCTGGCAGCAGAGGCCGTAGCGCAGGCTTCTAAGCCTGCTGTATCGCCGACTTCCAAGTCGGCACTGCGTCGAACCCGAGCGGGCTCAGTAGGTTTGGAAACCTGCGCCTCACTCGGCAGCCGGCTCGCTCCACGCAATGACTTTAACCTGCGGGTTGTGCCAAGAGGTGACGGTTCGCCGCCCGGCCAGATGGAGCAGGGCGGCTTGTAACAGGGGGAAGGCGAAGCTGCTGCCCGGGAGCATCCGGGCAGCAGCCCTTCTCGCGATGGTAGGGCGCGTTGTCTCAACGCGCCGAAACCTCTTGCGGTCGGTCTAGAAGCCAAGCGCGGGCTTGATGTTCCGGACGCCTCCCGGCGACGCGAGTCGCCGCGGCGTTCGACCCGAAAGGAATAAAAATGAAAAGGGGCCAGTTGCACAGATTGCCAGATTTGCTCTTTTCAATAACCGTGAAGGGGTCGTGAAGGAGTCGGTCAAAACTTTTGGCACGGACTCAATTCCTCAGCAGCTCGATGAGTGAACCGCGTCGTCCCCGCCACCTGTGCCCATGAATCCTCCGCGGAGGTGATGGTCAAGAACCGCCCTTTCGCCAACCACGCGGTCCACTACACGTACGCCAGTCGAGGTAACTTCGTTTCCTCCCTCGCCCCCTGTAACAATCCGGGCTGATGGCTCTTGGACAACCCCGCTCCCACCGCTCCGCCATCGCTTTTGCCGCGTTCCATCTCTTCCCATCCGCGCCATCCGCGGTTCACTCCGTCCCCCAAGACCCGGCACCCGTTCCTCAACAGAGACAAAATGGCACACCTGTGCCACCCAAGAGTGCCATAATGTCACACCTTCTCCCCCGGCTGGCCTATACCGCAGGGCCGTCGAGTTCTCTAATGTGACTCCGCTATCAGTCGCATCACACTAATCATAAACCCTTTGCGCAACACTCCACCACTCCAGTACTCTAACAATCCGCTCCTCCCGCAAGTTGGCACGCTCTAAGCATGAACCTCCACGGCCAACGATGAACACGGCCAGTGACAGAAAAACCACAAGTCAGGAGGACGAACCCTGCCAAAAAGGAGATCCTCGCAGTAGCGCCGTTCGCTCATTCGGCAACCATGTGCACTTGCGACCTGAGACTTGAGACTTGAGACTTGAAACCTTGGCCTGTGGACCGCAAGCCCCCTATCCGCGTTTTGCGCGTTTTGCGCCGTTCCATCGCCTCTTTGCGTCTTTGCCCCTTGGCGCCTTTGCGTTAATTCCGCACTCCACACTCCCGGTGATTACAAAAAAAGTTCCAACAAAATCGCCGCCCGGCGGGAAAATCGCACTTCTGACCGTCCTTATATTAATAGGGACTGTGTGTGACAGCCCCGCGGCGCGCAGCCGCAGAATTGAGAATCTGAAAAAGTGAATATGACCTGCCAACTGGCCCCCGCTCCCAACAAGGTCGCCTTTGCCGTTTGCCGGCACTCGCTTCCTCACGTTTCTTCGCAGGCGGCCGCCCGACCAAACCCGAGTCATCCTGACCAATCCCGACCAATCCTGACCTCGAAACATTTTTTTCCTCAGCCCCGCCATGGTCGTGCCGCCGCCCTGCCGCATCGAACCCATCCGAACCCATCCGAACCTCAAAAAAATATTTTTCCCATCCTTTTCACCGGTCAAGTCGGTAAACAAACAGTAAACTTCCCTTCCATGCCTCCAGCACTACTCCATCACTCCAACTCTCCACCCCCCTGCACCCAACCTCCCCACCCGCAGCCCCTCGCCGCCCCGCCGCTGGTATCAGGTGGTCCCACGGAAATTCGGCTAACTTCAGCTAATCACGCCCACTAAAGCTTATATTTTTTTCACCCCATCACCTTTAGAATG
>DATMRF010000148.1:0-48187 GCA_035566435.1 Candidatus Acidiferrum sp.
ACCGTCTCGTCGCCGCCTCCATCACATTTGTTCGGCCCTAGTTTCATCCTAAAACTCAACACCCCGCGGAACACGATTATCTGTCACGACTTTCCAATGCCACGATGCAAAGGAGTTTTCAAACGTTCGATCGCCAACACGCACATAGACCACGTCGCAGTCCTCATCATTGCTCGGGATGTAAAAATGCGCCTTCTGACCAGCGAGCTTTTCGTCGGGAAGGTTGAAATCCCGCCCAAGAGTAACGCGACCCAGAGCCACGATGTCACGACTCGCCAGGTCAAAGTCCTCCGGATACTGAAGGTAATTCACCAGGAAGCCGAACTCTTCGGGTGGCATGTCATTGGGAAATCGGAGCCGGACATGTTTGGGTTCCGTTTGCATGGTTGCCAAAAAATTGCTTCCCAGGCGATCTGCGTATTTCGTCTGAAATTTCTTCAGGATCTCCTTCAGCTCGGCTTCCGTCCAACCTTGCACGAGGACCTCTTTGTCATTTGCTGGATCTGGCTTGAATGCCACTCGCGCTCGGCGCCCTCCAGATTTCAAGGCAGCGTAAACCATGAGACCTATTACCAGGAACGCAGCTACCGCTTGAGCCAGGATTTTCATGCCGCGGCCGAACGTTCCGAATCAGCGAGCCCCCGCCACGAACCACTGACATGCGACTGAGGCGCAATCGCGGGCTTCGCTGAATTCGGTTGGTTCGGCTTGTTTCTCACGATTGGTCACGCTTCAGATAATCCTCAATCACCGGCCATTTGTCCCGCCACTCTGAAGGAAGATCCTTCGGATAAAAGCGCCTCTCCCAATTATGAGTGCCATGCGCAGAATGTGCCACGCAGGCACTGCCAACATCCTTTTTCTTGGCCACCCAATACTGTGGGCTTTCGTTCTTGCGGGGTGATCCCAACCACACAAAGACCACGAATTCGTTCTCCTTCGCTCTGGTCCATTTCTCATCCGTTTCTCTCAGAATGAAGCTCTTGGCTCTGTCTGGGTGGCACGCCTTCACTTGGACGAAACAGAGCCGTGAACCGTCTTTTCTTCCTACCATGATGTCGTCATCCGAGAAGTTCTCTGGTAGCAACGCGTTCGATATGCCACGCTTGGACAGTTCCGCCGCCACATACAACTCGCCCGCGTGTCCCCCAAGCTTCTTGATCCATTGAGGCGTCTTCATCGCAATTTGGCCGAACAAGTGATTATGCAGATCTGGATATCATCCGGAAACGGGTGGATATCCAAACGGCTCCCTGCCGCTAATGAATCCTTCGCATTCATCAGGAGCAACCTTTAGCTTTTGCCGGCCTTGGTGTAAAGGCAAATTCCGGCAGCTTTTTCTGCTTGCCGCCCTTTGGCCACTTTGGCAGAATCACCCGGGTCGGTCCAACGGGGGGTGGTATCAGCGAAAGGCGCTGCCAGGCAAGAAGTTCCCGCAGACACTTGCGCCGCCTTCGAGCGGCAGTTCGACCGTGCAAAGGTTCCCGCAGGCCGACGTCCAGATTACCACAAGTGGGTGCGCTTCTACCTGGACTTCTGCCACAAATACGGCCACTCCCCCGCCCTGCCCACCAGCCTGGGCCCCTTCCTCACCAACACAGATCCGGGCCGGGCCGCCTCGTAGCAGCAGGAATACCGCGACCTGGAAGCCTCAATTCGACTGCGCAATTACTCCAACAACACGCTGGCAGCCTACCCTGCACCGGGGCTGGGACGGGCACGGCCTCATGGCGAACCTGTTGGCGCGGAGTTCCGGGGACGTGGCCGTCCCCGCCCCAGTTCAAGGGTTCTAAGCGCGAGATTTGCATTATGATCTTTGCGTCATTTCAGTTTTGCTACGGCCAAGACAGGAGAGAGGCTAAAGTGTGAAGTAACGATTAGCTCACCGATGGCGGCCCGCCACCGACTTCCGAATTGCCGATCCGCTTGGCTGGGCCGCCATTCGGTGCAGCGCCGGGTTCGGTGTCGATTATCTTGAACCTGTCCCTGCCGTTACCCCCATACGGTTCATTCTCGTATGGAATGGAGATCGCGTGGAACCAACAGGTCGCCTCGGAAGCGTACTTCTCGTGCCAGACTTGGACCAGCGGGCTGAAAGCTGGAATCACGTGGAATACAAACTCACCCACCGCTGCGAGTAGCCACGCCTCGAACGTCAGATCGTCCTGGTAATTGGCATACAGCGCGTCACATCGCTTCCGAAAATCCACGTGGTCCTGATTCCTCCACTCGCAGTACTCAATCGTCTGAAGGTCACCTTGAACATGAGCGCAGGTGGCTTTCAAGCCTTCATCGATCTTCGACGGCTCGAAGTGCAGGCACCATTCTAGATATCGTGCGACACAGTGTACCGGATCGTACAGGGCTATGGCGGGATGCTCACCCGAGCCGCCTCCGATCACGATGGCTCCTCTCGGCACAACAGGAAGAATCAGGTGCTTGGGTATTTGGTGTCGATCTTGTGGATTCCGATGGCCCAAGGAGCAGTTGTCCTCCAGCAACTGGTAGATAGGAACTCCCAGCAACATGCCGATTCGCAAATGTCTGCTGGTGTCAATTGCGCTCATACCTGAGGTTTCACGGAACAATTAATGGGCGTCATATTAGACGCATTGTAAGGCGTCATGGGATTTGGCTGGGAGATTGTAATTTGCTGATCCATAGGAGCTTGTGGGTCTTTCTGGTTCTGCTATCGAAAAAGCAAAGGCGACAGTCCGTGGCGCGGGCGGGCGTCGCTTAGATTCTCCTACGGTCATGGGTTTAGCAAAGCAGTTGGACCGATTATTGTCAAGGGATTTCATGGGGCGGCACGGGGTGGGACGGGGTGGTTGATAGTTGATAGTTGATAGCCGGAAGAGCCAGGCGGGCGCGGTGACGAGGACGAGAAGCGACGGCGGGACGGAGGCCGGGGGGGGACACTCTTCACGAGGCTGCCTTGAGCGGGGCGCATTCCCGTAACACGTTTTGTGGCCCTATATAGTATGACAGCAGCGATTTAAAAATAGAACCACCGAACCAATATGAAAACCTCAGCCACCGCCTCCCGCCCTCAGTGTTCTGTGCTCGGTCCCGAGCACCTGTCCCCTGTGCTCAAGTTGGCCGCTGGAACCCATGCCGACGCCTTCACCTCCAGCCAAAACCCGTGCGCCACTGAACCGCGCCGCGAGCTGTTCAACTGGTTCCGACCGGTTCACAGCGGTTACAACCGGTTCAAACCGGATAAAGCTATAAAGTGGGGGGGTGCGTGCCCCGGCAGGGGATCCGTAATACAATCCCACAACTTCGCGAACGGACGAGAAGGATTTGGAGAACGGGGCCGAGATGAAGCCTGAACATCGAACCTTGAACGCGGGGTTTCGATTAGAGACTCCTAACGTCGTCTCCTGCAATGAGACCGGGCGGCGGATCGATTACGAGGACGGGGACGAGGACGATTTGTAGGCTATAGCCGACAACGATGGCGCCCAGGTACGGTCGAAGTGGCTGCCGTGTGTCACGCGCTCACCCAGCGCATACGAAAACCTTATCAAAACGGCGTCCAGTGTACAAATTTTAATGTTGCCGGAACAAAAAACGGTAACTGTTGGGCAAAGGATGTAAGGCGGCTTGCCGAGGGATGGCGGCATCATGCCGCCGACATGACGGACACCGCCAAAGGCCAGTGGGTGCTGACTGTTTTAAGCCTGTCGTTTCTGGGGCTTAGCGCGGCCTTTTACATGGATCTCTGGGGGCATCCAGCGAAATCCCCCGCGATCCCGCTGGTGGATACCAACTTCATCAGCACCGCGACGGCGCGAGTGTCGGCGGCCGATTTGGTCAAGTCCGGCGGCGATACGTCGGATTTCGATTGCTACACCTGCCACGAGAAGAACAAGCCGCTAAAGCTCAAGCTCGATGCCGACGGGGATGTGGTGGTGCCGAAGGAGCATCAGAACATCGTGATGGCGCATGGGCGGCATCATCGGAACAACAACTGTTTCAACTGCCACGACGAGAACAACCTCGAGGCGCTGCAGACCCGCGACGGCAGGCACCTGAAGATTGTGGAGAGCCCGGCGCTGTGCGGCAGTTGCCACGGCCCGACGTATCGGGATTGGGAGGCGGGCGTGCACGGGCGCACGAGCGGCTTTTGGAAGCGCGAGCTGGGACCCATCGACCGGAAGGTTTGCACGTCCTGTCACAACCCCCATTCGCCGGCGTTTCCGTCGCGGCAACCCGCGCCGGGGCCGCACCCGCTGCATCCGCTCAATTTAACCGCGCAGCACGCGGAGAACGGAGAGAAGTAAATGGCTGACGCGAAATATCCCGGTGCCGGTCCGGCTCCCGCCGAGACCTCCCGGCGCAGTTTCCTGCGCACGTCGGCGGTGCTGGCCTCGGGCATCGCCGCGCTGGCCACCAGCCTGGCGCCGCTGCGCGAGCTCACCGATTACACTTCGGTGGAGAGATTCCTGCAGAAGCACTACAAGGAATTGAATCCCGAGGAGATGCAGAAGGTCCTGGACCGCATCACCCGCGAGGTGGAGAAGCAGTACCAGGTGCGCCCGCACGTGCGCGATTACAAGCCGATGGACGGCGTCGAGTATGTGTATTGCCTGAACCTGACTCGCTGCATCGGCTGCCGCAAATGCGTGCATGCGTGCGTCGCCGAAAACAACCAGTCGCGCGACCCGGAGATCCAATACATCCGGGTGCTCAAGATGCCGCACGGCTCGCTCGATATGGAGAAGGGCGACCACAATTACGCGCCGGCATTCGTCCCCGAGAAGGGCTTCTTCTACATGCCGGTCCAGTGCCAGCAATGCAAGAACCCGCCCTGCGTGAAAGTGTGCCCGGTCAAAGCCACCTGGCAGGAGCCCGATGGCATCACCGTCATCGACTATGACTGGTGCATCGGCTGCCGCTACTGCGAAGCCGCCTGCCCCTATTTTGCCCGGCGGTTCAACTGGACCAAACCGTCGATTCCCAAAGACAAGCTCAACCCGGAAATGTCGTACCTGGGCAACCGGCCGCGCCGGCAGGGCGTGATGGAGAAATGCCATTTCTGCATCCAGCGCACCCGCGCCGGCAAATATCCCGCGTGCCTCGAAGTGTGCCCCGCCGGGGCGCGGAAGTTCGGCAATGTCCTGGACCCGGAGAGCGAAGTGGCGTACATCCTGCGGACCAAGCGGGTCTTTATCCAGTTGAAAGAGGAACTCGGCACCTCACCGCGGTTCTTCTACTACTTTGACGTATGAGCCTGACCACGAAAACCAGGAATTATTTCGTGTTCATTTGGCGCTGCGCCCGCATCGCGTTCGACGGGGACTGGCGCTACTACGCCTGGATGGGTTTCCTCAGCATCTTCATCTTCCTCGGAATTAACGCCTACGCGAAGCAGTTCGTCCACGGGCTGATCACCACCGGCATGAGCGACCAGGTTTCCTGGGGAGTTTATATCGCCAATTTCACGTTCATCGTCGGCGTTGCCGCCGCGGCCGCAATGCTGGTCATCCCGGTTTATATCTATAACAACAAAGAACTGCACGACTTGGTGATTTTCGGCGAACTGCTCGCCGTCGCCGCCATTCTGATGTGCCTGGCGTTTGTCACCGTGGACCTCGGGCGGCCGGACCGCTTTTGGCATCTGATTCCGGGTGTCGGCAAATTCAACTTTCCCGGGTCGATGCTGAGCTGGGACGTCATCGTGCTGAACGGTTACCTGCTGCTGAACGTGCATATCTGCGGCTACCTGCTCTACTGCCGCTACATCGGCAAGCGGCCCGCCACGTGGTTTTATATCCCGTTTGTGTTTGTCGCGATTGTGTGGGCGGTGTCGATCCATACCGTAACGGCGTTTCTCTATGTGGGCCTGGGCGGGCGGCCGTTTTGGAATTCCTCGATTGTCGGGCCGCGCTTCCTGGCTTCGGCGTTCACGGCCGGGCCGGCGCTGATCATTCTGGCGCTGCAGATCATCCGGCGCGTCACCGAATACCGCATCAGCGACAAGGCGTTGCTGACGCTGCGCAGCATCGTGCAGGTGTCGATGCTCATCAACGTGTTCCTGCTGGCGAACGAAATTTTCAAGGAATTCTACACGCGCACGTCGCACGTCGCGTCGTCCAAGTACCTCCTGTTCGGGCTGCACGGCTACCACGCGCTGGTGCCGTGGATCTGGACGGCGATCGCGTTCAACTTCATTTCGATGGCGCTGCTGGTGCTGCCGTTGAGCAAGAGCATCAAATACCTGAACGCGGCGTGCGTGCTGGCCATCGTGGGCATCTGGATTGAAAAAGGCATGGGCCTGGTGGTGCCCGGGTTCATTCCCACGCCGCTGGGCGAGATGGTGGAGTATTCGCCCTCGCTCAACGAAACGCTGGTGTGCCTGGGGATTTGGGCGTTCGGGTTGCTTTGCTACACGGTGTTCCTGCGGATGTCGATTCCCATCCTTCAGGGCAAGCTTTGCCAGGCCAACGAAGGGAAAAACGGCCTGGCGCCGGCGCTCGAACCTGCCTCTGTCACTTATGAGCAAGCAGCTTACCATTGACGATGCTCGGCAGTCGCTCAACGCGCATCTCGCGTTCAAGGGCGCGGAGGTCCGGGAGAAGTACGGGCCGCAGCTCGGCTGGGACGACCTGCTCCGCCTGCTCGAAGACCGGACCTGTGTCCGGTATCCGTGCGAGGTCCGGTTTGATGGTGGGCCGCTGCTGGCGGGGGAATTCGCGCATCCGGTCGCCAAAGGACAGGCGCCGGAGGACGGTTTCACAATTTGCGTCCACCCGGTCTTTGAGAACCAATTGGACCGGGTGCCATCGCTGGTGCTCTACCAACTCGTACTGGTCAATTACGGTGAATTCGCCTCGGCTGACGACGCCGAGACGTTTGGGTCCACGGCGCTGGGGATCTCGAAAGACGATTACTACGAGGCGCTCTGCGAGCTGGCCGACCTGGTCGCCCCGTGTACCACCACTGCATGACATGGCTAATTCACACACGCGACAATGTCGCGACAGCAGCGGCCGTAACGCAGGTTTCTCCCGCGTCGCGGGACCGTATCGCGGGTTGCCAAACCTGCGGACGCCACCAGCACTTCAATGCTTTGCCGACTTGGAAGTCGGCGATACAGCAGGTTTGGAAACCTGCGCTACGGGCAGCGGTGCGAAACATCCGTGCATGAAGGACGCACTCCCGCTAACCCAACCGGCTTTTGCTCGCGCTGAGCAAATTGAAAACAAGCAACAAAAAGAACAATAAAACATGAATAAGATGATCCTCACGGCCGTGGCCGCGCTCGCGCTCACCGCGCTTTCCGCCTCGGCAGCCGACGCAAAACAAACCTGGGAAACGACCTGCGCCAAGTGCCACGGGGCGGATGGCAAAGGCGACACCAAAATGGGCAAGAAGCTCGAAATCAAAGACCTGACCGACGCGAAATTGCAGGCGACGCTTAAGGACGGCGACATGCTCAAAGCCATCAAGGAAGGCGTCAAAGACGGCGAAAAGCTCAAGATGAAGGCCGCAGAAGGCCTAAGCGACGACGACATGAAGGCCCTCGTAGCCCACGTCCGTAGCCTGAAGAAGTAGGTTTTTGGCTGGTCAAGGCCCGGCGACGCGGCCATTTTTGAATAAACCAGGTTATCAGACATCTAACAGGTTAACGGGCAACTATAGTCTATGAAAAAACTAATCGTAGTCAGTCTCGCCTTGCTGACGGTGGGTGCGGTCTCGGTTCGCGCCGCCGACGCCAAGGAACTCTGGGAAAAGAATTGCACCAAATGCCATGGAGAAGATGGCAAGGGCAAAACCAAGATGGGCGAAAAACTGGGCGTCAAGGATTACACGGACGCCAAGGTCCAGGCCGACCTCAAGGACGATGCCCTGACCAAAGCCATCAAAGAAGGCGTCAAGGACGGCGACAAGACCAAGATGAAGGCCTTCAGCAATTTGAGCGATGACGAAGTCAAAGCTCTGGTTGCGCATATTCGCTCGTTCAAGAAGTAGTCCTGCTCCAGGGATTTGGTTGTTTTCACGGGGAGCCGTTTGGCTCCCCCTTTTTCGTTGCTCTGAGGAAAGCAATAATCTGCTAGCTGCAACGACTCGCATTAGTTTTGCTGTCGCCTTTCCTGTCCTCAATCTCTCCGCGTCGAAAAGCCGACTTCAGGCCGCAGGGACTGGAGCAATTCGCGTTCAGCGGACTTCCATAGATGTTATTAAACCTAATAATTCTGCATGTAACCGCTCACAAAACCTTTTCCGGCGTTGGGCAGGGCAAAAAAAGCTAATAGAACAGCAAGGGAAGGGAAGCCGCCCGGGCCGGGAGGGCTTATCTGTGTTTCCAATGATCGAGCGAAAATTGCTAAGCGCCGTGACATAAACAACTAAACCGGTCCATGCGACGCCTTTTTAACATGCCGCCCCAGGTCCTCCGGCTCTGCCTGCTGGCCGTCGGGATCGTGGCGTTTTATTCGGTTGCCCGGTATATCCTTACGCCGGCCTCGTTCCGGCAGTATGGCTGGTTTCGCGGAGACGCTTTGACGGAACTGCAAGAGCGGGACCGGGTGTTTGCCGGGAAAAAGGCTTGCGACGAATGCCATTCCGACGAGGTGTTGAAGCTGTCCAAACACGAGCACAAGACCCTGTCCTGCGAGGGTTGCCACGGCCCCGGTCAGGTCCATTCCAACGACCCGAAGAAGGAAAACATCGAGAAGAGCACGTTCGCGGTTTGCCTCCGCTGCCACGAAGCCAACCCGTCCCGGCCCAAGTGGCACAAACAGATCGTGGTCAAAGAGCACTACACGGGGTCCAAGTGCACCGAATGCCACGTCCCCCACTCTCCCACGGAGGTCCCATGAGCCACAACTTCTCCCGCCGCAGCGTCCTCGGTAAAATCGGCGCCACCCTCGCCGGGCTGATGGCGGCTCCGCTGGCCCGCACCGCTAAAGCGGCGGTCCAGAAGGTCCTCGTGAGCACCGGCGCGGCTAAAGGTTACGATCCGACCAAACACAAGTGGGTGATGGCAATTGATGCGAACCGGTGCATC
The DNA here is from genome assembly GCA_035566435.1 of Candidatus Acidiferrum sp. GTDB lineage: Bacteria > Verrucomicrobiota > Verrucomicrobiia > Limisphaerales > UBA8199 > DATMRF01. The sequence goes on from DATMRF010000148.1 coordinate 9,017, forward strand.
GGTTGCGGCTTGTGCGCCGAAGCCTGCAAGAAGGAGAATCACGTTCCCGAAGGCCCTTACTTTCGCACCTGGATCGAACGCTACATCATCACCAAGCCCGAGCCCGGCTCCGGCGCAGCACGGGGCGAGACGCTGGTGGATTGCCCGGAGGGAGGGATGCATGGTTTCCCCGAGCCGTCCGTGCCGAAGGAACAGATTCAACATTCATTCTTCGTCCCCAAGCTTTGCAACCTTTGCCACCACTCACCGTGCGTGCAGGTGTGCCCCGTTGGCGCGACGTTCGACGCTCCGGATGGGGCGGTGCTCATCGATCCCAAGTACTGCATCGGTTGCGGGTTCTGCATCCAGGCTTGCCCCTACGGCTGCCGCTTCCTCAGTCCGGCCACCAAGACGGCAGAGAAATGCACGCTGTGCTACCATCGGATTACCCGCGGGCTTAAACCGGCGTGTGTGGAAGTGTGCCCGACCCAGGCGCGAGTGTTCGGCGACCTAAAGAACCCGGTTCCCGACGACCCCATCCAACAGTTTTACCAGAATAATCGCGTGCAAGCCCTCAAGCCGCATTTGGGGACGGAGCCTCGCCTGTTCTACGCGGGCATCGACAAGGAGGTCAGGTAACATGACCAACGTGATTACGAATGTCGTGCTCGAACTGGCGCCGCATTTCGAGGGGTACGTCTATCCGAACGAAGCGACGCAGCAGCCGTTGTGGAGCGTGCTGATCGTGCTTTACCCTTACATCACCGGGCTGGTGGCGGGCGCGTTCATCATGGCGTCGCTGGTGCGTGTGTTTAACGTCAAGGCCCTCGAACCGGTTTACCGGCTGTCCCTGCTCACCGCGTTCGCGTTTCTGTTGTGCGCGCCGCTGCCGCTGCTCTTTCACCTCGGGCATCCGGAGCGGTGCTTCGAAGTGATGATGACGCCCCACCTGACGTCACCCATGGCGATCTTCGGATTTGTTTATGCGTGGTATCTGATGGCCGTGCTGCTGCTGGAACTGTGGTTCAATTACCGCCAGGACTTCGTGCGGTGGTCGGAGACAACGCCGGGTTTCAAAGGCATCCTTTATCGATTGTTCACGGTTGGCGTGACCGATGTTTCCGAGCCGGCGGTCAAACTGGACCACCGGATCGGACATATCCTGTCGATTGTCGGCATCCCCTCGGCTTTTCTGCTGCACGGTTACGTGGGGTTCATCTTCGGCTCCGTCAAGGCGAACCCGTGGTGGGGCAACTCGTTGATGCCAATCATTTTCATCATGTCGGCGATGGTGTCAGGCATAGCGCTGTGCGTGTTCAATTACATGGTCCTGAGCTGGATTAGGCGCAAAACCGTGGATATGAAGTGCCTGGATGTGATGTGCATGTTCCTGTTCTACGCGCTGGTAATGGACGCGGCGATCGAGGCGCTGGACTGGGTGCATCGCATTTACTCCGCCGAAGAAGGCTTCCAAGTGATGCAATACATGGCGCGCGAGAAACTGTTCTACACGTTGAGCCTGGGCCAGGTTATGTGTGGCACGCTGGTGCCGCTGATCTTGCTCGGAGTGCTGCAGTTAATCCGCAAGCAGGTGCCGGAGCTGGTCCGCCGGCGCATGTATTTTGCGAGCGCCGCTTTGATTCTGATCGGTGTGCTGGCAATGCGTTGGAACGTCGTCATCGGCGGACAACTCTTCTCGAAGAGCCTGCGGGGAATCATGAGCTATAAGATGGAAATCGCAGGCCTGGAAGGCTGGGCTATGGGCACCCTGCTCTTCTTTCTGCCGTTCATCATTTTGACGGTGTTTATCAAGCTGTTCCTCTCCGAGAAGCACCCAGCGTCGTGACGGCCGAACCGTGCACGGGTGGCCAGGAAGAGGAACAACGATTTCGGACCGGGCGGTGCCAACGGTGAATTCGCTTTCCCGCCGGCAGGCGCTTCGGGCCGAGACTGACAGTCAGTTGAAACAAAGTACTAAAAACATGAAGAAGCTAATACCACTGGTGGTCGCCGCGATGGCGCTCACCGCGGGGTCCGCGCTCGCGGCGGACGCCAAAGCTCAGTATGAACAGGACTGCGCCAAGTGCCACGGAGCCGATGGCAAAGGCGAGACCAAGATGGGCAAGAAACTGGGCGCTAAAGACTATACCGATGCCAAGGTGCAGGCCGAGTTGAAAGACGAAGCCGGCGTCAAAGCCATCAAAGAGGGCCTCAAGGACAAGGACGGCAAGTCCGTGATGAAGCCCACCGAGGGCATCTCGGACGCCGACGCGAAAGCGCTGGTGGCCTACATGCGCACCTTAAAGAAGTAGGTCTTTGCTAACCTCACGAGCCCCGGGATTGGCGCCCCGTAGTGCGCCGCATCCCGGGGCCCGCTAAGCTCGAAGGGAAGCTCGAAATCCGAAAGCGAACTGCGAACATGGCCACAAAAGACCACCGAGACGACAAGGAATTGGAAATCAAAAGATTTCTCTGTGTTCCTTGCGTTCTTTCGAAGCAATCTGCGTAATGAGTGCTGAACCCTTCTCTGCCGCTCCGATAGCGCCGCCGCGCCGCTCTTCCGTGTTCCGCAACTGGGTGAGCTTGACCGGCCTGGTGGTCATGGTCGGCAGTTTGTTTTCCTTCCTGCTGCTGCTGCTGCTGGATGCGATGGCGCATTTTGCCAATCCGTACGTTGGGATTCTCACTTACCTCGTGGCTCCAGGCTTCCTGGTGATGGGCGCGGTGCTGGGAGTTCTCGGCGCCTTCTTCCGTAATCGCCAAATCGTCCGAACGGCAGGGCCATTCGCGCCGCTGCGCATTGATTTAACGCTGCCGCGCGATCGCAAACGGTTCGGTTTGTTTCTGGCCGCCAGCGTTATTTTCCTGCTGGTCTCGGCGCTGGGCAGTTACCGCAGTTATACCTTTACAGAGTCGGTGCAGTTTTGCGGCCAGGCCTGTCATGGTGTGATGAAACCGGAGTTTGTGACTTACTCGCACTCGCCGCACGCACGGGTGGCCTGCGCCGAATGTCATATCGGCAAGGGCGCCACCTGGTACGTCCGTTCGAAGCTGTCCGGCACCTATCAGGTCTATGCCACCACGGCCAACAAATATCCACGGCCCATTCCCACTCCGGTGAAAAACCTGCGTCCGGCCCAGGAGACCTGCGAGGAGTGTCACTGGCCCAAGAAGTTCGTCGGCAACGTCGAGCGCACCTACAATTACTTTCTCGGCGACGAAACCAATTCGCCGTTCACGGTCCGCATGCTGCTCAAGGTCGGCGGCGGCGACTCCACCCACGGGCCGGTCGGCGGGATTCATTGGCACATGAACGTGGGCAACAAAATTGAGTATCTTGCGACCGATGAGGCGCGTCAGAAAATTCCCTGGGTCCGGATGATCGATGCGCAAGGCGTCGTGACCGAATTTCGCTCCCCCAGATTCACGAACAGCGTCGATGCGGCGCAGGTGCGGCGGATGGACTGCATGGATTGCCATAACCGGCCCGCTCACCGGTACGAGTCGCCAAACAGCGCCGTCAACCTGGCGATTTCGCTCGAGAAAATCGATCGCACGCTGCCCTGGATCAAGACCAACGCGCTGTACGCACTGACGCGCAAATACACGAATGAAACCCAGGCCGTCCAAGGCGTTGCCACGATCCTCGCCGAACGCTACCCTGCCGACAAATTCCCCGATCGCCAGCCGAGCGTGAGAGCGGCGATTACCGCGGTCCAGCAGATCTATACCAACAATTTCTTCCCCGAGATGAAGGCCAGTTGGCAGGTGTACCCGGATAATCTCGGCCACAAGGATTGGCCCGGATGCTTCCGTTGCCACGACGGTTCGCACAAGACGCCAGATGGCAAGCGCTCGATCAAGGCCAGCGATTGCAGCACCTGCCACACCATCCTCGCCCAGGGCAACGGGGCGGACTTGAAGCAGCTCGCTCCCGACGGCCAGAAGTTCAAACACCCGGGAGATGAAGTCGATGGGGCCTGCAATGATTGCCACACCGGCGGACTCTAATCCAATGCCTTCAGTGAACCGAATTTACAGCTTTGACCGCGGTAGCCGCTCGAGTGCTTTGTCGATCCACTGGAGCGGGGATGGCCAGGTCCACGTGGAGTCAGCAGAGGTGAGGTACGTTCGGGGACGTGGCCGTCCCCGCCCCGGCTCGTGGTTCTTCCGTGCGCTTATTCCAATTTTCGAGTTTCAATTCTGCTGCCGCCTGCTGGCGCTGATCGCCTGGCTCGGCCTCGGGCTGAGTTCGGTTGCGGCCGCCGAAAAGAATCCCAACGCCGCGTGCCTGGACTGTCACTCGGACAAGACGCTGTTCAAAACCAATGCCGCGGGACAGGGGATTTCGCTCTTTGTCGATGAAGGGCGCCTGGCCGCGAGTGCCCACCACACCAACACCTGCGCCAGTTGCCACGCCGACCTCACCGTCAAGCATCCCGATGACAACGTTGCGGCCAAGCCGGTAAACTGCGCGAGCTGCCATGAGGCGCCTGGGCGCGAGTACGTGGCGAGCATCCATGGGGCGAGTCATGCGCGGGGCGCTTCCGGTGCGGCCACCTGTACGGATTGCCACGGCTCACACGAAATCCTCCCCGCCAAGCACGCCGACTCGCCCGTGTTCAAGCTCAACCTGCCCAGCACCTGCGCGAAGTGCCACAGCAATCCCGGGCTGACCAAAGAGTACCAGATGAAATACCCGGAAGCGGCGGCGCAGTACATGGATAGCATTCATGGCCGGGCACTGCTCAAGATGGGCCTGATTGTGGCCCCTTCGTGCAACGACTGCCACGGGGTGCACAATATCGGGCGCGCGGTGGACCGCGACTCACCGATCAACAAAGCCAACGTCGCCAAGACCTGCGGCAAATGCCACGTAAAAATCGAAGAGATCTACAATAAGAGCGTTCATGGCCAGCTCCTGGCCAAAGCCGATAAGCGCGGCCCGGTTTGCACCGATTGCCACACCGCCCACCAGGTGGAGACCCCGCGCAACGGCCATTTCAAAATGGCGAGCGACCAGCGCTGCGGCCGTTGCCATGAAGATCGCCTCAGCCACTATCGAGACACCTATCACGGCAAGGCGATGGCCCTGGGCAAACCTACCGTCGCATCCGACGTTGCCGCCTGTTACGATTGTCACGGTCATCACGACGTTTTGCCCCCTTCGAACCCCAACTCGCACCTGTCCAAAACCAATATCCTGGCCACCTGCCGGCAGTGCCATCCGGGCGCCACGATGGGGTTCACGCTCTACAGGCCCCATGCCAATCCCCTGGATGGCAAGAATTATCCGCTGCTCCATGCCACGTTCCTATGCATGACGGCGTTGCTGGTGGGCGTGTTCGTATTTTTCGGCGGGCACACGGGCGCGTGGCTTTTCCGCGCGGGTTACTTGTATCTGCACGACTCGAAGAAGTTCCGCGAGGCGAAGATCAGCACGCAGAACGGCGGTGAGTGGTTTACGCGCTTTGCTCCGTTCGAACGGTTCCTGCACTTCCTGGTGGTGACCAGCTTTCTCCTCCTGGTGATTACGGGCATGCCGCTCAAGTTTTACTATACGGACTGGGCCAGGACCATGTTCTCGATCATTGGCGGCGCGGAAACCGCACGCGCGCTGCATCGGCTGGGCGCCATCGTCACGTTCCTGTATTTCGGCTTGCACGTCGTCGCTGTGACCGCCAGCTGCTGGACTGGTCGTAAACGAGTGCGCGACCCTCAGAGCGGCAAATGGAGCCTCAAGCGGCTTTGGAACGTGGTGTTTGGGCCGGATTCCATGATGCCGACGATGCAGGATTGGCGCGATTTCGTTGCGCACAACAAATGGTTCTTCGGCAAAGGACCCAAGCCGCACTTCGACCGGTGGACCTACTGGGAAAAGTTCGATTACTTCGCCGTGTTCTGGGGCGTGTTCATCATTGGCTCGTCGGGCCTGTTCATGTGGTTCCCGACGTTTTTCACCCGCTTCCTACCGGGCTGGCTGATTAACATCGCGCTGGTCATTCACTCCGACGAAGCCCTGCTGGCGGCCGGCTTCATCTTCTCCATTCATTTCTTCAACACCCATTTCCGGATTGAAAAATTCCCGATGGACACCGTCATCTTCTCGGGCCGGGTCTCGAAGAACGAGATGCTGCACGAACGCAGCCGCTGGTATGAGCGCCTCGTGGCGGAAGGTCGGCTGGATGATTTCCGCGTCCGCGACGAATGGCTGCGGTGGCGTAGCATCGCGAGGAGCTTCGGTTACTTCTTCTTCGGCCTGGGCATCATCCTGCTGGTCCTGATCATCTACGCGATGATCACCCGCCTGGCGCACTGAGCCGTCTGGGTGGTTGATAGTTGAGAGTTGATGGTCGATAGAGGGGGTCGAAGGGGTTTAGCCTCCCTGGCTAAAGCTACGGAGGCCGGGCGGGGGATTTGGCGCTTTCAGTTAGCGGCAGCCTCTCTTATGTTCCGGGGGGCCTGGCACACCGGCCTTAACTGTTTACAAACCTATGGAATCGTTGCCGACTGTATTACTAAAACCGGGGGAAGCTGATCGGATCGTCGCGGGCCATCCGTGGGTTTACCACAGCTCGATTCTCAGGCTCACACACCCGGCCGCGGACGGCGATTTGGTTCAGGTGAAAGACCATCGGCAGCGGCTGCTGGGAGTGGGCTTTTATAACTCGAAGTCGAGGATCAATGTGCGCGTCCTCGCGCCCGAGCGGGCTGAAATCAATCAGGCCTTCTTTGAGGAGCGTATCCGAGCGGCCTGGGCCGTGCGGCAAAGGCAGTTGCCGGCGGCGACCTCCTTTCGCGTGGTGAACGCCGAGAGTGATTTCCTCAGCGGGTTAATCGTCGACAAATACGAGGACGTGCTGGCGGTTCAGATCTCCTCGCTCGGCATGGACCAGCGCAAGCCGCTGATCCTCGCAGCGCTGAGGGCGATTTTCGCGCCGCGCGCCATCCTCGAACGCAGCGATGTGGGGTCGCGCAAATTTGAAGGTCTCCCGGAAGCGAACGGGATGCTTGACGGAGAGGTCGCCGGGCCGGTGACCGTAAACCTGAACAAGTTGAAATTCGAGACGGACCTGGTAGCGGGGCACAAGACCGGACTCTATCTGGACCAGCAGGTCAATTACCACCGAGTCGCCGAGCTGGCCAACGGCGGCCAGGTGCTGGATGCGTTCAGTTTTATCGGCGGCTTCGGCCTGCACGCGGCCCGGGCAGGGGCTGCACACGTCCACTTCCTCGACCAGAGCGCGGAAGCCATCGCTGCCGCCACGCGGAATGCGGCAGCTAATGGCCTGGCGGAGAAGTGTTCATTCGAAGCGGTGAACGTATTTGACTGGCTCAAGGCGCAAACGACAACCCGGCCGCACGAGAAGGTGCTGCCGCGGTGGGACCTGATCGTTCTCGATCCGCCGTCGTTCACGCGAAACCGCGCCTCGGTCCCGGACGCGTTGCGCGGTTACAAGGAGATTCACCTGCGAGCGCTGAAGCTGCTGAAACCTGGGGGCATACTGGCGACATTCTGTTGCTCGCACCACGTCGATGCGGGGCTCTTCCAGGACACCGTGCTTTCCGCGGCGTTCGATGTGCGCCGGATTCTGCGGCGCGTCGCGACTTATTCGCAATCGCCCGACCATCCCATTATTCCGATGATCCCGGAAACGGAGTACTTGAAGGGGTTCGCGTTTGAGGTTGTAAGGTGACGGGTGTTTAGGACTCAAGGAGCTGGCGCTGCCAATTCATCAACTCGGGCGAGAATTTGTCCCAGCTATGCGCCAGGTCCGAGAGTGTGGCGCGGCTGGCGATGAGGGTGGGGTCGATGTCCAGTTCGGCGGCGCGGGCATCACGACGCTTTTGCAGGTCGACGAACCGGCGCCGCTCAGTGTCGCTAGGCCGGCGGCCGGCTGAGCGCAGGAACGACGGATGGTGCTCCGGTGAAACGGCCAGTCCCCTCGCGATGGCTTTGGTGACGCCGTTGCGCCGGCGTTCTGAGAGATGCTTCGGGAAGAGCGGCTCGATGGGTTTTGCCGAGGCCGATGCCACGGCGAGGTGCACGAGTGTATCGTGGCTCATTACAAAAAACGGCGGCCGGTTCGCGGCCACCGCCTCTCCCTCGCGCCACTGCCAGAGCTCGCGCAGGATCGCGAGGGCGGGCCGGCTCAGCAAGTGACTGCCCTTAAGTCGCCAGACGGAATCCAGGTCGATGGGACGCTCGCGGGTGGAGTCGGCGATGAGGCGGGAACAGGATTCCTGTTGCCAGGCCAGGCGACCCTTGGTGTCCAGCTCCGCTTTGAGCTTGTCGGCCAGAGGTTTGAGGTAATGAGTGTCATTCCGGGCGTAACGTTCCATGCGTTCGGTCAGGGGCCGGAGGGCCCAATTTGCTTTTTGCGCCCCTTTTTCGAGCTTTACTCCGAGGTAGGTTTCGACCAGGCCGCCCAGGCTGAACTGCCGCACGCCAAGCAACCGCGACGCCAGCATCGTATCGAAAATGGAGCTGGGAATGAATTCGTGGTGTTTTTGGAGCAAACGCAAGTCGTAATCGGCACCGTGCATGATCAGCTCGTGGCCTGACAGAGCCTCGAGCAGGGGGGCAAGAGCGAAACCAGCCAACGGATCGATGAGCCGATCGCCTGCGCGGGTACTGATTTGGATCAGGCAGACTTTTTCCGGGTAAGCATGCAAACTGTCCGCCTCGGTATCAACGGCGACCCAGGAGGCGGAACGAAGTGTCGGCAGATAAGCTTGCAGTTTCTGTTCCGTATCGACCACGCGGGAAGTATAAGTGGAAGGGGAAAAATGGCGATGGGGAAATCGTTGGGTGCTAAAATGTTGGGAGAGCCACGAACCGATTGCGTTACCCTGCCCTTCTCCATATTATACTTTTAATGAACCTCGCCAGCGCCTTTGCAGAATCAGTGAAGAAGCGATCCGAAAAGATTGCGCTCTTTTGGGGTGAGCGCGAATATGCTTACGGGGAGCTCTGGGCACAAACGGTGCGGTTCGCCGACCAGCTGCGAAACGCCTGTGGGGTCAAACCAGGTGATCGGGTAGGGCTTTGGCTGAAGAATTGCCCGGAATTCATCCCGGCGCTCTTCGGGATTCTGCACCTGGGCGCGGTTGTCGTCCCGATCAACAATTTCCTCAAAGCGGACGAGGTAAATTTCATCCTGGCTGACGCCGGCATCGACGTGCTGATCACGGACGCCGAGCTCGGTTCGCATTTCCGGGCGCTCGCCGCGGCGCGCCCGCATCTGAAGCTGTTGAAGGTCGAGAGTGTTGGTGAACACCAGGCGAAGACAAACGGGTCTGAAGGAGGCACGCCAAGCTCCGGCTCGAAGGTTCGCGGACATCCTGCCTCCGAGTCCGATTTGGCTGTGCTGATTTACACATCCGGCACAACGGGGCGGCCCAAAGGGGCGATGTTGTCCCACCACAACCTGCTGCATAACGTTGAAAGCTGCCGGATTGTTCTCCAGACAGTCGATGCAGATCGGTTCGCGGTGCTCCTGCCGCTGTTCCACAGCTATATGTTGACGGTTGGGTTGTTGTTGCCGCTACTGGTGGGAGGGTCCATGGTGCTCGTGAAGTCGCTCCACCCGGTGCGAAATACCTTGCAGGAGATCATTCAACGGCAGGCAACGGTGCTGCCGGCGATTCCGCAGTTTTTCCGAGGCATGGTCAACGCGACGATCCCAGTCCCGTTTCCGGTGCGGCTTTGCGTCAGCGGCGCGGCCCCTTTGCCGGTGCAGGTGTTGAACGAGTTCGAGGCCAAGTTCCACATTCCGCTCATTGAAGGCTACGGATTGAGTGAAGCGAGCCCTGTCGTGACCAAGAATCCGCTTGATGGGACTCGCAAGCCGGGGTCGATTGGCCTACCGATCGCCCATGTCGCCGTCAGCATCCAAGATGATTTCGGCAAGGAGCTGGGGACCGAGGAAGTCGGGGAACTATGCGTCCGGGGCGGGAACGTGATGCTGGGCTATTGGAACCAGCCGCAGGAAACTGCCAAAGTGATGCGAAACGGCTGGCTGCTGACCGGCGACATCGGCTACCGGGATGCCGAGGGGTACTATTTCATTACGGACCGGAAGAAGGACATGCTGCTGGTCAACGGCATCAACGTCTATCCGCGGGAGATCGAGGAAATCCTGTATCAATTTCCCGGTGTGAAAGAAGCGGCCGTGGTAGGCAAACTCGATCCTCGAAGGGGAGAACAACCCATCGCCTTCGTTTCGGCGGATGACGGGGTACGCCTGGAGGAAAAGGCGATTCAGCACTTCGTCCGAAGGAAACTCGCTGATTATAAGGTGCCTCGGAAGGTGGTAGTACTGCCTGCCCTGCCCCGCAACGCCACCGGGAAGGTCCTGAAGACAAAGCTGAGAGAACTGCCTACGGATGAGGCAGTTGCGTGAATTGCGCATTCCGCCTTGACGGTCGGGATACCCGCTTCATAAGCTATTCCCATCACTGCGCCACGCATGAAGCGATGGTACAGGAACATTTTTTATGCCTGAAGGATACTGCGTCAAATGCAAGGCCAAAAAGGAAATTGTGGATGGGGCCGAAGAAACGATGAAGAACGGGCGCAAGGCCATCAAAGGCAAATGCCCGACGTGCGGGACAGTGATGTTCAAGATCCTGGGGGGCAAAGGCTCGACGGCGGCGACGCCTGCTGAGCCGAAGGCGGCGGAGCCGGTTAAGCCTGCCTCGACCAAATAGCCGTATGCCCCAGCAGCTCGCTTACGTCATCATCACGCCCTATTCGCTGCATAAGTCACGCACCGGGGGCATATTGACCCGGCTGATCACGCGGACGGGCCTTGATCTTGTGGGCGCCCGGATGTTTGCCCCCAGCCCTGAACTGGTGAAGAGGTATGCGGAGGAGACCATCTCGACCAACGACCCCCAGGACCGGCGCATTCAGGAATTGATATACAACTATATCGTGCAGAATTTCGCGGCCGACCCAAAGACGGGACGGCGCCGGCGAGTCATGGTGCTGCTTTTTCAGGGGGATGACGCGGTGCGGAAGACCCGATCGGTGGTAGGCAACATCAGCACCGACCGCCGCGGAGGCGAAACCATCCGCGACACCTATGGCGACCTGATCACTGACGAGAATGGCCAGGTCCGCTATTTCGAGCCGGCGGTCCTCGCAGCCCCGACACCGGAGGAAGCGCAATCGAAGCTGAGGATCTGGACGCAATACTCGGATTCGGATGGCGGGGTACTGGAGAACGTGATCGGCTATCAGCCGAACGAGAAAGGGCAACGAACGCTGGTCTTAATCAAGCCCGAGAATTTCCGTTTTCCGACGGGCCGGCCTGGGAACATGATCGACTTCTTTTCGCGGACGGGATTGTTTATCGTCGCCGTCAAGGTCCACCGGATGAGCGTCGCGCAGGCGGTGGATTTTTACGGGCCGGTGCGCGAAGTGCTGCGCACTAAGCTCAAGGAGGTAGTTGCGGCCAAAGCCCGGGCGGCGATCGAGAAGGACCTTGGCTTGAAGGTGGGCCCGGAGCAGGAGCAACAAATTGGCACGATTCTGGGCCCGATTTTCGGCGACAACCAGTTCGAGAACATCGTCAGATTTATGTCGGGCCGGACGCCGTCTGAGACCCCGCCGGAAGAGCAGAAGAAGCCCGGCACGGAGAAGAGTATTGCGCTGGTCTATGAAGGGGTTGAGGCGGTGCGCAAGATCCGGGATATCCTGGGGCCGACGGACCCCTCCAAAGCGCCACCGGGTTCGATTCGCAGGGAGTTTGGCCAGACCATCATGGTGAACGCCGCCCACGCCAGCGATTCGGAAGAAAACGCGCGGCGTGAGATGGGTATTATCAACGTTGGCGAAAACAATTTCCGGCAGATGGTTGAGCAGTTCTACGGAAAAGTGTGAGGTGGATTTTTGATCCGTCCGCCCACATGAGCGAAACCCTCGCGGCGCGGCGTTACTGCAATCAAGAATCAAAGTTCAAGAATTCCAGGTAATCCAAAGCTCGGGTTTACCTTTCAGGATTCCAAGCAGGCGGGCATCGGCGGCGGGAAAAGTGTGTTCGTCCAGTTCGGGAGCGGTGATCCACTTAAAGGCGGGGCAGCCCAGCGGCTCGGGTTCGTTCTGTTTCCACTGGCAACGGAAGAATCGTAGGTGGACGGTCTTCTCGGGGTATTCGTGGGTCAGGCTTTCGACCAACTCACCCACCACGACCTCGATCCCCAACTCCTCCCGCAACTCCCGGACCAGGCAGTCCTCGAAGGTTTCAGCCGGCTCGCGTTTGCCGCCCGGGAATTCCCAAAGCCCGCCGAGGTGCGCCCCGGTGTAACGCTGGGTGATAAGGAGCTTGCCGTCCCGGAAGACCAGGGCGGCGGCGACGTCGGTGGCGGGCATGGGTGGGTGTTACACCGTTGAAACGTGATGCGTAGAGGGATTTTTTCCGTTTTAACGTTCTAACCTTTCAACCTTTTAACGATTGCCCGCCTACCGCCCGATACTCTTGTAAATGAACCCGAGGCGCTCCATTTCTGCAGGGTCGAACAGATTGCGGCCGTCGAAGAGGATGGGATGGCTGAGGGCCTTACGAGCGTGTTCGAGGTCCAGTTTCTTGAACTCTTCCCACTCGGTCGCAATCACGAGAGCGTCGCAGCCTTCGGCCACGGCGTTCATGTCCGGGACGAACTCGACGTTCTTGAGAACGTCCCGGGCTTTATCCATCGCTTTGGGATCGTGCACCCGGAGGAGGGCGCCTTCTTTCTGCAGGCGTTGGCACAACTCGATGGCGGGCGACATCCGGATGTCGTCCGTGTTCTGCTTGAAAGCCAGACCCAGCACACCAATGCGCTTGTCTTTCAACACCCACATGGTGTCGATCATTTTCTTGACGAAGCGGTTCATCTGTTCGGCGTTGATGGTTTGAACCTCCTTGAGGAGCCCGAAATTGTACCCGACCTGCTCGGCGATCTTGATAAATGCGCTCAGGTCCTTGGGGAAGCAGCTTCCTCCAAAACCGAGGGAGGCGTTGAGAAAGCGGCGGCCGATCCGGTCATCCATGCCCATGCCATTGGCCACCTCCTGCACATTGGCGCCGGTGGCTTCGCAGAGCACCGAAATCGCATTGATATAGGAAATTTTCAGCGCCAGAAAGGAGTTCGAGGCGTGTTTGATCAGCTCGGCCGAGTTGATATCAGTGACGATGAGCGGCGCTTTGAAAGGCGTGTAAATCTCCGTCATGGCCGGCACCGGTCGCTGGGACCGCACGCCGATGACGATCCGGTCCGGCTTGAGCAGGTCTTCGACCGCGAAGCCCTCGCGGAGGAATTCGGGGTTGCTGACGACGTCGAAATCGACGCGCGCCTTGCAGTAGCGTTTAATGGTTTCGGCTACTTTATCGCCGGTCTGAACCGGGACGGTGCTTTTATCGACGACGATTTTGTAGGTCGTCATCGCGGCGGCGATTTCGCGGGCGACTTTTTCGATGAAGCTGAGGTCCACCGAGCCGTCCGGTTGGGGCGGCGTGGGCACAGCGATAAAGATGACGTCGGAGTTTTCCACTCCCTCGGCGGTGCTGGTAGTGAAGCTGAGCCGGCTTGCGGCCACGTTGCGTTGCACAAGTTCCACCAGGCCGGGCTCGTAGATGGGAATCCCACCTTCCTGGAGGACCTTTACTTTCGCAGCGTCATTATCGACGCAGATCACACGGTGGCCGACTTCGGCAAAGCAGGCGCCCGTCACCAAGCCAACATAGCCGGTCCCGATGATCGTCAATCTCATGTGAAGGCGGCGCTCAGGCCGGAGATTGCTACTTACCCTGGAGTTGAAGCGAAGCTTTGCCCGGGCCTTGAGTGCTCGGCAGCAGCTTGGGGTTTTTGGCGAGCAGGTCCTCGAGCCGCATGCCAGCTTCCACCCCGAGGGAGCCCATGCGGTCCTCGCGCTCGACTTCCGCGAACAGGTCACGCGCCAGTTCGAGCTTTTGCTGCGTCTCATACAGGCAGGCCAGAGCGAATTTGGCCTGTGGGATTACGCTTTCGGAAGGATGCCGTGTGGTCAGCTCCTTGTAGGCCGAGATTGCCTGTTCGGTTTTGCCCTGGGCGTCCAGGCTCGCGGCGATGCCCAGCAGGGCCTGGGGCCGGAAGGGGCTGTCCGGGTAATCGCGCGTTAATCTTTCAAACTGCGCCTGAGCTTCCGGATATTTGCCCGCGGCAAAAAAATTGCCCGCCGCCAACAGCAGCGCACGCGCGCCGGCGCTCGAATTCGGGTAGGCAGCGGCAACTTTCAAGTAGGCCTCCGCACTCTCGACGGTATCCGGGCGCGCGCCTGCGCCGGTGAGTTGCGCTACGAGGACGCTCGACAGGGAGTCATTAGCCGTGTTGGATTTCTCCTCCCGCTGCCACAGCACGAACCAAGTGATCAACCCCACCACGACGGCGAGGCCGGCAAACCCCAGGGCTGGTTTCTGATTGGCTTCAAACCAGGCCCAGAGCCTATCGGTAAGCGGCAACTCGGCTACTTTAGATTCCATACAGGGGGGGTAATGTCTCGACGAGGCGGTCCGAATGCAAGTTCAAAGGGGGGGTGCGGGCCGTTAGGACGTTAAGACGTTGAAACGTCAAAAGGGTTAAAACGTGAAACCTTTTAACGCCCCCCGCTCAATGGCGCTGCCGACGTTTTACCTTGAGCTGGGCCGTAGAATGCGCCAGCACGGCGCTGACCATGGCGGCTTCCTCGTCATTCAGATGCTCAGCCAGCCGAGCTTCAGCCCGTTGACGGGCTTCCTCCGCCTGGGCTTCGTCGATATTCTCGGCCGGGATGGCCATGTCCGTCATAATCGCGACGCGCTCGCCGGTGATTTCGATGAACCCTTCCCCGACCGCGAGAGAAGAATCGCGCCCGTCTTTGCGCACGATGACTTCCCCAGGCACAATCTGCGTCAGAACGGGCACGTGCTGAGGATAGATGCCCATCTCCCCTTCTGTGGCGGGCACCGTGACCATCTCGACGTCGTCGGAAAACACCTTCGCTTCCGGGGTGACGATTTCCAATCTTAGCGTGTTAGCCATGAGTTACGTGAAATGTGAAATGTGAAACGTGAAACGTCATGCCTGTTACGCCTTACGTGGTGCGTGTTGAGCGTTGCGTGAAAGGATTTTGACGGTGATTCATTAACCTTGTTTGATTTCCTCGATGCCGCCTTTCATGTAAAAGTTGCCTTCACCGACCTCATCATGCTTGCCTTCAAGGATTTCTTTGAAACCGCGAACGGTGTCGGCGACAGGCACTTGTTTGCCGGAACGGCCCGTGAACACCTCGGCGACGCTGAAAGGCTGGCTGAGAAAGCGCTGGATCTTGCGGGCACGAAACACGGTAAGTTTGTCATCGGGCGAGAGCTCGTCCATGCCCAGGATAGCAATGATATCCTGCAAGTCCTTATAGCGCTGGAGCACGCGTTGGACGCCGCGCGCCACTTCATAGTGCTCTTTTCCGACGATTTCGGGCGCCAGCGCGCGGGAAGTGGAGGCGAGCGGATCGACGGCGGGGTAGATGCCAAGCTCGGCGATCGACCGTTCGAGCACAATGGTAGCGTCCAGGTGGGCGAAGGTGGTCGCCGGAGCGGGGTCGGTCAGATCGTCCGCAGGCACATAAACGGCCTGGAAGGAGGTGATTGAACCTTTTTTGGTGGAAGTGATGCGTTCCTGGAGGTCGCCCATTTCCGCCGCGAGCGTCGGCTGGTAACCGACGGCGCTGGGGGTGCGGCCGAGCAACGCGGAGACTTCGGAACCGGCCTGGGAAAAGCGGAAGATGTTGTCGATGAAGAGCAGCACATCCTGGTTTTTCTCGTCACGAAAGTACTCGGTAATGGCGAGGCCGGAGAGGGCGACGCGCAAGCGGGCGCCGGGCGGCTCGTTCATCTGGCCATAGACGAGGGCGATGCGCGAACCTTCCTTCAGAATGGGGAGCCCATTGGGTCCTTTGACGGCATGGCCTTTCTCGTCTTCTTCGACCTTGAGGACTTTGGCCTCAATCATTTCATTATAGAGGTCGTTGCCTTCGCGGGTGCGTTCGCCGACCCCTGCGAAGACAGACACACCGCCGTGGAGTTTGGCGATGTTGTTGATCAACTCCATGATGACGACGGTCTTTCCGACTCCCGCGCCGCCGAAAGCGCCGACCTTGCCACCTTTGAGAAAGGGACAGATAAGGTCGATGACCTTGACGCCGGTAGTGAGCACCTGGGGCGAGGTGGTCTGATCGACCAACGGCGGGGCCGGACGATGAATGGGAAGACGTTTGTCGGCTTTGACCGGCCCTTGCTCGTCCACGGGATCGCCGACGACGTTAAAGACCCGACCCATGACACCCTCGCCAACGGGCATGGAGATGGGCGCGCCGGTATCCTGGACTTCAAAGCCGCGCTTGAGGCCTTCGGTGGTGGACATGGCGACGGTGCGGACCCAGCCGTCACCGAGGTGTTGCTGGACTTCGAGAGTCAGCCTGGTCGGCTGGCCCTGGACGGTGTAGCTGAGCGTCAGGGCGTTGTAGATGGCCGGCAACGGCTCGGGGAACTCGACATCAACGACCGGGCCGATGATTTGGACGATTTTGCCTTTATTCATACCTGATAAATCTGTCGATAGTGATTCACGGCCTCAGCCGAGCGCCATGGCGGCGGTGGAGATTTCCAGCAACTCTTTGGTGATATTATCCTGGCGCAATTTGTTGTATTCGAGCGTCAGGTCTTTGATGATTTGGGCGGCATTATCGGTTGCGTTCTTCATGGCCACCATGCGGGCGCTATGTTCGCTAGCCTTGGCCTCCAGCAGGACCTGAAAGATCCGGAAGTTAAGACTGTGGGGCAGCAGGGCGCCGAGCACCTGCTCGACGCCGGGCTCAAAGATGAACTCGGTCGCACCCTGCATGAGTTTTTCCTCCTCGAGCGGGCGGGGGAGGCCAGCGGAAACCGACTTAATCTCGCCGACGGGCAGGAAGGTTCGGACCTCGGGCTTCTGGGTCAGGGTGGAAACGAAGTTGGTGAAGAGGATGTCCACCTGGTCCACCTCGCCTTTGGCGAACATCTCGCGGGCGAAACGCGAGATGGCGCGCGCTTCGCTGAACAGCGGGGCGTCCTTATAAGTGAACTCGGCGACGAGCTGCCGTTTGGCGCGGGCGACGAATTGCGCCGCCTTGCGCCCGGCGGTGATATAGACAGTGGTGGCCCTGTCGAATTTGGCCGCTTCGCGCATCAGGTTGCTGTTGAGCCCGCCGCACAGACCCTTGTCGGTGCTGATAATGATGACGCAGCGTTTGTGGACTTCACGTTGCTCCATCAGGGGATGGGTAAAGTCGCCAGCGTTGAACGCAAGGTTGCCGAGCACTTCATTCATCAGCGTGGCATACGGCCGACCGGCCAGCGCGGATTGTTGGGCCTTGCGCATTTTCGAGGCGGCGACCATCTGCATGGCCTTAGTGATCTGGGCCGTGTTCTTGACCGACTTAATGCGCCGGCGTATGTCGCGTGTACTAGGCACTAGTTAAATGCAGAATGCAAAGTGGAGCGTGCAGAGTGACGGCGCGCTGAGGACAGCGCTCCCTACCTGGCAAAGGTGATCGAAAAAGCGCGTCATTTGTAGGTTTGCTTGAACTCCGTTACGGCGGCTTTCAGATCGTTGGTCACGACGTCGCTGAGGGCCTTCTCTTTCGCGATGCGCGTCATCAATTCGGTTTTCCGGCTGGTCAGGTAGTCGGTGAGCTTACCCTGAAAGTCCTTGATGCGGTCCACGGCAATATCATCCATGAACCCGTTTTGCACCGTCCACAAGGAGGCCACCTGCACCTCGACCGGCATCGGGTTGTACTGGGGCTGTTTGAACACTTCGACGATGCGTTTGCCGCGCTCGATTTGGGCCTGGGTCTTGGCATCGAGGTCGGAGCCGAACTGGGCGAAGGCGGCCAACTCGCGGAACTGGGCCAAGTCGAGTTTGATACGGCCGGCGACCTGTTTCATTGCTTTGACCTGCGCCGCCGAACCGACGCGCGAGACAGAAATCCCGACCGAAATCGCGGGCCGGATGCCCTGGTAGAACAAGTCGGTCTCGAGGAAGATCTGCCCGTCGGTTATTGAAATGACGTTCGTGGGGATGTAGGCGGAGACGTCGCCCGCCTGGGTTTCGATGATTGGCAGCGCGGTCAGCGACCCGTTGCCGTACTTTTCGCTCACCCGCGCCGCCCGTTCGAGCAGACGGCTGTGCAGGTAGAACACGTCGCCGGGATAAGCCTCACGGCCGGAAGGCCGCTTGAGCACAAGGGAGACCTGGCGATAGGCGACGGCGTGCTTGGAGAGATCATCATAGATGATGAGCGCGTCCATGCCGTTGTCCATGAACCATTCACCCATGGCGCAGCCGGCGAACGGAGCCAGGTATTGGTTGGTGGCGGAATCCGAGGCCGGCGCGGACACCACGATGGTTTCCGACATGGCGCCGGCTTCCTCGAGAACGGCGATGACGCGGGCTACGTTGGATTGCTTTTGGCCAACGGCGACATAAATGCAGTAGAGCGGGCGGTAATCTTTGTCGCCGGCCGCGCGGGCCGCCTGGTTGAGCCGCGCCTGGCTAATGATAGTGTCGATGCCGATGGTGGTCTTGCCGGTCGAGCGGTCGCCGATGAGCAGTTCACGCTGGCCGCGCCCAATGGGGATCATGGCATCGACCGCCATGATGCCGGTTTGGACCGGCTGGCTAACTGGTTTGCGGCGGATGATGCCGGGCGCGATCTTCTCGACCGGGTAGCTGGTTTCGGAGTGGATGGGGCCCTTGCCGTCGAGCGGTTGGCCGAGCGTATTGACGACGCGGCCGAGCAGTCCCTTGCCGACGGGCACCTGCAGCAGTTTGCCAGTCGTGCGGACCTCCTGGCCTTCCTTGATGCTGGTGTAATCACCCAGTATGATGGCGCCCACTTCGGTTTCCTCGAGGTTCAAGGCCAGGCCAGTGATGCCGTTGCCGAAATCGAGCATCTCGTTGAGCATGGCATCGGTCAAACCTTCGATTTTGGCGACACCGTCGCCAATTTCCCGCACGACGCCCACGTTTTGTCTGATGGCGGCGGTTTTGACGCCCGCGATTTGGGCCTCGATTTCCTGTAATAGATTACTCATGGTCTAGAGGGTGAAAGGGGGTGAAGGAGAAATGGAGTGATGGGGCGATGCTTGGGCTGGCTCCGATGGGTTCTCATTCGGTTTGTATCCGTTTCAGCAAGGCTAATTAAAACTTTCTTCCAACGCCGCCAGGCGGGCCTGGACGCTGCCGTCAAAGACGTCGCAGCCCACCTTGATGCGCATGCCGCCGATCAACGCTAGGTTCTGGGTGAAGGAGATATCCAAGCCCCGGCCGTAGATGCCGGCCAACGAGGTCTGGACCTGGGCTTGCAAATCGGCCGGCAGCGGGACAGCACTCTCGATTCGCGCGGTGCGCCGCTCGACGTCGAGTTTCACCAGGCGAGCGAAATGTGAAAGGATGGCGAGGTAGCCGCGCGGCTTGCCCTGGAGCACCAACTGCACAGCCTGGCGCACCTTGTTGTCATCCAGCAGACCCTGGGCCAGGCAACTGCGGAACAGTTCCTTCGCATCGCGCCGGGCTTGTTTGGATATCTTCATCCGCGGTTTAGCCTTATTTGGATTAGGTCGAGATTTGTTTGGCGGTTTCTTCGGCGAGACGACGCTGATCCTCCGCGGTGAGGAGCTTGCCGGTGACCGTGGCGGTAGTCTGCACGACCAGGCGGCCGACTTCGCGCTTCAACTCCGTGAGCATGCGGGCGTGGTCGGCGGCGGCGGCTTCACGCGCCTTGGCAATGATCTGCTCGGCAGCGGCGACGGCTTTCTGGGTTTCCTGCTCCTGCACGCGAGCGGCGGCGGCGCGAGCTTCCTCGATCAATTTAGTGGCCTGGGTGTTGGCCTGGGAGAGTACTTCGAGCCGCTGAGCTTCGGTGCGAGCTAACTCAGCTTTGATCTTCTCGGAATTGGCCAGGCCTTCGGCGATGCGTTGGCGGCGCTCATCCAGCATTGCCAGCACGCGTTTGTAGGCGAAGAAATACAACAGGACACAAACGATCGTGAAGCTGATGATCTGGGAGATGAGGTGCCCTTTATCGACACCGAACGTGCGGGCGATTTGCTCGATCTGGCCGCCGCCATCGGTTTGCGCCAGGAAAAGGAACTGATTCATATTCGAATACGAAAGTGCTACCGGGTGCGCGACCCTACTGGCCACGCACCCGGCGATTGAAAGCCGTTACGGGGTGCTTTTCACCAGGAACAGCGCGTAGAACACGATGGCTTCAGCGAAGGCGATGGCCAGGATGGACTGGACCAGGATCTTCGTCGCCGCGCCGGGGTTACGTCCGACCGCTTCCGAGGCTTTCATGCCGATGAAACCCACGCCAAGCGCCGCGCCGAGCGCGGCCAGGCCGACGTGGAGGTTTCCATTCAGCTCCGCCAATACAGGCATTAACGACATATATGGTACCTTTCTTTGCTTTCCCAGCGACTCCCGCGATTGAACACGGTCAAGCCGCCGAAATCTTCCGGAATGGATTGGTGGATTATTGGATTCATGGATTTATGGCAGTTCCAGCGGGTTCAGGCAGCGCCGGACTGTCGCACCTGCATTCCAATTCTCGATTCTCGCGTGTTCCATTTATCCACTTATCCAACAATCCACTAATCCCTCTGCGTGTCAGTGGTGCGCGTTGCCGGGTTCTTCGTCGTGCTGGCAAATCAGCATGGTGAACACCGCGGTCAACAGCATAAAGACGAGGGCTTGGACAAACCCGACGAGCAGTTCCATGAAATAAAAGGGAATGGGGAGCAGCCAGCCGAAACCGGGGATGAGTTTGGACATGGCTTCAAGCATGTTTTCGCCGGCGAAAATATTGCCGTAGAGACGGAAGCTCAACGAGACGGGCCGGAAGAGGATGGAGAAAACCTCCAGGCAGCCTACCGCAAAGAAAACGATGATCATCAAAAGCTTGAGCATGCCCGTGGTTTCGCCCTTGGGGGCGAAGAGGTGAAGCAGAAACCCGAGCGGGCCGACTTCGCGCAGCGCCCAGTAAATCCAGCACGCGAAGAAGACAAGGGCCATGGCCAGGGTCATGTTGAGGTCAGCATTGGCGCCGCGGAAGAAGGGGCGATCCACAACAAAACCGTTCGGTGTTTGATGTCCCCAGCCGAAAGTTCCGAGCCCCGGGACCAGCCCGAGCCAGTTTGCGAACAAAATGAAGATAAAGACGGTGGCAAAAAACCAAAAGGTGCGCTGAACCAGGTGATGACCGATGATGCCCTCGAGGAAATTGTGCAGGCTTTCCACCATCCATTCCCAAAAGTTTTGCGCACCATCGGGAATTTCCTTCATCCGGCGCGTTGCTACCTGGGCGAAGACGATGAGGCCGGCGGCGACGATCCAGGTGACCACCATGGAGTTAGTGATGGTAAAGGGGCCGAAGGGTGTGTTGAGCCGAGCAATTTCAACGGCAGGCTGCGGCAAGCCGTGTTCCTCAGCCGGTGCAACTGAGCCAGCAGTGGTGGCTTCTGCAGCCGCGGGTGTTTCCGCCGCAACAGCAGCCCAACCAAGCACCGGCGCGCCCGCCAAAAGGAGTGCGACCCAAATTAAGCTTAATAACCGCATGTTCGCTAGAGAGCCCTTCCGAGAGACACGCTGTGCCCTCGGTGTCAAACCGATTTTCTTAAGTTTGAAGCCCGCAAACAGTGCCTGATGAGCCTGGGTTTCACAAGGTTTTTCTGAATAAATTTGGGACAGAAAGATGGCTCACAGGGTGATGCGGCGGTGGAGTAAGGCGGACGGATTAGTGGATTGGTGGATTAATGGATGAATGGATTGCTGGATTGCAGCGGGGTGATGGAGTGATGCACTGGAGGGGTACTGGGGCCGGATTGCGTTTCGGTCGAGGTTTCCGTTGGAGCTTGATTCACCTTGATTTGGCTTGATGGGAGGGCGGACGGATTAGTGGATTGGTGGATTGTTGGATTAGTGGTGGGTTGCAGTTCGCTGGAAATTTCTCCTGGGGCTTGATTCACCTTGATTTGGCTTGATGAGCCAGGGAGAGGCGGCACGCCGGGAGTTGAAGATTGTTGCACTTGAGCAGGAACTTCCGCTGCGGCTTGATTCACCTTGATTTGGCTTGATGGGGGAGCGGGCGGGGTGGTGCGCGCGGCCAGGAGTTCCTGGGTCAGGCGATGTTTTTCCACTTTGAGGGAGGCGTTGGACTGGTGACAGAGGGTGTGGATGACGTTGAGGTACTTCCCAGGGTTGGCCTGGAGCATGTTCTTGAGGGTTTCATCCCCGTGTTCGCGTATGGTTTGGAAGAGCTGGAGGGCGGCGACGTAGTTGCAGGCGCGGCGGACCTGGGCGATATCGGCGTCGCCGATTTCGCGGAGGAGGTCGATGGCCAGTTCGACCTGGACTTTGGCGCGGTCAATGGCGTCCTGGTGTTTGAGGTAGTCCTGGTAGCCGCCCTGGACCCAGTTGGTGATATTCTGGGTGTTGAGGCCCCGGCCGGGTTCGCCGAGTTCGTCGATGATGATGTGATAGGGCAGGCCATCGTCGAGCATGTGGTTGAGCATATCGCGGGTCTCTTTGGGGAGCCGTGCGATTTTGCCGTTACGGCGGAGGTTAGCGGGCGGTGAGGCGGCGTCAGCGAGTTCGCTCGCGAGGAGTTCGGTTTCGGGAGTGGTGGTCATGGGGGTGGTTGATGGTTGAATGTTGATAGTTGATAGTTCTCGGAATGCGGAGAGACGGCGGTTGATGGCGTTTTGTTTGTATTCTCAATTTTGCGGACCGGGTCCGCGGGGCTCTTATCCACGAGCCTCTATTAATATAAGGACGGTCAGAAACGCGATTTTCCCGCCGGGCGGTGATTTTGTTTAAACTTTTTTTGTAATCACCGGGCGTGCGGAGTGCGGAATTAACGCAAAGGCGCCATGGGGCAAAGACGCCAAAAGGCGATTGAAACCGCGAAAAACCCGGATAGGGGGCTTGTGGTCCACAGTCCAGGGTTTCAAGTCTCAAGTCTCAAGTCTCAGATCCCAAGTTCGTATGGTTTGAAAGACAATGAAATCCTTTGAAAGTTGCGTGGTTTAGTCAGGTTTGGTGGATCAGGCTCGCAAGGCCCGGAGCATGAACGTTTTTTCGGCGTAACAAGGTGTAAAAAGGCGTAACAAGGTGTAACAAAGGCTTGAAGTCCACAGGCGCAACCTCGGGATCGGGGTCCCCCCCGAGGGCAGAACCGAGCACCGAGAGCCGATAGCCAGAGGGGCCGAGAACTGCGGCGGACCTTCGTTAAGCTGGTGTCGAGCATTAAGTTCATTTCTTAGGAGGCGCAGTGGGCGCATCCGACTCGCCCGAATGTGTTTTTATTGCGGAAAGGCGCCGTTCGGGTATTGGCGCCAGGCCGGAGAGACATTCGTCCCTCTATATCTAAACCCCGGTCGAGAATGATTTTGGCTCACGGAAAAATTGGGTGCCGACTCAAGTGGTTGATGGTAAATAGACTATATGTCAAACTATCTTCATGCGAAGTCGCCTGGTGCGGAGGTTTTGGGGCAAAGGAAAAGGGATAGAGGGCAGAGTTGGACCGTTTCTATGCCGGTTTGATCGCCTGACAGGGTGGATCAACAAAGATACTCGGATCGCCCCCTCCAAGGAGGAAAGCCAAGCGAGGGCCGATGGCCAAAGGGGGGGAAACCCCGTTATGAAGGATTGCAGATGGTCACGTGGATCTGCGACGTTAGACACCTTGAAGGTTCAGTATGCGAAACGATACTCTTGTAATTGCGAAGAGCCGGGTGCTGCTGGCGCCAGGTCAGTGAGCTGAAGGGTCGGAGCGGAGCGGTCGAGGCGAGCGAGGGACGAGCGAAGCCTGACTGCGGAGCGGATGTGAGAAACTGAAAGAAAATCGTAAAGCCTTGAAATTATGAAGACGCGCTGCTCGAAGCTCGTTCCATTTCACTCCGTCCTATTCCTCGCCCTGTGGGCAGTAGCGCCACTGGCCTCTGCTCAAGTCCGCTCCACTCTTGGGCTGGGATTTTCCGCGGGCCAGCCGACGCTGAGCCTGACCGGAGAGGTGGGGACCGTTTATTCGATCCAATATGCGACGGGCCTTTCCCCCACGAATTTTTGGGAGGACCGGACGCTGCTGCAAGCACAGGCTGCCAGCACAGTTTGGTCTGATCCGTCGGCCCCCACGCCGGGTCAGCGGTTTTATCGTGCCGTATCCGTTGCTGCACCGGCGGACACCAACCTGGTGTTCATCCAGCCGGGTACGTTCGCGATGGGCTGCCCGACGAACGAGGCTGAGCGGATTTCGGATGAGACGCAGCATACGGTGACCATCAGCCGGGGGTTTTGGATGGAGAGGTTTTTGGTGACCCAAGGGGATTACCTGGCTGTGGTGGGGAGCAATCCGAGTCATTTCCGTAACGGCACAAACGCGGCTTTCGGCGGAACTGGGAGCACGATTACCAACGAACTGCGTCATCCAGTGGAGGAGGTGAGTTGGAATGATGCGACGAATTATTGCGCGTTGCGCACGCAGCAGGAGCGGGCGGGGGGGCTGATTCCGACGAACTATGTGTATCGGTTGCCGACAGAATCGGAGTGGGAGTATGCGTGTCGAGCGGGGACGACAGCGGCGTTTTATTTGGGGAGCAGTCTGCACTCGGGACAGGCGAACTTCGATGGCCTATACGAATATGATTCGTCTGTGGGCACGATCAATAATCCGAGCGGGATCTTCCTTGGGATGACCACCCCGGTCGGGAACTATGCCGCGAACCCGTGGGGATTGTATGACATGATCGGGAACGTTTGGGAGTGGTGTCAGGACTGGTGGGGCGTTTATCCTGGCGGGATTGTCATCGACCCGCAGGGGCCTGCTACGGGCTCGGACCGCATCATTCGCGGCGGCCACTGGGGCGACTTCGCCAATTACTGCCGGTCGGCGTGGCGCGTCGTCGACTCCCCGGACTACCGGGCCTACGGCATCGGTTTCCGGGTTGTGCTGGCCCCAGGTCAGTGAGCCAGAGCGGAGGAGTCGCGGTGAGCGAGGGACGAGCGAGGCCTGACTTAGTCCCTGCCCCCCGGCACGTCGAGCGCCCTCATTTTCGTTTTTATGATAAACCTTGAAAGAAATTCCCATCTCTGCTGTCCTAACTCCATGAAGGCAGGGCACGTTACAAGAACCAGTCGTGCACGATTGCGTGCACCAGCCGTCGGATAATCATAGTTACGCTGCGACGGCCATGGATGACAAAACCCCACGGCAGACCGAGCAGGGCTGATCGCACGAAATGCTCCTGCCTGCGCTTCGGCGATTCTTATGGGAGGCTGCTGGCTCATCCTGAGTTTTGGCCTGCTGTTGTTTCTGCGTCATGGCTTCGGGCGACCTGCCAGGGAGACTAATGTTGTGAGCTCAGTGCTTGTCGTCCTGGTTTGGACACTGACACCGATCCAGATCGTAAGATACTTTCGTGAAAAGGACCGTCAAAACCGCAGCTAACCCCTCACGCCGGCCAACGCCGGGAGATCGTACAAAAGCCACTCATTCGCGGAGGTGGACCGGACGATTATTCCGATGCTCCAGGAGTTGTAAAAGCACGTTCGTGTTAATCGTTGGGCCGGGCCCTGTTAGTGTCTCTTCGCGTGACGGCAGGGCAGCGGCGCCGGCGTGCCACAAATACAATGCTCTTTGCTTCGACTCACGCCAATGCTCAGGGGCGGATTCGAAGTCATAGGGAAAGGCTCCAAAACCGGGCAAATGCGTCAGAGAGCGGTAGGCGATAAATCGGATCGCCGCATAGCGGTCTTCCAAGGCATAAGCCAGGAGGGGGGCTTCCCAATCGTTCCCGGAAGCCACCAACGCTGGTTCCCAGCCCAGGCTAAACGCAGCCAGCGCGCGTTGGCCCGTGTCGCCGCTCAGCAGAAGTTTTGCCGCCGCTGATATTTTCCTGTCTTCGTCGGTGAGGCCGGGCAGGGGTTGGCCGTACCATTCCGAGAGATGTTGGGCTGTCCATTGAAGGGTTTTGTCCAAATGGCATTGGTTGCAGGCAGTGGACCGGCCGGTCTTCAGCGCGGACAGCACGGTTGGGCGGTCAATTTGATGCGAGCGAATCGCCCGGAGCAAGCCACACGACGTATAAGGCATGTAACAGTTGTAACAAAGTGAACCGGAAGAATCCGGGCCATGGTGGGTATGCGCCGCCAGAGCTTTTTCGGACTGGTGGTGACAACGGAGGCAAGCCTCGTTTCCGTTCATTCCCTCTTTGAGTTGTTTATCCGGAGCGCTTTTATGCATGGAATGGCAGCTCACACAGGCCAGTGCGAGGCAGGGCAGGTTGTCCAGGTAAGTAAGAGTGCTAACGGGCGTCGGAGCATCCAGAAATGTGGCAGGCCGAATGCTCTAAGACCCCGGAATCCCGATTATTCGGCTGGCCGCCCGTCGGCGGATGACGGGCGCTGGTTGTGCTTCCGCTTGAGGGGAGGGCGGGATTTTGTGGATCCGAGCCGTGTTGCGGACCTTGTTATGTGTGAGTCTAAAGCGAGTAATAAGACTGTTGGCGGGCGCCGCCGGCTGATGACGTTGGCCGCGTTTGCGGTCTGGTTACTTGCCATGACTGCGGCAGCGGTTTGGATGACCCGGTACACAGGCATTCCGGGACCCGCTGAGAATGCCCCGGAGCACTGGCCCGCGCAGAGCACCATCGGGCTGAATCGAACCAATTTCACTTTAGTGATGTTTGCCCATCCTCATTGTCCCTGCACGCAGGCCAGCCTCGGCGAACTGGAGCGACTTATGGCTCGCACGCAGGGGCGCATGAGCGCCTATGTTCTCTTTCTCCAACCGGCTAGGTTGCCCGCGAGTTGGGCTGAGACTTCACTTCGGCGCCAAGCCACCGCTATTCCCGGGGTTGAGGTGCAAATGGACGCTGATGGCACTGAAGCTCGACGATTTGGGGCAACGACCTCGGGCGATGCCGTGGTTTACGCCGCGGACGGAAGTTTGCAATTCCATGGCGGCATCACCATCTCCCGCGGTCATGAGGGAGACAACACCGGCCTGAGCGCGCTCGTTGCCCTTTCGCGGGGGCAGCCCTTGGAAACAACGCAAGCCTCCGTCTTTGGCTGTTCGCTGTTCGAGACCCAATGCCGCAAAACAGGACACCCATGAACGATTCTATCGCAGAGACCCATCAAGACGACGTGCCCACGCGCGCCGAGGCGCTATTCGACCAGGCACAATCGGACCTGCATCGGCGCATCGACCGGATGTTTTGCTACCTGCTGGTGGTCCAGTGGCTGGGCGGGATAGCCGCCGCGTTGTGGATTTCACCCAGGACCTGGATAGGCGCGAGCAGTTACACTCACTGGCACGTCTGGGCCGCAATTTTCTTCGGGGGCGCGTTAGCCGGGTTCCCGATATTGCTGGCTCGTTTGTTTCCTGGCCAGGCGCTCACGCGCCAGGCCATCGCCATCGCTCAAACCTTAACTTCGGCGCTGCTGATTCATCTCACCGGCGGGCGCATTGAAACGCATTTCCACGTTTTCGGGTCACTGGCGTTTCTGGCTTTCTATCGCGACTGGCGTGTGCTGCTGACCGCTACGCTGGTAGTGGCCAGCGACCACCTGGCGCGGGGTTTGTTTTGGCCACAGTCGGTGTTCGGAGTTCTAGCGGCAAGTCAATGGCGCTGGCTGGAACATGCCGGATGGGTGCTGTTTGAGGATATCTTCCTGTATGTCTCGATCCGCCAGGGTCTGCTGGAGATGCGCGAAACCGCCACGCGCCGTGCCGGCCTGGAATCTTTGAACGAACACTTCGAAATGCAGGTGGCGGAGCGCACACGGGACCTTGAAACCGCCAATGGCAGCCTGAAGGCTGCGCATCTTCGCTCCCAGGAGCTGGCCGAAACCGCGCTGGAGGCCAGCCGGGCCAAAGGGGATTTCCTGGCCAGCATGAGCCACGAAATCCGAACGCCGATGAATGGAGTCATTGGCATGCTGGGGCTGTTACGGGAGACCTCACTTTCGGACCGACAGCGGCAGTTTGTTCAGATTGCCCGTGGCAGCGCTGAAAACCTGCTGACGGTCATCAACGATATTTTGGATTTCTCAAAGATCGAGGCGGGCAAGCTTTCCATCGAACCGATTCCGTTTGATTTGCAGGACGCCATCGAGGAAGCGAGCGAAATCTTCGCGCCGGGTCTTGCCGAAAAATCCCTCGAATTGATCGTGCAATACTCGGCCGATGCTCCGCGTCATGTCGTGGGAGATCCGGGACGGGTGCGCCAGGTGCTTACCAACCTGGTCAGCAACGCGATTAAATTTACCGAGCGCGGTCACGTGCTGCTCAAATTGGAATGTGAATGCAAAAGTGAAACGGAGGCGGTGGTCAAATTCTCCGTCGAAGATACCGGCATTGGCATCCCGCCGGAAAAGCTGCGCATTTTGTTCGAAAAATTTACCCAGGCCGATTCCTCGACGACCCGGCGTTTCGGCGGGACCGGTCTCGGGCTGGCCATCAGCAAGCAATTGACCGAGTTGATGGGAGGCAAGGTGGGGGTTGCCAGTGAACCTGGGAAGGGATCCACGTTTTGGTTTACGGTGCCCTTTGGTGTTGCGAATGCCCCGAGTGAAACCCGATCCCACGCCGGACTGGTGGGTGTCCGCGTACTCATCGTCGATGACAACGAAGTCAATCGCCAGGTGCTCCAGGGACAGATTGCGAATTGGCGGATGCGTCCCGGCGTTTGCGCTTCCGGCGCCGAAGCGCTTGCCGCTCTGCGGCAGGCCGTGGCTGCGGGGGATCCCTATCATCTTGCGGTGCTCGATTATCAGATGCCGGAAATGGATGGGGCGATGCTCGCCCGAGCCGCCAAGGCAGATGTTTCCTTACGCGATACGATGCTAATCATTCTGACCTCGTTAGGACAACCGGACGATGCAAGCGAACTCAAACAAGCGGGTATTTTTGCTTGCCTGTCCAAACCCGCGAGGCAATCCAAACTCTGGGATGTGCTGGCCGAAGCCTGGGCTGCACGCCTGAAACAATCCCCGGCCCAGATGCTTACGCTACCCGCCGCCCTGCCCTCCCCCGCCCCGGCCAGGCGAGCGCGAGTCGTCACGCCGCGAACCTTGGTGGTCGATGATGGGACGACCAACCAGAAAGTGGGCCGCCTCATGCTGGAAAACCTGGGGTGCCATGTGGACGTTGCTGCCAACGGCAAGGAGGCGGTCGAGATGCTTGACCTGTTACCCTACGACGCTGTGTTCATGGATTGTGAAATGCCGGAGATGGATGGTTACGAGGCCACCGCTGAGATACGCCGCCGCCAGGCCGGCCAACCGAGGGTGCCGATCATCGCCATGACCGCCAAAGCTATCAACGGCGATCGCGAACGCTGTCTGGCCGCCGGCATGGACGATTATATCAGCAAGCCGGTGCGAGTGGAGGACCTCGAAGCTGCTTTGGAACGATGGGTGCCGGACGGCGACACTCAGCAAGTGGCAAAACCGGGCACGGCCTCGCAAGTGCCAGGCAACGGGGACGGGCGGTGCTCGAACCACAATGGTGCCGGCGCGGCGCTCGATCCGGCAGTTACCGAACAACTTCGGACCCTGGCACAAGCAACAAACCCCGCGCTGTTAAACGAAATATATGAAAGCTTCGTTAGCAGTGCGGTGGGTTACCGCGACACGGTGCGCCAGGCCGCAGCCTCGGGTAACGCAGAGGAAATGGCCAAGGCAGCCCATTCGCTACGGGGCGCGAGCGCCAATATCGGTGCGAAGGCCATGGCTGAGCTGGCTCGCGCCTTGGAGGGGCTTGGGCATTCGCCCTCCCCGACGGACGCCGCAGAACTCATCAGTCAACTCGAACAGGAGCTCGAGCGCGTCGAACTCGAAATCCAAGCGTTAATCCCGACAAAGGTACTTGCATGAACATACTCATCGTAGATGACGATCCAACGTCCCGGATCGTGCTCGACGCCACGCTCAAAAAGCTTGGCCATCAGGTCACCGCCGCTTCAAGCGCCGACGAAGCCCTGAAGGTGCTGGAAAGCGGCCACGTGCCGGTCCTGATTTCGGACATGGTGATGCCCGGCATGAACGGTTTGGATTTGTGCCGGCGCATTCGGGCGGCCAACCGTCCCCTGTACACTTACATCATTCTTTTGACGATGGTATCGGGAAAATACGGCTACCTTGTCGGCATGAAGGCCGGTGCCGACGATTTCATCGGCAAGCCCTTCGACGAGGATATGCTCGCGGCTCGACTGGTTGCGGCTGAGCGCCTCTTGAGTCTCCATTCGCAGGTCAAGCAGCTCACCGGGCTGCTTCCGATCTGTTGCGTCTGCAAAAAGGTGCGCGATGACCAAAACTATTGGCAGCAAGTTGAGGCCTATATCGCTAAACGAACCGACGCGAAGTTCTCACACTCTTACTGTCCCAGTTGTTTTGATAAAGCGGTCCGCGAGATCGAGGCCATGCCCGAAGCCGACTCGCCGGTGGACCATGTGAACGCACGCGGGAATGGCAGCGCCACGGGCGGTACTAAAGCGAAGGCGGAAGCCAGCTTGGGCCGGCGACTGGCACAAGGCTAAGTGGCGGGCTTCTCATTCAGTCAGTCTCGAAAAAACAACGCCTGCGTCGCGAATCCAGGAAGTGAGCACGTTCGGCTGGTCCCTCACGACGCCAGGATTATCGCGTCGCTCACAATGAGGATGCCGCCGACGAACTGCTGCCAATTCAACCGCTCCCCAAGCACAAGCGCCGCCAGGGCGATGGCGAAGACGACGCTTAACTTGTCCACGGGCGCCACCCGTGAGGCCGGGCCGAGTTGGAGCGCGCGAAAGTAGCAAAGCCAGGCCAAGAATGTAACGGGGTCGGTCCTGCATAACCGCATCTTTTGTGCTGGAAAAGTACGGAAACATGCGTTTATGCGGGACCGACCCGTTTAAGGAATCGGCTCTGCCCCGGTTTATCCGCAAGCCCAAGGCCATCCGCTCGTGGGACGGGAGCAAAATGCCGGGCTTTGGACCCGAAGTTTTTTCGGACGAGGATATCGCAAATATCGTGGCTTACCTGAAAGAAATGGCGTCTGAAAAACCCCACATCGACTGAGGCAGCGGCGCCCACTTAGTCGCCTACTTTGGTTGGCCCGCTGTAGCTCCGAACGCAAGCTCAGCTGCACGCTAACGAGGCGAGACCATGGCCGACCCCTTCGACGTTCGACATTCGCATACCGTTCGAATACCAGCAGGAGCGCTGTCGTGGTCGCACCGCTTGGCGTTGGCGTCGTTGGCGTAAATCATTACCGGGGAGGTGGCAGCCGACCTGGCTAGAAGAGCGAGCGAGGTAACCAGTTCGGACCGCAGATGGACAACACCCGGGAAAATATTCGCCAGTGTCGGCGAGTCGCCCGCAGGCTGCTGCAACGGTCCTGTGCGGCAGCACCCGCGGCCCGTCAGATCCGGGCGACGCTCCCGGCAAGGCCAGCCAAAATTACTGCCATGCATCTTCCCACCAGGTGCTCCACACGGCGTTGTCGAAACCGATCACGAACAGGTCGACATGATCGTTGGTGCGCGCCACGGTCGCGATCTGCTGCGTGGTGTGGTCGAACACGGTTTCGGGATGGATTTGGAACCAAGGCGACCAGCCGGGGCCCGCTTCCCACCAAGTGCTCCACACGGCGTTGTCAAAGCCGATCACGAACAGGTCGACGTGATCGTTGGTGCGCGCCACAGTGGCGATCTGCTGCGTGGTGTGGTCGAACACGGTTTCGGGGTGGATTTGAAACCAAGGCGACCAACCGGGGCCCTGCTCCCACCATGTGCTCCACACAGCGTTGTCGAAGCCGATCACGAACAGGTCGACGTGATTTTGGGTGCGCGCCACGGTCGCGATCCGCTGGGTGGTGTGGTCGAACACGGTTTCGGGGTGGATCTGGAACCAAGGCGACCAGCCGGGGCCCGGTTCCCACCAGGTGCTCCACACAGCATTGTCGAAGCCGATCACAAACAGGTCGACGTGATTGTTGGTGCGCGCCACGGTGGCGATCTGCTGCGTGGTGTGGTCGAACACGGTTTCGGGGTGGATTTGAAACCACCCGCCCGCTGGAATAACGCACGAGTTGTCGATTTGGGACCAGTAGGCCTGCACCTGAACCCCATTTACCCGCGCGGTGGAGTTGCATACATCACCGATCTCGCACTGGTTTGGCGTGTTGCAGGGCGTCTGTCGCCAGGCGGGTGACCCTGTGGTTTGCGGATCGGTGCACGCCTCAACGAGCTCATGGGAGAACGTGGTAGTGATCGGATCGATGCTACCGGGATTTCCTATCCAGGCGACATGGGCCCAATCGTTGTCAACGTCGAACAGGTCATAGTCGCTCCAGACTACCGCACTGTGTGCTCCGGACGCGCCACCGGGCCCGTAATTGGCGTAGGTAGGCATGAAGACGCAGACGAACAGACCCCAGTCTTCATCCGGCTCCGGCAGGGTTCCACTGTCGATCAAGCCGATCACGAACTGTTGGACATTTGCGTCGTTGAATGGATTGGGAGGATCGCTATTTGTGACGAATGTCGTTCCGCGGACCCTTCCCTTCCCGCTGCAGCCATACTGCGTGAGCCTGCTCATGTATGGGCCACGCAGGATGTCGTTCACCGCCTGCTGGATAGCGCTCGGCGAGACCGGCGGAGTGCGTCCCCATTCCCTCCCCCAGAACACGAGCTGGACGTCGACGTTGCCGATTACCGGACCACCCGAGTTTGCGAACGTCGTGCCGGGCGGTGCATCACCGTAGGTGTTCAGCTTGCTTCCGATAGCCGCGGAAGCCTTTCCGGTAGAGGGGACGACCCCCAGTCCGGGTGGCAACCGGTACGTTCGTTTATCAATTCGTTTGGACCGAATTGAGTCGACTCTCGACTCCTTAATGGAACTGGAGCGGATGTGTTTGCTGATTTTCTGTTTCATAATAGTTCTCCTTTCATGCTGATGTCCTGAGACTTTTCGGAAATTGCTGTCGTTACCGCACAAGCGAACTCATTCGGGCCAAAAGGTTTCTTCATTCGCACCGGTCCTTGCTTCTTAATCTCCCGGCCGCGTCTGGAAAGGGCGCAAGCGGCGGCGTTCGGTTGTTTTAATAAAGGGGACAAGGGAACCTTATGCACAGCGGCAGCCCTTGTCCAGTGCAATTCTGATATTTTTGTTGTCCTCAGGTTTCGGGGGTGCTGAGTGGTCAATCCACAACCCATAGGTGCGCCGGCACGTTCCGATGCGGATTCCATGCGTGAGTTCCATGCCGGAGGGGTTCCGCACGATCTGGGGCCCACCTTACATGGAGGCGCGCGGGTAATCACGGTACGACAAG
Source organism: Candidatus Acidiferrum sp. (assembly GCA_035566435.1). GTDB lineage: Bacteria > Verrucomicrobiota > Verrucomicrobiia > Limisphaerales > UBA8199 > DATMRF01. The sequence goes on from DATMRF010000148.1 coordinate 42,414, forward strand.
TCGGGGTCAGAACGGCTTGTTCTGACCATGCAGCAAAGCCTCAAACGAAGAAATGTGAAAATAAGCTGTTCCGACCCGCGACCCGACTGGGGAACGGGGCCGGATGCAGGCCTGCACTTACGCGGTTGGAGGCGGCGGGAAGTCCAGGCCGTATTCCCGGGGAACGGGGTTCTTAAGAAAGTAAGTGATCAATGCTCGCGCTGAGTATTCTGGGTCCAGGTGGAAAACTTTTTCAAAACCGGGCCGGTCGGAGCAAGTGGCGACGATCTTCTTGACTTGTTGGTCAATGAGCCAGCGCCGGTCTTCTTGCTCGGATATAGCTTCCGGGGAAAGGATGCTCATCCGCTGCATGTCCTGTGTCCGAAAAATCTCGTCGGCAAATCGCCGACTACACCACTTCGGATCAATTCTTGAAAGCCTGTCAAGAAGTACAAAACGACATTGGGTCACTTTCTCGGAATCCGAAGGTGTCGAGACGGCTCGGTCTGTCAGGCAGGCGTACTCTTCTTTAGCCGCTTTGTCCCATCCTTCTCCACGCAACTCGGACCACTGGCGAATGATGCGAGTGCGCTCCTCGGGATCACTCTCCTCTTGTAAGAGAGCCTTGGAAACCTTCCCAATGCGGTGGCTGCTGGCATAGGTCGACGCTTGCAGCACTCGAAGCATATGGAAATTCCATCCTAAGCTTTTCACATCGCGGAGGAATAATCTGAAGAAGCCGCTTCGTCCCCTTTTGAACAAGTAGAAGAAGGCGGACCGTCGAACGGAAGGGGACGGGTCGTTCTCGGCAAGCGTGGCGGATAAGTTTTCAGTCGCGAACGAATTACTTCGGTGAAGGTAGTCGAGAACCTTTATCCGCCGCCGGTCGTCGGCAATAGCAAGCACGCGAATTGCGAAATCGTTTCCAGCAGCGGATAGAACTGCTGCGGCTGGAACATCATCCAAGCATGACCTATGCGGCGGACCGCCATCGAGAAGGACAGGTGCTACCATCATACTGAATACAGCCTGTCCCGTGCATGCAGCGCACCGGGTCGCAATCCATAGTGCATTTCGATCCTTGGACTGAACAAGTCGCCGAATATCAGCTTGAAGTTGAGCCTCTACGAGCGACCATACTTCCGGCCTGATGCCTACAAGCCGACAAGCGCCCTCCAAATCTATGATCCCGAGGTTTCTGACAATTCGGGCCGCTGTGCCGTTGTGTCCCTGTTCGACCAGTTTTTCGAAGGCAAGTGTCAACGTTTGTTCCCATTCATAGCTGCGCAATATCGGCGAAGCCCTGTCCAATAATAACCTATTTAGGCGCAGGCGGTCGGCCAATTCCAAGGCTGCAAAGTACTCCTGCACGAGTTGATGGACGAAAACCACGACGTCTGCGTCGCGTTCCAAGAGGTGGGTGCGGACGAGTTCTTGCAAAATATCCGGAGGATCCGGACTTCGAACGATCAAGGATTCATTTTCGAGGGACCGTATGGTTTGGGCAACGCTCCTTGCGGCATTGCTAAACGAGAGATCGACCCGGCCGGTAAAGGTCATGTCCCAAGCAAGTCCTCGCAGATAACGCTCCGCATTCCCCCTGAGACAAGACTCTTGAAGCACTGCTTGGTGGTCGCGCTCGGCACGCAACACCATGCGATGAAGAATCTCTAACCGAGTTAGCGGTAATTCGGAATTGGCCTGAAGTTCACGTACCAGCTCATGAAGAAACAAAGGAACGGACGCGAGCTCCAGAATACCCTCAGCCTCGTTCAGCTTTGACCAAGCGCTCCGCCAAGAAGGAATTCCAGCGCGCTCAAGCACGGTTTGAATGTCGCTCCCGGAAAGTGGCAGGAGCTGCAAGCGTCGGCAGGAGAACCCGGCCCCCGAATCGCCAACGGGGCGCGAGACAATTACGATGCCTGCGGCCGGCATCTGCTCGGCGAAATCGTTGATCGTTTCTATTGTCGCCAGCCATCGGTCGGCGCCAATTTCGTTCCACCCGTTGAAGAAAAACACCGTTCGTCCAATGCCTGCCAGTTTGGCCAACCTAGTTTCAGTGATTCCTTGTTCTTGGACCGCGGGTTGCGCGGCTACATATCCCAAAAGCGACCCGCCTCTTTGACTCAATGCGCGTAGAGACACTAGAATCGGGAGCAACTGCCCGTCCCCTCGCGATAAAAGCATACCCGCCAGGGTCGTGAGGGAGTGCGTTTTTCCCGCACCCGGCGCGCCCTCGACCCACAAGCGACAGCCAGCCTCAATCTCCTTCTGAATGTCCGAGACGCGTCTCGTTTGCCCTCGGTCCTTTGAAACCAACCCGAGAACCAGGTCAACTGTAGGCAAACCGTGAGCTGCATATTTCTGCTGCCACACGGCGAGGATCTTATTTGCGGCGGTACGAAGCCGTGGAAGGTCTTCATCAGGACCATCCGGGTCGGGGACGGCCATGCCAAGATAGTCCCTGCACAGCCAACGCATACGACCCTCTTCCGCCTCGCTGATTAGCCACTCACGCCCGAGCACCTGCTCAAGGTGCAAAAGGAACTCTTCTCGGATTTTTTTCCGCCATTCTTCTGCAGTTTGCTCTGTGATCCGCCGCGTGGTTGCGAAAATGACTTTGTCCACGGTCTGCCTGGTTTCCTTGATTCTACGGCAGTCCTTCCGCAGCTTCGTCAAGTCGCCATCAAGAGAGCAGGCGAGTGCGAGTTTTAGTTCACCATTCACGACCAAAAGACCGTCGGAACCGAGGTCGTGGATAGGCTCTGTGGCCTGTAGTGACGGCCACTTCTGCTTCGCAAGATGAAAAGCAAACTTCTGAAAATCGAACCACCGCCGATGAGCGATTAGCTCCTCGAAATGCTGTTCGAGTTCTGTTCGGAAGGTGGCCATAAGCGTTTAGTTTACGCGCCAGAGCATCGGACCCGTGGAATGCGTGCCATGGCTCCGCGAACCTCGACCGCCGACGCGAGTTGCGTGCCAACAGGAATCTTGTCCGGCTGGAGCGCCATTCCTCCGTGAACAATAACCTGAACGTCAACCCGAATGCGAGCCGGTGTTTTTATTCACGGCTCTGCGCCACTTGGGCTCGCTGGCGAACCGCTACTGCCAATGTATTTTGCACCGCTGTGGGGCAACGGTATGAAGGCGTTCCTTTCATCTAACATCGGTAATAAGGGCCGCGTTTTTCGCGGCGGATGCGCCATTGCCTGTTTTATCGGCGCCTGGTTCGCATTTCCTGTCTCGATTTGGCTCGGGGTTTTGCTCATTGCCGCTGGCAGCCTGGCGGTTTTCGAGGCCGCGCGCTGCTGGTGTCTCATGCGAGCTTGCGGCATCAAAACCAGATTTTGAAAAGGGGTGGGTGTATAATGCGCGCTTTCAGCGCTTTGGTTCACTCCGGTCTGATTAACCCGGGCCGTTGGCCCGGGCTGGTATGAACCAGACCTTCGGTCTGAGAAGTGGGTCGATCGTCGAAGTCTCGAGGTATCTCGGTGACCAAAGCAAACCCTTCAAACCAAAATAGGGTCGGTTGCGCAGATCTGCATTTAGCATGCGAATCTGCGCAACTGACCCCATCCCCACGGGGCGACGCTTCTCGCGCGGAGGACAAACTGTTAAAACAGTTAAACGGAGGAGAGCACGCGTTTGCACCGAGCTAAAGCCACGGTGTTAATGAGAGGAGCCAAAAGAGCGTGAGATACCTTGATTAAGCCACGCGGGCTGCTATTGCAGCGAGCATTTCAGGCGGAAAAACCTCGCAGGGGGCAGAGGCCGTCTCCTGATGCGTCAACTTCTCGGTGAGTCCCTGGTCGAGCGACTGTGTGGTCGCGACGCTGCTCCAGTTCAGCAAATCGGGCGACACCTCCAGGACGATGGGCGCGTCGGTTGCCGGTTTATAGTGCGGAAAGCTCAAGGTGAAAAGGCTGTTGCTCAGGGTTGCACTGAACGTGCTCGCAGGGTCCGGGGTTTTCGGGTCGAGGCCCATCGCATATTCGAGCAGGTTGGGAAACTCGTCGCTGTCGGTATTGGCCGCTGCGCCGCTGATGTTGGTGTTGGCGAGTTCCGCAGCGGTGAATTTGCCCGCGCGCCACGCATCAAACCTCGAATTGACGTTGATGGTGACGAGACACTGCGCCGTGTTGCCGTTGGTGTCGGTCACAGTCAACCGGGCATGATACGTGCCCGGCGAGCGAAAGGTCTTCACCGGGTTCGTGTTGGTGGCGAATTCCCCGTCTTCGAAGGTCCACTGGGCGGCGCGGTCCCGGGCGCGGCGTTGGCGGTGAAGTTGACCGTGAGCGGCATAGGGCCATTGGTTACGCTGGCCGATGGCGCGCATGAAAGATAACATGGGGTCGTCAAGTGCAGCGAGATTCACTACACCTGACGCCCTATGATTAATTCTAACAAAAGCAACGCTACCAAAACACGGAGCCAAAAACAAGCGGTCAAGCCCGTACATGGGCCGAGCGCACCAAGGCTTGACCCTTTTACGAATCGCGGCCCGGCGGTTTTTTGGAAATCAGATTGGACGAGGAGGTTTTTGAGGCCGCGGACATTTTCAGCGGCGATTGGGCTCAGAAAGCACGAATCCCAGCGAAAACTTGGGCAAAAGTCCCCCAAAAACAGTTGTGTCGGCAAGGTCAATCAGGTAAATTGAGCGGGTTCATTGAGGTTCAGATGCAATTCGGCCTTGGCAACCGGCTGGTTCACGCTCAAGCCTCCCCCGGCAAGCGAGGTGCCGGAAGTCTGCAATCTTCACCCTTAGGCAATTTCAAGTATCTTCGGCCCTCGCTGAATCGTGGGCGGGTTGTGCCTCGTGCACGCATCGGCACAGGGCACGCTTCCGGCTTCACGCTCATCGAACTGTTGGTCGTCATCGCGATCATCGCGATCCTGGCGGCAATGTTGCTGCCGGCGCTGGCGCGGGCCAAGAGCAAAGCCCTTCGCACCAAGTGCGTTAGCAACGAGCGCCAGATGGGGCTGGGCCTGATGATGTACGCGACGGACAACGGCGGCGCCTTCCCCATCGTCGCCGGCTGGGCCGACTGGGGCGGCATCCCCACCAACAATACCGTGGGCCCCGCGAGCCACGGCGGCACGAACCGGCCCGTCAACCTCTATGTCAAGAACACGGAGACGTATCACTGTCCGGCGGATAAAGGCGACCCGCTCTGGAATGTGACGATTCCTTGCTACTATGCCTGGGGCAACAGCTATCTGACGCCCTGGGGGATTGAACGTTATCGGGTGCAGCATGTGACTGGGGACATCGAGGCCGGAACCTATACGCCGATGTATCCCTCGATTAAAGAGGTCCGGATTGCTTTCAAGCCGAGCACCAAGCTCATTCTGAGCGATTGGGTTTGGTTCGGCGATCGCGATGTGAACAACCCCGCCAGCGCCTGGCACAATGACCGCGGCAAGTCGATCTTCCCGACCTTGTTTGGCGACTGGCACGTGCAGAATTTCCTGTTCCCGAAGGGATACCAGGCCTGGAGCAGCGATGGGCCGGCCCAGTGGAACGCTTCTGGACAGATCGATGCCGCCATTCAGGCCGCCCCGTATTGGTAGCCCCCAAATAAACTTCAGGCGTCGCTACGCGACGCGAAGGTCAATCGACGCATCCCTCCGTGGACTGAAGTCCTTGTCATTACCCACAACTCTTACAGGGATTTTTAAGCTTTGTTGATGACATAAACTATTCATCTTCAAAGATTTGCTGGTTCGCTCAGGCGTCGCGACGCGACGCTGGAGCGTGCGGACACTTCCCCCGTGGACTGAAGTCCACGGCTACC
>DATMRF010000149.1:0-38405 GCA_035566435.1 Candidatus Acidiferrum sp.
ACCGTCTCGTCGCCGCCTCCATCACATTTGTTCGGCCCTAGTTTCATCCTAAAACTCAACACCCCGCGGAACACGATTATCTGTCACGACTTTCCAATGCCACGATGCAAAGGAGTTTTCAAACGTTCGATCGCCAACACGAACATAGACCACGTCGCAGTCCTCATCGTTGCTCGGGATGTAAAAATGCGCCTTCTTACCAGCGAGCTTTTCGTCGGGAAGGTTGAAATCCCGCCCGAGAGTAACGCGGCCCACAACCAAGATGTCACGACTCGCCAGGTCAAAGTCTTCCGGATACTGAAGGTAATTCACCAGGAACCCAAACTGTTCGGGTGGCATGTCATTGGGAAATCTGAGCCGGACATGTTTGGGTTCCGTTTGCATGGTTGCCAAAAAATTGCTTCCCAGGCGATCTGCGTATTTCGTCTGAAATTTCTTCAGGATCTCCTTCAGTTCGGCTTCCGTCCAACCTTGCACGAGGACCTCTTTGTCATTTGCGGGATCTGGCGTGAATGCCACTCGCGCCCGACGTCCGCCAGATTTCAGGGCAGCGTAAACCATGAGACCTATTACCAGAAACGCAGCTACCGCTTGAGCGAGGATTTTCATGCAGCGGCCGAAGGTTCTGGCTCACCGATCCCGCGCCAGTGACGCCCGACTTGCAACTGCGACGCGATCGCGGGATTCGGTGCAGCCAGTTTGTTCGGCTCGGCTATTCGTCTCGGATCCATACCAATTCTCCATCCTCTCTCATCTCCTGCCTCTCCACAACGTCCTCGCCAATCCGCAGAGTCGCTGATCGGCAAGTGTGCGTGCCCATATCGAAGCCGACATAGATTTGCGGTGGGGCGTCTCGTTGCTCAACGAACCAGATGACTCGCGATGTGTCAATCGCGCGCGCGCGCCGAAATGACGGCGAACTCTCGACCAGAGTGGCGTAGGCTTTGCGGTCGCTCGGGTCCGCCCAATGGTGGCTGGCGCAACCGCTCAACAAAGCGATCAGCAGTGGAAGCAAGACTCGCATGTGATCATGCCGAACAAGTGATTATACAGATCTGGATATCATCCGGAAACGGGTGGATATCCAAACGGCTCCCTGCCGCTAATGAATCCTTCGCATTCATCAGGAGCGACCTTTAGCTTTTGCCGGCCTTGGTGTAAAGGCAAATTCCGGCAGCTTTTTCTGCTTGCCGCCCTTTGGCCACTTTTGCAGAATCACCCGGGTCGGTCCAACGGTGGGTGGTATCAGCGAAAGGCGCTGCCAGGCAACAAGTTCCCGCAGACACTTGCGCCGCATTCGAGCGGCAGTTCGACCGTGCAAAGGTTCCCGCAGCCCGGCGTCCAGATTACCGGAAGTGGGTGCGCTTCGACCTGGACTTCTGCCACAAATACGGCCACTCCCCCGCCCTGCCCACCAGCTGGGCCCCTTCCTCACCAACGCAGATCCGGGCCGGGCCGCCTCGTAACAGCACAGGAACACCGCGACCTGGAAGCCTCAATTCGACTGCGCAATTACTCCAACAAGACGCTGGCAGCCTACCCTGCACCGGGGCTGGGACGGGCACGTCCTTATGGCGAACCTGTTGCCGCGGAGTTCCGGGGACGTGGCCGTCCCCGCCCCGAAACCGACGCCGTCCTCGCCAACCTCCAGCCCCCCTACCGCCTTGCCGGCTTGCTCCTCTACGGCTGCGGCCTACGCCTCGCGGAGTGCGTCAACCTGCGTGTTCACTGCTTCAACCTCGAGGGCGCGCGACAGAATTCTTCCGGTCCGTGCGCGGCTCCCATTAACACCCCGCTTTAGCGGGGTGTGGGGCGACTCCGAAGCTCAGAGAAACCGTTTTTAACGGTTTCTCGACTTGTGCCGGCGCTCAACAAGACTTACACCTCCGCTAGGTCTTTACATTCCTACTCTCGCGTTTGGCTCCACGCAGTTTGGGGCACCTTGGAGCGTCGGCCTCTGCTGACCCGACCCGCAGCCCTGAAGGCTTGCGAATATTTGCATCAATACTCCGCAGACAAGGGCATCTATATGAAGCTCAACTACGTCAACCCTGACCACGTCCATGTGCTGGTGGATCTGCCCACCAATCAGTCCATCGAGCAGATGATGCATCTATTCAAGGGCGCTTCTTCGCACTGGATAAACCAGAGCAACCTCTTGCCCTGCAAGTTCGCCTGGGGCCGCGGCTACGGGGTCTTCTCGGTGGCGCACTCCGGGGTCGGCCAGGTCGCCAGGTACATCGCCCAGCAGGAAGCGCATCACCGCAAGCGCAGCTTTACCGAAGAAGTGCGGATGCTGGTGCAGCGATACGGGCTCAAATGGCATCCGGAGACTGAAACCGTTGAAAACGGTTTCAGCCATCCCCCGACGCTCGGTACACCCCGCTAAAGCGGGGTGTTAATGAGAGCGCACGCGACGAGTTCAGCCATCCCCCGGCGCTCGCTACACCGCGCTAAAGCGGGGTGTTAATGAGAGCGCACGCGACGAGTATAGTTGCTCCTCATCTGCGTTGACGCGACTCCCCGTTGGGACTTGGGCATCCGAAGAATTCTGTCCTGCGCCCCAACCTCGACGCCATGCTCCTCACCGTCCACGACGGCAAGGGCCAAAAGGATCGCAGCATCCGCGCCTGGGGCCGCGCCCTGCGGGAAATCCGCGAGCAAATGGGCCTGGTCCGCCGCCTTCACACTCATGACCTTGGCGCCGGCTACGCGGGCACCTTTCTCACCAGGCAGCGATGGTGGGAAGGGGGGGTGGTTTGCACAGCGGCGCGGTGAGATAGCGTGCCCTACCCTGAACCGGGGCGGGACGGGCACGGCCTCATGGCGAACCTGTTGCCGCGGGGTTCCGGGGACGTGGCCGTCCCCGCCCCGTTGAAAGGGTTCAACGCGCGGAATTTGTAGAGCGTGTTTTAAGGGACTAAACGGACGCGGTAGAAGCTATTCCGCGGGGCTGGGCGAAGATCGGTGTACACTGCGTCGCCCCCATCCCCGGTCAGGTTGCCGTCCGGCAGGTCCATCCAGCTTCCGGGGTTGAGATCGGGCGAACTCTGGACGGAATAGCGCTCGCCCACGAACGTGGGGAAACGCAGCTCCAGTTCCCCATTGGTCCACCGCACGGATGTGATTTCGAGGTCCTGGACGAGAGCCACGCTGGACCATAGTCCCCCGCTAATCGAAAAGACCCGTCCTAAGCCCGACGGAACGGAGGTCTGACCGGAGGCGTTGAGACCCCAACCAATGACCGTTCCATCGTTCTTAAGCGCCAGGCTATGCCATCCGCCCCCTGAGATCGCTACCACGTTGCTCAGTCCGGCAGGAACGTTGGTCTGGCCGTAGTTGTTCAAGCCCCAAGCAGTTACGGTCCCATCGTTTAGAAGTGCCAAAGCGTGGCCACGGCCAGCGGAAACCGAAATGACGTTGGTCAGACCAGAAGCGCCACTGACTGCTCCACCGCTGTCGTCGCCCCAGCCTATAACGGTCGAGTCGGCTCTAAGCGCCAACTCGAACGCGAAACCCTGAGCGACCTGGACCACACTGCTCAGCGCTGGCGGAACGTTGGTCTGCCCGGACGTGTTGTCACCCCAAACGCACACCGTGCCGTCGTTTCGTAGGACTATGGAGTCACGGTCCGAATGGGCGATCGCGACCACGTTGGTGAGACCGGCGGGCACATTGGTGTAGTTCTTCCAGGCCACAACTGTGCCATCAGTCTTGAGCGCCAGGTGTGGCGCGATGGCAACAATGTTGCTCAGGCCCGCCGGCGGTAGCGCGCCTCCGAAATAATCTGAGCCCCAACTCGTTACCGTGCCGTCCGCCTTTAAAACAACAGTTTGTTCCCCGAGGGCAGCGATAGCGCACACGTTGTCGAGACTCGGAGGCATCATTATCTGGCCGGCGGAATTGTGGCCCCACCCAACGACTGAGCCATCTTTTCTGAGCGCCAAGCTGCACTGCGCGCCCGCAGCAATCGCGATTACGTTGCTCAGCCCCGGCGGCACGTCGGCCTGCCCGTAATCGTCTTTACCCCATGCGACGACGGTGCCGTCGCTCTTGAGTGCAAGACTGTGCCCATCCCAGACGACGCCGAAATCCTCGGTGTCCCCGCCGCCGCCGGCGATTGCGACGACGTTGCTTAAGCCCATAGGCACGGTCGTTTCACCATGGGTGTTATTGCCCCAGGCGGCAACTGTGCCGTCACGTTTCAAAGCCAGGCAATGGTTCCAACCAGTGGCGATTGCGACGACGTTGCTTAGGCCTGGCGGCACATTGGTCTGTCCGCAGGAGTTATCGCCCCAAGCGAACACGGTGCCATCGCTGGTGAGGGCTAACGAGCATAGGGCCCCTGCGGCCACCGCCGCAGTGTTGGCCAACCCAGAGGGAACGTTGGTTTGACCACTTACGTTGGAGCCCCAGGCGACCACGCTGCCGTCCCCATTCACAGCCAGATTGTGGACGCCACCAGCGGCTATGGCTCGGACATTGAACAGACCGGCAGGCACATTGGTTTGCCCGACGCTGTTGTCTCCCCAGGCGAATACCGTGCCATCTGCGCGGAGTGCTAAAGCGTGTCCGCAGTACAGGTCTTTGGAAACCGCTGCCGCCACGACGTTGCCAAGCCCAGCGGGCAGCGGCAGCGAAAAGCTGGCGTAGATGAAGTCGTTCACGTTCGTCGAATTCGCAGGCGGGGCGACATGCATACCTCCGCCCCACGAGAGCAAGGTGCCATCGCTTTGGATGCCGAGAGTCTCCTCGTTCCCGACGGCGATGTTGGTGACAATCGTGCCCGGGGTCGGGGTCATGGTTGCCCCCCACGCGACGACCCTGCCAGCTCGTGGAGCGCCGAAAGCGAACTGCGATAACGTCATTATGAAGCCCAAGACAACAGCAAGATGTCGCGCAGGCTTGCAGTGGAAAAGGGTCGCCCGGTTCCAATTCAGCGCCGCGGGCGCGAGAATGCTTCGCTGATGGGCCGGGCGGCGGGCGTATCGACGGACTCGATGGTTTATCGTGAGGAGCGCATCACAAAGCATAGCGACCGCAGGGTGGCGCAATACGGCAGTCGGGCTAACCGGATTCTGATTCGTCATAATGTGTTTCGGGCCAAGTGCCAGGGGTTTTTACCCGAATTAATGCTGTGACAGCAGCTTTTGGACCAGAAAAGCACCCAGGCACAGCGAGCTGACTGAGCAGCTATCCGGCAGTTTCGCGGATTGACATTCTCCCCGGCCCATACACGCTTCTTTTGACGGCCATTACCCAATACAAAAACATGCTCCACGGTGTCTTTGGTCTTAGAACCCATCACATGCTCATGAAGCGCCTGCTTAGTTTGCTGCACCTGGCTTTGCTCACATTCGCCGCCGGCTCGCAAATGGACGCGGCCGATGGACCACCGGCGCCAGGCAACGCCGGCTATTACCGTTTTCCTGCCGTGCACGGAGACACGATTGTCTTCACGGCCGAGGGGGATTTGTGGCGGGTGGGAATTAACGGCGGGCTGGCCCAGCGCCTCACCAGCCATCCGGCCGAAGAATCGCACCCGGCGTTCTCCCCCGACGGCAAAACGCTGGCTTTCTCAGGGCAATACGAAGGGCCGCTCGAAGTCTATACGATGCCCATTGATGGAGGCCGGCCGGTTCGCCGCACTTTTGAGGGTGGAGCGGCCATCGTCATGGGCTGGACTCCTGACGGCAGCAAGATCCTGTATGCGACACGCCATTTTTCGACGCTGCCGGATTTCCAACTAGCCACCGTGGACCTGAAGACTGGGGTGACGGCGCCTCTGCCGCTGAGCCAGGCCAGCGACGGCGTGTTCGAGCCCGGCGGGAAGACGCTTTATTTTACGCGCCAATGGTTCCAAGGCAGCAGCACCAAGCGGTACCAGGGAGGGACCGTGCAAAACCTTTGGAAATTCGCCCTCGACGCTGCGGAAGCCGTGCCGCTGACCGCGGATTTCCCCGGCACCAGCAAAGCGCCCATGTGGTGGGAGGGCCGCCTTTACTTCCTTAGCGACCGCGACGGCACGATGAACCTCTGGTCCATGAACCCGAACGGCGGCGACCTGGTGCAACTCACGAAGAGCAAAGGTTGGGACCTGAAGGGTGCATCGCTTTCGCAAGGGCGGATTGTTTATCAAATTGGCGCGGACCTGCGGCGGTTCGACATTGCCTCAAAGAAAGATTCGTTGATCCCTATCACCCTGGCCTCGGACTTCGACCAGGAACGCGAGAAATGGATGCAAAAGCCGATGGATTACCTGAGTTCGGTTCATGTCGCCCCGGATGGAGAGCGCATCGTCCTGACGGCACGGGGCCAGGTCTTCGTGGCGCCGGTGAACCAGGGCCGTTTCGTAAACGCGACGAGGGATGCGCACATTCGGTATCGCCAGGCGCGCTTCATGCCGGATGGCAAGTCCGTGCTGGGGCTCTCCGACGCGACGGGCGAGCTGGAGTTTGAAAGAATCCCGGCCAACGGCGTTGGGCAAGCCGAACAGTTGACGCACGATGGGAAAGTGTTTCGCTCCGATGGAATCGCTGCCCCGGACGGCAAGCGTATCGCTTACCAGGACAAGAACCAGGAGCTATGGCTTTTCGACCTCGAGAGGAAAGAAAGCAAACGCATCGCCACTTCGAGGGTCGATGGCTTTTACAATTTGCACTGGTCGCCGGACAGCCAGTGGCTGGCTTACGTTTCATCCGCTGATAATCTCTATGCCCGCATTTCATTGTACGGTGTGACCAACGGCAACACCGTCACCCTCACCAGCGACCGCGTGAACAGCTTCAGCCCGGCCTGGAGCCCCGACGGCAAGTGGCTTTATTTCCTCTCTGAACGCCACCTGGAATCGACGGTCGCCAGCCCCTGGGGCTCGCGCCAACCCGAACCGTTTTTCAATGAGCCGGTAAAAATCTACCTCGTTTCGTTGCTCAAGGATGGGCGCTCCCCATTTGAGCCCGCTGACGAGTTGCATCCCGAGAAGAAAGAAAAGAAAAAGGCCGAGCAGGAAAAGGAATCGAAGAGCGAGGACAACAAGAAGAGGGCCGAGGAGTCGAAGCCGGATGCGAAAGAATCCAAGCCCAACGAGGGCGGCAACGAGGAGACCAATAAACCTCCCGCGGTGGTGATTGATATGGAAGGCCTCCAGCAACGCGTGACGGCAGTCCCGGTGCCGCCCGGAAACTACTCCGAGCTGAGCGTGAACGCCAAAGCTCTTTACTGGATCGCTTCCGGGATCGGCCCTACGGAAACCAACCGATTGATGACTTTATCCGTCACCAACGACGACCCCAAACCCAAAACGCTGGTCGAGCCGGTCAAAATGTATGAGCTGTCTGAGGACGGGAAGAAGCTCCTTATTCGGAAGGAGGACCAATTCTATGTCGTAGACGCCGGTGCCAGCGCGCCGCTCAAGCTCGAAAAGAGCGTGGACCTGAAAGAATGGAGTTACTCGCTGGACCCTCGCGACGAACGCCGGCAGATGTTCATCGAGTCGTGGCGGTTGATGCGGGACTACTTTTACGAAACGAACATGCATGGGATTGATTGGCGGGCCATGCGGGACAAGTACCTCCCCCTGGTCGAGCGGGTAACGGACCGTGCCGAACTCAGCGACCTCATGGCCGACATGGTTGGCGAGTTGTCCGCACTTCATATCTTCGTAGTTGGCGGAGATTTTCGTGAGGGCCAGGATCACGTCAGCCCCGGCGCGCTAGGCGCAGAGCTGGTCCGGGACGAGTCACAGAACGGTTATCGCGTGCAACGGATTTACGAGGCTGACCCCGATTACCCGGAGCGGCGCTCCCCGCTGGCCCGGCCGTCGGTGAATCTAAAGGACGGCGCAATTATCCAGATGATCAATGGCGTCTCGGTGCTTTCAGCGCCGCATCTGGAGGCGCTCCTGAGGAACCAAGCTGGACGCCAGGTGCTCCTCAGCGTCAAACCCTCTTCATCCGACCCGGCCCGGGAAGTCGTGGTCACACCCATGACCCTCGAAGCGGAGACCGACCTGCGCTACGACGATTGGGAGCTTTCGCGCCGGCGCCGCGTGGAGGAGCTGGGGAAAGGCGAAATCGGCTACGTTCATCTGCGCGCGATGGGCCCGAGAGACATTGCTGAGTGGGCGCGGGACTTTTACCCGGTGTTCAATCGCAAAGGACTGATTATTGACGTGCGCCACAACGGCGGCGGCAACATTGACAGTTGGATTCTTGAAAAATTGCTGCGCAAGGCCTGGTTCTTTTGGCAGCCGCGCGTAGGCAACCCCACCTGGAACATGCAATACGCCTTTCGCGGCCACATGACCGTGCTCTGCGACGAGCATACCGGCTCCGACGGCGAGGCCTTCACCGAGGGATTCAAGCGGTTAGGTTTGGGCAAGGTGATCGGCACCCGAACCTGGGGTGGGGAAATCTGGCTCTCCTTCGACAATCGGCTCGTCGATAAAGGCATCGCCTCCGCCGCTGAACTAGGAGTTTATGGTCCGGAAGGCAAATGGCTGATTGAAGGTCACGGCGTGGACCCTGACATGGTCGTGGACAACCTGCCGCATGCGACCTTCAATGGCGAAGACGCGCAGCTCAAAGCGGCGATCACACAACTCCAGGAGCGCATCCGCCTCGAACCGGTGACGGTTCCACCACCGCCGGCGCATCCGAACAAGTCAGTGAAGTGATGGCCCGGACAGAATCATCGAAAGAAACTCAGCCGGTTAACAATCGAAGCGCTCAGTCGCTCGTCCAGAACGATTCAGAAGCGCCAGAAGGAACAGGGTCGGGGATGCGTCCCCCTTGTGGTCGGACGGTCGGTGGAGGAAAGACGATCGCGGCCGCGGTGAATAAACCAGAGCCGCCCGGCTTCCAACTAATGACAGAAGGAATTCTTTGACTCGACGTGTGCCTTAAACCATCAGGGCTGGAGGATATATGGATGAGAACGAAACCCGCACACCGGAGTTCAACCGCCGCGACTTTTTGAAAGGTGGCTCGACGGCCACACTGATGACCATGCTGGGCGGGGTTGAACTGTTCGCTCAGACCAAGGAAGATTCAGAGATTGACCTTGAGGACCGTGGGCCAAAGGTCAAAGTGGCGGTCATTGGCCTCGGAACCCGGGGCCGCGAGATCCTTAATACGCTCGCCCGTTGGCCGAAGGCGGAGATTGTGGCGGTCTGCGACACTTACCCCGCATCGGTGCGCCGGTCTGCCAGCATCGCGCCTGGCGCAGTCCAGACTGAAGATTACAGAGCGATCCTCAACAACCGTGACATCCTGGCGGTCGTAGTGGCGACGCCGACGCATCAGCACAAAGAAATCGTGCTGGCCGCGTTGAAAGCGGGCAAGCACGTTTACTGCGAGGCTCCGCTGGCCCATACTATCGAGGATGCCAGCGCGATCGCGTTGGCTGCGAAGGCCGCACCGCAGCTGGTTTTTCAGCCGGGACTCCATTTGCGATCAGAACTGAACCGCCGGGAGCTGATCACGACCTTCCGCTCCGGCGCGCTGGGCCAGCCCGTCATGGCCCGCGCTCAACGGCACAAGAAACAGAGCTGGCGCGCCTCCTCGCCGAAGCCCGAGCGCGAGCAGGAGCTGAACTGGCGACTGGACAAAATGATTTCGCTCGGTCTCATCGGCGAGGTCGTCAGCCATCAAATGGACCAGGCCCGGTGGTTTTTCAACCAACTGCCGGTCGCGGTCAGCGGATTCGGCACGATTGCTTTGTGGAAGGATGGCCGCGAGGTGGCCGACACCGTGCGCGCCGTGCTGGAGTTCCCGGAAGGGCTTTCTATGACCTGCGACGCGACGCTCGCCAACTCGTTCGATGGCGAATACGAGGTCTATTTTGGGAGCGATTCCGCAGTGCTGCTCCGCCAAGGCGACATCTGGCTTTTCAAAGAGGTGGATTCGCGACTGCTGGGCTGGGAGGTTTACTTCCCGAAAGAAAAGTTTCGCGACGAAACCGGGATCGTGCTCAAAGTAGGCGCCAGCAAATCTGTGCCTTTGACCGAGAAGGAAATTCAAAAGGACCGGCTCAAGAAAGACCCTCTCTATTGCGCGTTGGACGCTTTTCTGCGGAACGCCCAAGACGTGGAAACCGCGCGAGAGGAATTCGTCCAGGAGGTCGGGGACGATGATCCCAAGGCACTGGTCGAGCATCTCGCGACAAAGGTCAAGCGGCGCGCGACCCCAGGCTGGCTCGAGGGGTTCCAAGCCGCCGTCACGGCCATTAAAGCCAACGAGGCCGTCCTTACAGGCCGGCGAATCATCCTCGATCCGCAATGGTACCAATTAGGCTGAGACGCCGCAGAAAACTGGGTCGCGTCTTTGCATTCAGCATCTGAATCGCCAATGGGGTTTGCCAACGCAACGCCGGGATGCGCCTTGCTCTGCGGGAAACCGTCATCAACTGATTAGTGAGGTGTCAGGGAGGCTGCCCACGTGCTTAAGAAGATTGGAAAGACTCCCTTCCCTCTGTTTCCTCCTGTTCAATGCCGGTGAATGGTTACGGCTCTCCTTGACCAATTGGGGGTATCCCCCGTAGTCAATACCAGTCCATCGCCTACATTACCTCCAATGAAACAGAAGCCCGCACTCGGATATCTTGATGCTGTCCTGACAGCGCCCGCCAACTAAGCGTAGGGCACGGAGGTGGTCACGGAAATGGGGTAAAACCTTAGGCCGGGGCCTTTTCACTTGTGAGCGGCCAACCTATTGTCTGCCCCCCGCAGCGCTCCTGTCACTGCGACACCAGCCGATAAAACATCGTCCCCTGCGGGTTGGAAATTGTCAATTGACGCTGCAGGTTTGAATAGTTAAGTGCTGGAGTGTTGGTGATGTCATTCCAGTTCACCAGGGTGAGATCCCGGTTTTCTTGCAGCGTGAAGGTCGTCGATGGAACCACCCAGGAAAGGACAAGGTTACCACCCGAAGGGAGAATGCTTAAGAGCGGTGTGGGTGCGGATTGCGATACGTAAATACCCCCGGCATAGACCGCCGCTACGAGCTTTCGCCCATCTGCCGAGCAGGCGACAGAAATCCAATTTGTGTTCGGCGCGCTGTTCGCTCTCCACGTGATTCCAGAATCAGTCGAGGTGTAGATTCCGCCGCCAATGATTACTGCTACCTGTTTGGCTCCATCCGCTGATAAGGCTATGGAGGACACATTCGGACCGGGCGACCCAGGAATTGGGGTCCAGTTGACACCATTGTCCCCTGAGGTGTAAAGCGGCCCGGCAGACGCCGCGACAATCCTGTTTCCGTTGGCCGAGGAGGCGAGCGAATGCCACCCCCTGTTGAAGGGTGAGTTGGCCGATGCCCAACTTGCGCCGGAATCCAGCGAATACCAAATGGTGTCACTATATGACGCCATCGCTATCATATTTCCATCCGCCGACGAGGCCGTAGATAGCCACCTCTCGTAGATGGGGTCTTGGCCAGCTTCCATCCAAGCAGTTCCCGAATTTGTTGAGATATAAATCCCGCCGAAATAAGACGCGGTTACTAGCTTTGAGCCGTCTGCTGAAGAGGTGAGTGACTGTAAACCGATAATGGGCACGCTGTTTGAGGTCCAACTTTGTCCTGAGTTAGTTGAGGTGTACACAAGGCTGTTAGCGGTCGCTGCGACCAACTTATTTCCATCTGCCGAAGAAGCAACCAACCACCAGGAATTACTCGGTGCTGCGGACTGTGCCCAGGTTGCTCCCGAGTTTGTTGAGATGAAAATAGAGCCACCACCGCCAGAGCCGTCGTCATTAATCACCGCTACCAGGCGGTTTCCATCCGCTGATGAAGCAACCGCTTGCCAATTGCCAAAGGGCGCCGAGGTCTGCATCCATGTTTGAGCATGGACCGACAGCGCCAGGTTGAAGGTCATGACAAAAGCCACTAGGGCCACCTGAATGAGCAGGGTCGGTTTGGACAAATTGGAATGCTTTCTTGACGCTCCGTAGGTAAGGGCGAATTGCGTTGCGACTTCTCTCATTTTGCGCCATCCATATTGCAAGCGTCGACCTTTCCCGCCATCCAGTCAAGCACGAGTGCTCCCCAACCCAGGCTCGGCAGTGAGCTGATGGCGGCCGGCCGCGAGGAACGCGCGAGGAGCCGTCCCGCTTCCCCCTCCCATGCGGTCCTGGCGGACGGCCACCAAAGCGCCTGGGAGGAGGGAATCCAAACTGGGCCTTGAACCCCGTGTGGCGGCCGTTGAGCGGCCTTACCCGTGGCTACCATCTGCTTGGCGCTACGCGGCGGCACACGGCGCGCGCTGCGCGCGGGTGAAGAGGAGGTGGGGCAGCGGCGAGAGGAGGGAAAAACTGGGGTCGCAACTGGCTACCTGCAGGGCATTGCTACGCGACCGGCCGAACCACGCGGGCGTTTGTGCGCCCGGTTTCGGTAGGCAAACCGCCACCGGCCAATCGTTTGGCGCGGTGGCGGCAAGGAATCACCGCTGGGCTTGCGCTGTCACTGTGGCGGGAGCCGACGAAGGGGCAGCGAGACGATTGGCCACGCTGACACCGTTGAGGTCGTCATAGCTTATCGTCAAGGTCTCCCCCGGCTTGAGGTCGTTCATGCGTCCATTGAGCTTGCCGTTGACCACGATAGCGCACCCATTCGCGAGGTTGAACTTCTTGGTGCCAAGCAGGGTCTTGGCCTTGATCGTTCGCTCCGACATGTCCAACGCGGTCAACGTGCCGGTGAAAGTCGCGCTGGTCTGCGCGATTTGCCGGGCGACGTGGGTGCCGTGCGGCGTTTCGTAGGTAACCGTCACCCGTTCGCCGGGCTGCACGTCAGTCAGCGCGCCGGTTTTGTCGTTACGGAGAACGACGGCGCAATCGCTCCCAAGCTGGAACGTCTTGTCCAGCAGCGAGCGGCGCATGATCAGCCTATGCGTCGCGGGCTCAACGGCCGCCACCGTGCCGACGAAACGCATGGGTTCCTGGGTGATCTGATCGGCCACCAGCACCCCTTGGGCAGACAGGTAGCACACCGTCACCTTTTGGCCGGGGCGCAAGTCGGCGGCCGTGCCGGTGTTTTGGTCCGGGAACGTGTAAGTGCAGGTATTGCCAAGGTTGAATCTCCGGTTTTGCAAGAACTCCTTCACCGTCACCACGTGTTCGGCCGGATCGACCGACGAGATGATGCCCGTGCAGCGCTTGTCAGGTTTCGCCGCCGGTGCCGATTCATCGGCGCGCGCTGGGGCAGCGCTCGTCGCCATTAACGCGGCAGTGGAAACAGCCATACCAGTACGTAATAAGGTAGTAGTTTTCATACAGTAGATTAGACGAAACTTTGTTCGCTGCGTTCAACCACGGGTCCGAGTTTGACAGCTAAGCGCCTACGCAGCAGAGAGTTTGCCGCGAAGCGACGGACGAAGAACAGACCAAGCTGCGGCGGGTTGGGTCCCGGAGGGACAAAGTGAGAATAGCCCAACGTTTCAACGTCGGGTTCCGGGAGCCGATAAGCGTAAGCCCCGAAGGGACGGCCGACCTTCACTCCCACAGGTAGCGCTCGTCGTAGGCAATCCGGTGTTTCTTGAGCAAAGACAAGAACTCCTCCTGAAAGGTCATGCTCCGATGGTGCTCCGCCTGGCTCTGGATGTATCGGATGGTCTTGTCCAGGAGTGAAACACTGACAGCGAAGGCGCCGTATTTGATCTGCCAGCCAAAGAGCGGGTGTTGCGGGAAAGTCTCATGAACCCACTTGGAGGACCCACCCTTAATGAACTGAAGTGCTTTGGCGATCGAAAGAGTTGAGGGCAGTGACAGGAGGAGGTGCACGTGGTCGGCCACGCCGCCAATTTCCATGGCCTTCATTCCATTCTGCCGTGCAATGCCGCCCAGAAATGGCCAGAGCCGTTCCTGAAGGGATTGTTTGATGAGGGGGCGGCGGTCTTTGGTGCTGAAGACACAATGATAATACGAGCTGACGTAAGACATGTGTATTATTCAGCCGTCCCTTCGGGACTTAGGCAATGCCAAATCCGCGTACCCAACGTTAAAACGTTGGGCTATTCTCACCTTGTCCCTCCGGGACAGGGCCGCGACCGTATATCCCCGGGATGCAACCTGCAACACGAGAACCAATCCAATACTTGCGTCCGCGGAACGAGGTTACCTTTTGTCTCACGGACCGTTTGGTCCTGCTCCAGAGTTTTCCATTGGCTTTGCCACGTGGAGATGGCATACAACGGGCGCACTTTGCCATGAATCTTGTTGAGCAAGTCAAGCAGGCGGGCGTTGTCGGCGCGGGAGGCGGCGGCTTTCCGGCGCACGTTAAGCTGGCGGGCAAGGCGGACACCATCATTGCCAACGGCGCGGAGTGCGAACCCTTGCTGCACAAGGACGCCGTGATCATGGAGGAAGAGGCGGAGGCACTGGTTCAAGGAATGATTTTGGCGAAAGAAGCCGTGGGCGCGAAGGACGCTGTGATCGGCATCAAGGGCAAGAAAAAGCGCGCAGTCGAAGCCGTCGAAAAGGCTTGCAAAGGCACGGAGGTTCGGGTGCATCTGCTGGGCGATTATTACCCGGCTGGTGACGAATACGACCTGGTTTATGAAGTCACGGCCCGGCTGATTCCGCCCGCCGGGATTCCGCTGCAAGTCGGGGTCGTCGTGAACAACGTCGAGACGTTCGTCAATATCGCGGCCGCCGCACAGGGCAAACCAGTCACGCACAAGATGCTGACCATTGCCGGGGCGGTGCGTTCGCCGGCCACTCTGAAGGTGCCTATCGGGACGAGCTATCGGGACTGCATGGAAGCGGCAGGCGGGTTGACCACCAGCGACCCGGTGCTATGCATCGGCGGGCTGATGATGGGCCAAACGACAGACGACCTTGATGCGCCTATCACCAAGACCGCAACGGGAGTCGTGATCCTGCCACGCGACCATCATGTGATGGAACGCAAGCTCAAGCCAAACAACGTGCAGGCGAAGATTGGGAAGTCCGCGTGCGACCAATGCCGCTATTGCACCGAGTATTGCCCTCGGTTCCTACTCGGTTACGTGGTGGAACCCCACCAGGTGATGCGCAGCCTCGCGTTCACGGCCACGGGCGCCGAGTATTGGAATGAGTGGGCCTCCCTCTGCTGCTCTTGCGGGCTTTGCACGTTATACGCCTGCCCCGAGGAGCTGTATCCGAAGGAGGCGTGCGACGATTCGAAAGCAGAGTTGCGCCGCGCGAACTTTAAATGGACCGGCCCCGCGCCCACCCACACGCACGCCATGCGCGATGGCCGCCATGTGCCGATCAAAACGCTGACCAAGAAGCTCCACGTCGAGCAATACGATTTGCCCGCGCCGTTATGGACGGGCCGGCTCGAGCCGCGACGATTGGTGCTGCCGCTCAAACAAAGCGCCGGCTCCCCTTGCCTGCCGAAAGTGAAGGTGGGTGAGCTGGTGCGCGCGGGACAAGTTATCGGCGAGCCTGCGCCGGATGCACTCGGAGCGAATCTGCACGCCCCACTGGCGGCAACGGTTCGCGAAGTGAGTGAAACCACTATTTTTCTGGAGCGATGAACGAGGAGGAACCGCGAAATACCGGGCGCGGGAGAGCCGCAATTGAAGTAACGCAGAATTGCATTCTGCCGTATCAACGAATTGTGTTCTGCAAGTCGTTTGAAATGACGGTCGGCCAGCGGATTGAAAATCCGCGATACAGCAGATTAAAAATCTGCGCTACGAAGTTTGCGCCGGGCGCGCAGAATTCTGGTGTATCTTGTGGTTCGAGATCCCCTTGAAAGAGCCCTTTCGTTATATGATCGAAAAATCCATAGGTCTGATTGAACTGTCCAGCATCGCCGCCGGGTTCCAGGCGGCCGACACCATGCTGAAGGCCGGCAACGTACGGCTATTGCTCTCGCGCACGATCTGCTCCGGCAAATATATGGTGCTCATCGGAGGTGACACCGCCGCCGTCGAGGCGGCTGTTGCCGCGGGCGCCGAAGCCGCGAACGGCTGCCTGATCGACCAGTTCGTCATCTCAAACGTCCACCCCGACGTGTTCGTGGCTTTGGGGCGCACGCAACCGGTTCAGGCTGACGGCGCGCTCGGCATCCTCGAGTCGTTCAATGTCGCGACACTAATACAGGCGGCCGACGCGGCGGCCAAAGCGGCCAACGTCACCCTGCTGGAAGTGCGACTGGCAATGGCGCTGGGTGGCAAAGCCTTTTGCACCATGACCGGCGACGTGGCGTCGGTCCAGGCGGCGGTCGCCGCGGGACGAGCCCTCATCGCGGAAGCTGGTGTACTGGTGTATTCGGTCGTGCTCTCGCGGCCGCATCCGGATGTGTATCGGGAAGTGGTGTGAGAACCGGACGTGGAGCGTAGGGCGTGATCCACCTTCGCCAAGGCTTCGGCGGACAAGTGCGTGGTGCGCTGTGCGTGTGGGCCACGGAACAGATTTGAAATGAAACCTAAGAACATCGAGAGCGCTTACCAACTTGCCAAGGAGCGATACGCAGAGCTTGGGGTTGATACCGAAAACGCGCTCCAGCAACTCGTGGGCATTCCGATCTCGATTCATTGCTGGCAAGGGGACGACGTCGGCGGCTTCGAAAATGCGGGCCAGGAGCTTGGCGCGGGCCTCGCGGTGACCGGCAACTATCCCGGCAAGGCGAGGACGCCGCAGGAATTGCGCGGCGATATCGAAAAGGCCCTTTCGCTCGTTCCCGGCAAGCACCGTTTCAACCTCCACGCCAGTTACGCGGAGATGAAAGGCAAGCCGGTGGACCGCGACGCGCTCAGCGCCGACCAGTTCCGAGATTGGATCGCGTGGGCCAGGTCGCTCGGAATCGGCCTAGACTTCAACCAAACCTATTTCTCGCATCTGAACGTTCGCGACGGTTTCACGCTGACCCATCGCGATTCGGCGACGCGCAAGTTTTGGATTGAGCACGGAATCCGCTGCCGGGAAATCGGCGCCGCGATCGGCAAGGCGCTCGGGAAGACCTGCCTCACGAACCTGTGGATTCCCGATGGCATGAAGGACACGCCGGCCGACCGCCGCGGCCCGCGCGAACGGTTGGTCGAGTCGCTCGACGCGATTTTCAAAACGAAGCTCGATAAGAAACACAACGTGGACTCGGTCGAACCGAAACTCTTCGGTATCGGCGCCGAAAGCTACACGCCCGGCTCGCATGAGTTTTATATTGGGTATGCAGTCAGCCGGCAGATTCTGCTCACACTCGACGCGGGCCACTACCATCCGACAGAAGGCATCGCCGATAAAATCTCGTCGGTGCTTTGCTACCTGCCGGAAATCGCGCTGCACGTCAGCCGAGGCGTGCGGTGGGACAGCGACCACGTGGTGACGCTCACTGATGACCTGCAAGCGGTCGCGCAGGAAATCGTCTGGGGCGACTACCTCGGGCGCGTTCGGATCGGCCTGGACTACTTCGACGCAAGCATCAACCGCGTGGCGGCCTGGGTGATTGGTACACGCAACATGGCCAAGGCGCTCTTGCTCGCGCTGCTGGCCCCCATTGAAAAGCTTAAAGAACTGGAAGCCGAAGGCGATTACACTTCACGGCTGGCACTGATGGAGGACGCCAAAGCGATGCCTTTCGGGCCGGTTTGGGATTATTACTGCCAAAGGCAAGGGGTGCCTGCGGGCGATGCGTGGCTTCAAGAGGTGAAAACGTATGAGCGAACAGTTCTGGCGAAGCGCAGTTAAGATAGGATCTTTCCCACGAGTATTATGAACCCTGTGCTTGGTGTCATATTCCACTGGCTCGGTGGCCTGGCGTCCGGAAGCTTTTACGTGCCTTACAAGGGCGTCAGGAAATGGGCATGGGAGGTTTATTGGCTGGTAGGCGGATTCTTCTCCTGGATTATCTGCCCGTGGCTTCTGGCCACGCTGCTGACGAACGACGTAGTAGGTGTGCTCAGGCAACAATCACCAAGCACGCTCTGGTGGACGTATTTCTTTGGAGCGATGTGGGGGTTTGGCGGCCTGACGTTCGGGCTGACGATGCGTTACCTCGGCATGTCGCTAGGGATGGGCGTGGCGCTCGGTTATTGCGCTGCGTTTGGCACATTGGTGCCCCCGATGTTTCCCGCGTTTTTCCCCAAAGGCGCGGTTGTCGAAACCATCGGACAGATCGCCGCGAAAACTCCTGGCCAAGTTACCCTGGCCGGCGTCGCCGTGTGCCTGCTCGGTATCGGCATCGCCGCGTTGGCGGGCTTGACCAAAGAGCGAGAAATGCCTGAGGAGCAGAAGAAAAAGGCGATCGCGGAGTTCAGCTTCACCAAGGGAATCCTCGTGGCGACGTTCTCGGGGATCATGAGCGCCTGTTTCGCTTTCGCAATTACCTGGGGTGCGCCGATCAAAGATGCTTCGATCCAGGCAGGCACTTCGCCCATATGGTCGGGACTGCCGAGGTACATTGTTATCATGCTCGGCGGGTTCACGACGAACTTCGTTTGGTGCGTCCTGCTCTACATCAAGAACAAGACCGGCTACCAGTTTCTCAGTTCCAAGCTGCGCCAGGCACCACCGAGACGCGAGGACGAAGCAATCATCGAGACGGCCATTGAAGCACCGAGCGAGGAAGTCGTCGAACACGCCTCCCCAGGCGACGGCCGCAATGGCGATAACTTCGTGCCGTTGTTGCCGAATTACTTTTTCAGCGCACTCGCAGGGACAACGTGGTATTTTCAATTTTTCTTCTACGCGATGGGAGAAGTGAAGATGGGCAAGTTCAGTTTCGCCTCGTGGACGCTTCACATGGCCAGCATCATCATCTTCAGCACGATGTGGGGGTGGATTTTTCATGAGTGGAAAGGCGCCAGTCGGAAGGCCCACGGGCTCATAGCCACCGGTATCGCTACGCTCATCCTCTCGACGGTCATCATCGGGTACGGAACCCTTCTAGGCACCGGACAAACCCTGCGTGAAGTCATCGAGATGATGTTCGGCTGATCCTGCCAACCATGCCAAACCGCGTTTATCTCGCCATCGATCTCGGCGCCGAGAGCGGCCGCGTCGTCGCCGGGCTATGGAATGGCAAAAGCCTGCGCCTGGAGGAATTGCACCGGTTCCCCAACGGTCCCGTCAACCTCGGCGACTCGCTGCGATGGGATGTCGTGCGGCTTTGGGCCGAGATCAAGAATGGCCTGGCCGTTGCCGCCAAAAAGCACGGCAAGTCCGTTGTATCGGTCGGGACTGACACCTGGGGCGTCGATTTCGTCCTGCTCACCCGCCACGGCGAGATGCTCGGCCACCCTTACCATTACCGGGACGCCCGTACCAATGGCATGATGGAGCGGGCGTTCAAGAAGGTTCCGCGCGCGGAAATCTTCCGGCAAACCGGATTGCAATTCATGCAACTTAATACGCTGTTCCAGTTGCTGGCCGCCAAACAGAATACGCCGGAGCTGCTGGAGCGGGCCGACCGCCTGCTGTTCATGCCGGATTTCATCCACTGGGCCCTGTGCGACTCCCAGGTCGCCGAGTTCACCATCGCCTCGACCTCACAGTGCCTGAATCCGGTCACCCGAAAATGGGCGACGGCCTTGCTGAAAAGATTCGGCCTGCCAACGAGCATCTTCCCGGAAATTGTGCCGCCAGGAACCCGATTGGGCCGCCTGCGAGAGGGGCTGAGCGAACGGACCGGCCTCAAGAACTGCCAGGTCGTCGCCCCGCCTTCGCACGACACCGCGTCAGCCGTCGCCGGCGTGCCCACCGCCCACACCGGCAAGTCCAACTGGGCTTACCTCAGCTCCGGCACCTGGTCGCTCATGGGCGTCGAGGTGCGCAAAGCCTCTCTGTCCGCCCGCACGTCAGAGTTGAACCTGACCAACGAAGGCGGCCTCGACGGCACTTATCGGCTGCTCAAAAACATCATGGGCCTCTGGCTGGTTCAGCAGTGCAAACGCTCCTTCGATGCGCGGGGCAAAACCTACGAATACGCTCAGCTGGCGAAATTGGCAGCCAAGGCCCCTGCCCTGCGGTCTATCGTGAACCTGGACGACCCACGGTTCTTGAATCCGCCCGACATGCCGAAGGCCATGCAGGATTTCTGCCGCGAGACCGGCCAGCCCGTGCCGAAAACCGCGGGCGAACTGGTCCGCTGCGCCTACGAAAGCCTTGCGCTCAAATACAGGCAAGTGCTGGGCTGGCTCGAGGAACTCACCGTCAACCACCTTGAGGTGATTCACATCGTTGGTGGTGGCTCGAAAAGCCACATGCTCAACCAGTTCACTGCCGACGCCTGCCAACGACCGGTCATTGCCGGTCCGGTCGAAGCCACGGCGATGGGCAACCTGCTCGTCCAGATCCGGGCCAGCGGCGAACTCTCGTCCCTGGCTGAGATGCGCGAGGTCGTCCGGCGGTCGAGCCAGGTTCGGACCTATCAGCCCGGTGAGGCGGGGCCGTGGGAGGCCGCGGCAGGAACGGTTGAAGGTTGAAGGTTGAAAGTTGCAGGTTGACAGCCGTGAGCACGGCGAACTTGCAACCTTTAAGCTGCAACTTGGAACGCGAAAATCTGCGCAGAAAAACGACATTTCTGATTATAGCCATCCAGTGCGCAGCGAACGCGCATCTCTCGCAGGCACGCGGCGCGCTGAGGACAGCGCGCCCTACCTTTACGCCCTAAGCCTCAACCTCACGCCCCCTCCGCAGGAGCCCCATGGGAGAGGGTCGTTGCAGGAATGCCACTAGCGCGGCGCGCAGACCTGGTGTATCTATTCGCTGGGTTTGAATTACGAGAGATTTATGAAAACAGTAGCACTTCTTTTAACAGGTTTTGCTTGTTTCCTCGGGCGCGGCGTCCTCGCCACTGAGCAACCGCGCGGCACGCTGCTCGAACTGCATTCATGTGAATTGTATGCCGGCGGTTGCATCGTTTCCAGCGAGGCGACCCTGGGCGGGCGTCACATGGTCCGCGCATGGAACTTTACCGGCGGCAAATTCAACGGCGCGGACCTGGCGGGCCTTCAATTAGCCGTGCTCCAGTCTTCACCCGAGAACCTCGCTGTGCCGCAGGCCGACCCGGGTCAGGCGGTTGTTTACTTGCCGCAAGCAGCGACCGCCGTCCAACGCGAGGCGCTGCTCGGCTGGCTGAAGGCGTCGCAACCCGACCTTAAAGCCGCCCGGTTGCAGACCCGCACCGTCTCCATTTATTTTTCGGCCACCGGGGCTGGTTGCTTATTTTCCGCGGGAAAGTTTCTGTCGGTAAAGACGGCCGCGCGTGAAACCTGCGAGACGGGGGCTTGCGGCGAGGCGCTTTGGTACTCGCCGCGCAGCGAAACCAGCGTTTTCACCGTGGCGGTTGACCAGGCCTCGCAGGTCACCGAGCCGCTGTTGAAATTGAAATGGAATGACGCCGGCAGGCGCAGCGTGTTCCTGGCGAAATTCGGCGAGAATACGAACGCCAAAGACCTCTACGTTTCTACCGCCGATCTTTGCGGCCCGACCGGCAAGCTGTTCTGAGCTCAGCGGCCGAAGGGCTAAGCCGCGGATTGCGCGGATAACGCGGATTTCTTTTCCGCCATGCGCGGGCTCCGCGGCGGGTTGAGACAACCCGCCCTACCTCGGGTGAATAGTTCTTGCCCACCGAGAGTCCATAGGATAATCGAACGGTGGCCGGCGGCGCACTGCGCGTTCCAAGCCTGGCCGAACCTAATGATCAAACCTATGAAGAAAACCCTCTTATTCCTTACCTTGGCCGCGCTTGCCGGCACGTATTCAATCGCTCCCGCCGCGGGCGACGACGAAAAGGATTTCCAGCCTTTGTTCAATGGCAAAGACCTGACAGGCTGGAGGCTTCGCAATCCCAACGGCCATGCTTCCTGGAGCGTTCTGCCGGACGGCGTTCTGAAAAACACTGTGGAAAAGGGCATGCACGGCACCGACCTCGTCACAGAAAAGAAGTTTTGGAACTTCACGGTCCGCTACGAATACATGACGCCGGAAAACTCAAACAGCGGGTTCTACCTCCGCGGACGGCACGAAATTCAGATCCTCGGCGATTACAAGACGGGCCGGGCAACGATCAGCGGCAACGGGTCCATCTACAACTTCAAAGCGCCCGATCAGTTCGTTACCAAACCCGCCGGGGAATGGCAAACCGCCGAGGCAACCATGATTGGCAACCGAATCACGGTCATCATGAACGGGATTAAGATCCACGATAACGTGGAGTGCACGCGTGCCACCGGCAGTGAAATCGATAATAAAGTCAACGAGCCAGGCCCGATCTTTCTACAGGGTGACCACGGGACAGTGAGCTTCCGGAATATCCGGATCATGGAATTACCCAGAGAATAGGGCACGAATGGAGGCCCGTTTCTCGTGCGAGCCGACACCTGACCGCGGAACTGGTGCGATTAGAGGTGTAGAATGGGAATGAGGCGAGAAGGACAAAGCGGCAGAAGACAGCCGCACTCCAAAGCGCAAGCGAGCACCGGTGATCGCTCATGAACCCGCGAGGTCCTGGAATGCGGCTGTCTTCTGCCGCTTTGTCCTCAGCAAAGTCACGGACGTCGATGAGGGTCGCGCGCAAGCAGCGTGACAACTTGAAAACCTGGCAACCGCACCACCCAGCGCTTGCGCGATGCCGCAACCCGGTGTAATTGTCTGAACAAGCAAGTATGAACGACCCACAAACCAAGGATGCCTTGACGGTTTCCAGGCGTTCCTTTCTCAAAAGCTTCGGGACGACGGCCGCAGTGGCGGCCACTGCACAGGTCGAAGCGGTCGCCGCGGAATTGGCGAAGGCCAACACCGAGAAAACTTACGGGCCCGACGCAGTTCCGATCACACTGAATGTCAACGGCAAACCGCTCGAGCTCCAGGTGGAGCCGCGCGTTACACTACTCGAAGCGCTGCGCAACCACTCGACTCTGACCGGCGCCAAGGAGGTCTGCGACCGCGCAACCTGCGGCGCTTGCACGGTTCTGCTGAATGGCACGCCGATTTACTCGTGCTCGAAGCTCGCCATCGAGGCACAGGGTTACGAAATCACGACCGTCGAAGGACTAGCCCAGAACGGCACGCTGACGCCGGTTCAGGCGGCCTTCGTCGAACAGGACGCCCTGATGTGCGGTTACTGCACGCCCGGGTTTGTTATGAGTATGACTGCGTTGCTGCGGAAGAACCCACGGCCCACTGCCGAAGAAGTCAAGCATGCCTGCTCCGGTAACCTTTGCCGGTGCGGGACGCACCCGCGCATCATGCAGGCCGCATTCAAAGCCGCCGGGCTACCCGTAACCAGCAAAACCGAGGTGCTCCCCTATGCCAAGCTGGCCTGAAAAACGCGCTCTCATCGGCTCACACACGCGGCGTATCGATGGCCCGACCAAGGTCACCGGCGCGGCCAAGTACACTTCCGACGTCCAGCCAGACGGCTGGCTGTACGGGATGATCCTACGCTCGAAATGGGCGAAGGCCAAAATCACGAACATCAAGCTCGAGCCGGCCCTGAAAGTCCCTGGTATCAAGGCTGCGGTTCTCGCGCGGGAAGGCGAGCGCACCGTGCGCTACTACGGCGAGGAACTGGCGGCTGTTGCCGGCACGACCAAGCAGGCTTGCCTGGATGCGTTGCGCCTCATTGAGGTCGAGGCCAAACCGTTGCCGTTCGTGGTGCGCGAGGATGACGCCAAAGAGGAATCCTCTCCACGCGTTTGGGATGACACTCCCAATCTCTCCAAGCCGGGTCTCAATGAAAAGGGAGACGTGGACAAGGCATTCTCCGAATGCACGGCCATCGTGGAGGGTTTTTACACAACACCGGTTCAGCTTCATCACCCGTTGGAGACGCACGGCAACACGGTTTCCTGGACGGACGAGGGCGTGACGGCGTGGTCTTCGACCCAGGGCATCGGCAGCGTGCGCGACGGACTGGCCGACAACCTGAAGCTGCAGCACAGCCAGGTCCGCGTGATTAGCGACTACATGGGCGGCGGCTTTGGCTCGAAGTTCGGGCCCGGGGTTGAAGGCGCCCTGGCGGCGCAGCTCTCGAAGCAGGCCAAGGCGCCCGTTAAGATTATGCTGACGCGCTTTGATGAAGCGCTCGCAGTCGGCAATCGGCCGTCGAGCTTTCAGAAGATCAAGCTCGGCGCGAAAGAAGACGGCACTTTGCACGCCTATCAACTGGAGTCTTACGGCACCGCCGGCATAGGCGCCGGCGGCTCCAGCGAAGGTGGCGGCGGCGGCGCAGGTTTCCCGGCGCCTTACATTTACCAGATCCCAAACACCCGGGTGCGGCAATCCGGCGTCAACATCAACGCCGGTTCGGCGCGGGCTTTTCGAGCCCCGGGTCACCCGACCGCTTCCTACGGCATGGAGTCGATAATGGATGAGCTGGCAGTGAAGATGAACATCGACCCGGTCGAGTTGCGGATCAAGAACGACCCCTCCGAGGTCCGCCGCAAGGAATATCAATTGGGAGCGGAGCGCTTTGGTTGGAAAGAGAAGTATAAGAAGCCCGGCAGCTCGCCCGGCCCCGTGAAAACGGGTGTGGGATGCGCCGGTGCGACCTGGGGCGGCGGCGGACGCGGCACTCAGGCCGAAGCGCAGGTGAACCCCGACGGCAGCATCGAGATTCGCTGCGGCACGCAGGACCTGGGAACCGGAACCCGAACGCTGATCGCGGTGATTGCTGCCGAGTTGCTGGGGCTCAAGCTGGAGCAAATCAATGTGCGCATCGGGGATACGCGCTTCCCCCCCTCCGGCGGCAGCGGTGGCAGCACGACCGCAGCCTCGGTGTCCCCGGCCATCTACGACGTTTGCACGAAAGCGCTCGCTCAATTGCAGGAGCAGACCGGCGTGGCCGATGCCCGCGGCGAAAATTGGGCCGCGGCCTGCAAGAAACTGGGCGTCCAACCCCTCAACGTTGCTGGCCGCTGGCAGGAAGGGCTCTCCTCAAGCGGCGCCGGCGGTGTCCAGTTCGCCGAGGTTGAGGTCGATACCGAAACCGGCTTCGTCAAAGTCAAAAAGATTACCTGCGTCCAGGATGGCGGGATGTTCGTCAACAAACTCACCGCCGAGAGCCAGGTCAACGGCGGCATCATCATGGGCATCGGGTACGCCCTCTACGAAGAGCGCGTCATGGATCGCCAGTCGGGTGTCGTCCTCAATCCCAACTTCGAGACCTATAAACTTGTCGGGTTGGCCGACGTGCCGGAAATCGACGTTGTCCTCCTCGATATGCCCGAACGCGGTGTAATCGGCATCGGCGAACCCGTGACCATCCCCACGGCTTCAGCCCTAGCAAATGCCGTCGCGAACGCCCTGGGAGTGCGAGTGCCCGCCCTGCCCATCACGCCGAACCGGGTGCTGGCCGCTCTGGCGAACAAATCCAACGCGGCGCCGGCCGCGGCGAAACCGGAAGTTTAGCTTGATTCAATACTTCATGGTCAACTCCGCCACCACGACATGAAACCGTTCCAATACGCCACCGCCACCTCGCCGGCCGGCGCTCGCGAACTCGCCGGCGAAAATGGCCGGTACCTCTCGGGCGGCATCGACCTCCTCGGCGAATTGAAAGAATACATCGCTGAGCCGAAGCTCCTGGTGAACGTGAAAGCGCTGCCCGGTCTCAATAAAATAGAGCCGAGCCAGCAGCTCTGGTCCATCGGCACCAACGTCACCATCGCCGAATTGGAAGACCACCCGCAGGTAAAGCGGGTTTTCCCCGGTTTGCAGCAGGCGGCCGCGGAAGTCGGCTCCCGCCAAATCCGCAACGTTGCGACCGTGGGCGGCAACCTGGCCCAGCACTCGCGCTGCTGGTACTACCGGCATCGCGACGTGTTCTGCCTCAAGAAAGGCGGCGACACGTGTTATGCCCGCCACGGCGAAAACAAGTATCACAGCCTGTTTAGCGGCAACACCTGCATCAGCCCGGTTGTTTCCAACCTGTCGGTCGCGCTGGCGGCGCTCGAGGCCACAGTTATCGTTCAGCGTGGCGACAAACCGTCCCGGATGAGCATCGCCGAGTTCTACGCCAAGGCCTGGGACAACCCCACCGCGCATCATTCGCTCGAACACGGCGACCTGGTGCTGAAGGTCGAGGTTCCCGCGCAGCAACGCCGGAGCGCTTACCTCCAGGTCAGCGAGAAATCGATGTTCGACTGGGCACTCGTCAGTTGCGCCGCCGCTGCTAAAGTAGAAGGCGGCAAGCTCAGCCAGGCTCGCGTCGTGCTGGGCGCGGTAGCGAACGTCCCTCACCAGGTCCAGGCCGCCAACCAGTTCCTCGAAGGCAAGACCCTCGACGAAGAGACCGCCAACAAAGCCGCCGACCTCATCCTCGAAAACGCGCACGCCCTGGCTGAAAACGGGTACAAAATTCCCATGGCCCGCGCCCTCATCCGCCGCACTCTCCTGCAACTCAAAGCCTGACTATGAACGCGTCCAACCTCTGCAAACACTTGCGCAACAAATCCATGTTCATCCCGGCCCTGGCGGCGGCCGCAGAGGCCGACGACGACCCCACCGGCCACTCGCACCATTGCTGGTGCAATTGTACGCTCACCGAAACAGGCCCTGATGACCAACCGGTGAGCAACGACCGTTGCCGCTCCTCGCGGTCCTGCTTCGAAGAGTAGGAACCGGACTGGACTACTCGATTTCCTCCGTCACTTCTTTAAGGATGGCTTGCTCGCGGCGCTGGAGCAACCGGCCTTGCAATGGGAGTAATCCCCAGTAAAGGCCGCCCGCCCCGGCCAACAGCAGCACAGTTAACAGCAGGTTCACGGGCAGCCAGGGTGCCCACCCCTCGAGGGACCACAACAACTGGAACCCGGCCGGGATGAGGGTCGGTGACATCACGAGCGGCAAAACCAGCATACTGAGGAAGACAGCAAAGAAAACAATAGCTTTAGGCTTCTTCGCTTGCAACGTGGACTGCGACAGCCGATACGGAACCAGGATCGCCAGCAGATTGCAGGTCAGGCTGAACAGCATGAACGCCAGCGGCACCTGTAACAGGCCTGCCAAACAATCGAACCACGAGACCCGCAAGAGCAGTTTAGCCAACAGCAGCAGCACCAGGCCAACACCGGCCACAAACGGGAAGAAGGCCAGGTTTTTTGCCAGCAGAATATGGTGGCGGCGCGTGGGCAGCAGCACCAGCGCCCGGAATCCGTTCCGGTCCAGCCCGAACGCGTTCGACATCGCCTGTGCGAAAGAAAATGCCGCCAGCACCGCAGCGGCTGTCGCGGCGAACGCAGTCCAATAATGCGGCAGCGCGTACTGCGGCCTGGTGAATTGCGCCGAGCCCAGCGCCAGAATCATCACCAGGGGCATAATAAACGCCATCTTCAACTCCGGCGCCCGCGACAGAGAACGGAAAGTCGCCAGCGCCAGCGCCGCGGTATCATCCGGCAACCACGGCAACCGCCGTTCGACCAGCAGAGGTTTGCGCGCGCCCGTTGGGGCCAGGTGCGCCGCCACCTTCGCCTCGCCAGGCCCATGCGCGGCCTGGTAGAATCGCAGGGTCATGCGGTAAGCGCGCATCAAGCCGAGGCTCCCGAGCAGGCAGCCCGCAGCCGCCGCTCCCAGCCCCGGCCACGGGTTACCCTCCGCCATCAACATCGCTCCGTAACCAACCCACCCCGGCGGCACCACAAGGTGCGCCTGCAGGAATTCGTCCGGCAAGCCGAACGCTGCTCGCCGCCCGCGAGAGGGCGGCTGCCATTGCTCGGAGGCGGAATGACGCTTCGCTCGAAAGAGGCGCGAATTGACCACAAAGTTTGGCATTTGACTCAGCAGAATGAACCCGAGGGTAATCCAGACGATGATGGCGCGCCGCCGCCGCTTGTTCACCATCAAGGCCGCCAGCCAGCCGCGCAGGCAGTAGGTCCAGGCGGTGATCATGAAAACAAACCCCAACACCAGCAACGGAAGGAAGAGCATCCGCAGTCCGACGCCCAGCACCAGCCCGGCGCACAACCCCATCATCGCCGGCAACAGGAACACAATCGCCGGCGTCAAATGCGAGGCCACGTAGTTAAAAACGAACACCTGCTGCAAGGTCACCGGCAAGTGGAGTAGCTTGGCCAGGTCGATGCTTTCGGAGCGCTGGATTTCAACCATCAAGCCGCTCAGCCAAATGATCAAAAAGAAAAACAGCACCCCATCCCAAACCAACAGCAAAACCTGCGGGTTTACTTTGACCAGGGCGAGCCAGCCGACCAGAAATCCCCCCACCCCGGCGGCGATTCCGCCTGCCAGCAGCAGGACCAGGAAAAACATCGAAAGCGCGGCATTGACCACACCGGCTCGCGCAACGCCGTTGCGGGTGAGCCGCCAGCGCAGCCACACAATTGCCTTCACCTGCTCCCAGTTCACCGCTCGGCCTCCAGCCAGCTCAGTTTTTGCCGCTCGATTTGGTCGGCCCCCACTACCTGCAGGAATCGCTCCTCCAGCGAGCCGTTCAAGCGCAACGCCGCCATTGGCTCCTGCTCCACCAGTTTGCCCGCGGCAATGATGCCTACGTGCGTGCAAAGTTTCTCGACGATCTCGAGCACGTGCGACGTCAGAAACACGGTCGCCCCGCGCTCAACCGTCCGCTTGAGCGTGTCGCGCAGCACCCGCGAAGCGACCGCGTCAACGCCTTCGAAGGGCTCATCCAGGAAAAGCAACTCGGGGTTGGGAAGCAACGCGGCCGCGAGCGCCAGCTTCTTGCGCATGCCGTGCGAATATTCCAGCGCCAGCTTCTTTTCTTCCCCTGCCAGCCCCATCATCGCCAGCAGCTCATCGGTTCGCTCGCGAATAGTCGGGCGCGGCAGCAAGTACATGCGCCCGATAAACGTCAGGTACTCGCGCGCCGTCAGATTCTCGAACAGGCTGAGGTTCTCCGGCACCACTCCCACCCGCCGCTTGACCGTCAGCGCCCGCTCCGGGTTGCTGACGTCCTCCCCCAGGATACGCATCGTCCCCGCGGTCGGCGCCAGGAGGCCCGTCAACATTTTTATCGTCGTGGATTTTCCCGCGCCGTTGGGACCAAGAAAGCCGTAGAACGTGCCGCGCTCGACCCGCAGCTCGATGGCATCCACCGCGCGCAGCGTGCCAAAGCTCCGGGTCAACCCGCCCGTCTCAATCGCCAGATTCATGGTAGCAACACGGCGCCCATGACGCCGCGCGGCTCCACTTATACCCGGCAGCACAGCGGCGGCTCAAGGCAATTGGAGGCAGTCGTGCGAAGTATCAAACATGCAGACTAAGCGTTCTTGAGCAATTGAAGTCCGCGGACGAGAAACGCGGTCAGCGACCCCCGGCCTGGCTGCGGCTCATTCACTGGCGGCGGCAATGGAAGGAGCCGGACCACCTCCGCTCTCAGCGCGTCGCCGCTAAAAGGCAGCCCCAGGACCCCATCCGCCCCCGCCTGCAACAGCGGAAATTCATCTTCCGCAGACACTGCGACGGCAATGATTGGAACAGGAGAATGTAGCTTGATTGTGCCGACCGCTTGTGCCACCTCGGCCGTGCTGACCACTTTCGAGCGCCGGCTCGGCTCCGCGACGAGATGTCCGGGGCCGACGATCACCAGGTCAAAACATGCGCGGCTGCCGCGAGCGAGCAATTCGTCCACCCGCCCGGTCTGAACGCAATTGACGGCGGCCCGGTTATAACAGACATCCAGCACCAACGTCTGAATGAGGTTGTTCGTCCGGCGATCAGCGCTGGCCAACAGAACGTTAATCGTCTTCATAAGATTATCTTGGAATGGCATTAGCACCACCGTTGCCATCCTCAGGAATGAGAAACGATTAGAAATCCGGCAGCGCCCGGCTGATTTCGGGGCATTTTTCGCAGGTTTCGGACGTTCCGCCCGCAAGGTTTTCGCAAGTTCGCCACCAGCCTGGCCCCCTTTTCCATCGAGAGCGATGCTCCTGCGCAGCCCCCTAGCGCTCCACACCCGCCGGATACTCTGAAACCGCTGCGCGCGTCTGTCGCCTCGTCACCCCGCAACTGCCTTAAACCCATTGACTAATTCCACCCGCAACCGCTACAAAGGCTCTGTAATGATTGCACTTCAGCGAAACGAACTCTTATGACTGACTTGAAACTACTTTATGAGACCATAATCAAAGGGGACGCCAAAACGGCCCACGAGGTGACCCGGCAAGCGCTCGCTGAAGGGGTCGATCCGCTCACCCTGGTCAACGAACAGATGGTCCCCGCCATGGACGAGGTCGGCCGCCGGTTCGAGTGCAGCGATTACTTCGTGCCGGAACTGCTCATTTCCGCCCGCGCCATGAAGGCGGCGCTGGAAATCATCCGCCCGTTGCTCACCGCCCGCGGCGACAAGCCGCTGGCCCGCATCGCGATCGGCACCGTCAAGGGCGACCTGCATGACATCGGTAAAAACCTGGTCGCCTCCCTCCTCGAAGGCGGCGGTTTCGAGGTCATTGACCTCGGGGTCAACGTAACGCCTGAGAAGTTCCTGCAAACCGTGAAAGAAAAGAACGCGAACATCATAGCGATGTCCGCGTTGTTGACGACGACGATGCCGGCGATGAAAACGACCATCGAGGCGCTCAAGCAGGCCGGCGTCCGCGACCAAGTCAAGGTGCTTATCGGCGGGGCCCCCATTACCCAGAAATATGCGGAAGAGATCGGCGCCGATGGCTACAGCGAAAACGCCGTCGGCGCGGTTGCGCTCGCCAAGAAGGCGGTTGCGGCCGCGTAGTTGGTGAAGGCCGGCCAGGACTTTAACGCAAAGACGCAAGGGTGCAAAGGCGCGGAGAACCTGTCGTCCAGCGGGCTTCTTCGCAAATGGAACCTGGCGCCCCGGAATTATATAGGCCAGAGTCCGATGAACCCGCTCATTCAAATGATTCTCGCCGGTGGACCCGTCGTCACCGATGGTGCCTGGGGCACGCAATTGCAGGCGCGCGGCCTCGGAATCGGCGAGTTCCCTGACCTCTGGAACCTGACCCATCCGGACCGAGTCGGAGAGGTGGCCAGCGCGTACGTCGCAGCCGGCAGCCAAATCATTCTCACCAATACCTTCGGCGCGAATCGGATTCGGTTGAGAGAGCAGACCGCAGCGGACAAGGTCGCGGAAATCAACGTTCGCGGCGTCGAACTCTCCCTCCAGGAGGCCAAAGGACGCGCTCGCGTCTTCGCCTCGATGGGTCCCAGCGGCAAACTGCTGCCCGGCGGCGAGGTCACGCCCGAGGAACTCCGCGCGGCCTTTGCAGAACAAGCACAATCGCTGGCCAAAGGGGGCGCTGATGCTCTCGTACTCGAAACCATGTCCGACCTCGATGAGGCAAAGTTGGCCGTGAGCGCGGCGCGGGAAA
The DNA here is from genome assembly GCA_035566435.1 of Candidatus Acidiferrum sp. Lineage (GTDB taxonomy): Bacteria > Verrucomicrobiota > Verrucomicrobiia > Limisphaerales > UBA8199 > DATMRF01. The sequence continues at coordinate 31,243 of DATMRF010000149.1, forward strand.
CCGGCCTGCCGGTCGTCGCTTGCATGGTCTTCGACACCGACAAAGACAAAGACCGCACGATGATGGGCAACACACCCGAACAAGCGGCTGAAGTGCTGACCCAGGCGGGAGCCGATGTTCTCGGCGCGAATTGCGGGCAAGGCATTGCCGGCTTCGTCTCCATCTGCAAACGGTTGCGAGCCGCCACCGACCGCCCCATCTGGATTAAAGCCAACGCCGGACTGCCCACCCTGGTCGATGGCCGCGCGCAATACACCACCACGGCGGAAGAGTTCGCTCGCTACATCCCCGAGCTCATCAAGGCCGGCGCCAGCTTTCTGGGCGGCTGCTGCGGCACCACTCCAGCATTCATCACCCAAATCACCCGCTCCCTTTCTCCATTAATCCACTAATCCATTAATCCTTTCCTCCAGCCCCCCTGCGCTTTTGGAACTATCAACTACCAACCGCCCCACCACTCCATCACTCCGTCACTCCACCAATCCACACCCCTCCCCCATGACCAGCCGCGAACGAGTCCTGGCCCACCTCGAAGGCCGCCCGGTTGACCATCTTCCGCTCATGCCCATCACGATGATGTTCGCCTGCAACCTCAGCGGCGCCCGGTATCGCGATTATTGCACCGATTATCAGGTCCTGGTGGAGGGACAGATTCGTGCCTCCGAACAATTCTGCTTCGATTACGTCAACACCATGTCCGACCCGGCCCGCGAGGCGGCGGATTGCGGCGCGACGGTGGAATTTTTTGACCAGCAGCCCGTGGCCATCATCGAGGAACAGGCGCTCCTGGCCGACAAATCCAAACTCGCCTCACTCAAAATCCCGGACCCGCTCGGCGGTGGCCGCATGCACAATGGCATCAAGGCACTCGCGCTCTTCAAGGAACGCGTCGGCAAAGAGAAGATCATCGAAGGCTGGGTTGAGGGGCCCATTGCCGAGGCGGCGGACCTCCGCGGCATCAACACGGTGATGATGGACTTCTTTGATGACCCGGCCTTTGTCCGTGATCTTTTTGCATTTGTGGTCGAGATGGAACTGCGGTTCGCCCGCGAGCAAGTCAAGGCGGGCGCGGACATCATAGGCATCGGGGACGCCGCGGCCTCGCTAATCAGCTCGCAGCTCTACACCGAGTTTGTCTGGCCTTACCAGAAAAAACTGGTGGATGGCATTCACGCGCTGGGTTCCAAAGTCCGCCTGCACATTTGCGGCAACACGCGCCGGCTGCTCGACGGCATGGGCAGGCTCGGATGCGAAATTGTCGACCTGGACTCGCTGGCCCCGCTTTCCGAAGCGCGCAAGCAGATGGGGCCGAACCAGGTGCTGCTGGGCAACCTCAACCCGGTGTCAGTCCTGCGAAACGGCGACACGGCCGGAGTCACCGCCGCAGTTGCGGAGTGTCATCAGCAGGCCGGACCCCGGTTCATAGTCGGCGCCGGCTTCGAGGTCCCGCGCGACACCCCCGCCGAGAACCTTCGAGCTCTGTGCGAGTACGCACATACACACAATCCGTAAGCCGAAACCGCAGCGATGGTGATGGCCAAAAACAATGCCAGGACGCACAAGAACAATTCTTTTTGCGATTCCTAGCGCCTTTTTGTGGCAATTCTAGCCCTCGCTTTCGCGGCTTCTCGTGTCCTTCCGCGGCAATTGATCGGTTCACTGCTTCGCACCGGCTGGCACCAATCGCATCAATTCCCACGGCTCCTTTACATACGGTGGGGTCGCGCCCGCCGAGATCATCGGGGAACGGGCGCCAAACCACGCCCGAAGCCGCATTTGTGCCACCTTCAGTTTGTTGGAGAAATCGAACGCCGGTTCGCGGCCGGGATCCAATCCCCAGGTCCAAACCGTCTCGTCTGCCGTCACGCCCATCGCCGTGCCGCCCCCGCCCCACAGGGAGACCCAGTCCGAACGTTTGCCTACCCGTCGCCACTTCTCGTCTGGTGCGGCTGTCCGCAGACCACCCGCATAATCCTTCTCCCAGAGTGTTCCATCCGGGCGCACCTCGTAAAGCATCGGCTTGCCCGCCATCGCAACCGCAGTCCGATTCGCTGCGGAGTTGGTGGCGACCAACCTGCAGCTCGACGCCGCGGGCGCGTCCGGGTCCGCCGCGGCGAACGTCGGGTCCCATAACTCGCCGGAACGATTCCGCACCAGCGGCGATGACGAGGGCGTGAACGCGATCCAGTTGGTCTCAGCGCAAACGCGAGTCGGCGTCGCAAAATTCTTCATCGCGCTCCGAGTGCCGCTGCTGCCGCGAAACCAAACCGCTCCCCAAACCCAGAGGGTGCCGTCGGTCCGAATCGCGAAGGTACTGCTCCAATACCCGCATACGGCGGACCAGTCATTATTCGTGCCCACTTGGACCAGATTGGTCTGGCTCGGCCCCGGACCGTTCCCCAATTGATTCACCGTGTTTTGTCCCCAGGCCCATAACGTGCCGTCTTTGCGTAACGCCACTGAATGACCCAGCGATGCCGCGATCCCCACCCAATCATTTCCCGCCTCCACTCGCTCAGGCTCAGTGCTCAAGCGGCCGCCGCGCGACCCCCACTCCCAAATCGTTCCATCCGCCCGCAGCCCGGCGCAGTGGCGGCCTGCCGGTGCAACCTCGACCCAGTCCGAGCTGGTGCCAACACGCTCAGGAACCGCCGCTCGGGGCAATTGCGAACCTCCCGCCTCCCCCCAACGCCAAAGCGACCCATCCGGCAAAATCAAAAACACGCCGCCGACTCCCGGGAACACGCGCAGCGGCCCCTTGTTCTGCGTGACGGCCACAGCCACCGGCGGCGGAAAACTCGGATGCGGTCGCAGCCAAAGCCTCGCGCTGCAAACCACGAGCAACCCGGCTGCGACCACTGCTGCAGGTTTCCTCCAGCCTCGCTGCCCGGACCACCGGGACCGCAGGGGTCCCCTTCCGTGCGCTTCCACGGTAGCTCCAGTGTCTGCCGTCCTCCGTTCCCGAATGGTCTCTCCTCCTGCCCTAACCCCGACCGAGTTTAGGAGACGAGGTAACGAGTCCCTGCTCCTTCTGTCACTCACCCACCGCCCGAACCGCGACGCAGTCGGGTTGAACCGGCGAAGCGCTATCTTGCGAAACCTCGTCCGGAGCTGCCACCACGCACTCAGACCGTAAACAAGATCGGCGGCGAGACTGAACCCGAACCACAAACCCACGTAAAACTTCCATCCCGGCGACCATTGCGGGCCCCCCGTCACTGTCAGCGCCGACCACAGGTTAATGACACCCACCACAATGCCGAACAGCGCCCACGGAACAACCAGCACTCGCACCAGCGTGCCGATGGTTGCATGATTATGATTCTTTGAAGTCAGCGCCCGCATCATCCCCACCCCAACCAACGCAACCAGGTCAGCCACCAGAACCACCAGCACCGCGAGCCACGGAACCAGCGTCTGCGCGATCGGCGAGCGCCGGTGTAGCACCCACAGGAAAACCAGCTCGACGCCGATAACAAACAGCAACGGTTTAAGAAACTGCCGCCGCAGCGCCAACACCTGACCGCGCAGAATCTCCCCCACCGTCAGCGGCACCGACAACAGCAACTCCACCGCGCCTGACCTCTGGTCATCCGCCAGCTCCTGTCCCGCCTCGATCGCGACCCAAACCTTGAACGTGAAGTTCAACATCAGCGCGGTCAGCACGAATTCGACCTCGTCCAACCACATCTTCCCCGAAGTCAGCCACCCTACCACCCACCAGGCCGCCAACAAGCCCAGGAAAGTCCAGACGTGGACCGGTTTGAGCCGCACGCGGGCCGCCAGCCAATAGAACGCATTCACGTCCAGCAGTTGCCTCCGATACGCCGGCCGCCTGGCCGGCTCGCCAAAATTCCACGCCTGCCATAACTCGCGCCAGCGGTTTCGGCTCGAACGTGTCGGCTGGTCTTGCCACGACAGCGGCACGACCCAGCTCGCTGCCAGCACCAGCAACCACGTCAGACCATGAATGACACCAACGGCCTGCCAGTAATGAACCCGCTCGATGCCGTAAGCGGCGTCAAATGACAGGTAGAAGGCATACGGCGGACAAGAAAAGAGCAGCTCGGGAATCAATCGATGCGACGGTGCAAAGTAAGCGAACGCCGACGCGCAGGCCGGCGGCACAGCGATGACTAGCAACAACAACAGAAAATTCGCCGCCATCGCCCGCCGAAAGTCGCGCGTCAGCGCCGAACCGAGCATCCCGATCCCAAGCGATAGCAGGAACGTATCGACCAGCACCAGGGCCATCCGCCAGAATTCCCCGCTCGTGATGCCCCCAAGCAGCAAGCAAACCGACAGCACCGGCAGCACCGCCAGTAACCCGTAGAATCCGCCCAACGAGGTAGCCACCAGCTTGCCGAGAACGACGTCATGACCCTTTAGGTCGGTCAGAAACAATAGCCCGAGCGTCCCTTCGCGTTTCTCCAGACTCAGGCAATCCGCCGTGGCGCGACGGCCATAAGCCAGGCAATAAAGCATCAACAGCCCGGAAAGCCCCTGGAAAATGAACTTGCCCGTTTGCTGCGGCGAAACGCTCCCCAGCGTGATCGTGAACGTCGCCGTGCCGACGCCCGTCGCCAACAGCGCGATTCCCAGCCGCGTCCAATACGTCCCGCGCCGTCGCGCCGCCACCCGCAACTCGCGCTCAACAATGGGCAAAAACGTCATTTGGCTGAGCGGTCAGTGGTTGAACATGCAGCGTCCAATTCTTATTCCAAGTGTAGGGTCTCCCAGTTGGATGGTCCAGCCGGAGCAGCCGCACTCTACGGGTCGCCGGTGCCCAGAAGACTGCTATCGCTTGAACGCTAAATCTCGTGCCGGGGAAACCCCGCGAGCCAAGTCAATAGGTCCAACATAAGTTTGAGCTGGCACTCGGTTGCGCCCTGAGAGAAGAATCCAATCATGAAGTTGAACCTGGTTACCCTCTCCATTCTAATCACGCTGCCGGTCGCGTTTACCTCGAGCCGCGCGAACGCTGCCGAAACCGTCTGGATTTCTTCCCTCGACTTCTCGCCCATTCTCCAGGGCTGGGGCAAACCGCAGGCGGACAAATCGGTCACCGGAAAACCGCTGTCCGTCGCCGGCGACACCTTCGAGCGTGGAGTCGGCACTCACGCGGACAGCCTCGTCCGACTCGACCTGAAAGGCGGCTCCGAAAGGTTCTCCGCCAGTGTCGGCGTCGATGATGCCGCCGCGAAGGATACCGCGCGCCTGGTCTTCAAAGTCGTGGGCGACGGCAAGACCCTGTGGAAAAGCGGTGTGATGAAACTGGGCCAGCCCGCTGAATCGGTCGATTTGGATGTCAAAGGAATCAAGACTTTGCTGTTGAAGGCGGATGTGTCGGGGACGAGTGTCGCCTACGCGCACGCCGATTGGGCAGACGCTAAGCTGCTCATCACCGGCGAACGGCCGGCCATTACCGGACCGCCTCCTGAGCCCGCCGTCATTCTCACTCCCAAACCGCCGCGCACGCCGCGTATCAACGGGCCGCGCATTTTCGGCGTCCGCCCGGGCCACCCTTTCCTATACACTATCCCCGCGACCGGCGACCGTCCGATGACCTTCGAAGTGAGAAACCTGCCCAAAGGGCTGTCCGTTGATCCGCGCACCGGTCAGATTACCGGCAGCCTCACGAAACCCAGCGATTACCTTGTTACTTTCCGCGCGGCGAATGCGCTCGGACGGGTGGACCGGAAATTCAAAATCGTCTGTGGCGACACCCTGGCTCTCACTCCCCACATGGGCTGGAACAGTTGGTATGTTTGGGAAAACCACGTCACCGACGCCATCATGCGAGCGGCGGCGGACGCGATGGTCGGCAACGGCCTTCGCGACCACGGCTACGAGTACGTCAACATCGACGATTGCTGGGCCGTCAAACCGGGCGCCGCCGACCCGGCCCTTGGAGGCGAGCCGCGCGACCCCCAGGGCCGCGTCAACGCCAACGGGCGGTTTCCCGATATGAAATCCCTCACCGGCTACATCCATTCCAAAGGCCTGAAAGCCGGCATCTACACCTCACCCGGCCCCCTCACGTGCGCCGGCCACGTCGGTGCCTACCAGCACGAGGAACTCGACGCGCGCCGCTTCGCCGAATGGGGATTTGATTTCCTGAAGTACGACTGGTGTTCCTACGGCAACATAGCCAAAAATCCGGACCGCGACGCCCTCGAAAAACCATATCAGCTCATGGGGGATATCCTGCGCCGGCAAAACCGCGACATCGTCCTCAACCTCTGCCAATACGGTATGGGTAGCGTCTGGGAATGGGGCAAACAAGTCGGTGGCCATAGCTGGCGCACCGCCGGCGACCTCGGCGGCTCCTTCGAAGGCATCCCCGCAGCGCTCTTCCGCGATGGCTTCGACGTCTATTCCCGCAATCAGCTTCATAAATTCGGCGGCCCGGGCGGCTGGAATGACCCCGATTACCTGCTGTTGGGCTATCTCAGCAATTGGAAAGGCCAGACGGCCTCCACCCCGCTAACCCCCAACGAACAATACACCCACGTCTCCCTCTGGTGCCTCCTCGCTGCGCCACTCATCTTCAGCGGCGACATCACCCGGATGGATAACTTCACCCTCAGTCTCCTCACCAACGACGAAGTCCTCGACGTGGACCAGGACCTGCTCGGCGAACCGGGCCGCCGCGTCGCCATCGACGAAGACCGCGAGATCTGGGTCAAGGACCTCGAAGACGGCTCCAAAGCTATTGGCCTTTTCAACCGCGGCGAAGCCGAAACCGAAGTTATCGCCAGGTGGCCCGAACTGGGCCTCACCGGGAAACAAATCGTCCGCGACCTCTGGCGCCAAAAAGACCTTGGCACTTGCGAACGCGAATTCACAGCCCTCGTCCCGCGCCATGGAGTCGTCTTCGTTCGGCTTAGACACTGACTGGCTCTTCGAAACCCAATTCTCACGCCTTGCGCCGTCCACGGACGAGAAAGGTAGGGCGCGTCTGTCCTCAGCGCGCCGCGAATACTGCGCTCGAGTTTGGTTCCGGCGACGCCGGCCTGGCGAGCTGGCGTCAAGAGTAGTGTGTAAAAGCTGGGAGCGGGTGACGGGACCAATGTTTGTTCATGCGATCAAAGACGCTGTAGAGGATACGTTCACAACTGCTGCGGGTGGTAAAGGCGCACATGGTGCGGATACGCCGGCGC
>DATMRF010000150.1:0-46313 GCA_035566435.1 Candidatus Acidiferrum sp.
CCTGCTTGCCGACACGGTCGCACTGCTCCGAGCAAAAGCTATGACCACCCAACCCGAGACCCCCAATCCGCTCGCGGGATTGATGCCCCGCCAACTCCTTTTGGATGTTCTACAAACCTGAGGTGCCTTTCTAAAAACTATGCAAAAAAAGCCCAATAATCCACGTTTTGTATTTTGAATTTCGTAACACCCTCCAAAGGGATTCCGTCTCAAAGCCCAGGGTGGCGAGTGATGCCAGTCCGGAAGGACCGAGCTACCCTGGGTCAGCCAACGTTGGCCCGTGATGTTCGAGTTCCCTTTCTGAGAACTGGGAAGCTTTCGCTCCCGGCCCGACATGAAGTTCATATCAAGGTATCCGACGGCTACGTCGCATGATCGCTGAATTGCACCCACGAGCGTAGTGTGCTTTACTGAGGCGGGCGCCGGAATAGGTCCCACTCTGGGCTAAATGGAAATGTGAGTTCATCACGACGCCTGTATCAACAGCTTCCGCATGTCAGCAGCCACTCGCGCCGGGCCGTCGCCGAAGAGACGTTTGAACTCCCGGCTGAATTGCGACGCGCTTTCATAGCCCACTTTCATCGCCGCCCCACTGGCGTTGAGGCCATCGTTGACCATCAACATTCGCGCTTTGTTCAGGCGGATGTTTTTCAAATATTGCAATGGTGATGATGAAGTGATGGCTTTGAAGCGGGTATGAAAACCAGCCACACTCATACCGGCATCATGTGCCAGTGTGCCAATGTCATAGTGGCGGGCGTATTCGGTGTGAATGCGAGCCAGCACGCGACTGATCCGTCCGAAATGGCTGTCGGGCGCCGCGAGGGCGCGCAGATTGCCCCCCAACTTTCCGCGCAGCACGTGATAAACGATTTCACGCACGATTTGTGGGCCGAGGATGCGGCTGTCATCAGCGGAGCGCAGACTTTCCAGGAGCCGGATCGTTGCGGCGCGCAGCACGTCGTCTAATACCGTGGCTTGCATGGCTTGCGGCTCGGAGCCGTTCGCCGGCTCGAGGTGCTCCATTTGCATGAGCAACTCGGTGACAGCAGCCGGTGTCACGCCGATGCGCACGGCGAGCATCGGCGCTTCGGGACTCCCGTCAGTCTCGCACTCGAAAGGCAATGGCACCGAGAGCACGAGATAGTGGTTCGCGTCGTAGATGAACTTGTTGTCGCCCAGATAACCGGTCTTGCGGCCCTGTGCCATGATGAAAATGCCCGGTTCGTAAGTGATGGGAGTTCGAGGAATGTGCCGCGTCGTCCGCATAAAACTCACATCCGGCAGGCGAGAAGGCAGGAACCCATCGCGCGGCGCCAGTTCCGATAGTAGCGAGACAAGGCGTCGATTTGGTGGCGGTTGAAGCGACTTTTCACTGGTTTTGGCCGATCTTGGTTTCATCTATTCTGTAATAATAGGCAACAATTCAGCCCCATATGCAACGTTGATCCTGATTCCAATAGGATTAGGCAAGCATTTGAGAATTCTGTGTATGGAACAAATCGATTCCTCCACTAGAGTGCATATGTCCTTTGATGGGAAATAACAGCAACCAGGAAGAAAGATGAAAATGAATAATACAATGAGTGAAGCCACGCTTGGCGGTCAATTTACATTCCCCGTTACATCATTGACGGTCCAACGGATGGGTTACGGCGCAATGCAATTGGCCGGCCCCGGCGTGTGGGGACCGCCCAAGGACCCCAACGCTGCCGTCGTCGTGCTCCGGGAAGCTGTCGCGGCTGGCGTGAATCATATTGATACGGCGGACTTCTACGGCCCGCATGTCACCAACCAAATCATTCGCCGCGCGCTCCATCCCTACCCTGCAGGATTGGTTATCGTCACCAAGTTGGGAGCCATCCGCCCGCCTGACGGATCGTGGCAGCCAGCCAACTCGCCCCAGGACCTGACCGCTGGCGTCCACGATAACCTCCGCAACTTGGGTTTGGAGGCGCTGGACATTGTCAACTACCGCGCGATGGGCTCGATTCACGGCCCCAAAGAAGGGTCCATCGGTGAGCAGGTGACGGTTCTGGCCGACCTCAAGCGCCAAGGCTTGATCCGTCACATTGGTCTGAGCAACGTCACGACCACGCAGGTGGCCGAGGCACAGGCGATCACTGATATCGCGTGCGTCCAGAACAACTATAACCTGGCCCATCGCGAAGACGATGCCTTGATTGATGATCTGGCCCGGCAGGGAATCGCGTATGTGCCGTTCTTCCCCCTAGGTGGGTTCACGCCGCTCCAATCGTCCACCTTGTCGGTCGTCGCGGATCGACTCCGGACCACGCCGATGCAGGTCGCGCTGGCGTGGCTGCTGCATCGGTCGCCGAACATCCTGTTGATCCCCGGCACATCCTCGGTCGCTCACCTCCGCGAGAACTTGGCCGCCGTGCGGTTGACGCTCTCGCCAGAAACGTTGGCGGAACTGCACGGCATTGCCGCCGCGACTGTGGCGATGAAGCATTGAAGCATTCGCTCGACTCGACCAATTCTCCCCAACTGAGAAATTCAGAAAGGACAAGAATATGCGTGTTTTCGTTACCGGTGCGACGGGCTTCATCGGCTCTGCCGTTGTTCAGGAATTAATCAAAGCGGGCCACAATGTGATCGGCCTCGCTCGTTCAGATACGGCCGCTAAGTCCCTCTCCGCCGCTGGCGCCAAGGTCCATCGCGGCGACCTTCAGGACTTGGACAGTTTGCGTGTTGGAGCCGGCGCTGCCGATGGCGTGATTCACGCCGGCTTCAACCACGACTTTTCAAAATTCAAGGAGAATTGCGAGAATGAGCGCAAGGCGGTGGAGGCTTTGGGGTCGGCGCTGGCTAGCTCTGGCCGTCCCTTAATCATTACTTCTGGAATCGGACTGCTTCCTCCAGGCCAGCTCGCAACGGAACAAACCATGCCTGCTTCTCCCATTCCAAACCCTCGCGTGGCCTCTGAAGAAGCTGCGCGCGCAGTGGCGGATCGTGGGGTGCACGTGTCGATTGTGCGGCTTCCGCCATCGGTCCACGGCGATGGCGATCACGGCTTTGTGCCGATTCTCATCAATATGGCGCGTCAAAACGGAGCTTCTGCATACATCGGCGAGGGGCTCAACCGCTGGCCTGCAGTGCACCGGCTCGACGCTGCTCATTTGTTCAGGCTCGCTTTGGAAAAAGGGGCTGCAAGGGCCTGTTATCACGGCGTGGCCGAAGAGGGCGTAGCCTTTCGGCAAATCGCCGAAGTCATCGGTCGCCGTTTGAGAGTGCCGGTCATCAGTAAGACGCCAGAAGAAGCGGCCCATCACTTCGCCTGGTTCGCGCATTTCGCGGCAATTGATGTGCCGGCTTCCAGCAAACAGACACAGCAAGCCCTGGGATGGCGTCCAACGCAGCCCGGGTTAATCGCGGACCTTGATCGTCCGACCTACTTCAAAGCTTAATTTCCGGGAGCAACTCGATACGGAATTATGGAAAACTCAATTTGACCGAAAAGCAAAAGGAACATCACCTGACAAGCACATCATCCGACAACATGAGCCAGAAGACCGCCATTATCACAGGCGGAAGCCGCGGCACTGGCCGCAACACCGCTATCAATCTTGCAGGGCGGGGTCGGGAGAAAGTTTTTCCACAAACTTCTTCGCCGCCCTTCGCCTGCGAAGCAGGCGCTTTAGCGTTCGGCCCTTGGCAAAGTGGCATTCGGGCATTCGGCATTCGGGTCAAACCGTAGATTTGTGTGATCACAGGAAAAGGGGCCGATCTGCGGTTTTTCCCATTTCGTTCGCCGCCTGGTCGCAATGAAGTCCCGCCAACAGCAGACCCAGCGCACGTTGCTCGACCGGCTGCGGCTGGAATGCGCGATTGAGATGTCCAGCAACACACTTCTCGCCATTGCCGACCTCGATGCCGACACGTGGGCGGCCGAAGTGAAGCGCATCCGTGGCAAGAAACACCCGCTGACCGCCAAGGAGGTTCACTTTGGTCGTCTGGCCTGAGTCGCACCGCCTGGCCGGAAGCCGATGAGCCGGCGCCCTTCGGGGTAGGCCCAACTCGTGGTCGCTTCCAGTTGGCGGAGCGCGTCGAAAATCATTTGGATGTCCTCGCCTTGCAGCTTTTGGGTCCGTTCCAGTTCCGCGAGTTTGCGACCGAGCGCCTCATAGCGGCCGGCCTCGCGGCGCACTGCTACAAAGGCGCGCATAATCTCCACGTTCACCAGCACAGCACGCCGGCTGCGCAAGACGCTCGACAGCATCGCCACGCCTTGTTCGGTGAAAGCGTGTGGCAGGTATTTCCGGTGCTGCCCACGGCCAGTCTTTAAGATGCCAGTTTGGCATCTTAAAGAAGCGGCTTCCTCGGCAGTCAGTTGGAACATAAAATCATCCGGGAAGCGCTCGCGATTTCATCGTCAAAATTCCCAATGGAGTCTTGCCCCGAAAATTGACACCGGGCCTCGGTCCCGGTTGAACGCCGGGTTGCTAACAAACTGGTAATCTAGCGCTCCGTGAACGGACATCCAGATCTGAAAATCGTAGTACGTTTCGAGGATTTTCTCCGGGCTGTAGCTCAACGCGCCGTCGCCGTCGAGCATGTCCGTGCCGCCCGCCTGCAGGAATTGTTGGTTATCCCGCGAAGCCCCGCTCACGATGCCGGCAAGGCCAAAGGTGTCTTCGGGCCGACGCCAGGCCTCGCCTTTGACGCTCACGCCCAGCGACGCCGACCAATTAGCATCGGTGAAGGTCCACGTCTCTTCGTGGCCGTCATTCCAACCCAGGCGCGAAAACACGCCGACGTTCCTCACAACCTCCTGTTCCCAGTTCAGCCCAAAGCCGTACTTGTAGCGGTAGGCGCGCGCCGCGTCAGGGATGGTCACCCCCGAGCCCTGACCGGCGTCCGGACTAGGAGGGTTAGCCAGCAGAATGGCAGTCGCCGCCTGGTAGCTGGCAAAGTTAGCTTCGTCAAGCCAGGCCAGAAACCGAATCGCCCCCGGATGGGTGTTGATGTTGTAACGGCGCTCAAATTCCGCCATCATTGCCAACGCACGCAAAAACGGACCGTATGCTCCCATGTGGGGCCACATGAGATACTGGTCGTCACCTGTGAAACCATTCTTGTCACGCGGCATTTGGAAAAATCCATAGCGTAAAGCCCATTTCGGCTGATTTAATTCCACGGCAACTCCGGTGGTGTATCCGATGGTATCCTGCCCGTAATCCCACGGGAGGTTGCCCATCATCGCCCAATTCATAAACTGCGTGTGCTGGTCGTGCGCGTACGTGTTGTTGTCGCAAATGTCCAAGGGACTGAACCGGCCGATGGTGAAGGTCAGCCGCGAAAAGTCCCGTTTGCCCGCAAGCGTGAGCTGGTCGTCGGGCACATCCTCCTGGGCGCCGCCCAAGCCGATGGTTTGACGAATAAAGAAACGCGCAAAGGTAAAGTAGGGAGTCTCGGTGCCGGCTTTGTAGGCGTCGCCGTTGGGAAATCCCTCGATCCCGAACGTATGCGTCAGGCCGAAGCCCTGCCACATCAAGAAGTCCATGTGCGCCTCGGCGCCGCGCCATAACCGCGCGCCGGCATACAAGTCCAGCGTAACTGTTTCCTGAACCTCGCCCTCACTGTTCAGGCTGTTCGGGCCGGAGTACTTGGCTGGAAAACCGGGGTCGCCCTGCACAATAGCGGTGTTTTGAACGTGCCAGTTCCAATTCTGCTCCGGCCCTTCCACCCGCTTCTCCGTGGAGTTTAACCCGCTTTCCGGCCCGGGAGGGTCCACGGATGGCTCAGCGCCCGCTTCCGCTCTAGCCGGCAACGTGCACCCCAGCGAAAAGGAAAACGCCGCCAGCACAGTTCCTGCCCGGACCCTCAGTGGGGTGCAGGCACGTCGTTTGTCAGTTGGCCACCGGACCTTGACCACACACCAGAGTGGCAGCGCCTCAGTTCGCATTATTTGCCATCACGAAAGCAAAGGATGTGTATAATGTCAAATAGAAAGTGTTAAGCCTAAAACATCCATTCGGACCACATGAGGAGTCAGACTCCAGAAAGGCTCGCCAATGGGTTAGCTCTCCGCCAAAAAATCCGCCGTTAAACGGGTCAGCCATTAGGGCCCTGATCAAGCGGAAAAAACATTATTGTCCGATTTTTTTGAACCGGTATCTACCGCGGCTTCTCAAACTCTCTCTGCGGGCTGATACGAACCTGCGTTTTCGTCATTTGAGTCGGGCCGCCGACCGAGTCTTGGCCCGGCGAGGCGATCCGTTCAGTCAGCCATCTGGATCTAGCGCATTTGGGGCTGGTGTGCGGGCTCAGTCCAAGTTCGAACTGAAAGGAGCGGACCGGATCTCTCTTGGCCTGCTCCCTCCGGCTCGGTTTTCTTGGTCAAGCGTTCCATTACCACACGCGTTGGTTTTGGCAAGCGCGTGCGTTCACCAACTCTGCGCCCATCCAGCCATCGGCGGGACCAGAAAACCTTCAGTGCCGGGCTGCGTTCATTCAGACGATAGGTTGGGACCGGAGTCGTTCCCACGGTGTCTTTTCCGTTGCGGGTTTCTCGCGGAGATGCAACCAATGATTGGTCCCAAACGGCTGGAGTTGTGGTTGGGCCGGGTCGCTGGGGTGAAGGGCGGGTTCCAAGGACCGGAACAGCGCAAGCGCCAGTTTCAGGACCCGCAGGTCGCGCCGGCGCCGGTTGGGTTTTTGATTGAGTTGAATCAGTTGGCGCGCCTCCTCGCCGGTGGCCCACCGGATCGCCTGGGTTTCCGCGTCGAACTGTTTCGTGTCTTCGACCGGGACCATTAGAAAGTATTCGTTGCTCGTGCGCGAGCCGTCAAAGCAGCCGGGGATTTTCGCGGCGATCTCCGCCCGATAGCCGGTTTCTTCAAGCACCTCCCGCACGGCGGTTTGTTCCGGAGATTCGCCGAGTTCAGGTTTGCCCTTGGCAAAAGTCCAGACATCCCCTTTATAGTGGCCGGCCGGTTCCCGCAACAGCACTTGGCCGCTGGAATTGATTACGACTCCGCCGTAGGCTTTTTTCATCGACTGTATGCGCCTGCTTCGTTGCGGCGCGAATAGATAATAGCAGGACGTGTACCTGCGGAAACGGAGGTTTGACCGCCCCATCCGGGTGCCGGTTGCGGGGTCAATTCCTTATCTCCCTGTGCCGGCCTGAAACGAAGACGCAGGCGGCCATGAACCTCCCATGCACCGGAAGCGCTTGCGGTTGGCGCTGATCGCCTTGCTTCAACACGGCGTTGTTTGCTACTAAGTTAGAGAGCATTTGCCGGCCATAAGTGTCCCTCGTCGCTTCCGCACTCAACACTGCATGATAACCGTCAATGCGGCTCCGCGCCCGCGTCGGAAGGGTGACAAGTTGGATACGATCTTGTTACGGGTTAGGATTAACCTACGCCTCTTCACTTCCTGACGGGTAAACTGACGTTTTCTGACGGGTCACCTGACCGGTAAACCGTGAAAAAAATCCCATTTTATGCGGGTGCTGACGGGTTGACGGGTCCAGCCACCCCCAAGGGTATATGCCCCCTGTGATAATCGTCCCTTGGCGCGCCGGAGCGCAGCGCAGGCGGAAGCGCAGGCGGGTCGTCCTCGTAATCGATTTGGCCCTGTCCCCTTCTCCGCTTCCCGTTCAAAGTTCAAGGTTCCAGGTTCCAACCATTCCTGACTATTCCACGCAGGATACTTTGGGACGGTTGGGACGGTCTGGGACGGCTGTGGGACGGTTGCAAGAGTGAGAATCGCCCGTGTTTACCGGCCTTGGGACGGTGGGACGGCTGTACACCCCCAAACCACCCCCCTACCCCCCACCCTCCTCCTCGTCCTCGTTCTCTTCCTCCTCCTCCTGTGACTAACTGCGACCAACGGCAACCAGCGTTCCGCATCCCTCCAAATGGCGTGGCATGGTCCAGGCGCTTTTTCAATTCCCCCTCAACAACCTATCTGCACCCATCTGCAGCTATCTGCACTCTTGTTCTCCGGCGTCTGGTCCAGATTGCTCCCGGCCCCTCACTGCAGATTACTCAAGATCGCTCTTGTAGAAACTCGACCAATCTCGACCAATCTCGACCAACCTCGACCAAAATAAAACTGCCGCTCACCCTGGACTTTAGATCTTGGACTTTGCAGTGCCTTGTAGCACCTTTGTAGCACCCCAATGGTGCAAAATCACTCGGTTTTATGCGGGTTGTAGCACTGTAGCACCCTGGAGACCCCTAACACACCCCCTCCCTGTCTTCCACTTAGACTCGCCCGCAGCCGCCGGTCCGTGCTCATGTGGTCCCGTAGTCCCGCCGTCCTGTAGTCCGTGCCCTTCCCTTCTGGCGCGAATTCCCGAGATTCGCGGGTTGCCCGGTAACCGTCCGGTCACTTCCCGGTAACCGCTCGGTAACCGTCGGTAACCCACGGTAACCTGTGGTAACCGTACGGTAACCCATAGTAACCGATAGTAACCGATGGTAACCAATCCCGCTTTTTCGCGTCCGTTCCCGCCGCGGTAGGGTACGGTAGCTTACGGTAGGGTACGGTAGGCTTGCCCCTGCACCGGCGGGACTTCCGACGCCTTGTTCGGGGTCGAACTTCCGGACTCCGGCCGCGCCCAGTCGCCGTAGCGGCCTCGCTTCGTTACGCTGCCCCCAGTTCCCTGAGGGCCTCTCCGGCGGCGCTCAGGTTGGCGAGCGTGGTTTCCGAATACTTGCGCGACAGCACCCACCCTTGCGCGCCACCACGGCCAGCGGCCCGGATGACTTCTTTAACGCTCTGGGGTGTCACCCGGCTATAGTCCTCGCGAATCGGTATGCCCATATCGATGCCCGGCCAGATTTCCGTTTTGGTTCCCGCGACGTTTTCGACGCAACGCTTTGTCTCCCGGTACACGTAATCGGGCGAGAGAGCTGTATAGGGGAGTTGGTCGTGGCTCCGCTCGCGGTAGTTAAGGACGCCGTATTCGAACTCAAGCGCCGCATCCATCGGCAGGTCGCGGTAGATGGTCTTGGTGACGCTGTCCATGTAAGTCGCCATGCGTGTGCCGCCGAGGTTGTGATACACGGTCATCTTCAGATAGTCCGAGTACTTCGCCAGCTCTTTGAGGTCCAACTGCGCGCGGAAAAAGGGACTGAAGCCGTGGGCGTGCCATTCGTGCCAGCCGACCTGGACCCGGGGTTTGATCGATTTGACGCGTTGATAAATTGCCTGCTTGGTTTCGCGCAAGCTGTCGTGCCAGAGCGTCTCCCACGCCAGCAGTTCCGGGTAACGGTAAAGAAGGCGCAGGAACGTCACCCAGTAACCGTCCGGCTGGCGCTGGTCGGCTTTGGCCGCGCGCACCCAGTTTTCCATGGCCGCGAACCCTTCCTTCACGCGATCGAAGTTGATGCCCCGCTGCTTCGCCTTTTCCTGGCAGAACGTGCAAAAGCAGGTGACCCGCCCGGGGTCGTTGCCGTTGGAATTGTGAATCGATTCAAAGGCGTTGTTAAAAGCTCCCTGCTTTTCGCAACCCCACATCACGCCGTCGATATCGTATGAGGTGGCGAAATCCTCGTGCAGGCCAACCAGGAAATTGAAGTATTCCGGATTGTTAAAACAGAGCGTCTCCTGCGCCTTACGGCCATGGAAATCCACCGCCAGCGCTTTCTCGATCCCGGGCACCTCGCGGCGAAACACATCCTCGGCCCAGGTGTAAGTCTTGATGCCGCGCTTCTTCGCCGCCGGGATCACCAGCTCCAATATATCGACGTCACCGTGGTCCGGCGCTTTGAGCTTCTTGAAAACCGTATCCTTGTAGAATTGGCCGTGCGGGGTAGCGTAGTTGCCGCCATAGAAATGATCGTTGTAATCCTGCACGCCGTGGTCCGGTAACGGATGGCCCTTCAACTGCCGGCCGGCGATGCCTTGACCGTATGTAAAAGTCGCTATGAACAGCGTGTTGACATGCGCCCGTTCCTGCAGGATATCGAGCACCTTCTCGACCCCTTCATCGAGGAAAGAAATCGAGCCGATTTGAATCCCAATGACCTGGTCCTTCCTGGAGGTCACCGTCGGGACCGGTCCGGGCTCAACGGTGGCCGCATTCAGGCCGGCCAGACCGGAACCAATCGCGGCTGCGCTCGTGCCAACCGCTGCCAGAAAACCGCGCCGATCCATTTCGTGTTTTGATTCCATACTCGCAGGGTAATTCGTGTGGTCGACGCATTTTTAGCATCGCCTGGGGAAAGCTGCAACCGTTGTACTTCGCCAATCGCCAAGACCTTGGCCAAACCATTGGTCCATGCTATCGCAGGAGTCTTGAATCCGCCGCCATCTCGTCCCTTTCCTCCTCCCGCGGCAAGCCGGTCCTCTCCCAACCCTTGATTCCGGATAAAGATTGACGAAGCTTCGACCCGATGGCCAGTGTTTGCATGGTGGTATGCACATGAAAGGCCGTTTCCGACAACCGATCTGGATGATCCCGCTGGCTATTGCCGGCTTGGTCGCGCTTGTCGGCTGGTTCGGCGATGCGCGGTTGCGTCACACGATTGAGACGCAATTGAAAGCCGAGCTGGCCGCGACCCTCGACGCCAACGTGACGGCCTTAAACATCTGGATGACCAACCAGACCCGGTTAGCCTCCTTCCTCGCTGAGGAGCCCGAAGTACACAAACTCTCGCTAACCATTCTCGAACAACCCCTCAGCCCGGGAAACGGCCGGGTTCGGGCGCCCGATTCGCCGGACATGAACGAATTCAGCGCTTATCTCCGAACCCGGCTCAGCAAGGTCAACTACGATGCCGCGCTGCTGGTGAACACGAACTTCCACGTCGCTGCCAACTCCGGCCCTGGTCGGCTGCGCCTGGTGGGCGCCCCCGTCTCCGAGGCCCAGACCAACAAATTCGCCGAGCTTTTCGCTTCGGGCCAACCTTTCATCATCACCCCCTACAAGCCAGAGATGCCGCCGGGTCTTCGGCCACCCTCGAGGCGGGGAGGCTCCGGTCAACCGCCCTTTGGCCCGCCGCCCGACGAGAAGCACGCCGGACGCGAGCCCGGCACCAATGCCTTCCCGGGAAGACGTCGCGCGCCTGTCTCGGAGCCAGGCCGGGGTCGCCGCGGCGACCTTACCCTTATGCAAGTGGCGGCTCCTGTGCGCACCGACTCCGGGGTCGTCGCAGGCGCGCTCGCGCTCATCATCAATCCGGACCGGGAATTTACCCGGATGCTCTCTGTGGCACGGTCCGGGGAATCCGGCGAGACCTACGCTTTTGACCAGCACGGATTGCTCCTTTCGCGCAGCCGGTTCGACGACCAGCTTCGCGAGCTGGGCTTGCTGGATCCTACCAACACGAGTTCCGCCCTGAACCTCCGGCTGCATGACCCGGGCGGGGATTTGTCAAAAGGGTACAAGCCGGCGAGCGACGAGTCCGCCTCCCGCGAGTTGACCCGAATCGTCGCCGCAGCGGTTGCGGGTCAGGACGGAGTGGATGCGCAGCCGTCGCGTGATTATCGCGGAATCAATGTAGTCGGCGCGTGGCGCTGGCTGCCGGAGCACGGTTTCGGCGTGGCGACCCAAATCGATGCCGCGGAAGCCTACAAACCGCTGCGTGTGCTGCAAGTGGTGTTTGTGCTCCTGTTCCTGCTGCTGGTCCTTTGTGCGTGCATCATGTTCCTGTTCTCCTACCGCGACGTGGTCTGGCGTCAGCGCCTGGACGAAGCGGAGCTTAAGCTCAAACGCTTGGGCCAATACACCCTCGAGCAAAAAATCGGTGAGGGCGGCATGGGGGTCGTTTACCGGGCGCGCCACGCGCTCATGCGCCGCGATACTGCCATCAAGCTGTTGCTCCCCGACCGTGCCGACCCGGCATCGATTGAGCGCTTCGAACGCGAGGTCTGTCTCACCTGCCAGCTTTCCCATCCCAACACGATTCAAATCTACGACTACGGCCACACCCCGGACGGCATCTTTTATTACGTCATGGAGCTGCTGCGGGGACTCAACCTCCACGAGCTGGTCACCCGCTGCGGACCACAGCCTGAGGGCCGCGTCATCCATATCCTCACCCAGGTGTGCGAATCGCTCGCCGAAGCGCATGCTCTCGGCCTCATCCACCGCGACATTAAGCCGGCCAACGTGTACCTCTGCGAGCGGGGCGGTGTGCCCGATTGCGTAAAGGTGCTGGACTTCGGGCTGGTCCGCCTCTACCGCGCCGAAAAAGGCAGCCCCATGCATCTCACCGGCGAGAAAGGCATCGTCGGCACGCCCTGGTTCATGTCGCCTGAGTCGATCAAGAATTCCGCGCTGAGCGACCCGCGCAGCGACATCTACGCCATCGGCGCGCTGGCTTACTTCCTGTTGACCCGCGAGTATGTCTTCAACGGCGAATCCGTGATGGAAGTTTATGAGAAGCAGTTGACACAAGATCCGCCTCCTCCCGGCCGGCGCAGCTCCAACCCGGTCAGCCCCGAACTCGAGCGGACCATCCTGCGCTGTTTGGAAAAAGACCCGCAACTAAGGCCCCAAACCATCAGTGAGCTGCGTGCCCTGCTCCAGGCCAGCCCGCGGACCACAGATTGGGGGCCCGAACAGCGAGCCTCCTGGTGGAACCTCAACCAGCCTCAGGCTTCCGCGCCGACAGGCCCACCTTCACCGGTGCCCGCCACCATCAGCATTGAGCTCCGCCCCAGGAACGGCTCCTAACGCTTTCAACGCTTCAGCAATCCTCAGCCAGTGTGTTCCATGCCAGAACAAGTGGCCACATCCACTACAGACGAAATATTCGTCCGGCCAGCGAAACCGCGTCTCGTAAGCTTTGAGAATGCGGCCCACATTGCGCTGCACGGTGCCACATCGAGGCGCGGGATTCCATCCCGGCATTTGGGGTTGATTCCCTGGTCCGCCCAGACGTAGTTGTGGTGACCGCGTATCGATGAGAACAGACGCTCCCAACATCTCCGCACGGCTGCGGTTGCGCGTGACCGCCGCCGCCGAGTCCCAGTTGAGGTCCGGTCATCCCTGGCTTTACGCGGAGAGCATCCGGGAGCAAAACCGCGCCGCTCATCTGGGCGAGCTGGCGGTTGTCTATGACCGCAAGGACCGCTTCCTCGCGTTGGGATTATTCGATCCGGATTCGACGCTTCGGCTGCGCGTGCTGCACGCCGGCAAACCGCAGACGGTGGATCGGGCGTGGTGGTCCGCGCGGCTCGAACAGGCGCTCGCCAAAAGAGCGCACCGGTTCGATGCGCAGACAACCGGCTTCCGCTGGATTAATGGCGAGAGCGACGGCTGGCCCGGTTTGGTGCTCGACCGTTACGACCGCACGTTGGCGTTGAAGCTTTACACCGCTGCCTGGCTGCCACGGCTTAAGGAGACCGTCGAGCTGCTTACCGGGCGCTTGCACCCGGAAAGAATCGTGCTGCGCCTCAGCCGCAACATCCAAAAAGTTGCCGAGTCCCAATTCGCAATGGCCGATGGCCAGCTCCTGGTCGGTCCACCCTTGGAGGGCCCAGTCCTCTTTATGGAGAGCAGCTTGCGGTTCGAAGCCGACGTGTTGCGCGGGCAGAAAACGGGATTTTTTCTGGACCAACGCGAGAACCGGCGCCGGGTTGAAACGCTCGCCAGCGGCCGAACCGTCCTCAATGCGTTCAGCTTTTCCGGGGGGTTCTCACTTTACGCGGCGCGCGGCGGCGCGACTGCCGTTACAGATCTGGACATCAGCGCTCATGCGCTGCAGGCTGCGAAACGGAACTTCGCGCTGAATCAATCCCTCCCTCCCGTCGCCGGCTGCCGGCACCAACGCATTCAGGCCGACGCGTTCGAGTGGCTGGCCGCAAACACGCAACGAAAGCTCGGCCTGATCATTCTCGACCCGCCGTCTTTCGCCAGAAGGGAAAGTGAACGGTCGGCAGCAATTCGCGCCTACAGCCGCTTGGCGGCGTTGGGGCTCTCACATCTTTCGCCGGGCGGCATCCTGGTCGCTTGCTCCTGCTCAGCTCACGTGACCGCCGAAGAATTCTTCAAAGCAGTAAGGCACGCCATCGCACAATCGGGACGCAAGCTGGAAGAGGTTCAGACGACCCAACACCCGGTGGACCATCCCGCTGCGTTTAAAGAAGCTGAGTATCTGAAGGCGGTGTATCTGAGGGAACAGCGAGGTCGTGGTGTAGTGGGGTGATGGCGTGATTGGAACCTCAAGTGATGAGGGCGTGGATAATTGGAATGATGGATTGACTCAGAAAGTCGCTTCCCAACACTGCATCACTCCATTTCCCCGTTTCCGCCGCGTCAGAACAGCTTGTTGACGACGATCCCCATCACGCTCAGCGGCCCCTGGTCTTCGAGGCCTTCGGTTGCTTTGTCGAGTTTTTGCAGCGTCAGCTTGGCGTTGCGATAAAGCTCCTGGTCATTGATGATCTTGCCGACCGAACCCTGGCCCTGGTTGATCTTCTGCATGATCTCCTTCAGGTTGGTCATCGAGGCGGTCGTTTCGTTATAGAGCGTATCGTCATGCAGCAGTTTGCCGACGGTTCCTTCGCCGGCGTTGACCTGGGCAATGATCTTGCGGGCATCGGCGACGGTCGCTTTGATCTCGTTGCCGGTATCCTGGAGGTTGCTCACCGTGGTCAGCGCGGAATTATACAGCGAATCATCGTAGATGAGCTTGCCTACGGTGCCTTTGCCCGAGGCGATCTGGCTGGAGACCGACTTCAGGTTGAGGATGCTGGCGGTCAACGGCTCGCGGTTTGCCTTGAGGAAATCAGTGAACGGGCCAAGCAGGTTGTCAATTTTGTCGCCGGTAAAGCTCTTGGTGAGGTTCTCGACACCCGTCGCAACGTTGTCGATTTTGGCCATCATGGCACTCAGGTCGGGCTGCTCAGCGGTGGTGAGCATCGTGCCGGCGGTGGCGAGCGGGGCAGTCCGCGAGCCGAAATCGAGCGACACGAAATTCTGCCCCATCAGGCCGGTGAACTTCACCGTCGCCACGCTGTCGGTCCGCACCTGCACATTCTTCCGCAATTTCATCGTCACCAGGACCTTGTTGTTCGCCTCGTCCAGAGTAATGTCCTCCACTCGGCCGATTTCGACCCCCGCCATCTTGACGCGGTCGCCCTTCTTAAGGTCCTGGACGGTGCCAAACAGAGCTTTTAGCTGGTAACCTCGTTCGAAGCGTCCGGGGCCCCCGACGACCTCCAGGATCAGCACTGCGGCGATAACGGTCAGGGCGACGAAAATGCCCAGCCGGGTTTCAAGGCTGTTTTTCATATTCTATCTTAGTCCATTGGTTAATTTAGATCAGGTCGAAAAGCAAATCACTCGCGGCGGAACCGGGCGTTGAGAAACTCCCGCACGAACGGGTGGTTGAAGCGCTTTACTTCCTCGGGCGTCCCGACGGTCAGAATCTCGCCCCCGTTAATCACGGCGAGGCGGTCGGCGACCCCAAACGCCAGGTCCCGGTCATGCGACACCACCAGGGACGTCACATGGATGCGCTGGTTGAGCTTGACGATTTCCTCGGCGATGATGACGGACGACAAGGGGTCCAACTCGCTGGTCGGCTCATCGTACAGGATCAATTGCGGCTCGATCACCAGCGCGCGGGCGATGGCGGCGCGCTTCTTCATCCCGCCCGAAAGTTCGCTCGGCATTTTATCCTGTGCATCCTTGAGGCCCACCACTTCGAGCTTCTCGGCGACAATTCGAGCGATTTCTTCCGGTGGTTTGAGTTGATGCTCCGCCAGGTACAAACCCACGTTCTCGCCCACCGTCAGCGAATTGAGCAGCGCGCCGGACTGAAACACCATCGCCAGCCGGTAACGGTCCATCACGTCGCCGGTTTGGATCGACTGGCCGTCGATGAGGATTGTGCCCTGGTCCGGTTCCTCCAGGCCGATGACATGCTTGAGCAGCACCGACTTGCCGCTGCCGCTGGGGCCCATCAACACGAAGATTTCCCCGGGCTTCACATCGAGATCGATTCCCTTGAGAACTTCCAGGGCGTTGAAGCTTTTGCGCAGTCCGCGCACCTGGACGCTGACACCCTGGGGAGTTGCAGGAGCTCCGTTCATTTATCTGAGCAGAACGCGCGTCAGGATGTAATCCAGGATCACGATCAGCACGATCGAATTGACCACCGCCTTGGTGACTGACCGCCCAATCCCCCGCGGACCGCCGATGGTGATTAAACCCTGGTGGCACGAAACGATCCCGATCACCCACGCGAAGATGAAGCTTTTGAACACCCCGTTGACCACATCCCGGATTTGCACGACATCGCGCAGGGTGGTGAAGAAGGCGGGAAACGCAATGTCGATGCGGGGATTGGCCGAGCAGACAAACGCGCCTCCCAGCCAGCCGACCAGGATCGCGAAAGTTACCAGCATCGGCAGCGCCACCGCAATGGCGACCAGCCGCGGCAGCACTAGGTAATAGATCGGGCTGATGTTCATCGTGCGCAACGCGTCAATCTCCTGGTACACACGCATCGACCCAATTTCCGCCGCCATGGCCGAGCCAATTCGGCCCGCTATCAAAATCGACATCATCACCGGTGCCAGTTCTTTGCAAATCGAGATGCCCACCACTCCTCCAACAGCGTTGGCCAGCCCCCGCTCCACCAGCACCGGCCCGGTCTGCAACGCGATGACGCCGCCAATGAAAAACGAGAGGATGCAAACCATCAGCAAACTGGCATTCCCAATTTCAAAGAACTGGTCGAACACTTTCACGCGCTGGCGCCACGTCCGCGGCAGGGCCAGGAGCGTGCGCCAGAGCAGTATCACCATTTCGCCGATGTTTTGAAACATAAGTGCCGACCGTCCGTCAAACCGTCGCTTCCCGGGCAGGACCGAACGCTCGCGTTTCGCCGCTTCCGGCGAATCCGCCACTCCGGCTATCGTGTGGTTCGCTCAAGTCCAGAGTCATTGCACCCCATCTTGCCCGCCGCGCCCATTCGCGCCAATCAATTTCTCAGGTTCACGCCCTTGCGCTTCCGCCCGGTTGCGCTTTCCCAGAGGAATGTAGAAGATTCTCACTTGCTTGCCTTCGGCCTCCGACCGGTATTGGAACAGCCCGAACAGGGCCGACACCTTCTTATGGCTAGGCGCCGCCTCGTGCCGGTACAGGTTCCAGAACAGTGATTGGCTGCTGGCGCCGGTCTGCGCGTTCTTTTCCGAGCGCCAGATCGACCAAACCGGCGAGTAGTCACGTTCAATCTTGTGGCTGCCGAGCGTCCACACCTCCAGCAGTGCCAGCGCCTGGAACCGGGTGTTCCCGTTAAAATCACGCCGCCGCGTAAACAGCGGCCAAAGATCCGTCCGCCGCCGCGAAGTCCCGGCTTCCGTGTTGTTTTCGAGGATGTCCGAATACAGGAAAAAAAGAATACGGTTGCGCCGCCGGTCCAGAGGCTCGGAGTGCATCCGATCGTACTTGTAAACCGGCCAGAGGTAAAAATCGCTTTCCAGCGCGGGACTCCGGGCGTGGCTGAAAAACGGCCACACGCGGCTGGTTGTCTTGCCTTCGCCTCGCGCGAATTCCACCAGCGGCCAGGGTGCGTCCCACTCGCGGTATTTTTGCTCCCGGTCCGTGATATGAGAGAAAAAAGGCCAGAGCACCGTGGTCGAGTCTCGCTGGGGCGAGCGTTCGAGGCTGTAAACGGGCAAGACTCCCTGCTGCCAAACCGGGTTGGTCGTCCCCAGGCCGCTGTGTTCGTTGTAGTAAATCGGCCAGAGGGTGAAGAAACGGTCGTGCCCCGGCACGGTCTCGATGTCACCAAAGCCATCGGTGCGGGTCGTGACCTCCTTGTGCTCATTCCCCACCAGTGGCCAGAATTGCCAGCCCTTCAAACCCGGGCCGTGTCGCAAATGGAAAAAAGGAACAAGATAGTTGTCCGTGATCACTTCACCCTTGCGGGTCTCACAATAGCATGGCCACATCACAAAGCTGATCTCATCCCGGAACAGCCGGTTCTTCAGGTGCCCGTAAAACGGAAGCAGCGCGGTGTAGTTCTCCGCCGGGTCCGAGGATCGTTGTTGGAAGTAAATCGGGAACAAGCTGAAACGGTTCCGGTCCCTCTCGGTCTGAGACGGGCCGCCCGCAAGACTCAAGACCTGGAAAAACTGCCAGCGGTATTGCTGACCGTAACGGTCGTAGGTGAGCAATGGATAAGCAAAGTCGAATTCCGCCAAATCCACGGCCGGGTCCCGCGTATAGGAAAGCAACGGCGGCACGGCCCAGGTCCGCTCGGTTTCCTTTCGTTCTTCGTAAAACAATGGGCTGATTGCTTCAGTCCGTTGCCCGGCATTCAGTGTCAGGTCGAAGCGCTCGAAAAGGGGGCCGGCGCTGACCGCGTTCGTACCAGCTAGCGCGGGCAGGCGCTGTCCCGCCGCTAGAGCGGTAAAGATAACCAGGTGCAGGGTGGCTCTCATCAAGGGGTCTGCGCTGTCTATACGAGCGGTGGGGTCAAGTGGCGTCGCGCTTGGTTTCTGACTGCGGTAACGTTAACCGGCGTCCTTTCTTACTAAAAACCATGGTTTTCATATAATTATTGACATTAAAACCCATTGCTCTAATCTGCTTCCAGAGTTGAGGTCTTTGACCTCGGTTCCTCCCGACCCAGTGTCGATCGTGCATTGTCGGCACTGGGTCGTTTTCTCCGCGGGGCCGGACGAGTCAGCAGGTTCAGCAACGCCGGCAGGAAGGTTAACCCTGCCAGCATGCAGGTAGTCAGCCCCGTTGCCATTACATAACCCAGGCTCTGAATCCCTTGATGCTTCGCTAGAATCAAACTGCCAAAACCGGCAATTGCTGTCAGCCCAGAGACCAGCACCGCTTTGCCGGTGCTCCTGGCCAGGATGCTCGGGGTTTGCTCTTCGGCGTAGCGGTTGAGGATGTGAATGCCGTTGGTAACGCCAATGCCGATGACCAGCGGCAAGGTCATAATGTTCGCTGGGTTGAGAGGCACGTCGAAAAAGCCCATCAACCCGCCCAGCCACAGGAAACCGACGGCGACCGGCACGAGCGCCAGCGCGACACACAACGCACTGCGGAAATGAAGCAGGACCAGGAAGACAATCGCCACCAAGGAGTAGCGCGCCGCCTCCTCGTAGCTTTGTTTGAGCAGCTCCGTATAATAATAAAGCTGCACCGGCGTGCCGGTGACGTTGGGATCAATCGGCTTAAGCTGCTCGATAAACTCTTTTTGATTCTCGCGCTGCCAAACGTCCTTTTTCGGATAGACCATTAGCAGATACTCGCCCGTGACGCCGATAAACCGGTCGCGCAAGGCTTCGGGCAGGTCCTCCGCGCGCAACGGCGCTCGGTTGTCCTGATTCTTCAGCGCCCGGAACGTCTCCCGCACGTCATTAAACAGCGCTTGCTGGAAGGCGGCAAGTTTCACGCTATGGTTGCTGACATCCACGGTGGTTCCCGCCAGCATCGCCTTGCGAAGCTGGCCGACCGCTTCGCGCAAGGAGAGAAACTGCTTAGCCAGCGCCGGTTCGTCGTTTTGCACGTCACCGTAAGCGGCTCCCAGGTAACCGTAGAGGGAGTATAGCGTGCGGCTCAGCTCCTCAACCCCGACCGACGAGGCATCCGGCGCCAAAAAGTGAATTGGGGCCAGGAGCGCCTTGATGTCCCCGACAAGCGTGAGTTTGTGGGCTTGGTCCTCGTTCAGGCCGAAACGCATGATGGAATCCACGCTGGCCACGGACGACAGGTTGGTGATTTGGGCTTCGAGTTCGGCTGCCTGCTGCAGGTTTGTGGCGATGACCGCTGCAAAGAGGACAGATTTGTCTGCCGAGTTCAGGAGCTTTTTCTCGAACTCCACGGCCGGCAGGCCTGCGCTTTGCATGTGGAGCAGGTCGTAGTCGAAGTACACCTTGTGAATCTGGGTCGCCGCCAGGCCGCACAGTGCCACCGTCAGGCACGTGACCATCACCGGCCGCTGCAGCCAGAGATTCTCGATGCGCGCGCGTCGCTCGGCGATATCGCCGTGCTCGTGGTCAATCACGTTCTGCCGGCCCTTGAGCAGCAGCACCGGCAGCATAGTTAACATGGGCACCAGGCACACCAGCAGGCCGCCGCCGCAAATGACTCCCATCTCCTGGATGCCTCTGAAATTGGTAAATCCCATCGCCAGGAAGGCCCCGGCGGTCGTAAACGCCCCGGTGAAAATCCCCTGCCCGGTATACACAATCGCTTTGCCCAGCGCCGCCTGCTCCGTCCGCCCGCGCCGCAGCTCCTCTTCGTAACGCGAGATCAAGTGCACGCCGTAATCGATCGCCAGCCCGATCAGGATCGGCACAAAGGTGATCGTTAAAATATTGAGGTGCCCCACCGTGAGCGTCGCGAACGCCATGGTATAGCCCAGGCCAACAATCAGCGACAGCGTCGCTTTTACTGGCCGGCCCGTTTCCTGGTAGCCGTAGATGAAGATCAGCGCGCACGCCACCAGCGACACGATACTCGCCACCGTCGTGTCCTTCTGTGATTGCGCCATCTCGTCGTGCTCCAACACCGGCTCGCCCGTCAGGCCGACATTCAGACCCGGCACTTCGGTCTGGGTCTCTGCCACCAGGCGGCGCAACCGCTCCACTGATTTCGCGTTCAGGCTGTCTTTCGGCGCCTGCGCGCTGACCAGATAAATGCGCCCTTTGGCAAACGTGATGTAAATCTGTTGCTCCGCGTCCTCCCCCGGACTGAACAGGGCGGTGACTCCTGGCGAGGGTGGGGTGCCCGGACGCTCGAGGCTCTCGCTAGCTTGGGTGATGATCCGTTCCAGCGCGGGAAAAGCCTTCAGCAACGAATCCGTTTCGGCGCTCTTTTCCCGCTTCGCCGTGCGGAACTGAGCGTTGATCATGTCGAACAGCGACACCAGATTGGTCGTGCGGGTGAATTGCTGGATGAAAGGAAGATAATCTTCCAGCGTCTTTTTCAACTCGCCGAGGTCCGCGTCCGGGATGAACAGCAGCGCTTTGGGGCCCAGCATCTTCAGGTCACCCTTGTAGAAAACATTGCGGAACAGATTGGTTTCCGTCTCCAAACGCGCCCCCAGCCGTTCCACAAATTGCCGGTTCTTATCCGGGTCCTCGCTCTCCACCACCACCACCAGGTCATCCTGCGTCGGGAACTCCTTCTTGAATCGCAGAAAATTCTGATGATATTTCTTATTGGCGCCGACGAGGTTGTCTCGGCTCACGTCGAATTCAAGGTACTTCACCGTGTAGGCGACGCAGAAAACAAACAACACCACCTGCGGGTACACGAACCAGCCCCGGTGGCGAAAAACCGCCCCCGCCAGCCAGGCCAGCGTTCGCGCTACCAGCGTGTCCTCGGTTAACCGCTTGATGTGCATCAGTGTGTCGGCAGCACTTCTGGATGACGGGTTCGCCTCATGGGCAGTCGTTGCGGGTCAAGCTTCGCCCTTCGCTGCCTCGTCAGGGAACTCGGCATTGGAATAGACCTCCTTGACGTCATCATGGTCCTCCAACGCATCGAGGAGCCGCGTCACCGCGCTGGCCGCGGGCTCCGCCGGTAATGGCACCGTGACGCTCGCCAGCGCGGTGACTTCCGCCGCAGCGGCTTTGATGCCTTTGGCTTCGATTTGCCTGTGAACCGCCTCGAAATGCGCCGGGTCCGTCACGACCTCGTAACCCTCCGGTTCGACTTTGAAATCCTCCGCCCCGGCTTCCAGTGCGACCTCCATGAGCCGATCTTCATTCGCCGCCTCGCGCGGCACGATGATCTGCCCCTTCCGATGGAACAGCCGGCTGACCGAACCCTGGCTGGCGATCGTCCCGCCATTCTTCGTTACGATGCTCCGAATTTCCGACGCCGTCCGATTCCGGTTGTCCGTGCTCACCTCCACCAGGACCGCCACGCCATGCGGCCCATAAATCTCGTAAGTAAGGTCCTCAAAACTGGCTGTTTCGCCCCCGCCGATGCCTTTCTTGATCGCCCGCTCGATGTTGTCATTGGGCATGTTGGCCGCCCGGCACTTCAATAGCACCATCCGCAGTCGAGGGTTCATCCCCGCGTCGGCGCCGCCCAGCTTCGCCGCAATGCTGATTTCTTTGCTCAGCTTGGAAAAAATCTTCCCGCGCTTCGCGTCGATCGCCCCTTTGAAATGCTTTACCTTTGCCCACTTGCTGTGTCCTGCCATAGGTCGGTGATGAGCTGAGGGTTGAAGCTTAGACTCTGCCAGCCAGCCTAACGCTCGCCCTTTCCCTTAATAAACCAGTAACCATTCGATCTTTCAAATGCTCCACGTTCTAACCTTTTCCCGTTCTCCGTTTTAACGGTCCCGCGTTTCATCCCCCCGCCGGTTCCACTGACACCGCCGTACCGTAGCACAACACCTCGGTGATGCCCGCTGCGATCTCGGTCGCATCATACCGGACACCGATGACGGCGTTTGCTCCCAGCGAGCCGGCGTGGGCGATCATCCCGCTGAACGCCTCGTCCCGTGCCCGCTCGCAAAGCGACGTATACAGTGAAATATTCCCGCCGACCAAACTCTGGAGGTGCGCCGCCATATTGCCGACGATCGAGCGGGACCGCACGATAATCCCGCGCACCACCCCGAAGCACTTGACCACCCGGTAACCGGGCAATTCAAACGCTGTGGTTGTCAGGGGATGTGTCTGGCTCATACCGCAAACTATGGAACGAAATTCGGCCGTCGAAAAAAAGCCTATTTTTCGCAAAGCTTGCCCGAGGAGCGGGCGGCCGGGGATTGGAGGGTTGGCGGATTGGAATGGTGGAGTAATGAAGTGGGGAGTGATGCGTGAAACCTGATGCCTGACAAATTTTACCGGAGAAGCCATTTCTCCTCGGCCCCCGTCCCATCACTCCATCAATCCATTACTCCATCGCCCCACTCCCCGACGCCCCCGCCCCTTCGCCCGCTTACCGATGCAAGAAATGTTCAGCCACTTTGAGGTGCCAAATGATGGTCCCGCCGTGAATCATCGCCAGGACGATTAATCCGACGCCGGAGTAATGCTCCATCTTGAGCAGCTTCTGCTCGCTGAGCTTGCTGTGGCCCAGTGACACGAGCCAGCTCAGGCCCACGAACCACAGGCCGGTGCCCAGCGCGACGCCAGCCACACAAGCCAGCTTCCCCGGCCAATCCGGCGACACCCATTCCCGGGAGATAAAGTTCGCCGCCAGGATGATCCAAAACACCAGCACGCCTACGTTACCCATCACCCGCACCAGGCCCGTTAAGAATGCCGAGTGTGGGTGCAAACGTTCACCCAGCCGCAGTTCCAGCCGGTCTGCGGCGGCTCCCAAATGAACTGGCGATTCCACCGACCGTGCCGTCAGGAACTTGACGCCGAGGAATAGCAGAAATACGAAGCTGAACAGCTCCATCGCTGCCTTGATGTAACCACGCGTGAAAAACGAAGCAAACCCCGTGAACGCGATGAAACAGTAGATGACTTCCATCACCGTTGCCCCCAACCCGATTAGCGCCGCCCAGCGGAACCCGCGCCGTGCTCCTTCGTTGAGAATCGTCAGGTTGATCGGCCCCACTGGAATCGAGAGCAGGAGTCCGCTCAAAAAGCCAGTCAACCCGGCCAACAGGATCGGCGAAATGGAGTCCATGCGGCCAGGCTAAGTGGTCATGTTCATGACCGCTAAGCGGCTCCCGCTCCGTTCTCGTCCTCATCCTCCTCCTCGATTTCACGCCGCCAATGTCGCGAGATGCGCGGGCGGATGAACCCATAAAGCAGGTATAAGGTAAAAAACGCCGGCAGAACGTAGAAGAGGATCATCTCCCACAGCACCAGCAAAGAACCGACGAAAATCGCCACGAGAATTGATTTGGCAAACGTGCTGGTCGAGCGCAATCCCAGCGACTTGAAGCTCGGATATCTCACCGTGCTCACCATCATCGCCGAGAGAAAGAGCAGCACCACGACCAGCAGGTACCTCCACGGGCCCAGGCTGCGGTCCTTCTCGTTGAGCTGGATGATCAGCAGCGTCAGCGAAGAAACCAGTCCCGCCGCAGACGGAATCGGAAAGCCGAGAAAATCTTTGCCGCCGCCCGCCCCGGACTGCGTCGCCAGACAGTTAAAGCGCGCCAGGCGGAACGCCCCGCAGATGAGGTAAATCGAGGCAATGAACCACCCGAACTGCGGATGGTCCCCGAACACGTCCCGGAGCACAATGCGATGCACCAGGAACGCCGGCGCCGCGCCGAACGAGATCAGGTCCGCCAATGAATCGAACTCGCGCCCGAAGGGGCTCTCTACGCCACCCATCCGCGCCACCCGGCCGTCGAATAGGTCAAAAATACAGGCCAGCAAAATGAAGCCCAGCGCCACCTTGATCTGCTGAAAATTGCCCGCCGAAATATCCGCTTCCACGATCTTGGTCAGCGCGACGAAGCCGCAGAACAAATTGCCGGCGGTCAGGAGGTTGGGCAGGAAATAGATTTTCAGCTTCGGCTCGGCCGCATCGTGGCCGGCGGTCTGCGTAGAGGGCGGCTCCATGTCGCTTCAACCGTAGGATTTATTGACGTTCGCCATCGTGACCAGTGTTGCACGCATTCCTTATTCAAACACCGCCAGCACCGTCTCCCCGCCCACGACGTGGTCGTCCAGTTTCACCTTGATCTTCGCGTTCGCCGGCAGGTAAACGTCCGCCCGGGAACCGAACTGAATCAGGCTGATGCGGTCGCCGCGGGCCACCTCATCGCCCTGCTGCACAAACGGGACAATCCGCCGCGCAATCACCCCGGCGATCAGGCGCACCCCCACCTTTTGTCCCCGCGCTTCGTTCGTCTCGAAGCCCAGCAGGATGTTCTCGTTATAAGTCGCCGACTCAGTTCTGAGCGCGTTGAGAAACTGCCCAATCGTGTATTTGAAAATGGCGACTTTGCCCGTCACCGGCGCGTTCTGGACGTGGACATCAAACACCGAGAGAAACATCGAGACTCGCTGGCACTCCCCGCCCATGAACAACGGCTCGGTTGTCGTGTCGATCACGTCGATCTTGCCGTGTCCCGGCGACACCACCAGGCTCGCGCCCATCGGCACCCGCGGCGACGGGTCGCGGAAAAAATAAATCGTGAACAGCGAAAATATGAGCCAGACAATCACCAGCGCCGGCGCCGCAATCGTCGTCAGGATCGCGCCGATCCAGAACCCAACCCACATGACGGCCCAAATCACGCAACCCGCGATGAGAGAATAAACGATGATCTTAAAGGCTGCCTTCCTGGCTTTGCCCGAATGTTTCATGCGCGTCCAAGGTAAAGCTTCACGCTCGCGGGTCAAAGGCAAAGTTGGGTGTCCAACACCCATCCTGCTTTGACTTTGACTGCGGCTCCGCTGCGCCCCATCCTCGGTGCGGCATGAAGCTTACGTCCCTCGGCGAGGCCCTGTTCGACTCGCCTCTCCAACGTGTCGTTAGCGAGCAGGCGCGCATCCCGTCCCAGCTCGCCAGGGATCCCTCTGCGCCCGCTCAGCCGGAGGTGTGGTTCGAGCTGGCCGGGCCGCGGGCGAAACTCTTTTTCAACCCGCAGCGGACCCGGGCGGCGATCGTCACTTGTGGCGGGCTCAGCCCGGGCATGAACAACGTCATCCGCTCCCTGTTCCTTGAGCTCCACCATTGCTACGGCGTCCGAGATGTGCTCGGTTTCCGCGGCGGTTACCAGGGCCTCGATCCCTCGCGCGGGGTTGAGCCGTTGGTCCTGAACTGTGAACTGGTGGACGACATCCACCGCCAAGGCGGGACGATCCTCGGCACCTCGCGCGGGCCGGTCGATATCGCCGCTGCCGTCGAAAACCTCATCTGGCTCAAGGTCGATATTCTCTTCACGATCGGCGGTGACGGTACCCAACGCGGGGGTCACGAATTGCTCGTCGAGGCCCGCCGGCGTGGCCACCACTTGGCGGTCGTCGGTGTCCCAAAGACCATCGACAACAACATTCCTTACGGGTCGCGCACTTTCGGCCACCTGACCGCCGTCGACCAGGCCGCTAGGATTCTGGATTGCGCGCACACCGAGTGTCATAGCGTCCACAACGGCATTTCCCTCGTCAAACTCATGGGCCGCGAAGCCGGCTTCGTCGCCGCCGGCGCGACCATCGCCAGTCAGGACGTTAACTTTGCCTTGATTCCCGAGGTGCCCTTCAAACTTGAAGGCGCCGGCGGTTTCCTGGCGGCGCTAAAGAAACGCCTGCTCAAACGCCGCCACGCCGTCATCGTGCTGGCCGAAGGCGCCGGCCAGGACCTGCTCGACTCCGGCGAAGAACGCGACGCCTCGGGCAATCGCAAGCTCAAAGACATCGGCGCCTATCTGCGCCAACGGATCGAGGCCAGCCTCAGCGCCGAGAATATTCCCTTCACCTTCCGTTACTTCGACCCCAGTTACCTGATCCGCGGCGTCCCGGCCGACTCCGAAGACGCCATCCTTTGCGACCTCTACGCGCGGAGTGCCGTCCATGCCGCGATGGCTGGCCGGACCGGCGTGCTGAACGGGCGGCTACACGATAAGTTCATCCACGTGCCCATCGAACTCCTGGCTGGAAAGCGAAAGCGTTTGGACCCCAACGGCCTCCTGTGGCATACCGTTCTCGCCGCCACCGGCCAGCCTGCGCGCTTTGCGGACGATTAGCTCAAAGTGTCCGGACGTGCTGGATAACGGCATAACGAGGGCTTTCGCTGCTGTGTTTTTGTGGCTACTTCCGCCTCCCAACTCAGTTCCCACACCCCATTCGCCACTCCGTTCGCTCCTCTGGGGGCCAGCCGGAGTGTTTTCACTGCCGGGGTCGTTGAACCGGTTCCTTTGGGGTGGTCGCCCCAGTTCCCAAATGGCGGCTTTGAGGAGATGCTGTGAAAAACCAAATTCATTTCCTGCATGCTCTCATGAAGACGAAAAAGGAAATCGAGATTTTGATGGTTGAGGACGTGCCTGCGGACGTCGTGATGGTAAACCACGAACTCCGTAAAGGCGGGCTGAATTTTCGGTCCAAACGCGTCGATTCGCCCGAGGCCTTTCTTAATCAACTTCAGCATGACCCGCCGGATCTGATACTGTCCGACCACGGCCTGCCTTCCTTCGACGGCTTCACTGCGCTGGCCATCGCGCGGGACCAATGCCCCCAGGTCCCCTTCATATTTGTCACCGGTGCGCTCGACGAACAAATGATTATCGATGCCTTCAAAGGAGGAGCCACCGATTACGTCTTGAAGAGCCGGTTGACCCGGGTAGTGCCCGCCGTGCAGCAGGCGTTGCAAGGTTCGGGGTCGCGCGTCGTGAAAACGCAGAAGGAACGCGCTCTGGCGGAGAGTGAAGAGCGCTTTCGGACGTTGGTTGACGGAGTGAAGGACTACGCCATTTTCATGCTGGACGCCGTCGGTTGCGTTACTAGCTGGAACGCCGGTGCCCAGAACATCCATGGGTACGGTGCGAAAGAAATCCTTGGCCAGAACTTCAAAGCGCTCTACCTGCGCGAGGACATCGACCGTGGACTGCCCGAGCTGGCTCTGAGAACGGCGTCTGAAGACGGCCGATTCGAGGAAGCCGGTTGGCGCGTCCGCAAGCGCGGTGAAAAGTTCCAGGCCAACGTGGTCATCACGGTGCTGCGCGACGAACAGGATCGCTTGAGAGGCTTTGCCCATGTCACCCGCGACGTCACCGCGCGAAACCAGGCGGAAGAGGCCCTCCGCAAGAGCGAGGCTCTTAAAACCGCCATCCTCGAAACCGCGCTCGACGCAATCCTTTCTATCGACAAAAACGGGTTGGTGCAGGAGTGGAACCCGGCGGCCCACAGGATTCTTGGTTACCACCGCAACGAAGCGTTGGGCCGGCCAATGGAAGAACTGATCATCCCGCCCGCGCTGCGCGAAGTTTATAAGGATGGCCTGACCAATTACCTGATGACTGGCGTCGGCAGCTTGCTGGGCCGGCCGGTTGAACTGACCCTTCGCCGTGCCGATGGCTCCGAGTTCCAGGCCGAGCTGGCCATTGCCCGCGCCTCGAACGATGAAACCTCGCACTGTACCGCCCTCATTCGCGACATCACCGAACGCAAACGGGCCGAGAAGATGATCTGGGAGCTCAATTCCACTTTGGAGCGGCGTGTCCTGGAGCACGCCGCTGCCCTGCAGGTCACTAACCATGAGCTTGAAGCTTTCACTTACTCCGTCCCGCACGACCTGCAAGCCGCGCTCCGCCACCTCGTCACGCACCTCGAGCTTCTGCAACGGGAGGAGGAGCCGAGGTTGAGCTGCTCTAGCAAGGAACATCTGCACGCGGTCGCCTCGGGCGCCAGGCAGTTGAGCCACTTGATCGATGCGCTCCTCGCGTTTTCGCTAATGGGCCGCTCCGAAATGCGCCAACAACGCGTCCCCCTCGCCACTCTCGTCGCGGAAGCCCGGCGCGATTTGTCCCCTGACATCGAAGGCCGCAACATCGCCTGGGAAATCCACGAACTTCCGGAGGTTGACGGCGACCCGGTCATGCTCCGCCAGGTCATTGTCAACTTGCTCTCCAATGCGCTCAAATACACGCGCCCTCGCGAGAACCCTAAAATTGAAATCGGCGCCTTCGAAAGCCCTGAGGAGACGATCGTTTTCATCCGCGATAACGGAGTCGGTTTTGACTCGAAATACTCCGACCAGCTTTTCGGTGTGTTCACCCGGCTGCACCCGCCTGGCGAGTTCGAAGGAGCCGGGATCGGCCTGGCCAACGTGCGGCGCATCGTGCATCGCCACGCCGGGCGGGTCTGGGCTGAGGGAATGGTCGATGGCGGCGCAACCTTTTATTTCTCCCTGCCCAAATTGTTAAAGACGAGACCTTGAGAACCCACGAACGGATTTTGAGCGCACAGCTCGACTCCAGCAAGCAAGCTGCCTGTGAACGCCATGGTCGATAATCGCTTTCCGAGTACTCCGTGCCTTCGCCTGTTGGCCCTGACTGCGGTGGCATTGGAGCTTATTCTGCCCACTGCCGCACAAGACGCCGCGGCGCGGCCTGACATTCAAAGCCGGGCGCCGCCAGCCCAGCAGCCGGCGCGGCCCTCAGCCTCGTTTCAAGGCCGCCAGCACCCTAGCTATCAAGTGTTTTCCAGTCACGCCGTCTTGCCCTCCGTCACCATCTTGGACGAACGAAGCCTTGACGTCGCCGGAGAGATTAGGATCGAAGTCCGCCGGCCCGACCTGTTGTCAAGCCGCCAGAAACTCGTGCTGGCCGCTTTGTTTGGGGTTCCGGTGGCGGTGCCCGAAAAAGCCCTGCGCGGGTTCTCGAGTGAAGGCCCGGTAGCTCCCGAACAGGCGGCCCAACAACTGCGCATGACTATTATCGACTACAAGTACCTGCGGGACGCGTGGACCCGATACCGTCCTCCTGCCGGGATGGAGCAGTTAAAAAACACCGCCCTTCTATCCTTGGAAGCTGGCGAGATAGATAAGGCCTGGGAGATGTATATGGCACTGCCCAGACCACAGCCGCCCCAAGGACTTCGCCTCGCCGGCCGTTGATGATTATGCACCAGCAAGCCGACCACAGCCTAAGATTGACTACCCTCGTTCGGGAGAACCGAGCGACCATCAAGCGCCTTCAAGCCGACGTGAACACCCTCAAGCTGATGCTGGAGTTGCAGGGCTTAAAGGTGGACGTTCCGAAGCGGGAACTCAAATCGGAACGGTCGGCCCTCTCGCAGGCCACTCCGCTTGCATCGTGGTGACAGCGTCGCCGCGCTCTCGACACCCCGGACCTCGGCCAACGGACGGACACAAGACAGCAAGTCCGCGCCCATTCGCAATCTGCAGTCAAACCTGCTTTGCCTTCGCCTGGTCATCCTGAGCTAAGCTTTCATTCGCTTGAAATTCGTCCCGTGTTCCGTCATAAACGTCCCATGCGCTTTCAAAGGAAATCCAGGAGACGAGAGGCATGAGCACCGACTCTGCCGAAAATTCCGCGATGCGACGCCGGAAGTTTCTGAAACTCTCCGCCACCACCCTCGGCGCGGTCGGCAGTCTAAGCGCGTTGCCGGCCGCCGAGCCCGGCGCCACACCGCCCCCGCAAGGCTTCAAACCGTCAAAAGCGCGCCGACGCCGCGGCGCGCGAGCTTACAATTCCGAATATACGGGGGAGTATCTCAACCAGGTTGCTTTTCCGCTCGGCGGCATCGGCGCGGGGATGATTTGCCTCGAAGGCACCGGCGCGCTTTCGCACGTCTCGCTGCGCAACCGGCCCGAGGTGTATAACGAACCGTGCGTATTTGCGGCCGTTTCGGTCAAGGGCACGTCCAGGCAGGCGCGCATCCTGGAGGGACCGGTGCCCGCCCGTAAAATCTTCGGCCCGCCCGGCACCGGCACCGGCGCCGCCGGCACCACCTACGGCCTGCCGCGCTTCGCCCGGGCCGTTTTCAAAACCGCTTTTCCCTTCGGCCTCGTCACGTTGAACGAACCGTCGCTCCCCCTGGAAGTCCAAATCACCGGCTGGAGCCCGTTCGAGCCCGGAGACCCCGATAATTCGAGCCTGCCGGTCGCCGCGCTCGAGTACCGGTTTACCAACCGCGGCAAGACGCCCCTGGAAGCGGTTTTCTCCTTCAACGCCAAGAACTTCATGGTGACCGGAAACAATCCCCAGGCGGTGCGACCCATCGCCGGTGGGTTCATCCTCTGGGGCGGCGGATCCAAAGAGCGGCCTTGGGAAGAATGCGCTTTCTCCGCCACCGTTTCCGAGCCCGACCTTAAAGTGAATCACGCGTGGTTTCGCGGCGGCTGGTGGGACCCGTTGACCCTGGCATGGAACGATGTCGCGCGCGGGGCTTGCTTCGAGCGCGCGCCCGTCACTGAGGGCGGCGCCAGCCCGGGCGCCACTTTGTTTGTGCCGTTCCAGCTCGCCGCTGGCGTCTCGAAGACCATCGCGCTTCGCCTGGCCTGGTTTGCCGGCCAAACCAACCTCCGTATCGGCAAAGACCTCTCCGGCGCAAGTCCGGCGGCTGGAGCGTCCCCCGACTATTGCCCATGGTATGCCGGCCGGTTCACGGACATCAACGGCGTCAGCTTCTACTGGCGCGACCATTACGACGAATTGCGCAGCAAGAGCCGCCGGTTCAGCGACTGTTTCTACGACTCCACGCTTCCGCCCGAGGTGGTCGAAGCCGTCGCCGCCAACCTCACCATCCTCAAATCCCCCACCGTGCTCCGCCAGACCGATGGCAAGCTTTGGTCGTGGGAAGGCTGCGGCGACAATGCCGGCTGTTGCCATGGCTCCTGCACTCACGTCTGGAATTACGCCCAGGCGATACCCCATTTGTTCCCCAGCCTCGAGCGCACCCTGCGCGAGACCGAGTTCGGCCCGTCCCAAAACGACGCCGGCCACCAGCAATTTCGCAGCGCCTTGCCGATCCGCCCGCTCGAACACGATTTCCATGCCGCCGCTGATGGCCAACTGGGTGGCATCATGAAAGTCTTCCGTGAATGGCGCATCAGCGGCGACACCGGGTGGCTGCGCACTCTCTGGCCGAAGGTTAAACGCAGCCTGAATTATTGCATCGAAACGTGGGACCCAAGCCACAAAGGCTGGGTCGAGGAGCCGCACCATAACACCTACGACATCGAATTCTGGGGGCCGGATGGCATGTGCACCAGCTTCTACCTCGGCGCGCTCCAGGCCGCCGTGCTGATGGGCCAGGCCCTGGGCAACGAAGTGCCCCTCTATGCGGAGTTGCTGCAGCGCGGCCTGCCCAACGCCGAAACCGAGCTCTTCAACGGCGAATATTTCTTCCAACGCGTCGAATGGAAAAATCTGCGCGCGCAAAACCCGCTCGAGAACAAGAGCATGGTTGGCAGCTACTCCCCGGAAGCCGTCGCGCTCTTTCAAAAAGAAGGGCCAAAGTATCAATACGGCACCGGTTGCCTCGCGGACGGCGTGCTCGGTTCCTGGCTGGCCTTGGTCTGTGGCGTTGGCCAGGTGCTCGATCCGGCGAAGGTCACCAGCCACCTCCACTCGGTTCACCAATACAACTTCAAGACTGACCTCTCGGACTTCGCCAATCCTCAGCGCCCCAGTTATGCCTGCGGCTCGGAGGGTGGCCTGGTCCTCTGCACCTGGCCCAAGGGTGGCGTGCTCACCCTTCCCTTCCCGTATTCGAACGAGGTCTGGACCGGCTTCGAATACCAGGTCGCCTCCCACCTCATGCGGCTGGGGATGGCGCCGGAAGGACTGGAAATTGTTCGCACTGCCCGCGACCGCTATGACGGCCGGGCGCGCAATCCCTTCAACGAATACGAGTGCGGCCACTGGTACGCCCGCGCGATGTCGTCCTACGCCCTACTTTTTGGACTCAGCGGCGCCCGCTATGATGCGGTCGAGAAAATCCTCTACCTGGACCCTGCCGTTAAAGGTGATCTCCGGTGTTTCTTCTCGACCGCGACCAGCTACGGCACCGTCGGCCTCAAGCACGGCAAACCTTTTTACGAAGCCAGGGGCGGCACGCTGGAACTCCGCGAGATAAAATATCAGCCCGCTTAGGGAGGGCAGCGTCCTCGCCAGCCCATGCCCATGTCCCTCGGCCGGCCTGCGCGCGCCTCGCGGTCACCCGCAACTTGCCACCTGACTTTCCCTCGCCCCTGCCATACCTTCGCGCACAATGGAACGGACCGAAACGGAGCTGATCGCAGCGGTGTTGCGGGGCGACGCCGCGAGCTTCGAGCCTTTGGTCCAGAAATATTCGCCGCGCGTTTTTGCCACGGCGCGCCGGTACGCGCGCCGCGAGAGTGAAATAGAGGACATCGTCCAGGAAGTCTGGCTCAAGGCCTTTCAGAAGCTCAATGGGTTCCGCGGCGAGGCGCCCTTTGAGCATTGGCTGATGCGTTTGGCGGTCCGGACCTGTTACGATTTTCTGCGCGGCCACCAGCGCAACCGCGAAACCCCCTTTTCCGAGCTCAGCGAACCTGAAAGCGATTGGCTCGATCATTTTGTCAGCCAGCCCGAAACCGCGACCGAGAACGCCGACGCCGCGCGGCAGTTGATCGAACGCATTCTGGAACAGCTTTCGCCGGCAGGCCGGTTGATTATCACCCTGCTCGAAATTGAGGAGCGTTCGGTCAAAGAAATCGCCAAACTCACCGGCTGGTCGGTCCCGCTGGTGAAGGTCCGCGCTTTTCGCGCGCGGGCCGAGATGCGGAAGCTGCTGGCCAAAATGGCCAAAGAGAAGTATCTGTAACCAGACCCCGTTGCGAGGCGTCTAAAAAATCACAGTCAGTATGAATTTGGATCAACTCCAACGTAAGCTGCTCGCCGCTGCGCGCGCTCACCCGCCCAGCGACCGCGTTCCGTATGCCTTCGAGCAGCGGATCCTGGCCCGCGTGCGCGAATTGTCGGCCGTGGATGCCTGGACGCTGTGGGCCAGGAACCTCTGGCGCGCTGCCACCCCCTGCGTCGCTGTTATGGTGCTGCTCCTGGCCTGGTTCCTTCTCGTCCCCTCCAGCCATCCCGCCAATACCGACTGGTCTCAGGAATTGGAGAACACGGTCCTGGCCGCCGCCGACCCGGAACAACCCCCTACCGATGTCCTCAGGTGAACACTTGGAAGGTTATCCTGGCCACCCTGGTGATTTTCGCCACCGGTGTTGTCACCGGCGGCCTTCTAGCAGTGTATTCGGGCCGCAGCTTCGTCTTGCGCCCGCAGCATCCTAACGCCCCCCGCTCGCCTCAATCCGTTTCTGCTGGCGGCTTGCGCCTCGAGTTCCTTCGCCGCATTCAGCGCGACCTGGACCTCACACCCGAACAACGCGAGCGCATCGACAAAATCCTCAAGGAAAGCCAGGAGCATACGCGCAAACTCATGGAGCCCATCTCACCGGCTCTCAAGGAAGAATTCCAGCGCACCAAAGAAGAATTCCGCCAGGTGCTCACCGCGGAACAACGCGCCCGCTTTGACGAATTATTCAAACACCAGCAGCGTCCCCACGAACAGCAGCGCCACCCGGTCGCCCCCGCTCAACGCCCCTCGGACGCCGCCACCGCAACTAACGCTCCCTGATTCCGCCTTCCGCGAGCCGATTGCAGAATCTCAAATTGCCATGACAGAACCCGGAGCACACAAAAAGCAACCCTTCAATTTGCGAATCTTTGTGGTCTTTGCGTTAAACCCCAGTAATTAGATGCAGGTCAGAGGCGCCATCTCCTCAGCCTCAGGGCATTCCCTATCACCACCAGGTCGCTCAACCCCATTGCAGCAGCGCACAGGATCGGGCTCATGAACCCGAGCGCCGCCAACGGGATCCCCACGGCGTTATAGAAGAAGGCCCAAAATAGGTTCTGTTTAATCGCGCGAAGCGTCGCGCGCGCCAGCCCCAGGCTTTCCGGCACCGCTTCGATTTCCGATTTGAGCAAAATGATGTCCGCTGCCTCGCGCGCGATGTCGCTCGCGCGGCTCACCGCGATGCCCAGGTCTGACTGCTCCAGCGCGGGCGCATCGTTGATGCCGTCCCCTACGAAAGCGACCCGCTGGCCCTGGCTCTGCAACTTCTTCACGAATTCCGCCTTCTGCTCGGGGCGAATTTCGGCAAAAACATTCTCCGGCCGGATGCCCACCTGCTGCCCGATGCTGCGGGCCGTCAGCGCATTGTCCCCCGTTACCAGGTAGAGGTTGAATCCCTGCCTATGAAGTTGGGCGAGCACCGCCTCCGCGCCGCCTTTAACCGTGTCTTTCACCGCAAATAACCCAAGCAGTTCCCCACCCAAAGCCACACCCACGATCGTCGCTCCCTGCGCCGACCATTCCTCAATGAACGCCGTTCCCGGCGTCAGCTCAACACCCATCTCCCGCAACCATCTCAATGACCCCAACCGCGCCCACTGCCCGCTGATTGCTGGCCGCCCATTACCGACCCCCGCGGTCACCTTCCCCTGCACGCCCGCGCCGCGCACCTCCTCCCAATCAGTAAGCGGGACCTCGCCCGTTCCCAGCCGGGCCACCGCCTGGCTGACCGGATGACTGGAGTGGCTGGCGAGAGTCACAGCCAGGCTCGCTGCCATCGTGTTATCCGGCTCAGTGTTTGGAATTTCCGCTTCCTTTCCTTCGGGTTGGTTTCTGCTTTCTGTTTTCTGCTTTCTGCTTCCAGACACCCATACCTTCTCCACGCTG
Source organism: Candidatus Acidiferrum sp. (assembly GCA_035566435.1). GTDB lineage: Bacteria > Verrucomicrobiota > Verrucomicrobiia > Limisphaerales > UBA8199 > DATMRF01. The sequence continues at coordinate 35,071 of DATMRF010000150.1, forward strand.
GGCCGGCCTACGGTCAGGGTGCCGGTTTTGTCGAACGCCACCGCGGTCACGAGGCCTGCCTTTTCCAGAGCGACACCGTCCCGAATCAGAATCCCGCGTTGCGCCGCCGCATTCGAGCCCGCCATGATCGCTGCCGGGGTCGCGAGTCCCATCGCGCAGGGGCAGGCGATGATCAGAACCGCCGCGGCGATGATGAACGCCGCCGCCAGCGAGCCCTCGGGCGGCTGCGCCGGCCATAAGAATCTCCCGGCCATATCGTGGACTGCCTTTGCCGAGTCGGGCGCCAGGCCCCACCACAATCCCGCCGCCACCGCCACCGCCACTACCACCGGCACAAACACGCCGCTGACGCGGTCACCAAGCCGTTGAATATTCGCCCGGCTGCTCTGGGCGCGCTGCACCGCGGCGATGATATGCGCCAGCGCAGTTTCCTCGCCGGTCGCCCCCACACGCATCGACAGCCGCCCATTCAAGTTCACCGTGCCCGCGTAAAGTGAGCTTCCCGCTGCCTTATCGATGGGCGCCGATTCCCCGGTCAGCATGGATTCATCCACGACTGAATCCCCTTCGACCACTTGGCCATCGGTTGGCACGCGGTCTCCCGGTCGGAGAACGACCAAATCACCCGGTTTGAGCTCGGTCACCGGCGTGTCCGCCTCGCTGCCATCCGCAAGCCGGCGTCGCGCCACTGCCGGCGCAAGGTCCAGCAGGTTTCGCAGCGCGCTCGAGGCCCGCAGGCTCACCCGGGATTCCATCCAATGGCCGGCGCTGATGAGCGTGATGATGGCAGCGGCCTCCATGAAATAAACATGCCCGCCGTGCCCGCTCAACAACGCCCACGTGCTGTAGGCGAACGCCGTCGTGGAACCCAGTGCGACCAGCGTGTCCATGTTCGAGCTGCCGGCCTTGAGCTGGCCCCAGGCGCCGCGATAAAACCGGGCTCCGGCCAGAACCTGCACCGCCCCAGCCAGCAGAAACGAAAGCCATTGGAACCACGGTGCCATCGCCAGCACGAAAACCCACTCACCCAACATTAGCAACGCTGTGACCGGCACCCCCAGCCACAGATTCAATTGCCAACCTGCCAGTCCGTGCCCGCTATGTTCCTGGGCCATCGCATCGAGCGGCCTCGCTCCATAACCCTGCGCTTCGACGGCTTTGATGGCCGCGGTCAGGTCCGGTTCCGCCTCCGCCGCCCAGCGCAGCCTGGCCTGGCCTGCCTCCAAATCCACATTGGCGCTCTGTACCCCGGCGACCCCTTGCAGCGCCTCCGTGACATGCCGCGCGCAGTTGCCGCACGTCATGCCGGAGATCGCCAACTCCGTCACGCGACGGCCCGTCACGGGCTTCGTCCCTTGCTCATTCGATTCGATTGCCTGGTCAGTCCTCACGGCGCAACGCGTTCGCAGCTACAAAGTAGTCGAAGAATCCTCAGAGTCTAACCGGGTTTTGCTCGGGGCGGGGACGGCCACGTCCCCGTCACTCACCTGAAGTTGGTGCCTGCCAGGGACGTGGCCGCCCCCGCCTCAACCGCTCTCTTCCAACAACGCCCCGAACCGCAGCCCGCGCGTGCTGATGCGCAACTCGCGAAAGCCGCACTGCTCCATCACTGCCTCGTAAATCACCGTGCCGGTCAGAATCACGTCGGCCCGCTTCTTGGGCAGACCAACCAGTTGTTTGCGGGCCTCAAGCGACCGGCCCCAGAGCCGTTCCACGTGCCAGCTCAGGCGTTCGCGGCTCAGCCGCGTCGCTTCGAGCCGCGCGCGGTCGAACCTTTCCAGCTCGGCTTCCATGCACCCAAGAATGCTGGCTGTGCCGCCGGTTCCAACGAGCTGGGCCTCTCCCGCTGGCGCATTAAACTTGGTTTCCGAGCGCATCGCCATTTCCAGGCCAGGCAGCACTTCCTTTCGCAAAAACTCTCGCACCGTATCTCGACAGGCGGCTAACTCCCCCGGCCGGGGCGGGTCGCCTGGCGGCGTCGCCTCCAGCAACCGCACCGTCCCCAGCGCGAAACTCTGGCGGAAAACCGTCTGCGCGCCGCGCCCGAGGATCAGTTGGGTGCTGCCCCCGCCGGCTTCCAAAATCAGCAGCGGCGCCTGCGCGAGCGCCGGGTCGGTCGTGACTCCCCGGAATGCCCAGTCGGCCTCCTGCTCGCCGGTGATAATCTCGACCGCCAGCCCCGAGGACTGCTCGATGGCCGACGTCAATTCGCGGGCATTCACCGCATCGCGCGCCGCGCTGGTGGCGATGACCTTGACGGGCTCGGCCCGCTCCTGGCGCGCCTTGGCCGCGAACCGGGCGACGGCTTCCGCGGTCGCCGCGATTGGTCCGTGGTGCAGCCGGCGCGTTTCGTAAAACCCCTGGCCCAGCCGCGTTTGCTTGCTCTCCTCCCACACCGGACGCACCTCGCGCCCCGCCACGTCAGCGACCAGCAACTTGACCGAGTTGGTCCCCACATCAATGATGGCGCGGCGAAGGGATTGCATGGGGGCCTAAGCTAGGCCAAGGCCGGCGCCCCGCGAAAGGCAAAAACATCGTGCCGACCGTGTGAGACGGATTTCTTGGCCCTGAATGGATTCTCTTGGAATTGGGGGATGTTATATCTCGTCGGCTAGAGAGCTGTCCGCCGCGGTCCACCGCGTGGGAATGGCAAGCCAGGCGCCGCCAGCACCCAGCGGAGTTTTTTATGGCCAGGTTTCGCCTTTCCCCAATTCCAGGCCATTGTGGTCCAACCATAACGTTTCATTCTCCCCTTCCAGGTTTCGATTCTTGCTCTCTGACCACTTTCTGGCCCGCCCGGCCGACTGCTCTTTGAGATCTTAAACGCGAGACAACGCAGTGTTCCGTCCGGAGCGCGGAGGCCCGGCTCCCCGTAGTGGCTTGGCCTTGGCCATTTCTCCTCTCTTGTTGAAGCCTCGTAAAAGTTCGCTGCAATGTCGCTTTCCAAACGGGTCTTTCCCGGCTAGCTTGCCCCCGGTTGTGGAGTCCAAAACAGAAACCAGCTCGTTCGGTCCGGTTCATTTCATCAATCGTGAACTGAGCTGGCTTGAGTTCAACCAACGGGTGCTCGACGAGGCGCTGGACCCCACCACCCCTCTGCTGGAGCGGGTCAAATTCTTCTGTATCGTCAGCTCCAATCTCGACGAGTTCTTCGAGGTGCGCGTCGCCGGCCTCAAACAGGAAGTTGAAAGCGACGTCGTCGAGCGCAGCACCGATGGCTTGACCGCTTCGGAAACTTTCCGGGCCATTACGCGCCGCATCCGCGAAATGGTCGAAAACCAATACAGGTGCTGGCGCGACCAACTCAAGCCCGCCCTCGCCAGGAACGGCATCCGGATTCTGGACCTGGACGAACTAGGCGCCGAAGACCTCGCCTGGGTGCAGGAATTCTATCGCTCCCAGGTGCGGCCGGTGCTGACGCCGCTCGCGATCGACCCGGCCCACCCGTTTCCCCAACTGCTTAACAAGTCGCTCAATCTAATCGTGCGGCTGGAAATGCCAAAGAACCAGGAGATCCTCAAGCACCTCGCCGTCGTGCAAATCCCCCGCATCCTGCCGCGAATGCTCAAGCTTCCCCGGGATGATGGCCGCCTCGATTACCTGTACCTGGGCTTGCTCATCGGCCATTTCCTCGCCGATTTGTTCCCCGGCACCAAGATCCTCGGCTACTGGCCCTTCCGCGTCACCCGCAACAGCGAGCTCTACATCGACGAGGAGGAAACCGCCAACCTGCTCAAAGCGGTCGAAAACGAGTTGCACAACCGCCGCAAGGGCGACGCCGTCCGCCTGGAGGTCGATGAGCAATGCCCGCCGCTCATTCGCGACGCGCTGCTCAAAACCATGCGCCTCACCGAAGACGACCTCTACCTCGTCGATGGCCCGCTGAACGCAACCCGGTTGATGACCCTCTATGAGGGCGACCACTCTCCCGAGCTGCGCTTCCCGCCTTTCGTCGCGCCGCTCGTCATTCCCTTGCGCGAGCGGTCGGACCTGTTCGCCGCTATCCGCGAGCGCGACATTTTGCTGCACCATCCTTACGAAAACTTCAGCAGCATCGTCGCCTTCCTTGAACAGGCGGCCTCCGACCCGGATGTGCTGGCCATTAAACAGACGCTTTACCGCACTGGCGGCGACCCGCGCATCATCGGCGCGTTGGAAGCCGCTGTGCGCAATGGCAAGCAGGTGACCGCCGTTGTGGAACTGCGCGCGCGCTTTGACGAAGCCAACAATATCCAGTGGGCGCGCCAGCTCGAAGAGTCCGGCGTCCACGTCGTCTATGGCCTGGTCGGTTACAAAATCCACGCCAAGAGCTGCCTGGTCGTGCGCCGGGAAGGCCATCAGCTCCGCCGCTACGTCCACCTGGCCACCGGCAATTATAATCCTACCACCGCCCGGCTCTACACCGACCTCGGGTTGCTCACCTGCCGGCCGGATTTCGGCGAAGACGTCACCAATTTCTTCAACCTCCTGACCGGCATTTGCCAGTTCCAGCCGATGCGCAAGCTGTTGGCCGCCCCGTTCGAGCTGCATGCGCGCCTCCTGCAACTGATCGAGCGCGAAAGCGACAACGCCCGCCGTGGCTTGCCCGCCCGCATCATCGCCCGGCTCAACTCCCTTTCCGAGCGGCAGTTGATTGAAGCCCTCTATCGCGCCTCGCAGGCCGGGGTTGAGATCGAACTCATCGTCCGCGGCATTTGCAGCTTGCGCCCGGGGCTCAAAGGCGTCAGCGACAACATCCGGGTGCGCAGCATTGTCGATCGCTTCCTCGAACACAGCCGCATTTATTATTTTGAAAACGCCTGCCAACCTCAGCTTTTCATCGCCAGCGCCGACTGGCTCCCTCGCAATTTCTTCCGCCGTATCGAGCTGGCGATCCCCATCGAGGACGGCGTCCTGCGCGAGCGGCTGATTAAGGAAATCCTTGGCATCACGCTGGCCGACAACACCAAGGCGCGATTCCTCGAGGCGGACGGCTCCTATCGGCGCGCCACCCTTAGGAAGGGCGAAGTTCCCCATCGCAGCCAATTCGAGTTTATCGCTCGTGCCTCCGGAAAGGACGACTTGCCCGCTAAAGCCGTGGACGGGAAGACCCGGTACCCGCGAGTCCGATTGGCCCTCCCGCCTTTCGTAGGGCAGAAGAGACTGTAGCGTGAATCTTTCAGACCTGGAACGAAATACTAACAGCCCGGAGCGCCGGCATTTTGCCGGCTTAGGCTGTTCGGAAGGAGTAAGCGGGCAACAGCCCGACGCTCCCCTGCCAGGTATGAAATGTCCGGACCGGCGCGCGCCCAAATGCCTATGAACCTCTACCTGCTCCGTCACGGCCTGGCCGTTGAACCCGGCACCCATGGCTTTGCAAAGGATGCCGACCGTCCGCTCATCCCCAAAGGCGAGCGCAAGCTTTGGAAAATCGCCGAGGCCATCGAGGCGATGGCAATCTCTTTCGACCTGATCCTGTCCAGCCCCTACGTGCGCGCGCGCCAAACCGCCGAGATCATCGCCGAAGCTCTGAACGCGCGCAAAAAGGTTGAATTCTCCGACGCGCTGGTGCCGGCCGGCAGCGTGAAAAGATTGATCGAGTCCCTCAACCACCTCCAACCGGCCCGTGAAAACGTGCTGCTCGTTGGCCACGAACCTTACCTGAGCGAGCTCATTTCGCTGCTCGTGTCCGGTCGGGTCGGCTTCGCCGTTGTGATGAAGAAAGGCGGTTTGTGCAAGCTCTCCGCCCAGTCGCTGCACGCTGGCCCTTGCGCCGCGCTCGAGTGGCTGCTCACCCCCAAACAAATGGCCTTGATGGGGTGATTACTCCTCACTTCAGCACCCTAAGCCGCATGTTCTTGAACTGCGCCATCATCGGCGGGCCAGCGTGGATCTGTAACGCCAGCACACCGCTCATCGCGCGTTTGGCGTCGCACTCGTCAGTGACATCGATGGTCTGTCTGCCGTTGACGAACTGCTGCAAGTGGTAGCCGTTGGCAATAATGACGTAATCGTTCCAGTCGCCCTTCTTGAGCGAGCCCTCGATGTCGGCGGCCGTTCCGACCGAGCCCACCACCTGCTTTTTGTCGGCCTTGGTCCAAACCACTTTCTCACCGCGTAGCGCCATGATCCCACGGAAACGCTCCTCGTAAAGGATGCCGGTGTAATTTGGCCCGGCCTCCATGTCTGCCTGGTAGCCGCCCACGACCCAATAGGAGGGATCCACCACTTTGCTGCGATATTGAATACCGGAATTCGCAAAGCCCTTGCTATCCCCGGGCACGAGTCTAAAGGAGCAACGCAGCTCGAAATCGCTCACCGTGCCGTTGGTCCAGATCAAAAATGTGTTGCCCTTCGCCGGATTCTCGGCTGTGGTTTGGCCCGTGATCGCCCCGTCTTTGACCGACCAGAGCTTCGGGTTTCCTTCCCAACCGGCCAGATCCTTGCCGTTGAAAATGGCCTGAAACCCCCGCTCCGGTCCCCGGTCATCCAGCAGCGTTTTGTCCCCCGGCAGCAACCGCAGATTCTGAGGTGATGTAGTTGCCGGTTGCGGCTGCGGTTGCGCCAAAGCGACAGCGCCCGCTGCTATTAAAAAGGCAAGCCATGTCCCTGGCTGGTAGGGCGCGCTGTACGCAGCGCGCCGCAAGAGACGAGAGAGTGCGGAGCTGCCGGTGGCGCGCTGGGGACAGCACGCCCTGCCCTCGGCACGGCTTCGATTTGTGTATCTCATAGAATCCTTTGCAAGAATTTCAGTCCTTTCACCGCAATTTCCTCGTTCGTCGGCTCAATCTGACGCCAGATGGCCGCTGCGCGCGCGATCAGCTTCACGTGAGTGGCGAATCCCTCGATAACGACGTCCCCCTCGTAGCCGATGTCTCTCAAAGCCTGGGCGATGCCTTGCCAGTCGATATGATCATTCCCGGGCGTGCCGCGGTCGCACCCGCAGGCGTGCAAATGCGCCAGGTGCTTGCCTGCTTTGCGAATCGCCGCCCCTTGGTCCTTTTCCTCGATGTTCATGTGAAAGGTATCGAGCTGGACTTTCAGCACGGGACTGTCCACGTCCTCGACCATCTGCAGCGCCTGGTCGCAGGTGTTGATGAAATCCGTCTCGAAACGATTCAACGGCTCGAGGCAAATCTGCTTGCCCCGCTCGTGGGCACTCCGGCTAAGCGTCTTGAGATGTTTGACCACCGTCTTCCACTGCCGCCGATACTCCGGCCGTGGGACTGCGTCCGCACGGCCCGTCGCGGAATACACCGGCCCAATCAGCGACGGACAATCCAACACCACCATCTGGTCGAGAATCCTGGTAAGATAATCAAGGCCGATCTTCTGCTGTCGCAGTGTGCCACGCAAATCACGGTCCGGCCCCATGCAGGCGCAAATCGAACCGCAGACCAGGCCGCTTTTTTCCAGCTCTCGCTTGACGTGTTTTGCGTCGATGTGCGCCGGGTCCTCCACCGGGATCTCAACCGTGTCGAACCCCCAGGCCTTGAGCTGTTTGAACAGGTGTGTGCTCTTGTTGGTGAAGGGTGAAGTGAAGAGAAAAGTATTTATCCCGAGTCTCATAGCGAAACCCGAGGCTAGAGCATTGAGCGGGGCTGTCAACCACTCAGACTCCCTTTGAATTTCCCCGAACTCCGTTTACCCTCCCTCCTTCATGGCGGACCGACTGCCGATTTACGAAATTGAAAAGCAAATCATCGCGGGCTTGCGTGAACAGCGGCGCCTGATCGTTTCGGCGCCGACCGGCTCGGGCAAATCGACCCAGGTGCCGCAGATGCTCCTGGATCACGGGCTGCTCGGCGATGGCCAGGTGGTCGTCCTGCAGCCACGGCGGCTGGCGACACGCCTGCTGGCCGCGCGCGTCGCCTGGGAACGAAAGGTCGAGCTCGGCCGCGAAGTCGGTTACCAGATACGCTTCGAGAACATTACCGGGCCGCAAACCCGCATCCGCTTTGTGACCGAGGGTGTGCTGCTGCGCCAAATCGTGCAGGACCCGAAACTGCGCGGCGTTTCGACCCTCATTTTTGACGAGTTCCACGAGCGACATCTTTACGGAGATATCACGTTGGCCCGCGCGCTGGATTTGCAGGAATCCGATCGCCCGGACCTTAACCTCGTAGTGATGTCTGCCACGCTGGACGCCGCGCGGCTGGAAGAATACCTGCAGCCCTGCCGCGTCCTTGATTCCCAGGGCCGCACCTTCCCGGTCGAAATCGAATTCGCCGCTTCGCCGGGTTACGCAGACAAGCGGCCGGTCTGGGACCAGGCCGCGGGCGCCTTCGGCGATTTCGTTCGCTCCGGCGGCGAGGGCGACGTGCTCGTCTTCATGCCTGGCGGTTTCGAGATTTCGCAAACCATCGAGGCCATCCGGCATTGCGACGAATCGCGCGGCTTCATCCTGCTTCCACTACATGGCGAACTGCCCCCGCGCGACCAGGACGCCGCGGTTGCCCGTTACGACAAACGCAAGGTGGTCGTCGCCACCAATGTGGCCGAGACGTCACTGACTATCGACGGCATCCGCTGCGTGATCGACAGCGGCCTGGCGCGCATTCCGCGTTACGACCCGTACCGCGGCCTCAATACGCTCCTCGTCGAAAAGATCAGCCGCGCTTCCGCCGACCAGCGGGCGGGCCGGGCCGGGCGCACTGCCCCCGGCGTCTGCCTCCGGCTTTGGTCGCAAGACGAACATGGGCACCGGCCGGCGCAGGAATTGCCGGAAATCAAACGCCTGGATTTGGCTGAGGTCGTGCTCACCCTCAAAGCCGCCGGCGTCGAAGACCTCCGCAAATTCCGCTGGCTCGAGCCGCCTGAAGAACAGGCGCTGGTCCACGCCGAAGAACTGCTGGCCGACTTGGGCGCCCTGAAGAATTTGCCGCCGACGAACCCCATCAGCGCGATCGGCCGCAAAATGCTCGCCTTTCCCCTGCACCCGCGTTACTCCCGCATGCTCCTCGCCGCCCAGGACTACGGCTGCGTTTACCAGGCCTGCCTCGTCGCGGCGCTCACCCAGGGCCGCGACCTCCTGCTGCGCAACATCGATCGGGACACCGCACGCTCGCGCGAGGACTTGCTCGGCGACAAAGCCGCCAGCGATTTCTGGATGTTGATGCGCGCCTGGAATTACGCGTCGAAGAAGGATTTCCGGCTCGATGCGTGTCGGCGCCTCGGCATCCACATGGTGACCGCCCGGCAGGTCGGGCCGCTCTTCCAGCAGTTCCTCGAAATCGCCCGTCGTGAGGGCCTGGCTGCCGAACCGCGCGAGGTGCCGGATGAAGCGCTACAGAAATGCATCCTGCTGGGCTTCAGCGATCGCGTTGCCCGGCGGGTGGATGCCGGCACGTTGCGCTGCGACCTGGTGCATGGGCGGCGCGGCACCCTTGCCCGCGAAAGCGCCATTCAGAACAGCACCCTCCTCGTCGCCGCTGAGGTCCGTGAGGTGGAAGGCAAGGACAAAGCCGTCAACACCCTGCTCAGCCTCGCGACGGCCATCGAAGAGCCCTGGTTGCGGGAATTGTTTCCTGAAGACATCTCCACCCTGCCGCGGGTTTTCTATGACGCCACGGCCAGGCGCGTCTATGCCGAAGAGCAACTCAAATTCCGGGACCTGGCCATCGGTACACGGCGGGTTGAGCCGCCGCCTGCGGATGAGGCCGCTCGGCTGCTCAGTGAAGAAGTGCTCGCCGGTAGGCTGGTCCTGAAGGAGTGGGACCACGAGGTCGAGCAGTGGATTCTGCGACTCAACCTGCTGAGCCAATGGTGCCCGGAACTGAACTTGCCCCCGATTAGCGAATCGGACCGCCGGCACCTGATCGAGCAACTCTGCCATGGCGCTTTTGGCTACAAAGACATCAAAGACAAGCCCGTCAAGCCGGTCGTAAAAAGCTGGCTTAGCCACGCCCAGCACGAGTTGTTGGATAAACACGCCCCTGAGCGGCTTACCCTCGCGAATGGCCGCACACCGAAGGTGGCCTACGAGCCAGGCGCCCCGCCGCATATCGCCGTCCGCATCCAGGAGCTCTACGAAGTCAACGCCACGCCCCGCATCGCCCTGGCCCGCGTGCCGGTCCTCGTGCACATCCTGGCGCCCAACCTGCGCCCGGTGCAGATCACGCAGGACCTCGCCGGCTTCTGGCGCGAGCATTACCCGCGTGTCAAACAGGAACTCCAGCGCAAGTATCCTAAGCACCAGTGGCGGTGATTACTCACCACACCACTTGCGTTCCCACTCCTTCGTCCGTGAAAATTTCCAGCAGCACCGCGTGCGGCACGCGCCCATCGACAAAGGAAACCTTTTCGACGCCGGATTTGATGGCTGCCACCGCGCTATCGACCTTTGGAATCATTCCTTTCTCAATAATGCCCGCCTGCTTTAACTCGTCCACCCGCCCCACTTTGAGCTGGGAAATAATACTGTCCGGGCGTTTTGGATTCTCCAGTAACCCCGGCACGTCGCTCATAAATACCAGCCGTTGAGCGTTGAGCGCGACCGCGGCCTGCGCCGCTGCAATGTCCGCATTGCAGTTATAAATCTTACCGTCCTCTCCTCGTGCCGTCGGGCTGATCACTGGCGTGATCCCTTGAGCAATGCACTCCCGCAACGGGCGGGTATTTACTTCGGTGACTTCGCCCACAAACCCGAGGTCCAGCGGCTCGCCGTTGGGGCCGTTGATCTGGATTTTCCGGCAGCGGAAAATTTCCGGTCCGGCGAACCCTTTCGCCACGCCCCCGAGTGAGTTGATCGTCGCCACCACTTCCGGGTTAATCTCACGTGACAGCACATCGTCCACGATGTTCACCGCCGCCTCGTCCGTCACACGCTGGCCTTGGATAAAGCTGGCCTTCAGTCCGGCTTTTTCCATCGCGCGCGTGATCGCTTTGCCGCCGCCATGAACCACCACGGGATTGATCTCCACCGCCTCGAGGAACACGATGTCCCGCGCCACCCCGGCGCGGACCTCGGCGTCGGGTGAGTCCATGAAACTCCCGCCGTACTTGATGACGAACGTCGCGCCGTTGAATTTCTGAATATACGGCAGCGCTTCCAGCAGGGCCGTCGCCTTAGCGATCAAATCTTGCATGTGTGCAGGCGCTCAAAGAAACGGTTCCGCCTTTCAAGACGCAAGCGAATTCCCCCCGGCCTCGAACTTCGGACTTGAATCGGTTACCCCCCCAGCGAGCTTGGGTCGCTTACATCCCCCTTATTAAAATCCACGTAGTCTTCGGTTAAATCAGCCGCATACATCAGCGCGGCGGAC
>DATMRF010000151.1:0-23562 GCA_035566435.1 Candidatus Acidiferrum sp.
CAGTAGTCGATGAGTTTCCATTCGGTGTCAGTGAGATCGCAAGTGTATCGCATCCCCAGTTTGCTGGGGTAAGTGATCAAAAAAGTACAGTCAATTCTGAGAATTTCTTTGGGTTTGTTGAGTTTTCAAACACGCTCTAAGTCACGGCCTCTCGAGAACGTATAGCTCGCGCCGCGCCGGCGGCAACCAGGTGGTGTAAGGAACCGTTTCGACCGTGTGGTAGCCCTGGATGTCGGGCGGGTTACGCGCGGTCCACGGGCGGCGCGACTCGCGATAAGCCTCTTCGTCCACAGCGGGCGACAACGACAGCAGCCACCGAGAATCGATGCCCTGCATGAGGGCTTGCACCCACCACGGGTCCGACGTTCGAGCGCGCCGAACCTTTTCCTGCTGCCACACCTCGAAGGTGTACCAGCCGTCAAAGGCGTACCCACCCTCGATCGACATCGGGCTCACGCCCCGAGCGATGAGCGAGTCGCCCGCCTTGAACGCAGCTCGCGAGAAGGCGTAAACGTCATGGGTGCCGGCCAGGCCGTAGCAGGCGAGGAACGCGAGCACCAGCGCAGGGGCGGCTCGAGTCATCGTGCAGTCTTTTGCCCAACCAGCAACCAGAAGGAGTGCGGTGGGGAGAATCATCAGCAAGTGGCGGTCAAAAACGATCTTGACTGTCACCAACAGATAGAGGAATTGGATCGCTCCCAGAATCGTGACCAGCCGCAACGCGGTAGGCGGCACTGTCGGCGAGGGCCCAACTCCTTTCCGTAAAGCCACCCCGACGAACCCGATCAACGCCAGCGCCAGGAGAATCGTCACAGCCCAGGCGACCTGGTGATTCCAGAGCAGCGGGCGGTCGCCCACGATCACCTCATTGAGAGAGAGAAGTCCGAACTGCGTCAACTTGTTCGGCAGGTAAGGGAAAATGAGGTGCTGGCGAGCCACCAGTACGGCCACAGCGACAACGCTGAGGACCGTCACCACCGCCAGCGCCGCGAGCCGCCAACGCGTCAGTTGCCGCCAGAAGGTCAGGGGAAGCGCGACCAGAAGTGGCAGGGTAAACAGCCCGATATAAACGCCGTATTGGAACACAGCGAGACACAGCTCACCCGCATCCGGATGCCTGAGCGATTGGAGGACCTGCCGGCTTTCTTCCCGGTACATTATCGTGGGGCCGTGGACAGAGTGGTACCAGTATTGGAAGCTAACGGCGGTCACAGCCGGCACGACGAAACACGCGATGAACGCCACGGGGGTGAGCAGTCTGCGCCGGTCGTAAAGCAGGAGGAAAACGACCAAAGCGACATGGACGAGCAGGCCACTCTGCCGTAACAGAAAGCCGTACGCGCCGCAGAGTGAACCGGCCAGCAGCCACCATGGTTGCCACCAGCCCTGTCCCTCGAGCCCCTTGACCATGAGCAGAAGCGCGAGCGCCGTCCACGCGCAAGCCGGCACGTCGGTCATGTATAGAAACCCATGGAACAAGCAGAGCGGGTTGAACATCAGGGCCACGAGAGCAATCACCGTGGTCCGGCGGCTTACGCCGATATGGCGGAGCAGGCCCGCAACCGACAGGCCCAGGACGCCGAACATCGCGACCGTCGAAAGCCGCGCCGCAGTGAAGGAGAACCCGGCGATTTTGGTGAACAGCACCCCCCAATAAAGCTGGCCGACCAGCGACATCGGGTTCCACGGAGAGATTTTGACCTGGCCCTGCACATCGAGGTGTTGGAGGGACTTGAGAAAGGCCCACTCGTCATCGACCGCGAAGTGGCCGACAGGCCATAGCAAGAGGAAGGAGAGGAGCAGGCAACCCAGCACTAGGGCCTCGGGGGTAGTCACCGCGCTGAGCCAGGCCGGCGGTTTTCCCAGGGTCTTTACCTTTTGTGAGCGCTTATTGCTCACGAGTTGTCGGACGCGCTGAGTGCCGATTCAGCCGATCGCGGGCGGCGGTTGTTGAGGGTGTGTCTTGGTATTGCAGCAGACGACGCGAGGAGAATCAGATCCGCATTAAGCAGCGGCATGAGGTCAACGGAACGGTATGGACGCGTTCCACCGCGTCCCCGATCCCTGCCGGAAATAATGGGGACGCGGTGGAACGCGTCCCTACCGTTCGTTGGCAGTGTCGAACCCACGCTGTAAATCGGGACCTGGTGCGAGTTGAGAGACTCCTCACGTCGTCTCCTACAAAGACCACGGGTTTCCAAGCAGGCTCTAAGGTTTCGGGACGTTGTGGTGCAGGCGCTCATCGTTCTCCAGTGCCGGTGCGATTATGGAAATGCGTTCGTCTCGCGGGCAAGGTGAAAATGGGTTGCGCTCGAATCCAACGTTGACACCTGCAGGCCTGCTTCCTATTTTCTGCGCGCAAAGACGGAAGGCTTTGCTCCCGAACGCTGGTTTGGGGATTTTTGTTGAATTATGGCCAATACGATACTGGTGGGCGCCCAATGGGGCGATGAGGGCAAAGGAAAAATCATCGATGTGCTAACCGAGCAGGCGGATGTGGTGGTCCGCACACAAGGCGGCAATAATGCCGGGCACACTGTCCACATCAAGGGCCAGAAGTATATTTTGCATCTCGTTCCGTCCGGCATTTTGCGCAAACGCAAGACCTGCGTCATCGGCAACGGCGTGGTCGTGGACCCGGTAAGCCTGGTCGCGGAGATCGAGGGGTTGCGCAAGCTGGGCATCAAGATCCACCGCAACCTTTTCTTGAGCGAAACGGCCCACCTGGTTCTGCCGTATCATCGCGAGCTGGACGCGCAACGCGAGACCCTCAAGGGCAAAAACAAGATCGGCACCACCAAGCGCGGCATCGGCCCCGCTTATGGCGACAAGGCGGCGCGAACCGGCCTGCGGGTGCTCGATTTGATCTTCCCGGAGCGTTTCGAGCGCCAACTCGCATCGAAAATCAAAGAGAACAACGAAATCCTCAAAGCATTCGGCGCGCAGCCGCTTTCGTTCAAAAAGATCCACGCCGAGTACCGGGCGGCGGGCGACTATCTTAAGCCTTTCGTGACGAACACCGTCGTGTTGCTTCACGAAGCCGTCCGGCGCGGCGACGACATCCTGTTCGAGGGCGCGCAAGGGACTTTTTTGGACATCGATCACGGCACGTATCCCTTCGTCACGTCTTCCAACACCACGGCCGGCGGGGCTTGCACGGGCTCCGGCGTTCCGCCGCACCGCATGGATCGGGTCGTCGGCGTGATGAAAGCCTACACGACGCGGGTGGGTGAAGGACCGCTGCCGACCGAGAATGCGGAGATTGCCGACATGCTGCACGCGATGGGGCGCGAATTTGGCGCCACCACCGGCCGGGCACGGCGGTGCGGTTGGTTCGATTCTGTTGCGACGCGCCACGCCTGCATGGTCAACGGGATCGATGAGTTGGCTGTGACCAACATCGACGGCTTGGATTCGCTCGAAACCATTAGAGTCTGCATCGGCTATCGGGATGGCGCCAAACGCTACGATTACGTGCCCAACGACGGCGAAATCCTGTTCCGCTGCAAACCGGTTTACGCCGAATTTCCCGGCTGGCGCGCGCCGACGCACAACGCGCGAAAGTGGAAAGACCTGCCGGTTAAGACTCGCTCCTACTTGAAGGCTATCGCCGAGTTAACCGGCGCGAAGTTGGCGATTGCTTCCATCGGGCCCGGCCGCGAGCAAACGATCCTGGTGTGATTTACGATGTACGATTGACGAGGTGAGCACGCAAACCGCCCATCTCAGCCCCGAAGCGAAGGCCACGCTGCCGCGGCACGTCGCCATCATCATGGACGGCAACGGCCGCTGGGCCCGGCAGCGACATTTGCCCCGCATCGAAGGCCATCGCGCGGGGGCCGAATCGGCGCGCGCGATTATCCGGGCCGCGGGCGAGATCGGAATCAAGTACCTGACCCTCTACGCCTTCTCAGTCGAGAACTGGAACCGGCCCAAGGAGGAGGTCGATGCGCTGATGAAATACCTGGTGCATTACCTAAAAACTGAGACGCCGGAGCTCAACAAAAACAACGTGAGGCTCGAGATCATCGGCCAGATTTATCGCCTGCCGGAGCTGGTGCAGGAACATCTCAAGAAGTCCATGGCGACGCTCTCGAAGAATAACGGGCTGACGCTGATCATGGCGCTGAGTTACGGCGGCCGCACCGAGATTGTCGATGCCGTGCGCAGTCTCGCCAAGAAGGTGAAAGCGGGCGAACTTGATCCGCCGGACATCACCGAGCAGGTTTTCGCCCAGCACCTGTACACGCGGAACATGCCTGACCCCGACGTGCTCATCCGCACGAGCGGCGAAATGCGGGTCAGCAATTTCCTGCTGTGGCAAATCTCCTACACCGAGCTGGTAGTCACCCAAACCCTCTGGCCGGATTTCCGCAAACCGCAGTTTTATGCCGCCCTCGAAGAATACAATTGCCGGCATCGGCGCTTTGGGGGCGTCTAACCCGTGAATTGGCTCGACACGTCTGCCGCTCCGGCTACTGTCTAGCGGCATGCCTGACGCTGCCGCGCCATCGCCGCCTTCGAAATTCAAAATTTTCCTGCGCCGCCTGCTCAGTTTCGTCGTGCTGTGGACAATTGTCCTGACCGCTCTTTTCTCGAGCAACCGCGCGCTCTCGGATTACGTCTTCCTGGTCATCGTGGTGTGCCTGGCGGTGGCCGGGCTGGCGGAGTTCTACGGGCTCGTCGAAAAGCGCGACCTGGTTTGTTTCAAATGGTGCGGGCTGCTGGGCGGTTTGCTGTTGATGATCGGCACGTTTCTGAATCTGACCGGCCGGATTGGCACCTCTGGTTCGCCCGCGCGGGTCAATGATTTCGAGACCAGCTTCCTCATCCTTTTTGTGCTGGGCTTGTGCCTTCGCCAGTTCTTCTCTCGCAGCAACACCACCGGCATCCTGGCAATCTCGACCACGTTGTTCGGTTTGATGTACGTGCCCTGGCTGCTCAACTTCATCCAAAAGATCAACTTTTTCCCGGGCGTGGAAGGCCACTATTACCTGCTGTACTTTGTGCTGATCACCAAGATCAGCGACAGCGGCGCCTACGTCGTGGGTTCATTGATCGGCCGGCACAAAATGATCCCGCGGATCAGCCCGGGCAAGACCTGGGAAGGTTTTGCGGGCGCCCTCGTAGCGTCCGCCGCCGCCAGCGTTCTATTCGCTCACTACTTCGGCGAGCACCTGGTGGGGATCACGTTGTTCCACGCGGTAATCCTGGGGCTGCTCCTCGGCCTGGCCGCGGTCGTCGGCGACTTGATCGAATCCATTTTCAAGCGCGAAGCCGGGGTCAAAGATTCCGGCAGATTCTTCCCAGGCATCGGCGGCATCCTCGACTTGCTCGACAGCTTGCTGTTTAATGCGCCCATTATGTATTTGTACCTGAGGCATGTGTTGACCGCCCGGTAGCTTTTAACATTTGCGATTTACGATTTATGATTTACGCGGTTGTTTGAGTACAGAACGACTGTTCTCGGAAGGAACGATGATATGACACGTGAAGAAATGAAAACGCGGACAAAGGCATACGCCAACCGCGTCGTAAAAGTATGTGAGTCACTGCCAAACGGATGGATCCCCCAAACCCTCGGCAGACAGCTTCTGGGGAGCGGCACTTCCGTTGGCGCGAACTACCGCTCCGCTTGTCGCGCGAAATCGACGGCCGATTTTGTGAACAAGCTGAAGATTGTCGAAGAAGAGTGCGACGAATCGCTCTTTTGGATGGAATTGCTCGTGGAGAACAAGCTGGTAAAGGCCAGCCGCCTCGCAAGCCTGATGAGCGAAGGTGACCAGCTCCTCGCTATCGTTGTTGCATCTGCTAAGACCGTGCGTTCTCAGGGTACAGTGCGCTCGCGTAAATCGTAAATCGCACATCGTAGATATAGAGAATCGTGAAAAGGGTCGTTCTGTTGGGGAGCACCGGTTCCATCGGCACCAGCACTATCAAGGTTGCCGAAGATCTCCCCGACCGCGTGAAACTCATAGGGCTGGCCGCGGGCAACAATGTGGGCTTGCTGGTCGAACAGTGCCGCCGCCACAAACCCCAGGCCGTTTCCATTTCTGCCCCGGGAAAGGAGCAAGAGCTGCGGAACGCGCTCGGTAATTCGGCCGAGGTGCATTGCGGCGCCGAAGGGCTGCTAAAGCTCGCTACTTTGCCCGGCGCGGACGTGGTGTTGATCGCGATCGTGGGAACGGCGGGATTGCAGCCTGCGCTGGCGGCGATCCGGGCCGGAAAAGATATTGCGGTCGCCTCCAAGGAAATCCTGGTGATGGCCGGTGAGATTGTCATGGCCGAGGCCCGCAAACACGGCGTCCGGGTCCTGGCGGTGGACAGCGAGCACTCGGCGATCTTTCAGTGCCTCGACGGCAAACCGCCCGCCTCCGTCCGGCGGCTTTGGCTCACCGCGTCCGGTGGCCCCTTTCGTCAGACCCCCAAATCCGAGTTTCCGAACATTACGGTTGAACGCGCGCTAAAACACCCTTCCTGGGTCATGGGCCGCAAAATCACGATCGACTCGGCGACCCTTTTTAACAAGGGCCTGGAGATGATCGAAGCGCGCTGGCTATTTGACATCGAGATGGGGCGCGTCTCTGTGGTGGTCCACCCGCAGAGCGTGGTCCACTCGATGGTTGAATTTGTAGATGGTTCGATGCTGGCCCAGCTTTCCACCCCCGACATGTGCCTGCCCATCCAGTATGCGCTGACTTATCCTGAGCGGGCCGGCAGCGACCGCGTTCAAACCAATCTCGCCAAACTGGGCAGCCTGACTTTCGAAGAACCCGACCCCGACAGGTTCCCGGCGCTCGGTTTGGCGCGGAGGGCAGGGGAGGTCGGGGGCACCATGCCGGCGGTTCTCAACGCCGCCAACGAAGTCGCGGTCGATGCCTTTGTCAATCGGCGCAGCAACTTCACGCAAATCTCCGACACCGTTCGCCACACCCTCGAAACGCATCAGGCCGTTTTCCACCCTACGCTCGACCAGATCCTCGCCGCCGACGCCTGGGCTCGCCACGAGGCCGCCCGTTAGAAGCCCGAACCGCCCGGCTCCCCGGTGCCAGACGTTCTCGCCTGGCCGTTTTAGCATTTCAGCTTTGTAATGTTCCCGGACCGCTTCTTAAATCAAGAGTCCTCAATCATTGCCTCTGGCACAATCGCTGCTATATTCAGGCGCGCCCTGTTTTTGGGCGATTCGCTATACATATGTCGATTCTGAAGTTTGTTTTTATCCTGTTTGAGGTGCTGCTGCTCTTCAACTTGCTCATTTTTGTGCATGAGCTCGGGCATTTCCTGGCGGCACGCTGGCGTGGGCTTAAAGTTGATCGGTTTGCGATCTGGTTCGGCAAGCCGATTTGGAAGAAGAAAATCAACGGCGTGGAATACGCGCTGGGCACGATTCCGGCGGGCGGTTATGTGTCGTTGCCGCAGATGGCAACGATGGAGGCCATCGAGGGCAAAGGCGAAAGCGCCGGCCAACCCCTGCCGCCCATCTCGGCGGTGGACAAAATTATCGTCGCGGTCGCCGGGCCGCTCTTTAGTTTCCTTTTGGCCGGGGCGTTTGCGGTTGTGGTCTTCGTTGTGGGCCGGCCCGTCAACGACGACGATAACTCGACAACGGTTGGCTGGGTCGTGCCTTCTTACACGCAGGATGGGCAGACGTTTGAGGGTCCCGCATGGAAGGCCGGTTTGCGGCCGGGAGACAAGATTATTGAAATTGACGGCCACCCGGTCAAGTGTTTCGCTCCCCCCTCTCAGGACAGTGTCACCTGGCGAATTATCACAAGCAAGGAGACAGCAATCTCAATCAAATACCGGCGCGAGGGCACAAACTATCTGACACAAGCGGTACCCTATAAGCGCCCGACCCAGTGGTACGAGAGAAAGGCGTTGCGTCAACTGCTTATTGGGCGGGCCATCGAGCCGATCATCGGCGGTGTGGTCACGAACAGCCCTGCGGCCACCGCGGGGCTGCGGAGGGGAGACGAAGTTCTGGACCTGAATCACAAGAAAATCTACAGCTTTGATCCTGTCTTTTACGAGGAAGCTTCAATGACCAATGGGGCGATTAAACCTGCAACCTTCACTATCCGCCGGGGAACAGAAGTGTTTGACCGCGACTTGCTTGCCGAGAAGCCGCAAAAGCCTGCCCAAAGCGGGCCCTCCTTTGGGATTATCTGGCAGGTTAACACCAATATCACCCTGGAACATCCCAATCCCATTTCCCAGATCCAGGAAGGCGTGGGCCAAATCGTCGCGACGCTCGGAGCTGTCTTTTCGCATAAGAGCGACATCGGCCTGCAGCAGCTCGGCGGGGCGGTGATGATTGTTCGTTTGTACAGTAATCTTTTTCAGAGTCCGCACGGCTGGCGACTGGTGCTCTGGTGGAGCGTCGTGATCAACGTCAACCTCGCTTTGCTGAACCTGCTGCCGTTCCCAGTCCTGGACGGCGGCCATATCGCTTTGGCCTTGTTCGAAGCGGTTCGCCGACGGCCGGTCAGCGCCACCGTCCTGCAGTACCTCCAGACCGCGTGCGCGGTCGTTCTGATCGGCTTCATGCTGTTCCTGGCTTTTTACGATACCGGTGACTGGGTACGCAGCGCCCGCCGAGACCGGGAGGAGCCGATGGTGTTTGCGCCGAAGAATTGACTATGCGTTATTGCGAGTCGCCGTTCGTCTATAAGCGCCGTCTGACCCGCGAAGTCATTGTCGGCGATCCTTCCCGCGGCGGAGTCATCATCGGTGGCGACCACCCGGTCGTGATGCAGTCGATGCTCACGTGCGACACGATGGACACGGGAGAATGCGTCAAGCAAACCCTCGACCTCGTCGCCGTTGGCTGCCAAATCGTCCGCATCACGGCGCCCACCGTCAAAGACGCGGCGAACCTCAAGAACATCGTTACCGAGCTGCACGGCCGCGGTTGCCTGGTTCCGATCGTCGCGGATATCCATTTCAAGCCCGATGCCGCGATGGAGGCGGCCAAGTGGGTCGAGATGATCCGCGTCAATCCAGGCAATTATGCGGACTCCAAGAAGTTCGCGATCAAGGAGTACTCCGACGAGCAATATGCCGCCGAGTTGCGGCGCATCGAGGAGAAGTTCACCCCGCTGGTGAAGCTGTGCAAGGAAATGGGCCGCGCGATGCGAATCGGCACCAACCACGGTTCGCTCAGCGACCGTATCATGAACCGATTTGGCGATTCGCCGCTGGGCATGGTCGAGAGCGCGCTCGAGTTTGCCCGGATTGCGCGAAAGAACGATTTCCGCAATTTCAAGTTCTCGATGAAGTCCAGCAATCCCAAGGTCATGATCGAGTGCTACCGGTTGCTGGTCGCCCGCCTCGAACAGGAGGGCCCGGATTGGAACTACCCTATCCACCTCGGCGTCACCGAGGCCGGCGAGGGTGAAGATGGGCGGATCAAGAGCGCGATCGGTATTGGCTCGCTGCTCTGCGACGGGCTTGGTGACACCATTCGCGTTTCCTTGACTGAGGATTCCCCGCGCGAGATCGAGGTCTGCCGAGATTTGCTGGCCGAGGTGCCGAAGCTCGCCAACCTTCGACCGGCGACCTTCAACGCTCAACCTTCGTTCGATCCTTTCACCTTCACCCGCCGCTCCACTCCCGAGGTCGCGCTGACCGAAGGCGTGAAGTGCGGCGGCGAGCAAACCGTGCGCGTGGTCGTGACGCGGGCAACCTGGGAGAAAGTCGCGCCCAGGCTTAGTCCCAAGGCGGATGTCAAACCCGAGGCGGTTTACGAGGACCTTAACGTCCAGGAAATCGACCCCACGAACGATTTCGAGGTGAGCTGTGAAACCCAGCTCGTGACGGTCAAAGACGGCCTCGCCCTGCCGGCGATCACCGCCTTCCGCTTGCTCGCGGCGAAACTAAAACGCCTCGGCCGCAACAACCCAATCCTGCTGAAGGATTGCCTTGGTTTCCAGGCCGCGCCGATCGAGCCGAAAATCGCCCTGTTGCGCGCTTCGGTTGTTATCGGCTCATTACTCGCCGACGGGATAGGCGACGCGATCCTGGTGCGGGGCGAATCCGGCGCGGGCCAATCCTTACTTCTGGCGTTCAATATCCTGCAAGCTGCGGGCTGCCGCTCTTTCAAGACCGATTACGTCGCCTGTCCGTCGTGCGGTCGCACGCTTTTCAACCTCCAAACTGTCACCGCCCGCATCAAGAGCCGAACCGAGCATCTCAAAGGGGTAAAGGTTGCGATCATGGGTTGCATCGTGAACGGGCCAGGCGAGATGGCGGATGCGGATTTCGGCTACGTCGGCGGCGCGCCCGGCAAAATCAATCTCTACGTCGGCAAGGTGCCGATCAAGTTCAACATTCCAGAGGCCGAAGCCGTGGAGCGCCTGGTCGATCTCATTAAGGAACACGGGAAGTGGGCCGAACCGGAAGCGAAGGCGCAGGCTGAGCTGGCGGCACGCTAGCCCGGAGCGCTGGCATGTTGCCGGGGCGGGGACGGCCGCGTCCCCGTAGAATGTCGGTCACCAGAGATCGCGGGAGACGTGGCTGTCCCTGCCTCGGCTCAGGGCCCCACCGCCCGCTCGACCAGCGAGGAGGTGCTTTCCCAATCCGGTTGCTGCAGCGCGAGGTTCCGGCCTTTGGGCACCTTACCCAGGTGATAGGTCAAAAAATCCAGCAGAAACGGCCCCAGCGACTTGACCTGCATTTCGCTGGGTTTGAGGCGGGCGATGAGGGGCCAATCTCCATCCGTCAGAGTCCGTAGGATCTGTTTGGTGCCCGCATTCAATTCACTTCGCTCGTAATTCGGTTGCATGCCAAGTTCCTTGAGGAGCTTGAGCTCGAAAGCAAAAACCGTTTCCGGTCGCGTTAGCCCTTCTGCCAGCCGGTTCAATAACCCCATGAGCAGCTCGAACACCGCGGGCAGTGGGGTCTCGGTTTCGGTTGATTGTTCAACGAGTGCCGCGCAATAGGCCGCCTGCTGGAGCGCGGACAGTTCTCGCCGCAAACCACGGTGGGTTTCTCGCAGGTTGACCTCGCGCAAGGTGTGCAGTTCCGAGCGCCGGCTGCGCGCAAAACTGAAATCAGCCAGGTAGAACAAGTCGAGCTTTCCGCGCAAAGGGGACTTAGGCCGACGGGCGCCTTTTGCCACCGTCGCCAGCCGACCGAGATTCGGCGTCAGCCACTGCACGATGAGGCTGGTCTCGGTGAGGGGGCGCGTGCGCAAGACCAGGCCGGTAGCGGTTTCAATCATGGCTGGCAGGAATCAAAATAGGCGCGGGCGCCTCAAGCTTCCTCGCTGAGGCCGGCGTGTACTCCGGCAGGATCGACCCCAGGCTGACGATATATTTGATGCCATCGGGAACCGACATTTCCAGTTTCGTGACTTTTTCTTCCGGGACCAGCAGCAGAAAGCCTCCAGTCGGGTTTGGCGTAGTGGGCACGAACACGCACACGACCTTTTGGTTGAGCTTAGCCTGCGCCTCCGGATGCTGCTCGCTAGTGATAAAACCGATGGAATAGACGCCGGGCCGCGGAAACTCGACGAGCACCACCGTCCGAAAGGCATTTTTGTTGCTCGAAGAAAAGGCCTCGTTGACTTGTTTGATCGCACTGTAGATTTTGTTCAGCAGCGGCACGCGCAACATCGTCGAGTCCACCCATTGGATCATCTGTTTTCCGAAATAATAGCGCGCCAGCAGGCCAACGATCGTGATCAGGCAAATCGCGAGGGCGAGCGCCACTACGCTCCAGTACCAGTGCATCCGGCCGGCTCCCTGGTCGTGATGGGTCAAAGTGCGCGGCAGGAAGATTAGCAGCGTGTCGGTGATGTTCGCCACCGTACCGAACAGCCAGCCCAGCACTGCAATCGAAATGACACCCGGCAGGACGATCGCCAAGCCTGCCCAAAAGTTTGCCTGCCACCGCGCAAAGAGGCTTTTGTTCACCCCGCCAATCTAGGCGGGCGACCTGCTTTCCTCAAGGCAAAGCGGGAGTCCGCTGTCGCATATAGCTGTTTCCCCCATGCTCTATCAGGGTTTGATGAACCCGCGGTGCGTCAAAAGCAAGCGTGACCCAAAGAGCACGCGTTTCGCTGCTCTTCGCCGCTCGACTCTGCGACGGTAAGTGTGTATGTTACAGTAGCTTTTGGCTGAGCGGCTGTTCCCGGTAACAATTCAATTTTGAATCTTCATGAACCTGCCGTCGATGATCCTGGCCTCCGGCTCGCCGAGGCGCCTGGAATTGCTGCGTCAACTCGGGGTGGAATTCAAAGTGGTGCCCAGCGATGCGCCGGAGCTCCAACACGACCAACTGACTGGCTGGGAGGTCTCCCAGATCAACGCCTATCGGAAAGCGCGCACGGTGGCTAAAAAGTTCCCCGACACCTTGGTGCTGGGAGCCGATACCGTGGTGCTGCTGGACAGCCGGCTGTATGGGAAGCCGAGGAACCTGGAAGATGCCTACGAGATGCTGGAGCAACTCGAAGGCCGCACCCACGAGGTCGTTACCGCCATTTGCCTGTTGCATTTGCGTGAGCACCGGCAAAAGGTCTTTGCCGAAACCACCGCCGTTACCTTCCGTCCTTTGGATGCGGTCAAGATCCGCCGTTACCTGACCCGCGTAAACCCGCTCGACAAAGCGGGCGCGTACGCCATCCAGGAGGAAGGTGACCTGCTGGTCGAGCAAATCTCCGGCTCCTACACCAACGTAGTGGGCCTGCCGGTGGAGCGTTTGGCCGCCGAGCTGCAGACGTGGGGTGCCTGACTAGCCGAGCATCACGTTTCACGCTTCACTTCCCCCCGCTCAGCTCCTGCCACAAATACGCGCTCATCAACTGCCCCTTTTCGAAGCAGTCGAGGTTGAACTTTTCGTTCGGAGAGTGGGCATTATCGTCCGGCAGCGCCAGGCCGAGCATCAGGGCATCGGCCTTTAGGATTTTCTTGAAATCGTTTACGATCGGAATGGACCCGCCTTCGCGCATCAAGACCGGTTCGCAGCCAAACGCGGTTTTCAAGGCGCGCAACGCGGCCTGCGCCCGGGCACTGGTTGGAGAGACAAGGTAGGGCATTCCGCCGTGACCCCCGACGATTTCCATCCGCACGCTCGGCGGGCACAACTTTTGCAGATGCCGCCGGACCAGGTGGCTGATGCGGTCTGGGGTCTGGTTCGGCACCAGGCGGGCAGTAAGTTTGACTCGTGCCCAGGCGGGTACTATCGTTTTGCTGCCCTCGCCCTGGTAACCGCTGGTCAGCCCATTGATTTCGAGAGTCGGGCGCGCGGAACGCTGTTCGATCGGCGTATAGCCACGCTCGCCGAACAACTTGGGCACCCCGAGGAACTTCCGGTACGCTTGTTCCTTGAACGGCAACCGCTTGAACTCTTTGCGCTCGTACGCAGAAAGCAGCTGCACGTCATTATAGAAGCCTGGAATCGCCACTCGGCCTTTCGCATCTCGCAATTGGGCCAGGATTTGGCATAGCGCCATCGCTGGATTATCCACCGTTCCGCCAAAGATCCCCGAGTGTAGGTCCCGAGCGGGGCCACGAACGGTGACCTCAAACGCCGTGATGCCCCGGAGCGCATACGTCAACGCTGGATGCTTGGGGGAGGGCATCCCCGTGTCGGAAATGACGATCGCGAGGCACGCCAGCTCGGAGCGATGCTCCTTTAGGAATTCAGCAAGGTTTTTGCTGCCGACTTCTTCTTCGCCTTCGATCACGAATGTGATGTCGCAAGGCAAGTCAGTTCCAGTCTTGAGGTAAGCTTCTACCGCTTTGAGGTGAGCCAGGTTCTGGCCTTTGTTGTCCGTTGACCCGCGCGCAAACAGCGAGCGGCCTTCGATGCGCGGCTCGAACGGCGGCGATTTCCACAACTCGAACGGTTCGGGCGGTTGAACATCGTAGTGGCCATAGACAACAAAGTGAGGGCGGCGCTGCCCGTTGGTGCGAGCCGGCGGCGTTTTCGCGATGACCACGGGATTCCCCTCGGTCGGACAGAGTCGTGCTTCCAGACCCAGTCCTTGGCAATGTTTCACCAGCCATTCGGCGCAGTTATGCAGATCCTGCCGGTGCTGCGGCTGGGCCGAAACGCTGGGGAAACGAATGTAGTCGCAGAGCTCGTTAATGAACCGCGACTGGTTTTCGCGGAGGTAGTCGAGGATGGGTTGCATGGTGCGGGCGAGTGTTCAGTGAGAGCTGTCATGCGTCAAGTTTCACGTGCCGAGTTCACCTTTCGCGTTTCACCTCTCACGTTTCACGAATCACTCACCTAACACCTGTCCCCTGACGTCCGCCCTCGGTCACGCCACTCACTTGAACAAGCCTTTCAGCAGGTTATTGACTGGGTTTTGGTTGGTGGCAGGCGCGCTGGTGCCCGGCGCGTTAGTTGCAGGAGAGGCGTTGCCTCCCAGCAAATTGCCTACGCCCTGGAGAATGCTGCCCGTCTTCCCGCCACCCGCCGCGCCCGGGATCAGGCCGCCGATGCCTTTGACCAGGGTCCCCGCAAGCGCCACCTTGTTGATGTCCTGCTTGGGTTCTCCGGCGGTCCCGCGGACGGTAAGGAAGTCAGGCAGCGCAGCGTACAGCGCATTGGTCGGCGTGTTCGCCGGGACGAGATTTATTCGCTCCGCCACAGGCCGGCTCAACGCGATCGCGACCGGGATCTGCAGGGTGGAATTGGTTAGGATTGGTGCGAGCGTGATGGTGCCATTGGCTTTGGCTTGGAATGCCGGGCTTTGGACCAGCGCCGATTCCAGAACCACCTGGCCGGAGCCGATAGTCCCTTTCGCCACAATTTGATCGATTGGCGATTTCTCCATGTCGCTGGATAACCCGCCGGTCTTGCCGGTGCCGCCTCCGGAGGTTAGAGACCCCGCAAAGCTCGAGATCGCGCTTTCAGGATTCTTCGCCAGCTCTGGAATCATCGTCACCACCTTGACCAGCAACTTAAGCACCTTGTTGTGGACGTTGGCGACAGACAGGTTCAGATTCGTCGAACCGACATCAAAATTTCCCTGAAGGTTTTTCTGCATGCTCGCCCCGGTGGTACCCGCGCCGGTGATTTTTGCCACCGCGGTAAACGTGCCGCTGAGCTGTCCCTTGCGCTCCGGCTGAAACGTATTGACCAGCGGTGCCAGCGGTACGGCGTCGGCGTTGAATGAGCAATCGTACTTGTAGCCAGGCACTCCCAGGTCCACGTCCACCAGCATATTCATCGGCGCGCCGTTGACCCAAAGCTTGAACGGATTGACCACCACGTGGCCGCCGTCGATTTTCGTCACCGCCTGGAAATTCGTGAGCACAACCTCATGCAGGTAAAGCCGGCCGACGCTCGCCTCTGCGGTGAAGTTTTGCAGTGGCAGTTTTTTCGCCGGCGGCTCCTGCTCGGGACCTGGTGGGGCAGATGCGGCGGACGGTTGT
The DNA here is from genome assembly GCA_035566435.1 of Candidatus Acidiferrum sp. Lineage (GTDB taxonomy): Bacteria > Verrucomicrobiota > Verrucomicrobiia > Limisphaerales > UBA8199 > DATMRF01. The sequence goes on from DATMRF010000151.1 coordinate 15,387, forward strand.
TGCGGCGTTGCCGGAGCTGCGGATTGCCCCGCCGCTTTCTGTTGGCCGCCAAACAGGTCGTAGTAGCTCGTCAAATCAAGCGAGTCGGCCGCTAGCTTGACGTTGCCCTGGGTGGCGTTGGTGTTGGACATGTCAATGTGGCCCGTGAGCTGCACCTGGTTTGTCGCCAGAGCCGTGGATGTGAGCGCGATTTGGAACTGGCGGATGTCGGCGACTTGCTTGTTCAGCGAAGCATCGACCTGAATCCCGGCCGCTAACGGCGTCGCGGGGAACTGGCCGGTCGGGTCGCGCACCACAAGGTTGGTGATTTGCATGTCTGCCTTCACGGACGAAGCCGCTTGCGGGTCGTACTGGACCGAGGCATCCGCGTTCAACGCAATGCTGGTCAGCGTTTTCCCTGCAAGCGCCGATTCGAGGAACGGTCGCAAACCGTTTTGGTTGAAGTCCGCCAGCTTGAGGGTTAGCTGGACGGACTGGTTCGTGAGGTATTTTCCCGAAACGCTGAAGTCCCCGCCCGCGTCGCCGCCCTGGGTGAGCTTGCCGGCGATCTTGCGTATCTGCACGTCCTGTGGCGTCATTCCGACGTCCAGGTCGGCTGTCATTCCGAATTTGTTGAACGCGTTGCTGCCCACTTTTCCAGTGAAATCAGCCAGCGCCAGATTGCCGGTGACATCCTGGTTCTTTCCCTTCTGCGTGATATGCGCCTTTAACTCAGCCGTTCCTGAGGAAACGTCGAGGTCTGGGCGGGGCAGGGCTTGAAGCAGTCGCGCGAGCATGACTTGCGCATCCAGTTGCAGGTCGGCGTTGCCCGCAGCCTGGTCATAAGTGCCGGAGCCGGAGACGCTCACCAGTGGCTGGTTTTGCCGCGCGAGACCCAGTTTGTATTCGGGGAAACTGAACTGCTTCATGTCCGTCGCCTGGCCGCGCAGCGTCAAGGTGACCGTCGCCTGGGTAATCCGGTTGCTGCCGGCGCCGGCGGTGAGATTGTCAATTTCGGAGCTCACGTCGAATCCGAGCTGCTTGCCGGCCTGCTTGGAGACCAATTGCAACTTCACATTTACATCTCCAGCTGGAGCGACCTCGCCCAGGAACGGCTTCCAGTCGGCGAGGTCAAGGTGAGTGACGGCGAGGCTAAGCGTGGAATCTCCGACTGCGTTGGCAGTGGTGCCCCAGGCGAACGTCATTGGGTTTGCCAATTCACCGCGAACGAGCTGGTTGCCCTTTTGCGTCCCGGTGATGGTCAGGGAGCGCAGCACCGCCGTGCTGGCCGCCGTATCGACCGTCACGTTGTAGTCCGCGTGCAGCTCCAGAGCCGGGGTGGTTTGATTCGCCCGCGTCACCTGGAACTTGTTGAGATTAAACTGGCCGGAAGCTGTGACTGACTTGCCTGCCTTCGCCAACTCGACCACGTTGGTCGAGTTGATCGTGGTGGGTCCAAAATCGAGCCCACTGCCGCCGCCCGCAATGTTGAGCAGGTTCTTGTCGATGTTAACCAGAGAGATGGTCAGGCGGCCTTCGCTTCCCGCAATGTCATAAGGACCCTTGACGACGAGTTCGCCCAGCGGCGTGCCGCCCTTGGCAAACCGCAAAGCGACCTGTTTGATGTCGGTTGGAGTCACATTGCAATCAAAGTTTGCGACAAATCCCGCTGCCTGCGCTAGCGCACCCTCGGCGCGAGTGACTTCCAGTTTGGTGGTGCCCTGTATCGCACCCGGTTTGAGGTCCGCCGTGAGCGCGAGGCTGAGACTCCCCTCAAGCTTGGCATGCAGCAGGCCGTTAGTGCCTGGCGCGGGCGGGTTGTTTTGCACACTGATTTCCGCGCTCAAGTCCAGTTTTCCGGTTTGGCCGTTCTTGATACTGTCCACCGTGACGTTGACGTGCGTCAGTTCCGCCAGGTCGCGGTGCTCGCCGGCAGCGTACAACTTGATCTGGCGCAACGTCGCCTCGGTCAGAGAAATCTTCCTCACGTCCACATTCATCGGTTTGGAGGACTTGGCTGGCTGCGCGGGTTGGGCCGGCTTTCCCTGAAACGCCTTCAGGATCGGGTCCAGGTTGCTGGTTTTGTCAGGGTTTTCAACCAGCGTCACGGTGGGCGAGCTCAGGGTGACTTCGTCCACATGGATGTTGCCGCCGATGATATCCATGAGACTGTAGCGCAACCGGACCTCGGGGGCCGTCACCAGCGGCTCTGAACCGCTCGTTTGCACCTTTAAATTCTTTAGCACAACCTCATGGAAGGGGCTGATGGAAGCATCGCTGACGGTGATGCTGGCATTGAGCGCCGCGCTTGCTTTCGGCAAAATTACCCCTTTGAAGAACGCTGAACTGGTGCCAACGAAATAGGCCACGATGACCAACACGATCAGTACACCGAAAATCAGGCCAAGCACCCGGAGCCAGCGGCGTCGCTTGCGTGGCGCCGGAGTAGTCACATTTGTATCAACCATATAAAATCCGTTCTAAAACCCGCGAATTAGCTAGTGAGCGCGCCTGGAAGCTTTTGGTCTTTCGAACGCGCTCGCAATCAGAAATATACGCCAGTCCTGGGCCCTGTCATCGGGCTGCTACACTGGTCCAATCGCGACGCTACGGAAGGCAGCGTTATTCGAAGACCGCACAGGCGGTCGGGAGAGAGCGGTTCCGCGTGGCTTTTTCGCCATGGGTGAACCGGCCCCCAGTTAGGTCCTGATTAGCACCTCATCCCGCTTTTGCAAGGGCAAAATGGGCCGATCGCGATACCGGCTACAGGCCAAGATCATCCGAGGAACCGAGCCTGCGCCCATTCGGTACAGTTCGTTAATGAGAGGTCGCCCGCTTCTTCGAAGAATCTTGTCGGCCGCCCACGCGTAAATGCTCCAAATTTGCTCCCAGACCGAGCTTGACCTTTGGTGTATTGCTGGCAGACTAACCAACTCGATTTGTGAGGCGCCGCCATTTAGAGGGTCAGCCAGCACCGGTCGGATATCAATTTACGCATGCAGCATATACGCAACATCGCCATCATCGCGCACGTCGATCATGGCAAGACGACGCTCGTGGATTGCCTGCTCAAGCAGTCCGGGACGTTCCGCGCCAACCAGGCTATTTCCACCGAGGAACGAATCATGGACTCGATGGATTTGGAGCGGGAGAAAGGGATCACCATCCGCGCCAAGAACGCGGCGTTCAAGTACAAGGATTACCACATCAACATCGTGGACACACCCGGCCACGCGGATTTTGGCGGGGAGGTCGAGCGCATCATGAACATGATCGACGGGGTGCTGCTGGTGGTGGATGCGGCGGACGGTCCACAGGCCCAGACGCGGTTCGTGCTGCGCAAGGCGCTCGAAGCGGGCGCCAAGCCCATTGTCGTCATCAACAAGATCGACCGTGACAACGCGGATCCGCACAAAGTGTTGGACGCCGTCTGGGATTTGTTCGTGTCCTTGCACGCGACCGACGAGCAAATGGATTTTCCCGTGATCTACGCCAGCGCCAAGGATGGCTACGCCAAGGTGGACCTCAAACACGTCAGCGGCACGATGGAGCCGCTGTTCGACGCCATCATCAAGCACATCCCTCCGCCGCGTGCGCATGCGGGCGAGGGGTTCAAGATGCTGGTCGCCAACCTCGATTATTCCGATTACCTCGGCCGTATCGCCTTCGGCAAGATCTACAGCGGGAAGGTCAAAGCTGGCGACGCCTACGTCTGCATCCATGGCGACGGACGCAAGACGAAGGCCAAGATCACCGCGATTTTTCACTTTGAGGGCCTCAAGCGCTTAGAAATCTCCGAGGCACACGCCGGCGACGTCATCGGGCTCACCGGTTTTGAAGATGTGTTTATCGGCGAGACGATTACCGATACCGAGGAGCGGGCGCCGCTGCCCTTCGTGCCGATCGACCCGCCGACGATCCAAATGCAGTTCGCCGTTAACGACGGGCCGCTGGCTGGCCGGGACGGCCAGCTCGTCACCGCCCGGCACATCTGGGAACGGTTGGTCAAGGAAGTCCGCACTAACGTCGCTCTGCGGATCGAGCAGACTGATGCCCCGAATATTTTTAACGTCAGCGGCCGGGGGGAAATGCAGATCGCCATCCTCGTCGAACAGATGCGACGCGAGGGTCACGAGGTGCTGGTTTCGCGGCCTGAGGTGATTTACCGGAAAGATTCCAAGGGCAACTTGCTCGAGCCAATCGAGAAGCTGTTCCTGGAAATTCCAAAAGAGTTCATGGGTCCAGTGCTGGAAAACCTCTCCGGCCGCAAGGGGGAAATCGTGACTATGAACCACCATGGCAACGAGGTGAGCATCGAAGCCCTGGTGCCGACGCGCGGCCTGATCGGCTTCGAAACGGACCTGGTCAACCAGACGCGCGGGCTGGGGGTGATGAGCCATTTATTCCACGAGTATGGTCCCGACCGGGGCGATATCGTCGCGCGCAAAAACGGGTCGCTGGTAAGCATGGAAAGCGGCGAGGCAATGGCCTACGCGCTGAACATGATCCAGGAACGGGGCCGCCTGATGGTCGAACCGGGTGACGCAATTTATTCCGGCATGATCGTCGGCGAAAACGCGAGGGAAAACGATATCCCGGTCAACCCGTGCAAGGCGAAAAAACTGACCAACATGCGTTCGCAGGGCGATGGCAAAGGTATTCAGCTTAACCCGCCGCTGAAAATGTCGCTGGAGCGCGCGCTCGAGTACATCGGGCCGGATGAATACGTGGAAGCGACGCCGAAGAATTTGCGCCTCAGGAAGAAACTGCTCGACGAGACTCAGCGCAAGCGCGCCGCGCAGAGCCGCACGGCAAAAGTGGTGGCGGCCTAAGCACCGGTTTTGCCACAAGAGGGTACAAGGACCACAAGCGAGAACTTCCAAAGGGCGCACCGGGGCGCCTTGCCGAACTGGTGAAACCGGCGGCGGGCTCTAAGCCGCGGCCTGAGTGGGGGCGGGCTGGCCCGATTGGATCACTCCCGTGCCTTCGCACGCGGGGCACGCCGGCGGGGCATGGCGGACAACGTGGTAGATGTAATCTTTCAGCTTGGCCCGGCGCATCTTGAGCTCTTCGATTTCCTGGTCGGTGGCGAAATCGATCTCCTCTTCAATGCGATAGATTTCGTCATCGAGCCGGTGATATTCATCGAACAGGCTGCGGAAGTGGTCATTCGAGCCTTTCAGACGCCGAATGACTTCGCGATGTTCCGGGAACTCTCTCAGGATTGGATGATGAAGGTCCATGGGGACAATCTCCTGTGTTGGTTGACTGACTTGATTTGAGGCGGAAGGCGGAGGACTGAGGGAAGGGCGGGAAGAAACTTGGTCCGGTTCGGAGGGAAGGCTCTCGGTTCTGCCGGCGCTGCCGGCGCTCGAAAAACCGGACGATGCTCTTCGCTTCAGATCCATTCGCGGTCCACCACTCATGGGCTGGCGAACCGAGAAAAGCTTAGCTTGAATTAGTCCGCAGTAAAGCTTTTCTTTTCCCAAAGTCGAACTTTTTTCGGCGCCGCAATTGAATGGGGCGCGGGAATTCCAATCCCGCGTACTTGTCTGGTCCTCGCGAAGTAATTCCTAGGCGGGGTTGCCGTCGTGCATTGCGAACAGGGCGTTCGAGCGGCACGAACCGCGGGATTCGAATCCCACGCCCCGTCTACAGTGCCCCGGCGACATCCATGCCCACCAGGCAGACATCGTCGGCGAAGGCCGCGTCCTGAGTGAACGCGTGGATTTCCTGCAGCAGGTCGTCAAAGAGGCTTGGCGCGGGCAGTTGCAGCCGCCGCTGGACGGCGCCGATCAGGAGTTGAGGCGTATAAAGCTCGCCCTTTTGATTTTGGCCTTCGACCAGGCCGTCGGTGTAGAGTAGCACGAGGTCGTTGGGGGACAGCAGGACTTCCGAGCTTTGATAGGTGGCCCCTTGGATCAGGCCGAGGGCGGGCTGGCTCTTGCCCGAGGCGTTCGCCAGGGTGACAACCTGACCTGCGGTGCGCCGAACATGCAGCGGTTTGGGGTGTCCGGCGTTCGCGTAACGCATCGCGCCAGTTTGCCAGTCGGCCACGAGATAAAAGGCGGTGGTTAGCAGCGGAGAGCCGGCATGTTTGAGGATCGAGCAGAGGTCGCTGTTAAGTTTGGTCAAAAACTCGCCGGGATTGGTCGCCAGCGGTTTAATCTCCTCAACCACCGCTCGAATCATCGCGGTAACGAGTCCCGAGCGAACGCCGTGGCCGGCCACGTCGCAAAGGAACACGCCCGCCTGGGTATCAGACAGCGCGGAGATCGTGAAGAAATCGCCGCCGACGCTGCCGGAGGGCAGATAGCGGTGAGTGAATTGGAACGCGCTCTCGGAACCGGGGCCGGCGCGAGGGAAGGCGGGGTATTGCTGCGGGAGGATGGTGAGCTGGATCTCGCGGGCCATCTTCAGGTCATCCTCCATCTGCAGATTTTTGGCCTGCAGCTCCCGCCGGCTCTGCGCCAGGGCGGTGTTCGCCTTGCGGATCTTTTCTTCAGCCATCCGCTGCTGCGTGATGTCCCAAAAAATCCCTTGCAACCCCAGGATGCCGCCACCCGGCTCTCGCAGCGGCGTCTTGACTACCTGTACGTAAATCTTCCCGCCGCCCGGAGGCTGATGCTCCTCGACTGTTTCGTACGGTTGCCCGGTTTCCAGCACCCGCCGGTCGTCGCGTTGGTATTTCCCGGCGAGCTCTTTTGGAAAGAAATCGAAATCGGTTTTGCCGACAATCTCGTCGAGGGGGCGGCCGAGCGTTTCGCAAAATTTCTGGTTCCCGAAGGTGAAACGCAGTTCGAGATTCTTGCGGAATACATTCTGTGGCAGCGTTTCCACCAGGGAATGATAAAGCGCCTCGGAATGGCGCACTTTCTCCTCGGCCCGCCGCCGCTGGGTGATATCTTCCACGGTGCCTTCGTAGTAGAGCAGCTCGCCTTTGCTGTCGCGCACCGCCCGGCAATTCTCCGAGATCCAAATGATCACGCCGTCCTTGCGATAGACCTGGGATTCGAACCTGGTGGCGGTGTCGCTTTCCTGCATGAGGTGCACGAACTCGTCGCGCCGGCCTTCCTCCACGTACAGTCGCCGGCTGATATCCGTCAAGCCGGCGACCAGTTCCTCGGGCGACGCATACCCGTAGATGCGCGCCAGCGCGGCGTTGGCCATCAGGTAACGGCCGTCGGCCGTCGTCCGGAAAATCCCCTCCATCAGGTGATCGAAAACACTGTGATACTTCTCCTCAGCCTCCAGCAACGCTCGGTCCATCCGGTGCCGCTCAATCGCATAGCGCAGCGAGCGCTCCAGCCAGCCCGGTGTGAGCTGGCCCTTGACCAGGTAATCATGCGCCCCCGCATGAACGGCTTCCAGCGCGACGCTTTCGTCGTCGGAATCTCCCGCGACAATCACGGGCAATTGCGGCGCGCCCGCGCGGATGAGGGCAATGTTTGCCAGCCCGGCGCCGTCCGGGAGCGACATATCCATCACCACCACATCGAAATGATCGGCGGCCAGCGCTACCATCCCCTGCCGCAAATCCCCCACTGGAAGAAGGTCCGCCGAGAGCTCACGCGCCTGTCCGAGCATCTCGCCCACGTACCGCGCGAACGCGGGGTCGTGCTCGATGAGCAACACATTCAACTTCTCTTCCGTGACCGGCATACCAGGTACTGCGCCCTTGGCAATATGGCATTCCTCGCAACTTCAGGGAAGGCAAAATGCGGAACATCGCGCTTGGTCGGTGCTTGCCCAGGGCTCGACGCGACGTTGCCAAATTGGCCTGGAGAGCCCTCCCCGTTGCCTGCGTTTTGGCTTTTTTGCCAATTTCGATTTGATTGGGATCTCTGATTTCGGAGTTCAGCTTTCTGACTCTGCCGGCCTGCGTTCCTGGCGTTCTCTGCGGTTCGCTTGCCGTTAGACTTCCCGCCCCCCGCCAACAAGCAGAGCGCCACCCCCGCCGGACCTTCCTGGCCCCTTATCACTTAGGTAACAGGTTTTGTGGCCCTATAATTGAGTGAGAGCACTGCTATAATTATGGAAAACCCAAGTGACCTGGATCCCCTCCCTTCGGGGTCCGACTTTCCTGGCCCGTGTCCGGCGCCCCGCTCCCCGCCTCTCGTTCCTGTAACACGTTTTGTGGCCCTATATAGGGTGACAACACTACTCTCAATATGAAAAACCCAACCCGCATGAAAAC